>NZ_CP070368.1:0-695833 GCF_016919705.1 Paracoccus methylovorus
GTGGTATTCATCGACGCCGACGCACTGGTGCTGCAAAACATCGACAGGCTGTTCGATTATCCCGAATTTTCGGCCGCGCCCAATGTCTACGAAAGCCTGGCCGATTTTCACCGCCTGAATTCGGGGGTGTTCACCGCCCGGCCCTCGCAGGCGACATTTGCGGCGATGCTGGCCCGTCTTGACCAGCCCGGCCAATTCTGGCGCCGCACCGATCAGACTTTTCTAGAGACGTGGTTTCCCAACTGGCATGGCCTGCCGGTATTCGACAATATGCTGCAATATGTCTGGATCAACCTGCCGCAGCTATGGCGTTGGCAGGACATCCGGGTTTTGCATTATCAATATGAAAAGCCCTGGCAGGACCATGCCAAGGCCGAACAGCTTGGCCCGCTGATCGAGCTGTGGCGGGCCCATGCCGGCGATGGTCCGGTGCCCGATCCGCGCGACCTGCCGCCCCCGCCCGGTGCGGCATGAAGATCGCGTTGACGGGCGCCTCTGGCCTTGTCGGGCGCTGGATATGCCGCGCTGCGATTGCGGCGGGGCATGATGTCTCCACTCTGCCCGGCTGGCGTCTGGGCGACACGCCCGATCTGCAAGGTTGCGATGCGCTGATCCACGCCGCCTTTCAGCATGCCCCGGGCCAGTATCGCGGGGGTGAGGGCGACGATCCGCTGGGCTTTGTCCGCGCCAATCTGGACGGCTCGCTTTTGCTGTTCAGGGCCGCGCGGCGCGATGGTGTCGGGCGGGTGCTTTTCCTGTCTTCGCGGGCCGTGCATGACGGTCATCCAGAAGGTGCGACGCTGCCAGACGAACTTTCGCCTGCGCCGACAAACCTTTACGGACAGGTCAAGGCCGATGCCGAGAGCGCACTAGCGCAGATGGCGGGGCCGGATTTCCTGACGGCCAGCCTGCGCCCGACCGGAGTTTATGGTCCCGGGGCACCGCAGAAATGGGCCGGGTTGATCGCGGATTTCCTGCGCGGCATCACGCCAGCCCCGCGCGTTGCGACCGAGGTGCATGGAGCCGATCTTGCCCAAGCCACGCTGCTGGTCTTGGGTGATCCGGCCATGGCGGGCAGCTATAATGTCAGCGATCTCGTGCTGGACCGTCACCAGCTTCTGGCCGAGGTCGCCCGCCTGACTGGTTGCACGACACCCCTGCCCCTGCCCGCCGATGCCACGGCGTTACGCCACCCGATTTGCGCGCGGTTGCAGGCACTGGGTTGGCGGCCCGGCGGCTTGCACCGGCTACGACAGGATCTGCCGCAAATCATGACCGATCTTTCATAGGCGGAATTCCGCCGAAACCGGCTTTGACAGTTGAGGCGGCTCAACTTCTGGGCGATCAAGCTGCAATTTGTTCAATTAGTATCAGTTGGTGATCTCTTTCATGCGCATCCTTTCAATCCTGTGCGGTTTGTCCTTTGCCGTCACGGCAGGATATTTGCGTGGCTGCTCGGTCCATTTGATGGGTGCGACTGCGGGCAATGACCACGCCCTCTTGGCCGGGGTCTTCGGCCCCTTCTCTTGGGCGGTGCTGGCACTTGCGGCTATGGGCGGTGTCATGGGGTGGCTGTCGCGTTGCGAGGGATGGACGGCACTTGTGACCGGATGCGCTATCTTTTTGTCCTGCCATCTTGCCATGCTGGCGGGGATTGGCGTGGGGTCGGTGCCGACGGCGCTTTTCTGCCTTGTCGCGGCGGGTTTTGCCCTGTTGCCGCTGGTGCATACGCCGAACAGCTATTGGCGGGTGGCGGGCTGAAAGATACCGCAGGTGACAGCGCGGACGCGCCCGGCTAATCTGGCGCCATGCCCGATTATGCCGACCTTGCCGCCCGTATCCGTGCCCTGACCCATGACGAGACCGACGAGGTCGCGCTTATGGCGACGCTTGCCTGTGAAATCCACCACTCGGACGAAAGGTTCGATTGGACAGGCTTTTACCGCGTTACCGAACCTGCGACGCTGAAGATCGGCCCCTATCAAGGTGGCCACGGCTGTCTGGTGATCCCGTTTTCCCGCGGCGTTTGCGGCGCGGCGGCGCGGACACGGCAGACCCAGCGGGTTGCGGATGTGGATGCCTTTCCCGGCCATATCGCCTGCGCCAGCTCGACCCGGTCCGAGCTTGTGATCCCGGTGATTGGCGGGGACGACCGCTTGATCGGCGTGCTTGATATCGACAGCGACCGGCCGGACGCCTTTACGCAAGAGGACGCTGATCGTCTGAAGGAGATTCTGGATGCCACATTCGGACGCGATTGATTTCACCGGCCATTGTCTTTGCGGCGCGATCCGGTTCCGCGGCAGTTATGACGCGAGCAATGACCTGAAAGCCTGCCATTGCGGGCAATGCCGCCGCTGGTCGGGACATTACTGGGCTGCGATCCTGCCGAAATCGCTGGAGATCGAGGGCCAGCCGAAATGGTATCGCGCCTCGGATATCGCGCGGCGCGGTTTCTGCCCGGAATGCGGTTCGTCGCTGTTCTGGCAACGCGACGGCTCGGATATCATCGACGTCGCGGCGGGCGCCATCGACAGCCCGACCGGGCTGAACCTGCTGGGCCACATCTTCGTGGCCGACAAGGGCGATTACTACCAGATCGCCGACGGCCTGCCGCAGGATCCGTGCGAATAGTTGACGTCGCGCGCTGGCCGCCCTAGGCGACAGAAAAAGGGGCGCGCGATGATCTGGGACACTTTGGGCAATTTTCCGGTCCAACAACTGCTGGCCTTTATGGCCGGGGCCTTGGTGCTGAATCTGGCGCCGGGGCAGGATGTGTTCTTTGCCAGCGCCTGCGGCATCCAGAACGGGCCGCGCGCCGGTGCTTTGGCCGGTTTCGGCGTCGGTCTGGGCGTGATCTGTCATGTGGTGATGGCGACGGTGGGGCTGGGTGCTTTGGTTGCTGCCCATCCCGGCACTTTGGTGGCGATCAAATATCTGGGCGCAGCCTATCTGCTGTTTCTTGCCTGGAAAAGCTGGAACGCGGGCGAGGTCGATTCCCGCGCCCATGCCGCCAGCCGCGCATGGAACATCGTCCGGCGCGGCGCGCTGTCGAACTTGCTCAATCCCAAGCCGGTCCTGTTCCTGCTGGCCTTTCTGCCGCAATTCACCCGACCGGAATACGGTCCGATCTGGCAGCAGTTCCTGGGGCTGGGGCTGATGTTCACCCTGTCGGGCACCCTCGTCACCATGGGCTATGGCCTGATCGGAGGCTTTGCCGGCCAGGCGATCGGCAAACGGCTGGGCATCGTCAACCGCATCGCGGCGCTGATGTTTGCGGGGCTTGCGCTACGGCTGGTCTGGAAATGAGCTTTGTCTATCAGCCGACGGCCGAACAGCCGCGCGTGATCCACGCCGATCACGAGATTCTGGTGGTCGACAAGCCGGCCGGCCTGCTTTCCGTTCCCGGCCGCGGCGAGGGGCGGGCCGATTGCCTGATCGAGCGGTTGCGCGCCGCGTTTCCGACCGTCCTTCTGGTGCATCGGCTGGATATGGATACTTCGGGCGTGATGGTCTTTGCCCTGACACGGCATGCGCAAAGCCATCTGGCCCGCCAGTTTCAGGATCGGCGGACCAAAAAGACCTATGTCGCGCGGCTCTGGGGGCGGCTGGAGCCGCGGACAGGCACGGTGGACCTGCCGCTGATCGTAGACTGGCCGAACCGCCCGCGTCAAAAGGTCGATCACGAACAGGGCCGCCCGGCGCAGACCGACTGGCGGGTGGTCAAGGCATCGGACAGCGAAAGCCGGGTGCGGCTGATGCCGATCACCGGCCGCAGCCATCAGTTGCGCGTGCATATGGCCCAGCTTGGTCATCCGATTCTGGGCGATCCGCTTTATGCCAGCGGTGCGGTGGCCGATTTTCCGCGATTGATGCTGCATGCGGAAAGCTTGCGTCTGAAGCATCCCGAAACCGGGGTCATGCAAAGTTTTGCCGCGCCTGCGCCCTTCTAGGCGCGGTCACGCAGGTTTTTCTGCCGCTATCCGCCGTCCTTGGGTAAGGTTCCAAAAGAACACCCACTCAGGAGGCAGCGATGAAGACGTTCAGGACCGAAATCACCCGCCGCGGCGCCATGATGCTGGGCGGTGCCCTGCCCATCGCCATGGCATTGCCCGCCTATGCCCAGACCGCACCTGTGGACGACGCCCCCGCCTTTACCGGCCGTGCCCATACCATTCGGCTGGGCGCCTTTGAGGTGACGACGCTGCTGGGCGGCGGCAGCATGAGCGATAATCCCATCGAGACCTTCGGCCTGAACGCCGATCCGGCCGAGTTTGAAAGCCTTAGCGCCCAGAACTTCATTCCCTCGGACCGCACAGGCGGGTCGTTTACCCTGACGCTGGTTCGGACCCCGGATGCGCTGGTGCTCTTTGACACCGGCATGTTCCCGGCCAACAACGCCGCCTCGATGGCGCAGGCCGGGGTAAAGCCCGAAGACGTGACCCATGTCGTGCTGACCCATATGCATGGCGACCACATCAGCGGGCTGATGGATGGCGACAGCCCGGTCTTTGCCAATGCCGAACTGATCGTGCCCAAGGCCGAAAACGACTATTGGGCCGCCAATCCCAACGAAGCCTATACCGGCAAGGTCGTGCCGCTGATCGACAAAGCGCGTTTCCTTGAAGGTGACGAAGAGGTGTTGCCGGGCATCAAGGCCGAGCCCGCCTATGGCCACACGCCCGGTCACACCACCTATCTGCTTGAAAGTGACGGGCAACGGCTGCTTCTTACCGGCGACAGCTTTAACCATTTCGTCTATTCGGTGCAGCGCCCGGCCTGGCATGTGCGCTTTGACGTCGACAAGGAAATGGGCGCCCAGACCCGGCAAGCGGTGCTGGCGCGGCTGGCCGAGGAGCGCATCCCCTTTATCGGGTATCATATGCCCTTCCCGGCGCTTGGCTTTATCGCACCCGAGGCCGAGGGGTCATTCCGCTTTGTGCCCGCCACCTATCAGTTCACGCAGTGATGCGGCAATAAATTTGTTCATAATTTGTTCCGGCCTGCTAGGCTGCGCCAGAAACCCCTGTGCAGGAGAGGCGCGATGCCGGATCAATGGGTCAAGTTCAAGAAGCTGAAGGCGCTTCATGAAGGGGACGGGGCTTTCGTCATTCCCAACCCTTGGGATGCCGGTTCTGCCCGTCTTCTGGCCAGTCTGGGATTCGAGGCGCTGGCGACGACCAGCGCCGGCCATGCCTTTTCCAAGGGCAGACGGGATTCCTGCCTTGGGCGTGCCGAGGTGCTGGAAAACGCGGCCGAGATCGTCGAAGCCACCGATCTGCCCGTATCGGCGGATCTTGAGGACGGTTTCGGCCCTGAGCCGGAAACTTGCGCCGAGACCATCCGGCTGGCTTGCGATATCGGGCTGGTCGGCGGGTCGATCGAGGACGCGACGGGTGATGGTGCCGCGCCGATCCATGATCTGTCCCAAGCGGTCGAGCGTGTTCAGGCCGCAGCAGAGGCGGCCCGGGGTCTGCCCTTCCTGCTGACGGCACGAGCCGAGAACTTTCTTTGGGGGCGGCCCGATCTGGATGACACGATCAGGCGGTTGCAGGCGTTTTCCGCCGCAGGGGCGCATGTGCTATACGCGCCGGGATTGCCCGATATCGCGGCGATCCGCACGGTCTGCGCCGCCGTGGACAAGCCTGTCAACGTGGTCATGGGCTTGGCTGGCCCGACCTACTCGGTTGCAGAACTGGCGCAGGCCGGGGTGCGCCGGGTCAGTGTCGGCGGTTCTTTCGCGCGGGCTGCGCTTGGCGGGTTGATGCGGGCCGCGCAAGAGGTGAAATCGGCCGGCACCTTTACCTATGCAGCCGAGGCGCTTTCAGGCGCCACGATTGCCGGGCTGATGTCAGGGGAAAAGCGACGCGAACCCGGGTAATAGCCCGGTCAGCCAAGGTTGAACACGCGCGAGGGCTGCACTTCGCCACCCATGTAGCGGCCGATGCAAAGCGCGCGCCCGTTGCGGCTGACCCAGACCTCTTCGCCGAATTCGGCGTGGCCCAGCACCTGTCCGGGGTTGCCGTTCAGGATGCGGGTGGCGCCGGTCTCGGTCGCCTGCATCTGGGGCAGGTCGGCCAGCGCGGATTGCAGGGGCAGCAGCGCGGCCTCGATCTCGGCCTGATTTGCGCGGTCGATGCGGTCGAAGGCAAAGCCCTGATCGGCATCGAACGGGCCTGACCAGATGCGGCGCAGTTGCGCGACATGGCCAAGGCAGCCCAGCTTGCGGCCAAGATCGCGGGCGATGCTGCGCACATAACCGCCCTTGCCGCAGACCATGCGCAGATCGACGCTGTCGGGCCTTGCCTCCAGCAATTCCAGCGATTCCACCCAAAGCGGACGGGCGGCCAGTTCGACCACCTCGCCTTCGCGCGCCAGATCATAGGCGCGTGCGCCGTCGACCCGCACCGCCGAAACGGCGGGGGGAACCTGCATGATATCGCCGATAAATTCCGGCAAGGCGGTGCGGATCGCATCCTGTTCAGGGCGCGTGGCGCTGGTTTTCACGACATTGCCCGAGGCATCGTCGGTCGTGGTCTCGGCCCCCCAGTTCACCGTGAAGTCATAGGCTTTCAGCGCCTCGGCCAGAATGGGCACGGTCTTGGTCGCCTCTCCCAGTGCCACGGCCAGCACGCCGGTCGCGTCCGGGTCCAGCGTTCCGGCATGGCCGGCCTTCTTGGCGTCCAACGCCCAGCGGACCTTGCTGACCACATCGGTCGAGCCGATACCCGCCGGCTTGTCCACGATCAGCCAACCGTGGATTTCGCGTCCCTTTTTTCGCGCCATTCTACTTCTGTCCTACATATCCGATGATTGGCCCCAGCCGCCGTCCAAAGTCGGCCCGGCCAAGACCCGGGGCGTATAGCCGCGAAATCGAGCCGTCGAAATACAGCGCGTCCCGCGCGCCCAGCCCGTCGCGGAACAGCCGGCCGAATTCGTGGAATGTCACCGCCCGGTCCGAGATCGCGAACCATGCCGTCTGCCCGTCTGGCGAGATGCCGACGCCGTTCCTGATATAGCGGCTGTCGCTGTCCACCAGAAAGCGCGGATGCAATGCGCCGTCGATCACCAGCATCGGGCCCGATTGCGTGGCGATGCGGCAGTCCGGTCGGGTTTGCGCAAAGGCGCGGCTTTCGATGACCTGATAGGGCCGCACACCCCCGGTGCAAAAGACACCGTTCGGCAGCATGCCGAAGTTGCCGCCACCGCCGGCCGTGACCAGATCGTGGCTTGCGACGCCGTCGCTGACGTAAAGCCCGACCGGGGTGTAATCGGGGTGATACATGCCGGCATTCATGGCAAAGCCCAGGACCTCGTCCGGTGCCAGCGTGCGCCGGACCGCGGTGAAATCGCCCAGCGTCCGGCCGTCGGGGCCGTTCAGCCACAGCCTCAGCCCCGGCTCTTGCTGGGCGGAAAGGGTGCAGATCACGTAACCCTTGCCGTCGAAATCGCGCTTTTCGCAGATTTCCGCCATGGCGGGCAGGGTCATGGCGATCAGCGCGCCAAGGGCCAGTCCCAGCCGGCGCTTCAGGTCAATCTTCATCGTCTTCCGGGTCTGCTTCGACGTCGCGTCGCACCCGGTCCTCGGACAAGAGCCGGCGGGTGTCGTCCATGCGGTCGAAAGTCTCGTCCAGCACGAAGCGCAGTTGCGGCGCGTATTTCAGCGTCATCGCCTTGGAGACAAGGTGGCGCAACTCGCCCGCGTTGCGGCGCAGCGCGGCCAGCGCCTCTTCCGCGCCCTGCCCGCCCAAAGGCAGGACATAGGCCGTCGCGACCTTCAGGTCGGGCGAGGTCCGCACCTCTCCGACCGTGATCGAGTGCCGGTTCAGGTCGGGATCGTGGACATCCCCCCGCAGGAGGACATCGGAAAGCGTGCGGCGGATCAGTTCGCCCACGCGAAGCTGGCGCTGCGTGGGGCCTGTGCCGGAATGAAAGCGGTTCTGTGCCATGCGCGCAGATGTAGGGGGTCGCGGGCCGCGCCGCAACGGGATAGACATGCCATAAACGGGGGAATGAGCATGGAAAAACCGGGAATCGTCATTACGGGTGCGTCGGGCCGCATGGGACAGATGCTGGTGCGCACCGTTCTTGCATCAGATCAAGCCCGACTTGTCGGCGCCGTCGAGCGCGAGGGCAGCCCCTTGGTGGGCCGCGATCTGGGCGAGGCGATGGGCGGCGCTGCCCTGGGAATCACCGTCACCGACGATCCGGTCGAGGCCATCGCCAAGGCGCAGGCTGTGATCGACTTTACCACTCCGGCGGCGACCGTGGCTTTTGCGGAACTGGCTGCGCAGGCCCGTGCCGTGCATGTGATCGGCACCACCGGCCTTGAACCTGCAGATCTGGACAAACTGAAAGCCGCCGCCCGCCATGCGCCGATCATCCGCGCCGGCAACATGAGCCTTGGCGTGAACCTGCTGGTCGGATTGACCCGCAAGGTTGCCGCCGCACTGGGCGAGGACTGGGATGTCGAGGTGGTCGAGGCACATCACAACCGCAAGGTGGACGCGCCTTCGGGGACCGCGCTGATGCTGGGCGAGGCTGCTGCCGACGGTCGTGGCCAGCCGCTGGACGCGCTGCGCACCCCCGCGCGTGAGGGCATCACGGGCGCCCGCGAACGGGGCTCCATCGGATTCAGCGCCATCCGCGGCGGGGATATCGTCGGCGAGCATGACGTGATCTTCGCCACGGCGGGCGAGCGGGTGATCCTGCGCCATGTGGCCACCGACCGGGCGATTTTTGCCCGGGGCGCGCTGCGGGCCGCGCTGTGGGGACAGGACAAGGGACCGGGGGAATACGACATGGCCGACGTTCTGGGGCTTTGACAGGCCCGCGTCCCGCATTAGGTTGGCTTAGATGACACTGCTTGCGACGATCGACGATGCCGATGCCGAGTTGACCGCCTGTCTGGCGCGGGTCATGGCGGCTGTCCTGAAACCCGGCGACGTGGTGGCGTTGCAGGGGCCTGTCGGCGCGGGCAAGACTCATTTCGCCCGCGCCTTCATCCGCGCCCGTCAGGGCGAGGCTGCCGAAGAAGTGCCCAGCCCGACCTTTACGCTGGTCCAGACCTATGCCGACCCGCTGGGAACCGAAATCTGGCATGCCGACCTTTATCGCCTGTCCCATCCCGACGAGCTGGCCGAACTGGGTCTGGACGAGGCGATGCGCGAGGCGGTGGTTCTGGTCGAATGGCCCGAACACGGCGATCCTCTGCCCGATCCGCTGACCGTCGGGCTTGAGCCGCTGGCGGATGCGCCCGATTTGCGCCGCATCACGCTGGCGGGGTCCGAGCCGCATTGGGGCGCCATGACCCGCCTGCCCGCTATCGCCCGGCTGATCCATCGTGCGGGCTGGGGCTCTGCGCGGGTGCTGCCCCTGGCGGGCGATGCCTCGTCGCGGCGTTATTTCCGCCTGATCCGGGATGACGGGCACAGCGCGGTGCTGATGGATGCCTCGCCCGGCACGACAGCGCCCTATGTTGCCATGACGCAATGGCTGCGGGCGCTGGACCTGCATGCGCCTGAAATCCTTGCCACCGATCAGGCGCAGGGCCTGTTGCTGATCGAGGATCTGGGCGACGATCTGGTGGCCCGCGTGCTGGAGGCGCAGCCGGACCTTTCGCCCCGCATCTATGACCGCATGACGGATCTGCTGGTGCAGTTGCACGGGCATGAGCCGCCGGATTTCGTGCTGCGCCTGGACGGGCCGGAACTGGCGCATCAGGTCGGGCTTTTCGCCGAATACTACCCGCCCGCCGCTGGTGCGCCCGGCAAGGGCACGCAGGTCGCCGAGGTGATCGAGCGCCTGCACGCCGAACTTTCCGCCGATATGGCCCCCGTGATCGGCCTGCGCGATTTCCACGCCGAGAATCTGGTCTGGCGGGACGATGCGCCGCTTGGCCTGCTGGACTTTCAGGACGCAGTGGCGGTGCATCCGGCCTATGATCTGGTCTCGGCGCTACAGGATGCGCGCCGCGATGTCGCGCCCCAAATCGAAGAGGCGCAGATCGCCCGCTATATCGCCGCGACCGGCGTTGATGAGGCGCATTTCCGCGCCGCCTATGCGCTGCTGGGCGCGCAGCGCAACCTGCGCATCATGGGCATCTTTACCCGCTTGGCGCAGCGCGAGGGCAAGCGGCGCTATCTGGCCATGATGCCCCGCGTCTGGGCGGCGCTTCAGCGAGATCTGGCGCATCCGGCGCTGGCCCCGCTGGCACTTGCGCTGGAGGGCATTCCCGCCCCCACGCCCGAGGTGATCGAGGGCATTGCCGGATGAGCCTGCCCCTGATGATCTTTGCCGCGGGCAAGGGCACCCGCATGGCACCTTTGACGGATGTAACGCCCAAGCCGCTGATCGAGGTCGGCGGCCAGACGCTGCTGGATCGCGCGCTGGCGCTGGGGCAACAGGCCGGAGTCGGACGGGTGGCGCTGAACATCCACCACCTTGGCGATCAGATCCGTGATCACGTTTCCGGGCGGAACATCGTCATTTCCGACGAATCCGACCTGTTGCTGGAAACCGGGGGCGGTTTGCGCAAGGCGCTGCCGCTGCTGGGACCCGGCCCCGTGATCACAATGAACCCGGATGTCGTCTGGCACGGTCCGAACCCGATCCGCGCGCTGATGGATAACTGGCGCGAGGACATGGAAGCGCTTTTGATGCTTGTGCCTCTGGACCACACCCACGGCCGGCAGGGCGGCGGGGATTTCAGCCTTGATCCGGCCGGCCGGCTGATCCGTCGGGGCGATCTTGTCTATGGCGGCGCGCAGATTGTCCGGCCTGATCGGCTGGCGGGGGTTGCCGAGGATGTGTTCTCGCTCAACCGGCTTTGGGACCTGATGATCGCCGCGGGCGGTGCCCATGGGCTGATATACCCCGGCGAATGGTGCGATGTCGGCCGTCCCGACTGCATTGCGCTGGCCGAAAGCCTGCTCGATGCCTGACTGGCAAAACGGTCTCTTTGCCCTGCCCAGTGGTGCGGATTTTGCCGGGGCCTTTGCCCAAGGGCTGATCCTGCGCATGCGCCATCGGCCGCCGCAGGACATGGCGCGGGTGACGGTCTATGCCAACTCGGGGCAGTCGCTGATGGCGTTGCGTCAGGCCTTTATCCGGCGCGGACCGCTGCTTTTGCCGCAGCTTCGCCTGATCGCGGATCTGGGCGGCGGCGCGGCCACGGCCCCTTTGGCCCGCCGGCTGGAACTGGGCCGGTTGATCGACGCCGCGCTGCGGGCCCAGCCCGATCTGGCACAGGGGCAATCGGTGCCGGAACTCGCCGCCTCGCTGGCGGCGCTGATGGCCGAGATGCAGCTTGAAGGTCTGGATGCGCAGGCGTTGGAGCGTATCGACGCCAGCGAACATGCTCAGCACTGGGGCCGGGCGCTGGCCTTCCTGAAGATCGCCGCCGGCTATTACCTGTCGGACCCGCCCCAGGACCGCGAAGCCCGCCAGCGCGCCGCCGCCGAGGCCCTGGCCGGGGCATGGGCCAGGGGCGAGGGGCTGCCGCAGGGGCCGGTGGTTGTCGCCGGCTCGACCGGCTCGCATGGTGCGACGCGGGATTTCATGCGTGCCGTTGCCCGGCTGCCGATGGGGGCGGTGGTGCTGCCGGGCTTTGACCCGGACCAGCCGCCGGAGATCTGGGAGGGGCTTGATGCCCGGTCCGAGGATCACCCGCAGGCACGCTATGCCCCCTTGGTCGCGGAATTCGGCATGCCGCCGGAATGGTTGCCCGGCACGGCCCCGGACCCGGCGCGCAACCGGCTGATTTCACTGGCGCTGCGTCCCGCACCGGTTACCGATCAATGGATCGAAGAGGGCCCGCGCCTTGGCCCGCTGATCCCCGCGACCCAAGCCCTTACCCTGATCGAGGCCGAGCAGCCGGGCGAAGAGGCCGAGGCCGTCGCGCTTATCATTCGCGAGGCAGTCGAGCGCGGCCAGCCGGTCACGCTGATCGCCGCCGACCGTATGCTGACCCGTCGGGTGCAGTCGGCGCTGGACCGCTGGGCTGTTATCCCCGACGATTCTGCCGGCCAGCCGCTGCCGCTGACCGCGCCGGGCCTGTTCCTGCGCCATGTCGCGGACCTGTTCGGGTCCGAGATGATGCTGGACGGGCTGCTGGTGCTGCTCAAGCATCCTGTCACCGCGACCGGGCTGGGCGCCGATTTCCGGCGCGAACACAACCGCTACAGCCGTGATCTGGAACTGCATCTGCGCCGGCATGGCCCCGCCTTTCCCGATGGGGCCGCACTGCGGGAATGGGCGGAAAGGGGGAATGCTGACAGCAAGCCATGGGCGCTGTGGCTGGCCTTGCTGCTGGATCGTATCGTGCCCTTGGCGCAGGATCGCGCGCCGCGCCCCTTGACCGATCGCCTGCGCGAATTGCGCGCCTTGGCCGAGGATCTGGCCGCCGGTCCCGGTGGCAGTGCCGATGTCTCGGAGCTTTGGGCCAAGGCTTCGGGCGGGTTGGCACGGGCGGTGCTCGACCACCTTGCCGCGCATGCCTCGCTGGGCCATGACCTGCGCCCGGGCGAGTTCTGCGACCTGCTGTATGACGAATTGCAGGGTCAGGCGGTGCGGCAGGATGTGGCCGCGCATCCTCTGGTCCGGTTTCGTGGCCCGCGCGAGGCGCGCACCGAAGCTGTCGGAGACGATGCCGGTCTGGTGATCCTTGCCGGTTTGAATGAGGGCGGCTGGCCGCAGGCGCTGCCGCCCGATCCGTGGCTGTCGCGCCCGATGCGGCTGGCGGCGGGCCTGACCCTGCCCGAGCGCCGCGTGGGTCTGGCCGCGCATGACTTCCAGCAGGCCGTGGGTGCAAAGCAGGTGGTGCTGACCCGCGCCCGCCGCGATGCCGAGGCCGAGACCATCCCCTCGCGCTGGTTGAACCGTCTGGTGAACCTGCTGGGCGGCCTGCCCGATCAACATGGGCCGCAGGCGCTGGCCGAGATGCGCCGCCGTGGTCGATACTGGCTGGATCTGGCCGAATTGCAGGCCCGTCCGCGTCTGCGGCTGGCGCCCGCGCCGCGTCCCTCGCCCATCCCGCCGCCGCCCGCGCTGCGCGAGCTTTCGGTGACCGAGGTCAAGACGCTGATCCGCGATCCCTATGCCATCTATGCCCGCCGGGTTCTGGGGCTGCGCGCACTGGACCCTCTGCGTCCCGAGCCGGACGCGGCGGGGCGCGGCAATGTGCTGCACGACATCATGGACCGTTTCCTGCGCGGCCTTCCCGACCTGCCCGAGACACCGGCGGCGATGAAGGCGCGGTTGCTGGCCATCACGGATGAGGTGCTTGCCGCCGCGGTGCCGTGGCCCTCGGCGCGGCTGTTCTGGCGTGCCCGCATCGCCGGCGTGGCCGACCGGCTGATGGCGGACGAAGCCGCAAGGCTGGCGCGCGGGCGTCCCACCGTGGTCGAGGAATATGGCGAATTGGGTATCCCCGGCGTCGATTTCCGCCTGATCGCCCGGCCCGACCGGCTGGACCGGCTGGAGGACGGCCGGGTGCATGTCTATGACTACAAATCCGGCAAGCCGCCGACCGACAAGCAGATCGCCCATTTCGACAAGCAACTGCCTCTGGAGGCGGCGATGGTCCGGCAGGGGGCCTTCAAGGCGCTGGGACCTGCGGATGTCGATGGTATCAGCTATATCCAGCTTGGCGGCGAGGGTCGGACCGAGACCCGCGAATTTGGCCCCGGCTTTGCCGAGCAGACCTGGGCGGGTTTTGTCGCGCTGATCCGGCGTTACCTGTCCGGCGAGCGCGGTTTTACCGCCCGGCTGGCCATGGAGCGTTCCGACCACGCCAGCGACTATGATCACCTGTCGCGGCATGGCGAATGGGACACGACCCAGCTTCCGCAAACGCAGAGGTTCGGCGATGATGGATGAGGCCACCCTTGCGCAGGTGCGGGCGGCCGACCCGCATCGCTCGACCTGGCTGACGGCCAATGCCGGCTCGGGCAAGACGCGGGTGCTGACAGACCGGGTGGCGCGGCTTCTGCTGGCCGGAATCGCGCCCGAGCGTATCCTGTGCCTGACCTATACCAAGGCGGCTGCGACCGAGATGCAGAACCGCCTGCTGGCGCGGTTGGGCAAATGGGCCATGCTGCCCGAGCCCGAACTGCGCGCGGAACTGGCGCGGCTGGGCGAGGCGGGTGCGCCCGACCTGCCCGCCGCGCGCCGGCTTTTCGCACGCGCCATCGAGACGCCGGGCGGTCTCAAGGTCCAGACCATCCACAGCTTTTGCGCCGGCGTCCTGCGTCGTTTCCCGATCGAGGCCGGCGTCCCGCATGGCTTTACCGAACTTGACGACCGCAGCGCCGCGCTGATCCGCGCCGAGATCATCGAGGAAATGGCCCGCGACCAAGCGCCCGAGCTGGAAGACCTGCTGGCGCTGCATTCGGGCGAAAACCTCGACGCTTTCCTGGCCGGTCTGCGGGGGTTCGAGGCCCCCGCGGACCGGGACGCGCTGTGGACCGCCTGCGGTCTGGCGCCGGGCGGGGATATGCAGGCGCTCTTGGCCGAATGTTTTGCCGATGGCGCGGGCGTCATTCCGGCGCTGATCCCGCACCTGCTGAAAAGCGGGACGAACGATCAGAAGGCGGCGGCAAGGCTTGCCCCCGGCAACTGGGCGCAGCCGGGACTGGCGGAACTTGCGATCCTTGAATCCGTCCTGCTGACTGGGGCCAGCGCGAAGGCGCCATTTACCGCGAAATACGACAGCTTCCCGGCCAAGGCGCTGCGCAGCGGTCCTTGCGCGGACCTGCTGGACGACCTCGGCATCCTGATGGAGCGGGTCGGGGCGGCGCGCCCCCGTCGCCTCGCGCTGTCGCATGCCGAAAGGACGCTGGCGCTGCATCGGTTCGGCCATGGTTTCCTGAACCGCTACCGTGCGCAAAAGGCGGCGCATGGATTTCTGGATTTCGACGATCTGATCGACCGGACCGCGCGGCTTTTGTCGGAAAACAGCATGGCGCAATGGGTGCTGTTCCGTCTGGATGGTGGCATCGACCACATATTGGTCGATGAGGCACAGGACACCAGCCCCGCCCAATGGCAGGTGATCGAACGGTTGACCGACGAGTTCACCTCTGGGCAAGGGGCGCGGACGAATGCGCGCAGCCTGTTTGTCGTGGGCGACCCCAAGCAGTCGATCTATTCCTTCCAGGGTGCCGACATCGCCGTGTTCGAGGCCCGCCGGGCCGGTTTCGCCGCCGCCTTCCAGGCGGTGCAAGAGCCGATGCAGGTGCTGGAGTTGCGGCATTCGTTTCGCAGCTCGACCGTGATCCTGACGCTGGTCGATCAGGTCTTTGCCGGCGATGCGGCGCGTGGTCTTGGCGATCCGCCGCAGCATCGCGCCTTTCGCGCCGAGATGCCCGGCCGCGTCGATCTGTGGCCCGCGATCCCAAAGCCCGACAAGCCCGAGCCGGGCGACTGGACCGATCCGGTGGATCAGCCTGCCGAGAACTCGGAAACCGTCCAGCTTGCCCGCGCCATTGCCGAGGCCATCGGGCGGATGCTGAGCCAGCCGATCTTTGACGCCAAGACCGGCAAGGTGCGCAAGATCCGCGCCGGCGACGTGTTGATCCTTGTCCAGCGCCGGTCGGAACTTTTTGCCGAGATCATCGCCGCATTGAAGGCTGCGAACCTGCCCGTTGCGGGCGCCGACCGCCTGAAACTGGCTGGAGAGATGGCCGTGCGCGATATCCGCGCCGTGCTGTCGGTTCTGGCCACCCCCGAGGACGATCTGTCGCTTGCCTCGGCGCTGCGCTCGCCGCTGTTCGGGCTAAGCGAGGAGGAGCTTTTCCGCCTCGCCTCCGGTCGTCGGCGCGGCGAATACCTGTGGCGACGGCTGCGTGAATCGTCCCATCGCCACGCGGTCGAGTTGCTGGCCGACCTGATGGGCCAGACCGGCTTCATGCGCCCCTATGACCTGATCCAGCGCCTGCTGATCCGGCATGGCGGGCGCGAACGCCTGGTCGCCCGGCTTGGTCCCGAAGCCGAGGATGGCATCGACGAGTTGTTGTCGCAGGCGTTGAGCTATGAAAGCTCGGAAACCCCTTCGCTGACCGGTTTCCTTGTCTGGCTGACCGGCGACGATGTCGAGGTTCGTCGCCAGCCGGGCAGCCCCGGCGAACATGGCGAGGGGCTGATCCGGGTGATGACCGTGCATGGCTCCAAGGGTCTGGAAAGCCCCATCGTCATCATGCCCGACACCGCCAAGCGCAAGCCGCCTCGCGAGGGGCAGGTGCTGCCCGGCCCGGGCGGCATGGCGCTGTGGCGCGGCAAAAAGGGCGAGCGGCCCGACCCGGTCGAGGAACTGGCCGCAGACCAGACCGAACGGCAGCTACAGGAACGCAAGCGGCTGCTCTATGTCGGCCTGACGCGGGCCGAAAGCTGGTTGATCGTCGCCGCGGCGGGTGAAACCGGCGAGGGCGAGGATAGCTGGCATGCGATGGTCGAGGCGGGCATGGGACGCTCGGACCTGACCCAGACGCTTTTGCCCGGGCCTTGGGGCGGCGACATCCGACGGCTGGAATTTGGCGTCTGGCCAGCAACCGCGCCGGATACGATGCGGATGGCAAAGCCTGCCTTGGCCGAGCCGGACTGGCTGCGTGCGCCCCCGCCCCCCGCGCCGGAGAAGGTGCGTCCTGTCGCGGCCACGGCTTTGGGCGGCGCCAAGGTGATCGGTGCGATGGGTGAAGGCGATGCTGAGGCGGCGATGCTGTTCGGCACCCGGTTGCATCTGCTGCTGGAACATTTGCCGGGCCGCGATCCTGCCGACTGGCCGGATCTTGCCCGCGATGTGCTGGCCGATGCCGAAGGCGGTATGCCCGCCCCCGATGAGTTGGCCGCGCTGCTGGCCGAGGCGCATGCGGTGATCGAAGCCCCCGATCTGGCCGAGATATTCGCTTTGCCCGAAGGCGCTGAGGTGTTGGCCGAGGTTGCTCTGGCCGCGCCGATCCCCGGCATCGGGATCTTGTCGGGGACGGTGGACCGGCTGGTGGTCGGGCCGGGGCGCATTCTGGCGGTGGATTACAAATCCAACCGCGAGGTGCCTGATGCCCCCGCTGCTGTTCCGCTGGGGATTTTGCGGCAGATGGCGGCCTATCGCGCGGCGCTGCGGCTGATCTGGCCCGGTGAGCCGGTCGAGGTCGCGGTGCTTTGGACCGCGGCGCGCAGCATGATGGCGCTGCCTGATGACCTGTTGGATCGGGTCATGGCGGGCCTTGACCCCAACGGTCGCGGTGCCTAGCTGTTGACGCAGATGCCCCGCCGGTGCCAGCCGGCACATTGCAGGAGAGTTCCATGGCCAACACCCAAGCCGTTTCCGACGCCGAATTCGATAGCGAAGTCCGTCAGTCCCCGACCCCCGTCGTGGTCGATTTCTGGGCCGAATGGTGCGGACCCTGCCGTCAGATCGGTCCTTCGCTGGAAGAGCTGGCCGTCGAATACGAGGGTCGCGTCAAGATCGTGAAGATCAACGTGGACGAAAACCCTGAAAGCCCGGCCGCCCTTGGCGTGCGCGGCATCCCGGCGCTGTTCTTGTTCAAGGACGGTCAGGTGGTGTCGAACAAGATCGGCGCTGCGCCCAAGGCGGCGCTGAAGGCCTGGATCGAAGAATCCATCTGATCCTAAGCGTCGGGGGCGGTTTGGATCGGCCAGCCGCCCCGGCGCATCGCCCTGATGATCCGCGCCCCCGCATCGGGTCGCGTGGCATTGATGGCCTTTTCCTGAAGAAACCAGAACAGATAGCGGTCGAAATCCGGGAAATGGGTTTCGGCCCGCGCCAGTGCCTCGGCCGCACCCAGTTCGGCGACCTTCAACCCGATATGGTGAAAGTCGATCTGCCCGAACAGCACCGCCGGCTTGCCCAGAAGGTAGCCGTCGAAGGCCACCGCGCTGTTTTGCGTTGCAACGAAGGCGCAATCTCGGAGCAGTTGCATGGTATCGCCGCCAATTTGCAGGTTGGGATAGCGCGCCGCCAGCCCGGCCAGCGCTGCATGATCGGCGGCGTCATAGGTTTCCCGTGGGTGCAGCGTGGCGACTGTGGGGTGGCCGGTTGCGGCGACCTCGGCCAGCATCCTGACCGGGCTCATGCTCTGGAACGAACGGTGGCGGCGAATTTGTCCCTGCAGCGGCACGAAAATCGCGTCGCCGCGCAGGGGCTGGGGACCGGGCAGGATACGGGCGCGCAGCCGATCGGCGAAATCACGCGCCGCTTGCGGGTCGATCGAGTGGGGGTCGTAAGCGCTTTGCGCGACCTCGAATTGCCAGCGCTGCGACAGCGGCTCGATCTGCCAGAAGGGATAGTAATAGGCGCGGCGAAAGGTCAGCGCGCGGGCATGGGTCGGCGTCTCCTTATGAAACAACGCGTAACCGCCCCGCAGTGGTGCGGTCATGCGGGCCAGACGGCCGGTGCGGTGCCATTCGACCTGCCAGCCCACGCCCTCGACCGTCTGGCGCAGCACGTTCATGAAGTTGAAGCTGCCCGTCCGGGCGGTTTCCAGCATCGGACCCTCCAGATAGATACGCAGGATGGGGGTGCGAGGGGCGGCATGCTTCATGGCCCGAAGGCTAGCGGGCAGCGCGGCCCTGCGGAAGGGGGCGGGTTGCGAAACCTCTGCCCGGCCCATATCTGACGCAGCGAGACTGGAATCGGAGAGACGCATGTCCGAAGACAAATTTCCCGGCTGGCACGGCACCACCATTCTGGCCGTGCGGCGCGGCGGCAAGGTGGTCGTCGCCGGCGACGGCCAGGTCAGCGTCGGTCAGACGGTGATGAAGGGTACGGCCCGCAAGGTGCGCCGGCTGGTGCCCGGAGGACATGACATCGTGGTGGGGTTTGCCGGTTCGACGGCGGACGCCTTTACCCTGCTTGAGCGGCTGGAGAAAAAGCTGGAAGCCGCGCCGGGTCAATTGGCGCGCGCCTGCGTCGATCTGGCCAAGGATTGGCGCATGGATAAATACCTGCGCAATCTTGAGGCGATGCTGATCGTGACCGACGGCAAGGATATTTTCGTAGTGACAGGCGCCGGCGACGTTCTGGAGCCCGAGCATGACGTGGCCGCCATCGGCTCGGGCGGCAATTTCGCCCTTGCCGCTGCGCGCGGGCTGATGGAAAGCGAACTGGATGCAGAGGCCGTAGCGCGCAAGGCCATGGCGATCGCTGCTGACATTTGTGTCTATACCAACGGCAATCTGACCGTCGAGGTTCTGGGATAAGGGGGGCGCTGCCCCCCCGTCCTGCATGCCCCGGGGGGGCTTGCAGGACGTCCCCCGGGGTATTTTCACAACGAAGAAGGCGAAGGGTGCGCGCGCGCCTTTGCGGTTGTCTGGGTTGGTCTTGGCCTTTGGAAAAATATTGGTTCCGGGGTGGTTTGTGGCCGCGGAGCCATGGGCTTGGTTGAAACGCCCCTCGCCCGCCTTTAAGTGATGCCGGAATGAGACAGGAGCCTTGAATGTCCGACCTGACCCCGCGCGAAATCGTGTCCGAGCTGGATCGTTTTATCATCGGGCAAAGGGACGCCAAGCGTGCCGTGTCCGTGGCGCTGCGCAACCGTTGGCGCCGCCGGCAGCTGGGCGACGATCTGCGCGATGAAGTTTATCCCAAGAACATCCTGATGATCGGCCCTACAGGAGTGGGCAAGACCGAAATCAGCCGACGTCTGGCAAAACTGGCCCGCGCGCCCTTTCTGAAGGTCGAGGCCACCAAGTTCACCGAGGTCGGCTATGTCGGTCGTGATGTCGAACAGATCATCCGGGACCTGACAGATGCCGCGATCATCGAGACCCGCGAGCGGATGCGCGAGGAGGTCAAGGCCCGCGCCCACAAATCCGCCGAGGAGCGCGTGGTTGCCGCGCTGGCCGGCGAGAATGCCCGCGAGCAGACCCGTGACATGTTCCGCGACAAGCTCAAGCGCGGCGAGTTGGACGACACCGTGATCGAGCTGGAAGTGCAGGACAACTCCAACCCCCTTGGCATGATGGAAATCCCCGGCCAGCCCGGCGCCATGGGTGGCATGATGGATCTGTCGGGGCTTATGAAGGCATTTGGCGGCCGCCGGGTGCGGCGCAAGGTCTCGGTCGCGGAAAGCTATGAGATGCTGATCGCGGAAGAGGCCGACAAGCTTCTTGACGATGACGCCGTCAAGGCCGCCGCTCTGGAGGCGGTGCAGGAAAACGGCATCGTCTTTATCGACGAGATCGACAAGGTGGCGGCGCGCACCGATGCCCGCGGCGGCGACGTCAGCCGCGAAGGGGTGCAGCGCGATTTGCTGCCGCTGATCGAGGGCACGACCGTTTCCACGAAATACGGGCCGGTGAAAACGGATCATATCCTGTTCATCGCCAGTGGCGCGTTCCATATCGCCAAACCCTCGGACCTGCTGCCCGAGCTTCAGGGCCGGCTGCCGATCCGGGTCGAGTTGCGCGCGTTGACCGAAGACGACTTCATCCGCATCCTGACCGAGACCGACAACGCCCTGACCCGGCAATATACCGCGCTGATGGCGACCGAAGGCGTGACTGTCCAGTTTACCGAGGACGGGATCCGGGCGCTGGCGCGCATCGCGGCGGAGGTGAACGGTTCGGTCGAGAATATCGGCGCGCGGCGGCTTTATACCGTGATGGAGCGGGTGTTCGAGGAGCTTTCCTTTACCGCGCCCGACCGCTCGGGCGAGACGGTGGTGGTGGATGCCGCTTTCGTCGAGAAGCATCTGGGAGATCTTTCGCGTTCGACCGACCTGTCGCGCTATGTCCTGTAAGGAACCCTGGCGCTTGCCCGCCGTTGTCCCATAGCTCAAGGACGGGGACATATATGGGATATCTCTTTGGCATCATCATCTTCGCGCTGGATGTCTGGGCAATCGCCTCGATCATCAACACGAATGAAACGATGACCACCAAGCTGATGTGGATTGCGCTGGTGGTGATCCTGCCGGTCGTGGGGCTGATCATCTGGTGGTTCGCGGGGCCCAAGGCGAATTACGGCTAGGGGCTTTTCCGCCGCGCAAGGGAATGGCATTGTCCCCCGCAAGTCATAAGGCGGGGGACAATGCCGGGGCGGATCCTTGTTTCGCTATTTCTGTTGCTTGCGGCCTGCGCGCCGCGCGGCGAAATCACCATCGCCCCCGAGGCGGCGCGGGTGGGCCATGTCGAACGCATCTATGTCGCCACCAATCGCACCCCCGACGGCCGCCGGCAGGAGGGGGTGAGCTTTGGCCGGGTCGATGTTTCGATTCCGCCAGAGCGGAAGCCCGGCTCGATCACTTTTCCCAAAAAAGGGGCGAAGGCCGATCCGCAACGGGACTTCCTGGTCTCGGAATATGCGCGCTTTGCCCGGCCCGCTGATCTTCGGGCCGATTTGCGTCACGCCATTGCTGCGCGCCCTGTGGGAGACCGCGATATCGTGCTGTTCGTGCATGGCTATAACAATACCTTTGCCGAGGGGCTGTATCGCTTTGCCCAGATCAAGCACGACCTGAGCCTGCCGGGCGTGCCGGTGCACTTCGCCTGGCCTTCGCGTGGCCAGCCGCTTGCCTATGCGGCGGATCGGGACAGCGTGCTGTTTTCACGCAACGGGCTTGAACGCAGCATCGAGATCGCCACCGAGGCTAGCGGCGGCAAGGCGATTCTGGTCGCGCATTCCATGGGCGCGCTGCTGCTGATGGAGAGCCTGCGCCAGATGGCCATAGCCGGCAAGCACGACACATTGGACCGCATCGGCGGGGTGGTGCTGCTGTCGCCGGATATCGACGTGGATGTGTTTCGCACGCAAGCCCACGCCATCGGCAAGCTGCCGCAACCCTTTGTGATATTCACCTCGGGACGGGACCGGGCACTGAATCTGTCGGCGCTGATCGCAGCCGAGCCGGTGCGGCTGGGCAGTGTGACCGATGCCAATCTGGTGGCGGACCTGCCGGTGATGCTGGTCGATGTGGGGGCCTTTTCGACCGGGACCGGGCATTTCAACGTGGCGACCTCGCCCACGCTGTTGCGTATCCTGTCACAGGCCCAGGAACTGAACAGCGTGTTTTCTTCGGACGTGGGGGGTGGGGTCGGCCCGCTGACGCGCGCGGCGCTTCATGCCGAGCGCGCGGCGCAGATCGTGATCTCGCCCGCGTTCTAGCGGCGCAGATAGACGTAATACGCGCCCTCGCCGCCATGACGGCGATGCGCCGGGCGCACTTGCAGGACGGCAGCACTCAGCGGCGGCATGTGCAGCCAATGCGGCACGTTGTGCCGCAGGGCGCCGGGGCGCACCGGAAGCGGCGTTTCGGGGCCGCCCTCGCGTCCCTTGCCGGTGATGACCAGCACCAGCCGCCGCCCCTCGGCCTTGGATTGCAGGATGAAACGGGTCAGCACCGGCTGTGCTGTGGCCAGCGTCATACCGTGCAGGTCGATCCGCGCCTCGGGGGCCAGCTTGCCGCGGGCCATCTGGCGATGGGTCTTGTGATCCATGCGCAGCGGCTGAAGATGCAGCGCCTCTCGTGGGGCCGGTGACAGATCGAACCGGGTCGAGCCGCTGCCAGACGAGGACCCCGGCCGCAAGCCAGAAGGCGGCAGCAGCGGCGCCGGATCCGGTGCGACCGGCGGTTTTTTCAGGGGTTGGGGTGCCGGGGGCGGCTCGGCCTGTTTGCGCGACGGATGCAGCGGCACGGCTGTTGCAGCGATGCGGGACCACAGGGCCTTGTCCTCGGCCGAAAGTCCCCGTCGTCGCGCCATGGTTCAGGCCGTGGCGACAAGCTGCCAGTTCGGGTCGTCCTGACCCATGCGGCGGGCAAAGGTCCAGGTATCGCGCTGCTTGCGCGCGGCTTTGGGATCGCCCTCGACCACGTTGCCCTGCGCGTCGCGGGTGGCGACGATCATTTCGCCCAGGAAGCGGACGGAAAGTTCGGCCATGCCGGTGGACGGGGTGAACCCGGCCTCGGCCAGCGCGGTTTCGCGGGTGCCAAGAAACTGTGCCTGGGTGGTCAGCCCGCGCGCCTTTCGATCCTCGATCACGAATTCGAAGGCTTCGGCGACCTGCGGGGCCAGAAAGCTGCGCACTTCGGACAGATCGCCGCGTTCAAAGGCCATCAGAATCATCTCATAGGCGGATTTGGCGCCTGACAGGAACGGACCTACGGCAAAATCGGGATCGACCCGCTTCATCTCGGCCAAGGCCTTGGCCGCGGGGCTGCCCGGCGGCGCATGGTCGGCGATGTCGCTGTCGACCGCCTCGGCCGTGCCGTCGATCACGTCGAAGCGGCGGCGCTGAGGCGGTTCTTCCGGGACGCGCGGCGCCTCGAATCCGTCACGGGTACCAAGAACGCCGCGCAGACGCAGGATCAGGAACACGGCGATCGCCGCGAGGACGATCAATTGCAGCAGGGGGTTCGACATCAACGGACCTAACGAGCTTTGTAACGGCGCTTTCACATGCTTATGTAGGGTGAGGACCGGCCCAAGTCCAGTTTGGTGCCGGAAATAGAAGTGCCGGAGGAAAAAGGCGTTATGTGGCTGCTGTTGCCCTTTGTGATCTTGCCGATTGTCGAGATTGCGCTGTTCATCCAGGTGGGGGGCGCAATCGGCGTCCTGCCCACGATTGCACTGGTTCTGGCCTCGGCCGTGGCGGGTGTGGCGGTCATGCGCCATCAGGGCGCAAGGGCGGCGTTGGACATACAGCGCGCCATGCAGGAATTCCGCGACCCCGGCCGGCCGATGGCGCATGGCGCGCTGGTCATGATCGCCGGTGTGCTGATGGTGGTGCCGGGCCTGTTCACCAGCACGTTGGGGGGTTTGCTGCTGATTCCGGCGGTGCGCAGCCTGATCCTGCGCCAGATGGTGTCGCGCAGTGCTGTCCGGGGCAGCACATTCAGCTATCGCCAGAACTATGGAGCCGAGGGTGATTTCGGCGCGGATCCTGCCGGTTTCCGCCGGGGGCCCGGCTGGCGCGACGACGGTGTGATCGACGGCGAATATTCGGTGCAGGACGATCCGCCCGGCCCCGTACGGGAAGGGCTGACCGACCAAAGCGACCCCTCGTCGCGTCGAGGCGGCTCGGGCTGGACCCGGCATTGAGCGCCGGGCTGCGGGGTGCTAGAAACCGCTCAGATCCGAGGAGAATTCCATGAGCGACGACAACAACAACAGCGGCACCGCCGCGCCCGAAGCCCAGAATGTCGGGCAAAATCCGGGACAGCAGGCCGTTCGGTTGCAAATCCTGACGCAATATATCCGCGACCTGTCCTTTGAGAATGCGGTGGCGCAAAAGGGCCTGCCGTCGGGGGATGTTCAGCCCGAGATCAGCGTGCAGGTCAGCCTTGATGCCCGCAAGCGTCCGGCCGATCACCAGTACGAGGTGATCAGCAAGTTCCGCGTACAGTCGTCGAACGCCAGCGATAAATCGCCGCTTTTCCTGTGTGAGCTGGATTATGGCGGTATTTTCCATGTGGAAGGCGTGCCCGAAGACCAGTTGCACCCCTTTCTGATGATCGAATGCCCGCGCATGATGTTCCCCTTTGTGCGGCGCATCGTCTCGGACATGACGCGCGATGGTGGCTTCCCGCCTTTCAATATGGATCCGGTGGATTTCGTGGCGCTTTACCGGCAAGAGATCGCGCGGCGCGCGCAAGCCGAGCGTCCCGCCGATCAGCCGCTGTCCTAAGTAATCACTTTTCCGTGAAAATGGTCCATTCAGGTCCGCGGTCACCAGCCGCGGGCCTTTGTTCATGCGCAGCGTCGCTGGCTGCAATGCTGGTGCGGACTGTGCAATAGGGCTAGTTTCGCACCGCAAAGACGGAGATCGGTATGGCAAAAGGCGCAAAACGGGCCTGGCAGAGGATGCTGTCGGGGCGCAGGCTGGATCTTCTGGACCCGACGCCCATGGATATCGAGATCGGCGACATCGCGCATGGTCTGGCGTTCGTCGCCCGCTGGAACGGTCAGACCCGTGGCGACTGGGCCTATACCGTGGCCGAACATTCGCTGCTGGTCGAGCAGATCCATGCCCGCAGCAACCCTGATTGCGAGCCGCGCTGGCGGCTGGCGGCGCTGCTGCACGACGCACCTGAATATGTGATCGGGGACATGATTTCTCCGGTCAAGGCCGCGCTGGGTCGGGAGTACGGAGAGATGGACGCCCGGCTGACCGCGGCAATCCATCGCCGTTTCGGTCTGCCGGCGCAATTGCCCGCAGCGGTGAAGCGGGCGATCAAACGGGCCGACCGCATGTCGGCCTGGCTGGAAGCCATTCAGATCGCGGGATTTTCCAAGGCCGAGGCGGATCGCCTGTTTCCCGCCCCCCGGCCTGAATTATTACAGGGGCTGGAAATACGACTGTGCCCGCCCCTTGAAACCCGCAACGCTTTTTTATTGCGCTTTTCTCAGCTTATTGCGGAGATCGACGCAAAGGCGTGATCCCGGAAAACCCCGCATCCTGGATGCGGGGAGCCGGATCAGATTTCCATCGCTTCCAGTTTTTTGCCGGAATCCAGCGCCTCTTGCACCCAGCGTGGTTTGCGGCCGCGTCCAGTCCAGGTTTGCGACGGATCGGCAGGATTTGCGTATTTGGGCGCCACCTTGCCACGCGCCTGCTTGGAGACGGTCAGATCGGTAAGATTAAAGCCATATTCACGCGCCGCGCTTTCGGCGGCCGCCAGGGCTTCACGCTTGCGGCGATCTTCGAAGGTGGAAATCGCGCGATCGAGCTTGTTACGCAGATCCCGAAGTTCCCGCAAGGACATTGCGTCCAATTCGATGCTCATATCATTATCCTTGGTTTTGGCAGCATGCGCTCTCAATATTTGCATTTCAAAGTGAATTGCAATCTTTTTGAGAACTGAATTATTAACGCGGGCTGCGTTTGGCCAGGATCCGCTGAAGAGTACGCCGGTGCATATGCAGACGCCGTGCCGTTTCGCTGACATTGCGGTCGCATTGCTCATAAACGCGCTGGATATGTTCCCACCGCACGCGGTCCGCCGACATCGGCGTTTCAGGCGCCGGCGGCAAACTATCGCCTTGTGCCAGCAATGCGCGCGTCACGTCGTCGGCATCAGCCGGTTTCGACAGATAATCCGTCGCCCCCATCTTGACCGCTGCAACCGCCGTTGCGATGGCGCCATAACCAGTCAACACGACGATCTTGGTATCTTCGCGCGCTTCCCGCAGGGCATCGACCACATCAAGCCCATTCCCATCCTCAAGCCGCAGATCGACCACTGCATAGGCAGGTTTATGTTCGGCCACAGCAATGCGGGCTTCGGCAACCGAGGCGGCGCGAATGACGGTAAACCCGCGTTTTTCCATTGCACGGGCCAGACGGTTCAGAAAAATCTCGTCATCGTCGACCAACAGAAGGCTGGAGTCGGGGCCGATTTGGTAATCCTCTGACATATTTCCCCTTGCCCTTGAAAGTTCACAGTTGAGTAGAGTGTTTTTCCCATACGGTCAAACCCCCGTTCCTGACGCAACGTCAATGAAACAGGCGGCCCTTTCTGACAGTTCCTGAGCGGAAAGGTCGCGACCAAAAAGTTCGACAGTGCCGGTTCCGGGAATCACAAGGTAGGTATTGGTCATATGATCGACCAGATAGTTTTCGGGGTCTTCCTGATCATTTACCTTGTAATAGTTACGCCAAGCTTTAGAGACCGCATCGATTTCCGCCATGGTGCCGGTCAATCCTATCATACGTTCGTGCATGGCCTGGGTAAAATCGTGCAGCACCTCTGGCGTGTCTCGTTTTGGGTCGACCGAAATGAAGACTGGCGTGACCTGCATCCCCCGCTCTTCCAGCATTGCGACGGCTTCGGCATTACGGGCATTGTCGAGCGGGCAGACGTCGGGGCAATAGGTATAGCCGAAATAAAGCAGTGTCGGACCTGCCAGCACTTCTTGGTCATTGACCCGTCGTCCATTCTGGTCCGTCAATTCAAAGGATGCGCCCAGACTGTCCAGTCCGATTTGCACCCCTCCGACGCGGCAGGGGGCGAATGGATCGGCCTCGCCGCGCGACAGCCACAGCCCGCCGCCCACCAGAACCAGCATCGCAGCCAGGCTACCGAGGATCAGGACCGTTCTGTCTTTGCCCATCAGGAACATCTCCGTCCACTTGGACGCATTGATCGCCCATCCAGCCATGGGTATCAATGCAAAAGCCCGTCTCAACCCAAAGACTCAACATGCCTTTTGGTCTAGTTTCTCGCCGCATCGACCCCTTCCCCGGCCAACCGGGACCCGAGCCGATCCGGCTGCGCACCCTGATCCTGCTGCGCTGGGTCGCGATTGCAGGACAATTGGCTGCCGTTGGCGCGGCGCTGCTAATCGGTGCGGACTTCCCGCTGGGCGGGGTGCTGATCGTGATTGGGCTGGCGATGGCGCTGAATCTGGCGCTGACGGGGCGTCAGGACCGGCGCATCTCGGCGCGGGTGGCGGCCTGGCAGTTGGGTTTCGATCTGGCGCAAATGGCCGTCCTGCTGGCGCTGACGGGCGGGCTTGCCAACCCTTTCGCACTGCTTTTGCTTGCGCCGGTGACCATCGCAGCCACCGCCTTGCCGCCCAAGCATCTGCTGGCGCTGGGGTTCGCCACTTTCCTGATGGTGACACTGGCGGCGGTTTTCGCCCAGCCGCTGACCTTTGGGGCGGGTGGGCTTTTTACCCTGCGTGAGCCGCTGTTGGTCGGGCATTGGTTTGCCATCGTCATCGGTGCGGTGTTCTTTTCCGGCTATGCCCGGCTGGTTGCTGCCGAGGTCAGTGCCACTTCGGACGCGCTTTTCGCGGCCCGTCTGGCGCTGGAACGCGAACAGAAGCTGCAACATCTGGGCGGGGTGGTTGCCGCTGCCGCGCATGAGCTGGGCACTCCGCTGGCCACGATCAAGCTGGTCAGCGCCGAACTGGCCGATGAATTGGCCGAGGCTTTGCCCGAACGCACGGACCTGGCCGAGGATGTCGCCTTGCTGCGCCAGTCCTCGGATCGTTGCCGCGATATCCTGAAATCCATGGGCAGCGCCGGGCGTGACGACCTGCTGATCCGCTCGGCCCCGCTGAACGAGGTGTTGGCTGAGGCCGCCGCCCCCCATCGTGGCCGTGGCGCCAAGATCGTGGTGCTGCCCATGCCCGAGCCGCTGATCGTGCACCGCGATGCCGCGGTGATCCACGGGTTGCGCAACCTGATCCAGAACGCCGTCGATTTTGCCGGCAAATGCGTGACCATCGAAACGGGCGCTGATCGTCGCGATCTGTGGGTGCGCGTGGTCGATGACGGGCCGGGCTTTCCGCCAGCACTGCTGCCCCGCATCGGCAGCCCCTTCCTGACCACGCGTCCCCGGGCCGATGACGGGCGCAGTTATGAAGGCATGGGCCTGGGTCTTTTTATTGCCAAGGCACTGCTGGAACGTTCAGGCGCGCGACTACGTTTCGGCAATGCCGCGCAGGGCGGTGCCGAGGTTGTCGTGACCTGGCCCCGTGAGATGATCGAGACCGAGGATCGCGCCGCCTTGGGTCAGAACCCCGAGATCCTGGCCTGATCTTTCAACCTGTTAACCACTTCTTAAAACATCCCGCTATAGTTGTGTTTGGCGATACTGTTCAGGGTTGTTTCGATGGTTGCGCATTTCCTTATCGCTTTTACGGCGGCGGCACTGGCGGTCCTGTCGGCTTTGGCCCTGGTCCAGCTGGTGGACCGGCGGGTCGTCGGCGCACGGACAGTGCGGGGATTGGAACGAGGGATAGAGCCGATCGTGTTTCTGTTTCGCGACGGGGTGTTGGTCGATGCCACTGCTCCGGCCCGCAGCCTGCTGGCCAGCCTGCCGGGTGAGGGCGAATGGCAGCGGCTAACCTCGTGGCTGGGCATGCGCTTGCCGGAAACCGGCGCACTGCTGCCCGATCTGGGCGGCACCGCGCGGATCGAGTTGAAAGAGCCGTCGGGCGACAGTCCCCTGCGGTTGCTGGCAGAGGATTTGGGTGACGGATTGCTGCGCCTGACGCTGGCCGATCCGGCTGCCGAAAACGCCGGTGTTCTGGTCGATTCCCTATCCCTGCGCGCCATGGAGCAAGAGTTGGAAATTCTGCGTAGCGCGATGGACCATTCGCCGATGCTGGCTTGGCGGCAGGATGAACAGGGACAGATCACATGGGCCAATTCCGCCTATCTGAACCTTGCCGAGGCCAAGGCTCAGGGCCAGACGGTCTGGCCGCTGCCCCAGATCATCGACCTGTCGGCACGACCCGTCCAGCCAGTTTCGCCGGGCGGTGCGCGCCGGGCCCAGATCGACCATGATGGGCAAAGCCGCTGGTATGACTGCCATCTGCATGAAATCGACAAGCAGACCGTAGCGATCGCCCTGCCCGCCGATGCGGCGGTTCGGGCCGAGCGCTCGTTGCGCGAATTCGTTCAGACACTGACCAAGACCTTTGCCGATCTGCCCATAGGTCTGGCGATCTTTGACCGCGACCGCAACTTGCAGCTTTTCAACCCGGCGCTGATCGACCTGACCGGACTTGCCACCGGTTTCCTGACCGCACGGCCGACGCTTTACGCCTTTCTGGACCGATTGCGCGAGGCACGAATGGTGCCTGAGCCAAAGGATTACCGAAGCTGGCGCAACCAGATGAACACGCTGGAGGCAGCGGCCTCCTCGGGCCATCATGTCGAACTGTGGTCGCTGCCCGGCGGTCAGACCTATCGCGTGACCGGCCGGCCGCATCCTGACGGTGCGGTGGCTTTCCTGTTCGAGGATATTACCTCGGAAATCTCGCTGACCCGCAAGTTTCGCGCCGATCTGTCGCTGGGGGCTGAGGTGCTGGATGCGTTGGAGGACGCGGTGGCGGTCTTTGCCGCCAATGGCGACGTGCTAATCTCGAATCGCCGCTATGCCGAGCTATGGGGCATGGCGGCATCGGGCACGCTGGAAGGGCAAATTCAGATCTGGACCAAGGCCTGCGGCGCCAGCCCCGGCCTTGTTTCCTTGCGCGAGGCGCTGAACGCCGTGCTGCCCGATGAGCCTTTGCGCGGCGCGATGGCGGGACCGGCCGGTGGGCTGTTGTCCTGGGGCTTGCGGGGACTATCCGGTGGGCGCCTGTTGCTTAGCTTTGCCGCTCCGGTACCGACCATGCCGGTTGGGCGCGAGGTGCCGCGCGTTGCGGATAATCAACGGCAGGAAGAAAGCGCGGCGATGCAACGCGCGCTGACCGGATGATCGCGTGATCTTGCCCTGCCAGCCCCGGCACGCTTTTCTGCGCAAAACCTGTGGGAAGGGAATATGGGTGAAAGTCGAATGGATGGTGTGCGAAGGGGAATGTCCATGCAGGTAAGCCCTGATCTTCTGGCCGGCCGGCGCGTGCTGTTCGTCATGGCGCTGGATGCTGAATATGGACCGCAACTGCGCGCGCGTATCTCGCCCTTGATGACCGGCGTTGGCCCGGTCGAGGCGGCGGTTGAACTGACCTTCGCGTTGTCGCTGCTGGCGGGCCGGGGCGAACTGCCCGAACTGGTGGTTTCCTTGGGCTCAGCGGGATCGCGCCAGTTGCAGCAGTTGGGCGTCTATCAGGTCGCCTCGCTGGAGTATCGCGACATGGATGCCTCGGCATTGGGCTTTTCCAAAGGTGAAACGCCAATGCTGGACCTGCCGGCGCGCATCGAAATGCCGCTGCGTATTCCGGATATCGCTTCGGCCAGCCTCGCGACCGGGGCAAGCATTGTCAGCGGTGCCGGCTATGATGCGATCAGTGCCGAGATGGTCGATATGGAAAGCTTTGCGGTGCTGCGGGCCTGCCAGCGTTTCGGTATTCCGCTGATTGGGCTGCGCGGTATTTCGGACGGAGCCGAGGAACTGGCGCATCTGTCCGATTGGACGCAATATCTGCATCTGGTAGATGAGCGTCTGGCCGAGGCCGTGGACCGACTTTCGCTCGCATTGGAGTGTGGCGATCTGGTCCTGTAGGAACCGGCTGATCCGCCAGAGGATCGAAGCCGCGCATTACCAAACAGGTTCCGGTGCATTCGTGATGCCGGTCCCAAAAATGAATCCGGCACGGGTTAAAGGTCGTTCTCTCCGCCCACGGTTGCGCGCGATCTAACCCCTTATCATTTTGCAGAATGTTGCATTTCTGCCCGTATCGATGATTGAGGCATTCATGCCCACGAGACCGCAATAAGCCGGCCCGGTTTTTGGGCAAGGATACTGGGGTGCCGCCACCGCAGGGACGAATTGGGAACAACTATTGCGCACTCTCCCCGGCATTGCCCTCGATATTCAGTCGTAAAACGGACCGGCGAGCGATATGCTGCCCTTTATAAGTTCAGCACGACGTCCCTCGGCTCTTACTCCCCGCCGATCAGGATCTGCCCGTCGGGCCAGCGCAGCGCGGTGGTCAGGGCGATGCTGCGCTCTTCCCCTGCATCGATCTTGCCGTTCCAGACAAGCAACCCGCGTTTGCCATCCGGATCGGTCTCATCCGGCCTGGGATCGGCAGACCAGTCGACGCGCAGGTTTTCCTGGGTCGAAACTGGGACGCGGTCGATCACCCGCAACGGCCATTCCTCGCCCGTCAGGTTGCGGATCCTCAGGATTGCGGTTTCCCTGCGTTCGGAGGATTTGGAGATCAGGCCTCGATTGCCTTCGATTTCGTCGGGAATGTGACGCTCCAGCTTGATGCCGGTCAGCGGGCCGAAACCCAGTTTCATATCGTCCCCTGCCGCGGTCAGTTCCAGAACGCCGCGCCCGACCATGGCGCCATCGGCATAAAAGGTGGCATCGCCAGGCAGGATGACGGCCCCGGTCGAATTCACCGTGTCCGCGACCAGAAAGGCGCTGTCGTCGCGGCGAGGCACCGCCTCGGCGATGATTTCGGGTGTCAGCTCGTGCGAATCCAGTGGCAGGCGCAGCGCATCGGCGCCGTCGCGCATGTCGATCGGTGTCGGATAGTCGTAAACCACCGTTTCGCCGACCATCCCCGCCACGGCCGAGCCGGCAATGCTTGCCGGTGCCGGTGCGGCGCGTTCGACCGAGTCCATGGCGGCTTCGGCCATCGAGTCGGTGGAACGGCTGTAAAGCTTGGCCTGCGGGTCGCCAATGCGCAGGAAGTCCGGCTGCAATTCGCTGGGCGCCGATTGATCCATCGGTCGCGCGGTGGACAGAACCAGATGCACGCCGCGCCAATCCTCGCCTGTATACTGGCGCACCAGCAGTCCGCGATCCAGACGCAGCTTACCTTCCCTGCGCTGCAAGGACAGGTCATAGACCGGCGACCAACTGGCCTGATCGGTCAGGTTGGTGATGCGAATGCGGGCCGGCTGACCCTGTCCCTGCACCGCGATCACCAGTGCGCCGCGTTCGGTTTCCGGGCCGCGCAGCGCATCGAGCCGGGCTTCGGCGCGGGCCAGGTCCTCGACCAGTTCTTCGCGCCCCACATCGGCGGTCTCGGCTTCCAGCCGGGCGCGGACTGCGGTTTGCCGCGCCTGCAGCAGTTGTTCGGCCACCGCGCTGGTCAGTGCCGCGATATCGCCAGAGCCCGTAACGTCCGAGGTCGCCAGTTTCATCAGGAATTCAATGGTGTCATCGGCGGCTTCGGCCCGGGCCTTGATCTCGGCCACGCTGGCATCGTGTTTGGCCAGAGCGGTCTGCAGGCGGCGGACCTCGTCCTGGGCCGATTGCAGTTCGGGGGATTTCGCCGGCGTTTCCGGAAGGGCGCGTTCTTGCTGGACGCCCGTCGCGCCGATCACCGCGCCCTCGGCCGTGATACGCAGGCTGGCAGGGTCGATGCCTTCGGGGATGCCGGGGATCACCAGCTCATGCGACCCGGCGGGCAGGTCCAGCGCGGCTTCGCGGGTAACGCCCGCACCCCAAGGGTAGACGGTGACGTCGGTCACGCGGGCGGTAGTCTTGATCCGGTCGGCCAGTGCGGGACCGGCAAGCAGGATGGCGGTGGAAATCAGCAGATGGCGCATGGGTTCCCCTGGTCATGACCCGGCCAAGGTCCGCGAGGGGCGCCGGAAATGCAAGAGGGCGCCCGGTGGGACGCCCTCACATATCCGTATCGGTCAGCCTTTCTTCAGGCAGCGATTGCCCAGCAGCTCGGCGATCTGCACCGCGTTCAGGGCCGCGCCCTTGCGCAGGTTGTCCGCGACGATCCACAGGTTCAGCCCGTTTTCTACCGTTACGTCCTGACGGATGCGGCTGACGAAAGTGGCGAAATCGCCCACGCATTCCACGGGGGTCGAGTAGCCGCCCGGCTCGCGCTTGTCGATGACCAGAATACCCGGCGCCTCGCGCAGGATGTCGCGGGCCTCGTCCTCGTCCAGGAAATCCTCGAATTCGATGTTCACGGATTCCGAATGACCGACAAAGACCGGAACGCGCACGCAGGTCGCAGTGACCTTGATGGCGGGATCGATGATCTTTTTCGTCTCGACCACCATCTTCCATTCTTCCTTGGTATCGCCGCTGTCCAGGAAGACGTCGATCTGCGGAATCACGTTGAAGGCGATCTGTTTCTGGAATTTCTTCGGTGCGACCTCCTGACCCGGGACATAGACGCCCTTGGTCTGGTTCCACAATTCGTCCATGCCGTCTTTGCCGGCGCCGGAGACCGACTGATAGGTCGACACCACGACGCGCTTGATGCGGGCACGGTCGTGCAGCGGCTTCAGCGCCACCACCATCTGCGCGGTCGAGCAGTTGGGGTTCGCGATGATCATCTTGTTGCGGTAATCCTCGACCGCGTCGGGGTTCACCTCGGGCACGATCAGCGGAATCGCGGGGTCATAGCGGTAAAGCGACGAGTTATCGATCACCACGCAGCCTTGCGAGGCGGCAATGGGCGCATATTGCTTGGTCGCGTCCGAGCCGATGGCGAACAACGCCATGTCATAGCCGGTAAAGTCGAACCCTTCGATGTCCTTGCATTTCAGGGTCTTGTCGCCATAGCTGACCTCAGTGCCAATGCTCCGGCGCGAAGCCAGAGCGACAACCTCATCAGCAGGAAACTGGCGCTCGGCCAGGATATTCAGCATTTCACGGCCCACGTTCCCCGTGGCGCCGGCGACAACGACCTTGTAGCCCATTGGGGTCTCCTTCAACAAAGGACGCCGCGATATAGGGTGTATTGCGGCAAAGGGAAAGCGAGATTTCGTTAAAACGCCCGATGATCTGGCGAGATTTCGTCTTAATGCCGGATAATCCGTCGATCTGCCAGCATCAGTTCTTGCACCCATTCGGATTCCCCTTTGAAATCATGGGGAACCTCTTGGGCAGTTCGCCGGCCGGATAGCGACAGCGAGGCGAAGAAATCAAAGCCGAACAACTCCAGCCGCGCCATTTGCGACCGGGCGATCAGGTCGATCATCATGGCGCCGGTGGTGGGCGGGGCGCCCAATCGGGCATTGAGCGCCTGATAATCGGCCAGCGGGTGCAGATAAAAACCGGGGCTGGTGGCCGTAGACCAATCCAGCCGCTTGCGCTTGGGCGACATCCACAGGGTGCAAGAGGGAGCTATCCGGGCGCGGTCGGCCCCTGACAGCCGCACGGCCAAGGCCAGCCAGTCGGTGCGGGTGCCGTGGCTGGCCGGTTGCGGCATGGGCGCGCGGTTGATGCGGATGACCAGATCGGCTGCGTCGATCCTTGCCCCGTGGTCGGTTTCGGCCAGCGCGCGGGCATTGCCGACCAGTGCGACGCTCTTGCCGCGCAGCGCGGTCAGCAGTTCGGATTGCGGCACCGACAGGCGTTGCAGCGCGGTCTCGTTACGCAGGGTGCGGGCCAACAGAAAGCCAAGCCGGGTCACGCAAGCAGCCCGCGATAGACTTGGGTGATGGCTTGGGCCTCGCCCTCGATGGCGTGATTGGTCTGCACATGGGCGCGGGCCGCCTGCCCCGCCGCCTGCCGCCCGGCGTCGTCGTCCAGCCAGCGGGCCAGAGCCCGGGTCAGCGCATCTACGTCCTCGCGCGGTACGAGACTGCCGGTTTCGTCCTCGCGGATCAGGGTCTCGAAGGCACCGACGCGGGCGGCCACGCTTGGCACGCCGCAGGCCGCGGCCTCCAGCGGGGTCAGGCCAAAGCCCTCCCATCGCGCGGGGGCGGCGAAAAGGTCGATGGCCTGATAGTTGCGCACCACCTGTTCCCAAGGCACCTCGCCCAGAAACCGGATGCGCCCGGACAGGCCGGCCGCGTCGATCCGGGCCTTCAGTTCGTCGGTGAAGCTCTGGTTGTCCGTCGTCACCCGACCGGTAAAGATCAGCCGCGCGCGCGGGCGCGAGGGGAACAGCCGCAACGCCGCCTCGACCAGCAGATCGACGCCTTTCTGCGCCCGGATACGGCCAAAGCATCCGATCACGATATCGTCGGGGGCAAAGCCCAGCTCCGTCCGCAGTGCCTCGCGGTCGGCGGCGGGGTGAAAGACGGACAAGTCCACTCCGTGCAGGATGACGGTGGCGGGGCGCTCCAGATAGCTTGCGGCCTGCGGCGAGGTGGCGATCAGCGCGTCCTGTTGCCGGATCAGCCAGCGGGTAAACCCGGTATGCCTGCGTTGCGCCGCCGAGGTGAACAACAGGCGATAGCGCCGCCGCAGCACATGCCGCAGGATCAGCCCCAGCGCCATTTCCGTGTTGCGTCGCGCATGCCAGACCCGCCAGCGGTCGCGGGGCAGGGTCGCGGCGCGGGCCAGCGGGATATGCGGCAGTTCGGGGGGCAGGCCGGGGCCGGTGGCAACGATGCCGATCATCCGCGCCTGCACGGGGATCAGCCGCACCACGGTCGCCGTCACCCCCGACAGGCGGCGTTTCAGGTTCGGGGCGACAACGTCGATCCGGTCGGCTGCAATCTCAGGCATCGGGTGTCTCTGGCGTCAGGAAATACAAAAGAAACCCTACCGTAAGCGGAATCAGGAAGAACAGGAACAGGGTCGAATAGGCCTCGGCCGGGCTGCCCTGTGCGCTGGCCCAGCGATAGACCGGACGCGAGCCGAATTGCAGCAGCCCCGCCCCGCCGATCGAGAACATATTCAGGAAGGTGACGCCTCGCCCCACCAGATGCGGCGGCAAAAAGGCGCGTCCATGCGTCATCAGCACGGCATAGCCCGCGCCCGACAGCCCGACCAGCGCCAGAAGCACCACCGACAGCGCGACACTTTCGGCGGGAAACAGCCACAGCGCGGTCATCACCGCGATGCCTGCGCCATTGGAGATCAGCGCCAGCCGGCGGACCGAGCCCGCCAACCGCGTCGCCGGCCCGACCAGAAAACTGCCGATCACCATGGCCACGCCCATAGCCAGTGTTGCCCAGCCGATGAGTTGGTCCGAGGCGCCGTGCACCTCGGCCATATAGGGGCCGGCCCAAAGGCCGCGGATGGCGACCGAGGCGGCATAGTTGACCGAAAACAGCGGCAGGATGAACCACAGGGGTCGCAGCCGCAGGATCTCGGCCAGCGAACCGCGCGGCGCGGTGGAGGCCAGACGCTCGGGGTCGCGGGTAAAGATCAGGATGGCCAGTGCTACCGCAAGTGTCACCACGGCCAGCGCCCAAAGCGTCTCGCGCCAGCCGATGGCCTCGGTCGCCCAGACCAGCGGCGCGGCGCCCAGGATATTGCCCATCGAGCCAAAGCCAACCACCGCCCCGGCCAGCGTTCCGAACATGGCCGCAGGGTAATTGCGGGCAAAGATGTAATAGCTGCCCATCAGTGCCGGCGCGCAGCCGATTCCCATCAGCGCCAGCGCGACGTGCAGATGCCACGGCGCCTGCGCCAGAGCAAAGACCACAGCCCCGCCCCCGCCACCCAGCGCCATCAGCACGGCAACTGTGCGGCGCGGCCCGATCCGGTCCAGTGCCTCGCCGATGGGCACCTGCATCAGCGCGAATGTCAGGAACCACATGCCCGATGAAATCGCCAGATCCCCCGGGCCCGCGCCCAGTTCGGTTTGCAGGACGGGGGACAGCACGGCCAGAAAGGCGCGATAGAATTGGCTGAGCGTATAGGCAAGGATTAGGCTGATGATCCCCGCCGACAGCAATGCGCGCATGATGAACCGTCCCCCTTCGGCTTGACGGGCCGAGACTTGTCGATTGTCAGCCGGGACGCAATGGCCCGCGCGGCGGATTTGCCGCGCGGTTGCCGGGGTGCCTCAAGGACCCCCGACACGACCCCCACCGGCCGTCACGGCAGGGTGCGCAGGCGGCTTGTCGTCAGGCGGACGCAAGCCTCGCCGGAGCCTCGCGCACCGGCAGGTGGATCAGCGCGCTGAAGGCGCCCACACCTACCCCGACCCACCACACCATCGTGTAATCGCCGTAGATGTCATACATCTTGCCGCCCAGCCAGACGCCCAGGAACGAGCCGATCTGGTGGCTCAGGAATACAAAGCCGTAAAGCGTGCCCATGTAACGCAGCCCATAGATATAGGCGACCAGCCCCGAAGTCAGCGGCACCGTGGCCAGCCACAAGCCTCCCATCACCAGCGAAAAGATGATGACGCTGGCTGGCGTGATCGGCATCAGGATAAAGGCCGCTGCGGCTATGGTGCGCAGGGTATAGATCCCCGCCAGCAGGTATTTCTTGCTATAGCGCTTGCCCAGCCACCCGGCAAAGATCGCGCCCGCGATATTCGCCAGCCCGATCAAAGAGATCGCCGCCGCGCCCAGTGTGGACGTGCTGGTGATGCCGATGCTGGCCAGCGTCCCCATGGGACTGATCGGTCCACACATCTCGGTCACCATGGCCGGGAAATGCGCGGTGATGAAGGCCAGTTGATAGCCGCAGGAAAAGAAGCCGGCAAAGATCATCAGATAGGATGGATCGGTAAATGCGCGCTTGAGCACGCTGCCCATGCTTTCCTCCAGCTCGCCGCGCGTCGCGGGCTTGCTTTCCCCCAGCATGGGCAGGAAGAACAGGCAGGTCAGGACGATCACGCCAAAGATGATGAACACCGTCTGCCACGGGTAATAAATCAGCAAAACCTCGGCCAGGGGCGCGCCGAAAACCTGCCCGGCCGAGCCGGCCGCGGTGGCGATCCCCAGCGCAAGACTGCGGTTCTCGTCGCTGGCCGCGCGGCCGACCACGGCCAGGATCACGCCAAAGCCGGTGCCGGCCACGCCGAAGCCGACCATGATTTCCAGCAGTTGCATGGTCAGCGGGTCCGTGGCCCAGGCGGTCAGGATCAGCCCGGCGGAATACAGGAATGCGCCGATGATGATCGACAAGCGGTCGCCCCAGCGTTCGGCCAGCGCACCAAAAACCGGCTGGCCGATGCCCCAGGCAAGGTTCTGGATGGCGATGGCCATGCTGAACTCGGCACGCGGCCAGTCGAATTCCTGCGCGATCGGGATCTGGAAGACGCCGAAGCTGGCTCGCAAGGCAAAGTTGATCATCAAAATGATCGAGCCGCCGATCAGCACCGGGGTGAACAGCGGCGCGCGCATTGCCTTGGACATGTTGCTCTCCTCTCGCAGCCCGCAATTCCTGCCCCCCGCCTGCGCTGGCGTCAATGGCGCTGATTGCTTGAATCAGGCGGCGGCGCTAGCCTTGCAATTCGACGCGATGCGGGGACATGCATGTATCAGGTGATCGGAACCGGCAAGAGCCGCGCCATGCGCGTGCTCTGGATGCTTGAAGAACTGGGCCAGCCCTATGAGCATGTCGCCGTGAACCCGCATTCGGAAGGCGTCCGGCCCTTCAACCCCGCAGGCAAGGTGCCGGTGCTGGTGGTGGATGGCGTGCCCATCACCGATTCTACGGCCATCCTGACCTACCTCGCGGACAAGCACGGCGCGCTGACCCATCCGGCAGGCACGCTGGATCGGGCGCGACAGGACAGCCTGACGCAGTTCGTGCTGGACGAATTCGACGCCGCATTGTGGCTGGCGGCACGGCACAGCTTCGTGCTGCCCGAAGAGATGCGGCTGGCCGCGATCAAGAACACGCTGCGCTGGGAATTCGAGCGCAGCCAACGCACCCTGGTGCATCGCATCTCGGAAAAAGGTTTCCTGATGGGCGACCGCATGACCGTGCCTGATATCATCCTGGTGCATTGCCTGACCTGGGCGCTGTCCGCACGCTTCCCTATCACCGAACACCGGCTGACGGATTATCTGGAAATGATGCGCGCCCGCCCGGCCTATCGGCGGGTGGCAGCCAGATAGGCCGCGGCCCCGCGCCCGGCCCGGCGGCCTGTGGCCAGACAGCCGGTCAGCAGATAGCCACCGGTGGGGGCTTCCCAGTCCAACATCTCGCCGGCGGCAAAGACCCCGGGCAGAGCCTTCAGTTCCAGCGCGCCGGTCAGGCTTTCCGCAGAGATCCCCCCGGCCGATGATATCGCGCGCGCCATATCCATCGGCCCCGTATGACGCAGTCGCAGCGCCTTGGCACGCGCGGCCAGCCGGTCGGGCTCTGTGGGCAAGGGCCGGCCCCATTCCATCAGCAGCGCCGCGCGCAGCGGATCGCCCAGCACCCGACGCAGCCGGTTGCCGACCGAAAGCTTCACGGGTGCGCGCGCAAAACGCCGCGCCAGCTCCTCTGTCGCCAGATCGGGCGCCAGATCGACGAACGCCTCGGCACCGTCACGCATCGCGGCCGAAACCTCATAGACCCCGCCCCCCTCGATTCCCTCGGCGGTAACGACCCATTCGCCACGACCGATCCGGTCCCCGACATGCAGCGCCACGCCCTTGACCGCCTGCCCGAAATGCTGCGCCATCTGCACCGACCAATCCACGCGAAACCCCATGTTCGCGGGCCGGAACGGCGTCACGTCAACACCACGCCCAACAAGCCAGGGCACCCAGGCCGCGTCCGAACCCAGCCGGGGCCAACTTGCGCCCCCCAGCGCCAGAACGACGACGCGGGGCGCAAGCACCCTGATCCCGCCCGGCACATCGAAACGCCAGCCTTGATCCTGAAAACCCGTCCAACGCCAGCGAGTCCGCAACTCGACGCCCTGCTCGGCCAACCGCGAAAGCCACGCCCGCAGCAGGGGCGAGGCCTTCATGCCAACGGGAAATACCCGCCCTGTCGAGCCGGTGAACAGATCCACCCCCAACCCGCGTGCCCAGGCCATGACCTCCCGCGCCCCGAATTCTTCGTTGACCAAATACCCCGGGGGGCGCGGGCCCGGCCCCGCCAAGGGGGCGGGTTCGCGGGGGGCAGAGCCCCCATAGCGTGTCACGAACAATTCCCAGGGCTCATCCCGGGTCAGGTTCAGCCCGGATTTCCCCGCCATCAGGAACTTTCGCGCGGGCGTCGGCATGGCCTCGGTCACCACCACGCGTGCGCCCTGCCCGGCCAGAACCTCGGCGGCCATCAATCCCGCAGGGCCCGCGCCGATCACCAATGCCTCGGGTGCTGGGGATTCGGTCACCGCCCGCCTCTGGGCATCATGCACAGCCTCAGCAGCATCCGCTCCATCAGCGCCATGGCCGGTGCGCGCGACGAAGAGCGCAGGACCAGATCGGTTTCGATCAACTGGTGGATGGCATCCTCCAGCGCGCGCATGCCCCAATCCTGCGCCTGGCGAATCATCCGATCGCGGCGCGGACCAAAGACCGGAGGCCGCAGCCGCGCCAACCCGGCCCCTGGCCCGCCCGGTTCCGAGGCGGCGGTATGCAGTGCCCGGAAATGCCGCAGTGCCGCAATGCACAAGGTCACCGGTGCAATGCCCTGCCCCTCGATGCGCCGCATCAACGTGCCGAATTCACGCGCCCGGCCCTCGGCCACGCAATCGATCAGGTCGTCGACCTCGGCCTCGATGGTTGCAGGCGCCAGCACGGCGATCTCGGCCGGCGTCAGCGGATCAGGGTCGCCATGCTTGTAAAGCCCGATCTTTTCCACCGTCTGACGGAAATCGCCGGGATCGAGCGCCCGCGACAGCGCCAGCAGATCGCGCATGGCGTCGCGCGGCACCTCGCGCAGTCCGGCGTCGCGCAGCCAGCGGCCCACCTCGTCCTCGCCGGGCGGATCGTCATAGATCGGCGCGGTCATCGCAGCGGGATGCGGTTCGAAAAGCTTGCGCAGGGCCGAGGATTTGCCCAGCCCCCCTGCAGCGACGACGATCACCGCATCGCCCGGCTTCCACTCCGCGATGGCCGAGGCGATGGCTGGCGCCGCCGCATCCTGCGCATCATCGACCAGCACCACGCGCTGGCCGGGAAAGAAGCCCACAGCCTTGACCGCGTCCAGCAGGGCGGCCGGATCCTTGCGCAGGTCGGCGCCCTGAATACGGGTCAGGCGCATTTCCTCTTCGGCGCCCGCACCGACCAATGCCTTGACCGCCTCGGCGCGTTTCAGCGCCACGCGCATCGCGTCCTGGCCGTGAATCAAAAGCGCCGGCCGCGTCGGATCGGGCCGCGCCAGATAGCGTCCGATCTCTGCGCCCTTCAGGATCATGGTATGGCGTCGGGCTCAACGGCCAACAGCCGCGTCACCACCTGATCGGCTAGCATGCGCGCCAGCCGTTCATGTGCATCCTGCTCGGCCGACATGGTGGCGATGGTGGTGCCGGTCGTGGAGTACGAGGTAAAGCTGCTGACTTGCCCGCGCACGACCACCCGGCCGGTAGCGGTTTCGGTCAGTTCGAAATCGGCACTGCCGTTCAACGCATAGCGCGTCGTTACCTCGTCGGGCGTGATGGCCTGCGGCACAACGGCGATACGCAGTTGATAATCAAGCAGGAAGCCGGCATCCGCCTCGGGCCCCAGCCGTTCGGCGATGCGGCCGATAAAGGCGAAATCGTCCGGGGTGCGGGGATCGGCGGCGCGGATCTTGCCGAAAAGCTTGCCGCCTGTTCCCCCCGGTCCATAGACCGGGGAAAAGCCGCAGGCGGCCAAGGCCAATGCGCCCAGAATGACCGCCCGCCTAGACCACAACATTGACGATCCGTCCGGGCACGACGATCAGTTTCCGGGGGGCCGCGCCGGCCATGAAGCGCTGCACGGTCTCATCGGCCAGCACCATGGCCTCGATTTCTTCCTTGGGCATGTCTTTCGGCACCTCGATCTCGGCCCGGCGCTTGCCGTTGATCTGGATCGGCAGCACCACGCTGTCGGACACCAGCATCGCCGGGTCCGCCTTGGGCCAGGCGGCATCGACCACCATGCCCTGCCCGCCGGCCTTTGCCCAGACCTCCTCGGCCAGATGCGGCACCATGGGCGCCATCAACTGCGCCATGATCCGCAGCGCCTCGCGCCGGCTTTCGCCGCCGGCGGGGGATTTGCCGATGTTGTTCGCCAGTTCATAGATCTTGGCCACGGCCTTGTTGAAGGTGAAGCCTTCGATCGACTGGGTCACCTCGGCAATGGCGCGATGCGCGGCGCGGGTCAGGTCCAGGTCGGCCTCTCCTTCCGGGATCTCGTCGGAAAGTCGCCAGACCCGGGACAGAAAGCGATTCGCGGCCTCGGCCCCGGCAGAGGTCCACTCCACGTCGCGTTCGGGCGGGCTGTCGGACAGCATGAACCAGCGCGCGGTATCGGCGCCAAAGCTTTCGACGATGTTCACCGGGTCGACGACGTTCTTCTTGGACTTCGACATCTTGGCCGAGGGAATCACCTCGACCGGCGTGCCGTCCCCAAGCCTGCCGTCCGTTACGTCTTCGGGCAGGTGATAGACCGGACGACCGCGCGCATCGCGGGTCATATAGATTTCATGCGTGACCATGCCCTGCGTGAACAGCGCGTCGAAGGGCTCTTTGGCGCTTTCCGGCAGATGGCCGGTCTTGACCATCGCCCGCGCGAAGAAGCGGGAATAAAGCAGGTGCAGGATCGCATGCTCGATGCCGCCGATATACTGGTCCACGTTCATCCAGTAGTCGGTTTCCGCCCGGTCCGTCGGCACATCTGCATGCGGCGCGGTGAAGCGCGCGTAATACCAGGACGAATCGACAAAGGTGTCCATCGTATCGGTTTCGCGCCGGGCCGGGCCGCCGCATTTCGGGCAGCTTGTCGCGGCCCATGTGGGATGCCGGTTCAGCGGGTTGCCGGGCACGTCGAATGTCACATCCTGCGGCAGCAGCACCGGCAGGTTCTGCTTGGTCTCGGGGACCGTGCCGCAATTGTCGCAATGCACGATGGGAATCGGGCAACCCCAGTAACGCTGGCGCGAGATGCCCCAGTCGCGCAGGCGGAACTTCGTCACGGCCTCGCCATAGCCGTTGGCTTGGGCATGGGCGATGGCGGCGTCGACGGCGGCCTCGCCGGTCTGATCGGTTTCGCCGGCAAAACCGCGCACAAAGGTCACGACATCGGTTTTCAGCGGCACGAAAGGCGCCTTGGCGACCAGGGCATCGGCCGCGGCCAGATCCATGCCACGCTCGCCAAAGGTGGCGCGGATCGGCAGGCCGTACTTGGTGGCGAATTCGTGGTCGCGCTCGTCATGCGCGGGCGAGCCGAAGATGGCGCCGGTCCCGTATTCCATCAGCACGAAATTGGCGATCCAGACCGGCAGTTCCCAGTCCGGGTTCAGCGGGTGGCGCACTTTCAGGCCGGTGTCAAAGCCAAGCTTTTCAGCTCTTTCAAGGGCTTCTTCGCTGGTGCCCAGCTTGCGCGCCTCGGCCGAGAAGGCTGCGACTTTTGGGTCGGCCTCCAGCGCCTTGGCCAGCGGATGGTCGGGCGAGATGGCGACGAAGCTGGCCCCCATCAGCGTATCGGGGCGTGTCGTGTAGACCTCGATCTGGGCGAATCCCTCGGGCGCGTTCACCGTGTCGAATCGGAATTGCAGACCGCGGGACTTGCCGATCCAGTTCTGCTGCATCAGCCGGACCTTTTCCGGCCAACCATCCAGCCCATCCAGCGCCGTCAGCAGTTCGTCCGAGTAATCGGAGATGCGGAAGAACCATTGCGTCAGCTCGCGCCGCTCGACCGGGGCGCCGGATCGCCAGCCCTTGCCGTCGATCACCTGCTCGTTGGCCAACACGGTCATGTCGACCGGGTCCCAGTTGACCATGGCGGATTTGCGATAGATCAGCCCTGCCTCAAGGAAATCCAGAAACAGCGCCTGCTGCTGCGCGACATATTCGTCGTCGCAGGTGGCGAATTCGCGGCTCCAGTCGATGGACAGGCCCAGCGGCTTCAATTGGCCGCGCATGGTTGCGATATTGCCATAGGTCCAGTCGCGGGGATGGCCCCCCTGCTCCATCGCGGCGTTCTCGGCGGGCATGCCGAAGGCGTCCCAGCCCATCGGATGCAGCACGGAAAAGCCCTGCGCGCGTTTGAAGCGGGCGACCACGTCGCCCATGGTATAGTTGCGGACGTGACCCATGTGGATGCGCCCCGAAGGATAGGGAAACATCTCGAGGACGTAATACTTGGGCCGCTCGTCCCGCACGGCACGGAACGTATCGGCCCGTTCCCACTCCTGTTGCCAGCGCGGTTCGCTGATTGCGGGATCATAGGGCATGGATACCTCCGGGCGTCAGATTGCCCGCAGGGTATTAGCCGCTTGCCCGATGCAGGTCCAGCCGGGTCGATGCGGCCTTACAGGTTACGGTCCTGTACGCGCAGTTGCCGGGCCCGCGTCAGGATCGCATCCTCGACCGCGCGCACCGTGTCGGGCGCTACGGCCGCGCCGCCCGCACCTTGCAACGAAACCTTCAGCGCGCGCGCATCCAGCGCCGGGTCGCTGACCTTGATCGTGGCGCGATAGGCGCGCCCGCCGCCCGGCGGCGTGCCATAGCCGGTAACGATGACGCCGGTGAACGGGTCGATCGATTGGATCGGCAGGAAGTTCAGCACATCAAGGCTGGCGTTCCACAGATATTTGTTCACCGCCACCGTGTCGTTCGGATTGCGGCGGTCCGAGAACACGTCCCAGATGGTCTCGCGTTTTTTCTCGGCCTGCGGCTGCGGCTGGCGATTCCCGCCCGGAGCCGAAGTCGCCGAGCCGACAGAGCCGAACCCCGAGCCACCGCCCGAACAGGCGGCAAGCCCCGCCGAAATCAGCAGGGCGGCGGTCAGCCGTGCGGCGCGTCTGGTCATCTGATGTCCCCCGGATCGTCCTTGCGCGAGCCATAGCGCAATTCCGCCCCTTGCGACAAGGCCGCACTGCGGGCTGCGACTCGCTGCCGGGCTTATTATGGATCGCGCGCGCGTAAAGCCCGGCTTATGGTCGCAGGACAGCGCGTGTGGCGGTGCAACGGGGGTGTGGCCCATGTGCATCACAGCAGGCCGGATTCCGGCTAAGCCGATGCGATTCCGTTGCAATGCGGGGGGGAAAGCGCGACACAACGAGCATACCCCAAACCGGTGCTCCGGGTGGGGCATACGAGAGAGACAAGAGGGAAACACCATGAAAAAGGCTCTTATCGCCTCCACCGCACTGCTCCTGACCGCAGGTGTAGCTGCCGCCGACGTGACCATCTCGGGTTACGGCCGCACCGGTATCATCTACTACGATCAAGACGTCCCGGGCCTGAACAATGCTCAGGTCATCAGCCGTCTGCGGATGAACCTTGATGCCAGCACCTCGACCGATTCGGGCATCGACTTCGGTGCGCGCTTCCGTCTGCAGTGGGATCAGGGCAGCAGCACCCGCGGTGACAAAGCCAGCACCAACGCCGGCAAACTGTGGATCAGCTCGCAAGGCCTGACCGTTGAAGTTGGTAACGTCGACACCGCCTTCGACAGCAACGGCCTGATCTACGAAACCGAACTGGGCGCCTTTGACCGTTCGGTCGGCTTCAGCGACGTGTCGGGTGCATTCTTCGCCTATAAATCCGACGCCTACTCGGACGTGGATCGCGTCGGTGTCCGCGCTCTTTACACCGTGGACAACCTGACCGTGCAAGGCTCGTTCGTCGATCCGGACCAATCCGGCCTGAACGAAACCGAGTTCACTGAAGAAGAATTCGGCGTGTCGATCGACTACAAATGGGATGACCGTCTGGAACTGTCGGCTGCTGCCGCGTTCAACGGCGCCGGCATCGACGGCAACGACATCTTCTTCCTTGGCGCCCGTTACGCTGTTCAGGAAAACGCTCGCGTTGGTCTGAACTACGTTGACGCCGGCGACGAAGAAGACGGCTTCGACGGTGCAACTGTCGCGATCTATGGCGACTACACCCTGGCCGACGGCCGCACCAACCTGGAAGGCTATGTCGCCTATAACGACGCTGACCGGGACATCGCCACCTGGAAAGAAACCAACACCTCCTTCGGTATTGGCGTGAACTACGATCTGGGCGGTGCTCGTCTGGGTGCGTCGATCCAGCGCGACTATGCCAAGAACACGACCGCCGACATGGGCGTTCGCTTCAACTTCTGATCCTTCGGGATACAGAAACAGGAAGAGCGGGCCTTGCGCCCGCTCTTTTCTTTTGGAAATCATGCCGCCATGGGACTGGATGATATCAAGCGCCGTGTTGCCGCGGCCGAGACGGCTTCGGGACGCGCCGCGGGCGAGGTCACGCTGATCGCTGTCAGCAAGGTGCAACCTCTCGACCGGGTCGAAGCGGTGCTGAATGCCGGCCACCGCGTCTTTGGCGAAAACTATGTGCAAGAGGCTGCGGGAAAATGGCCCGACTGGCGCACCCGTTTTCCCAAGGTTGAACTGCATATGATCGGCCCTCTGCAGACCAATAAGCTGAACCCGGCGCTAGAGCTTTTCGACGCCATCCATACACTCGACCGCCCCTCGCTGGCCGGGAAACTGGCCCGGCAGGTGCAGATGCGCGGCTGTTGCCCGCAGCTTTTCGTGCAGGTGAATACCGGTGCCGAGCCGCAAAAGGCCGGTATTTTGCCCGATGACGCCGATGCCTTTGTCGCCCAGTGCCGGGCGCAGGATCTGACGTTGTCGGGGCTGATGTGCATCCCGCCCGAGGATCAGGACCCGGTGCCGCATTTCCGTGCCCTGCGCGACATTGCCCTGCGCAACGGGCTGACAGGTCTGTCGATGGGCATGAGCGCCGATTTCGAAGCCGCCATAGCCGAGGGTGCCACGCATATCCGGGTGGGCAGCGCGATCTTTGGTGCGCGCGATTACGGCTGATCCGGGCGTGGGCCGGCCGTTGCCGCCCGCCTGCCGGATGTTAACCCACTATTAGCATTGTGGATGCGTGAGCGACCGCAAGGCGTTAGGGTGCCCTCCATATATTTATGTGTTTTGTCTGGGTGGCGCCATGTTTTTGCTGAGCAGTGTGGTCAGTGTCCTGTTCGCGGTTTTGGCAGTGGACGCAACCTCGCAAGCTCGCAGCGTCAATGAGGATACGGATACCGACGACTTCGACCATCCGCGAAACCCCGAAGCCGATGAACCCAACCTGCCAGCCGGGCTTGTTGTCGAGGGCAGTGAAGGGGCGGACTGGCTGGCCGGAGGCGAAGGCGATGATCTGCTGAATGGCTGTGGCGGAAACGACGATCTGCACGGCGGGCTGGGCAATGACACGCTATTGGGCGGCGATGGCGCCGACTGGATTTATGGCGATGGGGATTTCGGCCAAGGCGGCGATGATTCCCTCCGTGGGGGTGCCGGCAACGACTATCTGGCAGGGCAGGGCGGCAACGACACCATCCACGGCGGTCCCGGTGACGATACCATCCTTGGTGGCGATGGCGACGATTCCCTGACTGGTGGCGTTGGCAACGACTGGATCTGGGGCGAATCCGGCAGCGACACGCTGGTCGCAGGGCAGGGCGCGGACAACCTGGACGGCGGAGAGGGGGACGATCTGCTGATCGGCTCGAACCATCCTGACCGGGCTTGGCTATATGGCGATGCGGGTCGGGATACGTTGCAGCCCGGCCCCGGCGATTTCGCCGAGGGGGGAGGAGATGAGGATTTGTTTCTGTTCGACGTGTCGGGGGAAAATCTGGACGATCCCGGAGAAAACCTGCCGGTCATCGCCGATTTCGACCCGCATCAGGACCGGATCGAGCTGCGCTGGCAGGATCTGGGTGCCGGCACGCCGCCTGTGGTCGTGCTGGAGCGTGAGGCAGATGGTTCGGCGATGCTCCGGCTGGATGGGCTGGCCGTCGCGCGGGTGCTGCTGGCCGACGGGTTGCGCATTGCCGATATCACCCTGACCCGGATCGCGCCCGGCTGAGCGACCGAAAACCCTTTCCTTTGGGGCTGATTCCGCCTATACGCCCGCATCCGCCTGAACGATTCTGGCGGGTTTCTCCATGGGCCTGCGCTGGACGACATCCCGGCCTGTGCCATAACCCTTTGATCCCGAAAGGAGACCCCGATGTCGATCACTGTTGAAGAAAAGAACCGCGTGATGGCTGAATTCGCAACCGCGAAGGGCGACACCGGCTCGCCCGAGGTTCAGGTCGCAATCCTGACCTCGCGCATCGTTACGCTGACCGAGCATTTCAAGACCCACAAGAAAGACAACCACTCGCGTCGGGGCCTGCTGAAGCTGGTCGCACAGCGCCGCAAGCTGCTGGACTATCTGAAGGGCAAGGACGAAGCCCGTTACACCGCGCTGATCGGCAAGCTGGGCCTGCGCCGCTGACAAAGGCGGCCTGCGCCGAACGCGCAGCCTTTAGCGCGACCTCGTGGTTGCCAGACGACCGCCCGTGGCGAAAGCTGCGGGCGTTTCCGTTTGCATCCCGGTGGGTCGCGCGGCGCATGACTGAATGCCATCACCCGACAGCATTACGGGTGGGCGCCGACCCGCGCACCCATCGTTCCGGTCCGCCATGGGTACGCCGGCTGCCGCCAAAACGCTTTCCATGGCCCTTGTTTTGCTGTATGGGGCGTCTCCATCTGTGACGTGACGCCAGGCCCCGGGGCACATGCGAAGGATAGGGGCGGCGGCAATGGGGCCGCCATTTGACACGGGGCGCGACCGGAGGGCCGGAGCGTCGCCAGAGGAAACCAGATGTTTGATGAAGTGAAGAAATCCATCCAGTGGGGCCAGGAAACGCTCACGCTGGAAACGGGCAAGGTTGCCCGTCAGGCCGACGGCTCGGTTATCGCCACCTTGGGCGAAACCAGCGTCATGGCCAACGTCACTTTCGCCAAGGAACCCAAGCCCGGTCAGGACTTCTTTCCCCTGACGGTGCATTATCAAGAAAAATACTATGCCGCGGGCAAGATCCCCGGCGGCTTCTTCAAGCGCGAAGCGCGGCCCTCGGAAAAAGAGACGCTGACCGCCCGCCTGATCGACCGGCCGATCCGCCCGCTGTTCGTCCCCGGCTTCAAACACGAAGTTCTGGTGATGTGCACGGTGCTGAGCCACGATCTGGTCAACGACCCCGATATCGTCGCGATGATTGCCGCCTCGGCCGCGCTGACCATTTCGGGCGTGCCTTTCATGGGCCCGATCGCTGCCGCGCGCGTCGGCTTTGCCAATGGCGAATATGTGCTGAACCCGGAAGTTCAGGACATGGACCACCTGCGCCTGAACCCCGAGCAGCGGCTGGATCTTGTCGTTGCCGGCACCCGCGATGCGGTGATGATGGTCGAATCCGAGGCCTATGAACTGACCGAAGCCGAGATGCTGGGCGCGGTCAAATTCGGCCACGAGGCGATGCAGCCGGTGATCGACCTGATCATCTCGTTGGCGGAAGCCGCCGCCAAAGAGCCTTTCGACTTTGCAGCCCCGGATTACAGCGCGCTTTACGCCCGCGTGAAATCGCTGGGCGAGGCCGGGATGGCCGCCGCCTACGCCATCCGTGACAAGGGCGAGCGCCGCGACGCCATCGAAGCCGTCAAGGTCAAGGTTCTTGAAGGTCTGACCGAGGAAGAGCGGCTTGACCCGAACCTTGGCTCGGCGCTGAAAAAGCTGGAATCGGGCATCCTGCGCGGTGGCATCATCGACGGCAGCCCGCGTATCGATGGCCGCGACAACACCACCGTTCGCCCGATCGACGTGGAAGTCAGCTTCCTGCCGCGCACCCACGGTTCGTCGCTGTTCACGCGTGGCGAGACCCAGGCACTGGTCGTGACCACGCTGGGCACCGGCGATGACGAACAGATCATCGACGCGCTGCACGGGAATTCCCGCTCGAACTTCCTGCTGCACTATAACTTCCCGCCCTATTCGGTGGGCGAGGTTGGCCGCGTGGGCAGCCCCGGCCGTCGTGAGATCGGCCATGGCAAGCTGGCATGGCGCGCACTGCAAGCCGTGCTGCCGGCGCCGACCGATTTCCCCTATACCATCCGGCTGGTCAGCGAGATCACCGAATCGAACGGCTCGTCCTCCATGGCTTCGGTCTGCGGCGGCTCGCTGGCGATGATGGATGCGGGCGTGCCGCTGAAGGCGCCGGTCGCCGGTGTCGCCATGGGCCTGATCCTTGAGGAAGACGGCCGCTGGGCCGTGCTGACCGACATCCTGGGCGATGAAGATCACCTGGGCGACATGGACTTCAAGGTCGCCGGGACCGAGAACGGCATCACCAGCCTGCAAATGGACATCAAGGTTGCGGGCATCACGCCCGAGATCATGGAACAGGCGTTGGCACAGGCCAAGGACGGCCGGCTGCACATCCTGGGCGAAATGTCCAAGGCCCTGTCGCAAGGTCGCAACGAGTTCAGCGCCCATGCCCCGCGCATCGAGACGATGACCATTCCGACCGACAAGATCCGTGAAGTGATCGGCTCGGGTGGCAAGGTGATCCGCGAGATCGTCGAGACCTCGGGCGCCAAAGTCGACATCAGCGACGACGGCACCATCAAGATTGCCTCTGCCAACGCCGATTCGATCAAGAAGGCCTATGACATGATCTATTCGATCGTGGCCGAGCCCGAAGAGGGCAAGGTCTATATCGGCAAGGTCGTGAAACTGGTCGATTTCGGCGCTTTCGTGAACTTCTTCGGCAAGCGCGACGGTCTGGTCCACGTGTCCCAGATCGCCAACAAGCGCCTGAACCACCCCAACGAGGTGCTGAAGGAAGGCCAGGAGGTCAAGGTCAAGTTGCTGGGCTTTGACGACCGCGGCAAGGTGCGCCTTGGCATGAAGATGGTCGATCAGGAAACGGGCGAGGAAATCGCGCCCGAGAAGAAAGAAGAAACGGCCGAGGGCTGATTTTTCTGTGAAAGGCTGGAAAGATCCGGAGTCATCCGGGTCTTTCCCCATTCCTGCCAGCGGCTGTTGTTTTCTCCGCGCCCGAAGGACGATTGGATGGACAGAGACATTGCCAGCCTTTGGATCGGTGGGACACTTGGCGATATTGAGATCGCCAGCATCCATTCCTTTTTGCGGCATGGGCACCGGCTGACGGTTTATAGCTACGAGCCTGTCTCCAACCTGCCCTCTGGCGTCGAGAATCGTGACGCTGCTGAGGTGCTACCCACCAGACGTATTGTTCGTCACCGCCGCAGCGGTAGCCCGGCGTTGCATTCGGATTTGTTTCGGTATGCTTTGGTGGATCGAACCGACAAGATCTGGGTCGATCTCGACATAATTGCCCTAAAGAAGTTCGATTTCGAGACGCCGTATGTCTTTGGTTTCGAAGATACCGCCGGATCGGTGAATTGTGCCGTGTTTCGCATGCCACGCGAATCTGCCGCTCTTCGAGAACTGCTGAAATTCAATGAAGATACCGTTGCCACGCCTCCGCTGTTGAAGGGCCTTCGCAAGTGGAAATACTGGCTGCGCGGTATGGGGCGCGGTCTTCCTATCGATGTCTGGCCCTGGGGCAGCATCGGGCCGCATGCGCTGACACACTTTTTGCGCCAGACAGGCGAGATTCGGTATGCCATGCCGGTCGATACGTTCTATGCCGTGCCTATCAGTGAAATGACACGGTTTATCACTCCGGGCGGGCTGACGCTCTCTGAGCTTCCCGCCAATGCCTACGGCCTGCATCTTTGGGGCGGACTGATGCGCGCGTATCTTGCCGAACATCATGGGGGGGCGTATGCCCGAGGGCTCATTCATGGCCGATCTGATCGAACAAGCCAGAAGAGACGGTTTAACACCCTGAAATGCCGCGAGTTCCTTGCTTCTTCGCTTTCCCTAACGGACCTTGGAAATGACCCTTCCCGTCTCTGCCTTCATCATCTGCCAGAATGAGGCGCATGTGATCGAGAACTGCATCCGCAGCGTCTCGTTCTGCGCCGAAATCGTGGTTGTGGATTCCGGTTCGACCGATGCCACGCTGGACATTCTGGAACGGCTTCGGGCCGAAGGGTTGCCCTTGCGCATCCTGCACGAGGATTGGCGCGGCTTTGGTGCGCAAAAGCAATTCGCGTTGGAGCAATGCACACAAGAGTGGTGTTTCAGTATCGATAGTGATGAGCGGGTCAGTCCGGCCCTTGCGGAACTCTTCCCTGCGCTTCTGGCCGATCCCGCGGTGAATGGCTGGAAGATCACCCGCTATGATTATCTGAATGGTTATGGGTATGTGCCGCCTTCGTCACATGAACGCTATCACAACCGGCTGTTTCGCCGCGGCAAGGGGCGGTTCAACACCACCGACCTTGTGCATGAGGGGATACAGATCGACGGCGTTGTGAAAAAGGCTGCGTCGGGAGGCCTTTTGCATTTCAGCCCCATCGTGCTGCACGAACAGATGCTCAAGGAAAACAAATACTCGACGCTGAAGGCAAAGATGAAACAACAGCGGGGCATAAAGCCGCGACCGTGGAAGATGCTGATCAGTCCGCCGCTGTTTTTTCTGCGCTGGTATGTAACCTACGGGCTGTGGCGCTGCGGCTGGCCGGGGTTCATTCATTGCGCCAAGGGGGCCATCTATTCTTTCCTGACCGAGGCAAAGCGCTATGAGTATGTGGCGATGGAACGCATCCCGCCCGTCGAACCAACTGATGTAAAAGGGTATTAGGCGGGGCAGGGCGCCCCGCCGGCCAGTCGCGCTTACGCCGGGTCCTTGGCAAAGCGCAGATAGGGCAGCGTCTTGTTCAGCTGGCCGTATTTCGCCTCGGCTGCCGCGTCGTCCAGTGCCAGGGCCACGATCACGTCCTGACCCGGCACCCAGTTCGCGGGCGTGGCCAACGGCACGCCGTCGGTCTTTTGCACCGCATCCAGCGCCCGCAGGATCTCGGCAAAGTTGCGGCCCACCGACATCGGATAGGTCATGGTCAGCCGCACCTTCTTGTCCGGGCCGATGATGAAGACCGTGCGAACCGTGGCGGAATGCTGCGGTGTGCGCCCCTCGGTCGGCAGATAGTAATCGGCCGGCAGCATGTCATAGGCCTTGGCGACCGTAAGGTCGGAATCGTCGATGATGGCGAAATTTGCCGGGACACCGGCGACCTTTTCGATATCGGCCTTCCATTTGCCATGATCTTCGGCCGAATCGACCGAAACGCCCAGAACCTTGGTGCCGCGCTTCTCGAACTCGGGGATCAGTTGCGCCACCACGCCGAATTCCGTGGTGCAAACCGGCGTGAAATCGCGCGGATGCGAGAACAGGATCGCATAGCTGTCGCCGATCCAGTCGTGAAAGCTGATCGGGCCCTCGGTCGAATTCGCGGTGAAGTCGGGGGCAATGTCGTTGATGCGCAGGGACATGTCGGATCCTTTCGGTTGGTCTCCTGCGCCAAGATAAGTATCTGCGGCGATTTGTCCAACTCGATCAGTTCGGTCGTGATAAAATATTGCCTGCGGCTGCGGCTTGCAGCCCGGTCCCGTGGGTGCCAGTGTGCCGGAAATCACAGATCAATGGGAGGCTCTGATGGCCGGACTTGCCGACAAGCGGAAATTCTACATCAATGGCGAATGGGTGGCGCCCAGCCAGCCGCGCGACCTGGAAGTGATCGACCCTTCGACCGAAGAGGCGGTGGCGGTCATCAGTCTGGGCGGTCAGGCCGATACCGATGCAGCCGTGGCTGCGGCCAAGGCGGCCTTCCCGGCATGGTCGACCACACCCCCTGCCGAGCGGCTGGCCCATGTCGAGAAAATCCTGGAAATCTACAAGCGCCGTGCCCCCGACATGGCCGCCGCCATCAGTGCCGAGATGGGCGCGCCGCAGGATATGTCGCTGAACGACCAGACGGCCGCTGGCTCCTATCACATCGAAACCTTCATCGAGGCGTTCAAGAATTTCGAGTTCGTCCGCCCTCTGGGTCCGCATGCCCCGGGCAGCATGGTGGCATGGGAGCCGGTCGGCGTGGTCGGGCTGATCACCCCCTGGAACTGGCCGATGAACCAGGTCACGCTGAAGGTGATCCCCGCGCTTCTGGCCGGTGATACGGTGGTGCTGAAACCCAGCGAGATCGCGCCGCTGTCCTCGATCGTCTTTACCGAAATCGTGGACGAGGCCGGACTGCCTGCGGGCGTCTATAACATGGTGAACGGCGATGGCGCGGGCGTGGGCACGCAGCTTTCAACGCATCCCGACGTGGATATGATCAGCTTTACCGGCTCGACCCGCGCCGGGATCGCCATCACCAAGGCTGCCGCCGACACGCTGAAAAAGGTGGCGCTGGAACTGGGCGGCAAGGGCGCGAACCTGGTCTTTGCCGATGCCGATGACAAGGCGGTCACGCGCGGGGCGCGGCACTGCTTCAACAACAGCGGTCAGTCCTGCAATGCGCCGACGCGGATGCTGGTCGAGCGGTCCTTTTACGAAACCGCCGTCGAGCAGGCCAGGAAGGTGGCCGAGGAAACCGCCGTGGCGACGGCGCATCAGCCGGGGCGGCATATCGGTCCGGTGGTCAGCAAGCAGCAATGGGACAAGATCCAGGACCTGATCCAGAAGGGCATCGACGAGGGCGCCCGCCTTGTCGCCGGCGGTCCCGGCCTGCCCGAAGGCGTCAATCGCGGCTATTTCGTGCGTCCGACGGTCTTTGCCGACGTCACCAACGACATGACCATCGCCCGGCAGGAAATCTTTGGCCCGGTGCTTTCGATCATGCCCTTCGACAGTGAGGAAGAGGCGGTCGCCATCGCCAACGACACGATCTATGGCCTGACGAATTACGTCCAGACCAGCGATGGCGCGCGCCGCAACCGGCTGGCGCGCAAGCTGTGCGCAGGCATGATCGAGACGAACGGCAAGAGCCGGGGCAGGGGCGCGGCCTTCGGCGGCGTCAAGGCATCCGGCCGTGCGCGCGAAGGCGGCGTCTGGGGGCTGGAGGAGTTCATGGACAGCAAGCAGATCAGCGGTTGGGACCCGGATGCCTGATCGGGTTGGGCCGTCTTTCGGGGCGGCCCTTTTCCTTGCCGCTACGGCATTTCTGCAATCCATTGAGTTGTCGGGGTGCTGTAGCTCTTTGTTCTTGCGTATTTTCATGCGCAAAACCGGTATCCACCGTTGCTGAAAATGCTATAGCATCCGCGCCATGAAGGGTGAGGGGAGCGCATAGATGAAAAACATCCTGATCACCGGCGGCGGCAGCGGTATCGGCCGCGTCACGGCCCGCCGGTTTCTTGAGGCCGGCTGGCAGGTCGGGCTGATCGGACGCCGCGAAGCAACGCTGGTCGAGACGGCGGCGGGCCATCCGGGCGCGTTGGTCCTGCCCTGCGATGTGACGGATGAGGCTGCGGTCGATGCGGCCTTTGCCCGCGCGGTCGCGGAATGGGGCCGGCTGGACGTGCTGTTCAACAATGCCGGATCGATCCTGATTTCGCGCCTCATCGACGAGATTTCATGGCAGGAGTGGCGCGGCATCGCCGGGGTGAACATCGACGGCATGTTCCTGTGCGCCCGCGCGGCATTCCGGCAGATGCGGCGGCAGGACCCGATGGGCGGGCGGATCATCAATAACGGCTCGATCGCTGCCGAGGCACCACGTCCCGGCTCGGTTCCCTATACGGTGTCGAAACATGCGGTGACCGGGCTGACGCGCACCCTGGCACTGGACGGGCGGCCCTTCAACATCGCCTGCGGCCAGATCGACGCCGGCAATGCCATGACCGAGATGGTCGAGGCCGTGGTGACGCGGGGCGCGCCGCAGGCCGATGGCTCGGTCCGGGTCGAGCCGGCGATGGATGCGGCCAATGTGGCTGATGCGGTGCTGCATATGGCCAGCATGCCCGAAGGCGCGAATGTGCTGCATATGACCGTGATGGCGACGAACATGCCCTTTGTCGGGCGCGGCTGACGGGCGGCAGGGATTGAATATGCGAAAGGATACGGAATGAAGCTGCTTCGCTATGGCCCGCCGGGTCAGGAAAAACCGGGGCTGCTGGATGCCGAAGGCCGCATCCGCGACCTTTCCGCCCATATCCCCGATATCGCCGGCGATGCGCTTACCCCGGCCGGGCTGGCAAGGATCGCGGCGCTGGATCTGGACGGGCTGCCCATCGTCTCAGGCCAGCCGCGGCTGGGAGCCTGCGTCGGCCATGTGCCGAAATTCGTTGCCATCGGGCTGAACTACGCCGATCATGCGGCCGAGGCCGGCCTGCCGGTGCCGACCGAGCCGGTGGTGTTCAGCAAATGGACCAGCTGCATCATCGGGCCGGACGACGATGTCGTGATCCCACCCGGGGCGCAGAAAACCGATTGGGAGGTGGAACTGGGCGTGGTCATCGGCCAGCGCGCCAGCCAGCTTGCCGAAGCGGCGGCGCTGGATCATGTCGCGGGCTATTGCGTGGTCAATGACATCAGCGAGCGGGAATGGCAGGCCGAGCGCGGCGGCACCTGGGACAAGGGCAAGGGTTTCGACACATTCGGCCCGATCGGTCCCTGGCTCGTCACGCGCGACGAGATCCCCGATCCACAGGCGCTGGATCTGTGGCTGGAACTGGACGGTCGGCGCTGTCAGGAGGGTTCGACCCGGACGATGATCTTTGGCGTGGCCGAGATTGTCGCCTATTGCTCGCGGTTGATGACGTTGTTGCCGGGGGATGTGATCACCACCGGCACGCCGCCCGGTGTCGGCATGGGGCAAAAACCACCTGTGTTCCTGAGGGGCGGCGAAGTGATGCGGTTGGGCATTACCGGCCTGGGCGAGCAGCGCCAGAGGGTGCGGCGCTCTGATTAACGGCACGGTCGCAGGGGTATTTGAGCAACGAAGAAGCAGCCGGTAGTTCTGAGCCGGGCGAGGGTTTTGCCGCCGGTTGGGTGTGAGGTTGTTGAGGTGCTGTCTTTCAGCTTTCGGCGGCCAGGGTTTCAGCGAGCGATTCCGTGCGGGTGAAATAGTCGGGCGACAGCCGCAGCACCCCCGGCAGGTCCATCAGCACCCGGCGCAGATGCCCGCGTATTGCTGTTTCGGCGCGGTCGGGGTCGCCGGCGGCGATGGCCAGGGCCAGGTTGCGATGCTGATCCAGCATGATGTCCTTGGGCGTCATTGCGGCCAGCAGGTGGCGGGCGCGGTCCAGATGCATCTTCATTTGCTGCAGGTGGCTCCAGACCATTGCCTTGCCCGCAATCCCGGCCAGAGTGGCGTGGAATTCCTCGTCTAGCTGGGTCAGGGCGGCGGGGTCGGATTCGGCCTCTTGCCGGGCGATTTGGCAAAATAGCGCCTCGTGGTCCTGCGGCAGTGCCTGAACCGCAGCCAGGCGCACGATGTCGGATTCGACCGATTCGCGAATGAAACGCGTGCAGAGCACCCATTCCATGTCGATCGGGGTCACGAATGTGCCGCGCTGTGGTCGGATTTCCAGAAGCCCCTCGCCGGCGAGGCGGATGAAGGCCTCGCGCACGGGCTGGCGCGACAAAGCGTATTGACCGGCGATTTCCTGTTCGGAGAGCCGTGTGCCGGGCGGCAGTTCGCCACGAATGATGCGTTTGCGCAGACGGGTGTGCAACTGTGCCCCGAAGGGCGTTTGCGCCGCCGTTGCGGCAAGGGTTTGCGGCGATGCGGGGTCCATGTATCCTCCCTGTCCCGCATTAGTTCGGAGATCGACCTTGCGTCAACCTTATGGGCTGGGATGGAAGCTCATCACCGTGGTCTGGCGGTAAAGCTGGCCGGGTTCCAGAATCGTCGTGGGGTAGGCTGGATGGTTCGGCGCGTCGGGCCAAAGCTGCGATTCCAGCGCGATGCCGGCGTGGCGGCCATAGGGCCGGCCGTCCACTCCGGCCGCGCCGGGCGTCAGGTGCTGGCCGGCATAGACCTGAAGGCCGGGTTCGGTTGAGCGCAGGCTCATCATCAGCCCACCTGCCTGAAGCACGGCAACCTTGCGCGGTGTGGTCCGGCGTTGCGTCGAGATGCAGAGGTTATGGTCGATCCTCGGCCCGCCAAGTCGCCCGCCCAGCGTGACAGGGCTGCGGAAATCCAGATGCGTCCCTTGAACCGGGGCGGGCGCCCCAAGCGGGATCATATCGGCATCCACCGGCAGGTAGTTTTCGGCCGGGACGGTCAGCCTGTGATCCGCCACGGTTTCCGCGCCGTCGAGATTGAAATAGCTGTGCTGGGCGAAATTGCACAGGGTGGTGTCCTCGGACGTGGCAAGTATCGTCAGCATCAGGATAGGGCCGGGAAGGATGGAATAGGTCGCCCGGATCAGCATCGCGCCGGGAAAGCCCATATGTCCCGAAGGCAGATAATCGGCCAGCGCCACCGAGCTTTTGTCCCAATCGGCCAGCATCCAGTTGCGGGTGCCGCAGCCGTCGCTGCCGCCGTGCAACAGGTGGCGTCCGTCCTGGTTACGGTCGAGCTGCCATTCATGTCCGTCAATCATGGCACGGCCTTGGGCAATGCGATTGGCATAGCGTCCGATCACCGCACCGAAATAGCGGCCTTCGTCCAGATAAGGGTCCAGTTCGGGAAAACCCAACACCAGAGAATGACCCACTCCGGTCAGCCGCAGATCCTGAAGCGAGGCGCCCAGCGTGATGAAAGAGGCCGTCAGCCCGTGACCCGAGATCGTTGCCCGCATCACCGGCCTGCCATCCGCAAGCGTGCCGAATTTTTCCGGCATCAGACTTTGACCGGTGGTTCGGGCCGGCCTTGCGTGCCGGGGTCCAGCAACCATGTCCGGCCATCCTGCGGGCCGTGCACGCCCTCGGCTGCGCTGGTGACGATCAGTTGCGAAAGATCAGGCCCGCCAAAGGCCGGGCAGCTTGGTTGGCTGGCTGGCAGGGTCAGGCGGTGCAACAGGCGGCCGTCGGGGGCATGGCAGGCGACCGAGCCGCTGCCCCAGCGGGCGTTCCAGAACCGGCCCTGCCGGTCGGTGACGGCGCCATCGGGAAACTGGTCGGTGCCTGTCAGGTCCAGAAACACCTGCGCCTCGGCAGAGGGCCAGCCGTCTTCGTCCAGATCTTGCGACCAGACGGTTTGTGCGGCGGTGTCGGCGAAATAGGCCAGACGCCCGTCAGGAGAAAAGCAGATAGCATTCGGGATGGACATATTTCCCCGCAACAGGCGCAGTTCGCCGCCAAAATACCGATAGATCGCGCCTTTTCCAGCCCCGGCATCATGCGCCATGGTTCCGATCCAGAATCCCCCCAAGGGATCGGCCCGCCCGTCGTTCGAGCGGTTGTGGGGCCGGTCTGCCTCTAGCGCGACCAGCCGTTCCCGGTGGCCGTCACGCAGGCCAAAGCGGATGAGCTCGGTTTCGCTGGCGATCAGCAGGTGGTCGCGGTCGATCCAGCCCGCAGCCGAGACCATTTCTTCGAACTGCCATTCCAGCTCGGTCCCGTCCTGACGCGACATGAGCTTGCGGCCAAGGATGTCGAACCAGAAGGGCTGGGCGCGTTCGGGGTGCCAGAATGCGCCTTCGCCCAAGGTGCAGATGCGCGGGTCGAAGACCTGCGCGCTCATGCCAGTGCCTGCAACGCCGCCATGATCGCGCGTGCGCGGGCGGTGACCGTCTGGGCGCTGTCGCCGGGGCGATAAAGGGCACTGCCGATGCCAAAGCCCTGCGCCCCGGCCTGCCACCATTCGGCAAAGTTTTCGGGGCCCGCGCCCCCAACGGCATAAACCGGGATGTCCTGCGGCAGCACTGCGCGCAGCGCCCTGAGCGTGCCGGTGCCGGCCTGATCGGCTGGAAACAGCTTCAGCCCCGTCGCGCCCGCGGCGATGGCGGCAAAGCATTCGGTGGCGGTAAAGACGCCGGGCCAGGATTGCAGACCCCGCGCCCGGGTCGCGCGGATCACCGCCGGATCGGTGTTGGGCGAGACGATCATCCGCCCTCCGGCATCGGCCACGCGCGCGACCTGATCCACCGTCAGCACCGTGCCCGCGCCGATGGTCGCTTGCCCGGACAGCGCGGTCGCCATCAGGCGAATGCTGTCCAGCGGATCGGGCGAGTTCAGCGGCACCTCGATCCGGTCGATTCCGGCCTCAAGCAGGGCATGGGCGATGGGCAGGGCCTCGGGCGGGGTCAGCCCGCGCAGGATGGCGATGATGGGTTGGGTCATGTTTCCCCCTGCAAGTGAAGGCCGGCAGCGGTGAGCCCGGCCAGAGCCAAGGCTGCCCCATCCTTTTGACATGCCTGCGCGCCCGCTGCCAGCAGCAGGGTTTGGTAAAGCCGCGTCAGGTCGGGTGCGCCTATGATCACGCTGGGCCCGGCCCGCCAGAAGTCCTGCGCCGCCGCAAGCTCGGCCCCGATCAGCAACCCCGAAAGCCGACCCGCTGCCTTTTCCGGGGACAGCCCGTGCAACAGTGCATCGGCGCGCAGGGCAAACAGCCCTGATTGCGCGGCGTGGAGGTCGGTCAGTGCCGATGCCCCTGCCTCGGCAAAGGCGGCCGGGTCGGGCTTGGCCGTGTCGATGGTCAGCCGCAGCACAGATTGCCGGGCGAGCAGCGAAAACAACTCTCCGGTCATGAAACTGCGGAAGCGTTCGACCCTGCCCTGCGACAGGCGGACCCATTTGCTGTGCGTGCCGGGCAGGCAGAGCGCGCCGTCGAAACCGGGGTTCTGGGCCAGAAAGCCGGCGATCTGGGTTTCCTCTCCGCGCATCACATCCGGTGGGGCGGCCTGCGACAGGCCGGGCAGGATACGAATGTCCAGCCGGGGGTCGCGGGCGGGGGCGTTGACCGCCTGCCGTGGGTCGATGGGCGGGCAGGGGACGGCGCGATACTGTGCCTCGACCCAGCCGCCACGGGCCCCGACCATGCCGCAGGCGATGATGCGCATCCGGCCCTGTTCGGGCAGCCAGTCGGCGATCAGGTCAAGCAGCGCCTGTTCGAACGCTGCCGGGGCAAGGCTGCCCATGCCGCGATCCGAGGCGCGAGAGGTAAGCACCTGCGCACCTTGCATCGCCCAGGCGCGCAGCCGCGTGGTTCCCCAATCAAGGGCGATCCAGTCGGGCGTCACGACTTGCTCTTGTTCGAGACGTCGAAGATCACAGCGGCCATCAGCACCAGCCCCTTGATGACTTGCTGATAGTCGATGCCGATGCCAAGGATCGACATGCCGTTGTTCATGACGCCCATGATGAAGGCGCCGACGACAGCGCCGATTACCGTGCCGACGCCGCCCGCCATCGAGGCGCCGCCGATAAAGACTGCCGCGATCACGTCAAGCTCGAACCCGACGCCGGCCTTGGGCGTGGCCGAGTTCAGCCGGGCTGCGACCACGATCCCCGCCAGCGCCGCTAGCATCCCCATGTTCACGAAGGTCATGAAGACCACGCGTTCCGAGTTGATGCCCGACAGTTTGGCGGCCTTGGAATTGCCGCCGATGGCATAGATGCGCCGGCCGATGGTCGTGCGCTCCGAGATAAAGGCGTAAAGCGCCACCAGAACCGCCATGACGATGAACACGTTGGGCAGGCCACGGAAATTCGCCAGCACCCAGGTCATCCAGATCAGCGCCAGAAAGATCAGCGCGTTCTTGACGGCGAAAAAGGCAAAAGGCTCGTCCACGATGCCCACGGCCTCTTCGCGCCGGCGACCACGGATTTGCAGCCACAGGATCGTCAGCGCCGCGCCCCAGCCCAGGACCAGAGACAGCGTGTTGGGCTTGTCGGGACCAAAGACGTCGGGAATGAAGCCCGAGGCGATCATCTGGAACTCGCGCGGGAAGGGGCCGATCGACTGGCCTTGCAGGGTCCACATTGTCAGGCCGCGAAACACCAGCATCCCGGCCAGCGTGACGATAAAACTGGGAATTTTCCAATAGGCGATCCAATAGCCCTGAATGCCGCCGATCACCGCGCCCGCGGCAAGGCTTAGAACCACGACGAGAGGGATCGGCAATCCCATCCTGACCACCATCAGCGCCGCCAGCGCGCCGACGAATGCCGCGACCGAGCCGACCGACAGGTCGATATGACCGGCGACGATGACCAGAAGCATTCCGACCGCCATGATGACGATATGGCTGTTTTGCAGGAACAGGTTGGTCAGGTTTACCGGCCGGAACAGGATACCGCCGGTCACGACCTGAAAGAAGGCCATGATGACGATCAGCGCGAAAAGGATGCCATATTCGCGGATGTTGCGGCGGATGAAGCCGAAAGTATCGCCGCGGCGTTCGGTGGTCGTGTCAGACATGGGCGGCCTCTGCCTCGATTTCCTCGGGGGTGACGGTTTCGTCGGTCAGGTCGTTGCCCGATTGGATGATGACTTGCATGATGCGCTCCTGCGTCGCCTCGGACGTGGGCATTTCGCTGACCAGCCGCCCTTCGTTCATGACCAGAATGCGGTCGGTGATGCCCAACAGCTCTGGCATTTCCGACGATATCACGATGATCGATTTGCCGGCGGCGGCAAGGTCGCGGACAATGGTATAGATTTCATATTTCGCGCCCACGTCGATGCCGCGCGTCGGCTCGTCCAGGATCAGGATCTCGGGTTGGGCGAACAGCCATTTCGCCAGAACCACCTTCTGCTGGTTGCCGCCCGACAGGTTCACTGTCCTTTGCTCGACCGAGGGCGAGCGGATGTTGATGCGGTTTCGATAATCACGCGCCACCGCCCCCTCGCGCTGGCGGTCCACCACGCCGCGGTTCGAGACCCCGGCAAGATTGGCCAGCGGGATGTTGCGGCGGATCGTGTCATCAAGGATCAGGCCCAGCGACTTGCGGTCCTCGGTCACATAGGCCAGCCCGGCCTTGATGGCGCGCGGCACGGTGGACAGGTCGGCCGGCTTTCCGTGAACCGTGACCCGGCCAGATTTCCATTCGCCCATCGAGCGGCCGAACAGGCTCATGGCCAGTTCGGTGCGGCCTGCGCCCATCAGCCCGGCGATGCCCAGCACCTCTCCGCGCCGCAGGCTGAAACTGGCGCCCTTGACCAGTGGGCGGCCGTCGCGGGCCGGGTCGGCCACGGTCCAGCCTTCGACCTGCATCACCACCTCGCCGATAGTGGGCTCGCGCGGCGGATAGCGGTCGTGCATCGAGCGGCCGACCATGTCGCGGATGATCAGCGATTCACCGACCATCCCGTCGTGATGTGCCACCGTCGCGCCATCGCGCAGCACGGTGATACTGTCGCAGACCTGACTGATCTCGTTAAGCTTGTGCGAGATCAGAATGGCGGTCATGCCTTGATCGCGAAAGCTGGCCAACAGGCGCAAAAGCGCGTCGCTGTCATGTTCGTTCAGCGACGATGTCGGCTCGTCCAGGATCAGCAGATCGACCTTTTTCGACAGCGCCTTGGCGATCTCGATCAACTGCTGCTTGCCCATGCCCAGACCGCCGACCTTGGTTTCCGGGCTTTCGCGCAGGCCGACCTGCGCCAACAGCTCGGCGGTGCGGCGGTTGGTCTCGCGTCGGTCGATGATGCCATGCGCGGCGATCTCGTTGCCCAGAAAGATGTTCTCGGCAATCGACATCTGCGGCACCAGTGCCAGTTCCTGATGGATGATGACGATGCCCAGTTCTTCGCTGTCCTTGATCGAGCGATTGGCGACGGGCGCGCCATTATAAAGGATATCGCCCTGATAGCTGCCATGCGGATAGACGCCCGACAGCACCTTCATCAGCGTGGATTTCCCGGCGCCGTTCTCGCCGACCAGGGCGCGGATCTCGCCGCGCCGCACGGTCATGTTGACATTGTCCAGGGCTTTGACGCCGGGGAACTCTTTGGAAATCCCCCGCATTTCCAAAATCGCATCCATGGCCACCCCTTGCGATCATGCGGATGACGCTGCCGCAAGTTTTTGCGGCAGCGCGTGGGAAGTCACTTCAACTGGTCTTCGGTGTAATAGCCCGAGCCGATCAGCACATCGGTCAGGTTCTTTTCGGTCACGGCCACCGGCTCCAGCAGGTACGAAGGAACGGTCTTGACGCCGTTGTCGTAGGTTTCGGTGTCGTTCACCTGCGGTTCCTCGCCCTTCATCATGGCATCCACCATGCCGACGGTGACTTTGGCCAGTTCGCGGGTGTCCTTGAAGATGGTGGAATACTGCTCGCCCGATTTGATCGACTTGACCGACTGGATCTCGGCGTCCTGACCGGAGACGATGGGCATGGCCATGTCGCCTGAACCGTAGCCCACCCCCTTCAGCGAGCTGAGAATGCCGATGGACAGCCCGTCATAGGGCGAAAGCACACCGTGCAACTGCTTGTCGGTGAAGTTCGCCGACAGGATATTGTCCATGCGCGACTGCGCCGTGGCCGGGTCCCAGCGCAGCGTGCCGACCTTGTCCATGCCCATCTGCCCCGAGGGGATCACGACAGAGCCGTCGTCGATCAGCGGTTGCAGCACCGACATTGCGCCATCATAAAAGAAATAGGCGTTGTTGTCGTCGGGGCTGCCGCCGAACAGTTCCACATTCCATGGCTTTACGTCGGGAAAGCGTTCCTTCAGCCCGTCGACCAGCGTGGTGGCCTGCTCGACGCCGACCTTGAAGTTGTCGAAGGTGGCGTAATAGTCGATGTCGGGTGTGTCGCGGATCAGCCGGTCATAGGCGATGACCTTGATGTCGGCCGCCTTGGCATTGGCCAGCGCGTTCGACAGCGTGGTGCCGTCGATGGCCGCGATCACCAGCACGTTCACGCCCTTGGTGATCATGTTTTCGATCTGCGCCAACTGGTTCGGGATGTCGTCGTCGGCATATTGCAGGTCGGTCTGGTAGCCAGCGTCCTGGAACTGCTTGACCATGTTGTTGCCGTCGTCGATCCAGCGCGCCGAAGTCTTGGTCGGCATCGAGATCCCGACCATGCCTTCGGCCACGGCGATGCCGGGCAGCGAAAGCGCCGCCGCCGAGGCAAGCGCCAGGGCGTATTTCCTGAGGTTCAGCATGAGTCCTCCCTGTCGATATTGCCCGGATGGTGGCCGCCTCCACGACCTTGGTCCAGCCGGTGCTTCCCCCTTTATGCGCGGGACGCGGAACACGAGGGGTTTCTGCGTCGATTCCGCGCCGCGGCGGCGGTCATGGACCACCAGCACGAACGCGAGGCTATTCCGGGGCGATATGTCCGTCAATCATGCAGAACGGCGGTTTGCATATCGAAAAAGATATGACGCTGGCGAAGATAGCCGGAAACAGGCGGGAACGCGTCAGCCTGATGCATCCTAGGTGTCGGCGCGCAGGTCGGACCAATCGGGATGGCGCTGGAATTGGGCGCGGACATAGCTGCATGCCGGCACGATCAACACACCCCGTGACCGCGCATCCGCCACCAGCCGCTGCACCATCGCCGCAGCCGCCCCCGAGCCGCGCATGGCATCGGGTGCGTAGGTATGGTCGGCAACGATGATCCCCGGCCCGCCGGAATGCCATGTCAGTTCGGCCTCGCCTTCGACGCCGGGCAGGGTGACGACATAGCGGCCGGAACTGCCGTAATCCTCATGCGCAATCTGGATGGTCGGTTGTACCATGGGTTCCTCCGTCACTTCTTGCTGCCATAACGCTGAACGGGCGGGTTTCGGTCCCTTCCCTTGTCGCGACGCTGCGGAAGGGTGGCCGTAAAGTCATAGCGGCTGAAGGTGCTGCGGCCGATGCTGACTCCGGAGCGGTCGGGAATCCAGCGTCAAGGCCCGGCGCAATTCGGACGAGAGCGGGCCGGCAAGCCGTTCAAGCCTGGCGATATCGACCTCGATGCCGCCCATGCCGTCCTTGATGGCGCGCAGCCCGGTCGGGTGCCAGTTCCCACCCAGCCGCCGCTGAATCTCCAATGAGTTCGAACTGTTGTCGAGCGGCAGGCGCAGATGCTGATCGAGGTGCACATAAATCGGAGCGGGAGGCTGGGCCGAGCCGCTGGCCAGATCGCCAACCAACCGCAGCCCGCGGTTGAACTGTGGTTGCGTGTGCAGCGGCGCCTCACCCAGGCCGACAGCCAGTTCAAGCAACCGGCGGCGGGAAATATAGCCCAGTGTCGGCTGGGGTGAAGGATGGGCAGCGGTCTCTCCCGCGGGCGGCGATCCGGTGTCTTTGGCCGAACAGGCCAGTACCGCGGCAAGGGCAGCCAAGGCGCGCGCCTCGGCATTCCCATCAGGCGGATTTTGGGAGATCGGCATCGGGGCACAGTTTTCGGATGGCGGCAGGGCGGTCTGGATCATCTCGCACATGATATCTTCCAACCGGTCCAGCCGTTCCATCGCCTCGCGCATGGCAACGCGAATCCTGTCCAGGTTGTCGGCGCTCGTGCGATCGCTGCGCAGCCGGGAGACTCCGCCCTTTTGGTCAGATTTTCCCGGGTTTCCTGCCGTTTTCGCCATCCTGCCTTATTGCCAGCCCGACTGAGTTACTGGCGATTCTATGGCCGTAAATGGCGGATGACCATATGCGCCATGTCGGGTTGCAAGAACCCGCCGATGCCCGGATCAGGCGCGCTCGGAATACTCGAAAAGCTCGGTGTTCACCACGATATCCTCATCCGTGCCGACGAAAGGCGGGATCATGACGCGCAGGCCGTTGTCGAGGATCGCCGGTTTGAAGCTTTTCGCGGCGGTCTGGCCGTTCAGCACCGGTTCGGTCTCGACCACACGGCAGATCACTTTCTGGGGAATGCGAACCGACAACGCTTCGTCCCCGTAATATTCGACCGCGGCAACCATGCCGTCTTGCAGGAAGGGCCGCCGTTCACCCAGCAGATCCGCGTCGATTTCGGTCTGCTCAAAGGTTTCGCTGTCCATGAAAACCAGCTTGCCGTCGGTTTCATACAGGAATTGCTGGTCCTTGGTTTCCAACTGGACCTGCTCGACCCGGTCTTCCGAGCGGAAGCGTTCATTCAGTTTGCGGCCGTCGCGCAGGTTCTTGAGTTCGACCTGCGCAAATGCCCCGCCCTTGCCGGGTTTCACGTGATTCACCTTGACCGCCGCCCAAAGTCCGCCGTCATGGTCCAGCACGGCACCGGGCTTGATTTCATTGCCATTAATTTTGGCCATTCAGGATCACCTTGAAAGTATTGGGGGATTTCCGGCTGCTCGCGCCTTGAACCGGGGTCGTGCGCACCTATATCCATTGCCGGGCCTCAGGGCAACCAAAAGGCGTTTCGCACGTTGTCAAGGGTGCCTGCGAATTTCTGCATATCGCAAGATTGTTGCTTTTGGCTGCTATTTTGCGTATCTGCTGGGGTTTGCGCCCCATGCATGGCGGTCATGCGTCAGGAGGCATACCGAATCACGGCATGGATCGGCTAAGCCGGCTAATGCCGCCTATGAGGCAAGATAAAGCAGCAGCCTTGGTATTGGTCAAGGTGCGGGGGCACCGCAAGAACAACAGGATAATGATGATGCGCGATTTCGTGGATGGCTCGGCTTTTAATTTTGAACAGGGGCAGAGGGCCCGCAAGCTTTTTGCTGCTGTCGTATTGGCCGCGCTGGATGATGCGATCGCCGATGACAAAAAATACGGCAATGGGCCTGATCAGATTGCACGTTGGGCACGCTCGCGCGATGGGCGCGAGGTTTTGTCCTGCGCCGGTATCGACCCGAACGAACGTGTCGTGAAGGGCCTGATGGAATTCGTGGCCAAGGGCGTGCGGACCTCGGTCGCGCTGTCGCGCGAGGAAAGCGAACGCCGCCACGCCGCTGAAGAGGCAGAGGCCGCATAAGCCTGTCCGCCGCGCATGCATGGCCGTCCTGCGGGGCGGCCTTTTTCTTTATCGGAAAAGACTTAGCGCCAAGGGCGCGATGATCGCGGTTAGCACCGCGTTCAGTCCCATGCCGATACCGGCAAAGGCGCCGGCGGTCTCATTGACCTGAAATGCGCGCGCTGTGCCGATGCCATGCGCCGCGACGCCCAGCGAAAAGCCTCGGGCCCGCCAGTCGCGAATCTTCAGCAGATTCAGCAGCGGCGTGGCGATGATCGCGCCAAAAACGCCGGTCAGCAGCACCAGAACCGCGGTGATCGTGGGTTCTCCGCCCAGCCCTTCGGCGATGCCGATGGCGACGGGGGCAGTGGTGGATTTCGGTGCCAGGCTTGCCAGCATGACATTCGACAGCCCGAAAGCCTTGCCGATGGCCAGCGCCGTGACAACCGCCGTGAAAGAGCCGGCCAGCAGCGCCGCCGCCAATGGCACCACGGCCCTTCTGACGCGGCGCAGGTTGTCGTAAAGCGGCATTCCCAGCGCGACAGTGGCCGGGCCCAGCATGAAATGCACGAATTGCGCGCCCTCGAAATAGGTCTGATAGCTGGTTTCGGTGACCCACAGCACGCCTGCCAGCAGGATGACCGCGCAAAGCACCGGATTGGCCCAGCTTTGCCGGCCCATGGCGCGAAAGAAGGTATCGCCCAGCCAATAGGCGATCAGCGTTGCCGTCAGCCACAGCAGGGGGCCTTGGGTCAGATAGCTCCAGATTAGCGCCGCGTCAGTCATTCCTCGGGCCCGCCCATCCATTTGACCGCGGCGCAGAACACCAGTGCCCCGGCCGCGATGGCCAGCGCCGTCGACACCGTCAGCGCGAGCACGACCGCCAGCCCGTCGCTGCGAAATTGGTTCAGGTGCGCCACGACGCCGACGCCAGCCGGCACGAAGAACAGCGACAGATGGCCAAGAAGGCCGGCGACGACGGGGCGCAGCATCTCGGCCAGCCTGGGGCGCAGGCTGCATGACAGCACCAGAAGCAGCAGGCCCAACACCGGGCCGGGCAGCATCAGGCCCAGGCCGCGCGCGGCGACCTCTCCGATAAGCTGAAAGACCAGAATGATGGCAAGCGCGGGAATCATACCGGCCAGACTAGCATCGGATTTGTAGTGGTGAACCCTTAAATCTTGTGGATAACCGCCCAGCCCCTGCCATATCTGGGGGTTTGTGTTGACTTGAGGCGGTGGATGGCCAAGAATCCAAGGCATCTTAACGATCCTGTGGACACTCATATTGCGTTTTGACCGCCTGCGCCTGAACGGTTTCAAGAGCTTCGTGGACCCGACCGATCTGGTCATCCACGAGGGTCTGACCGGCGTGGTTGGTCCCAACGGCTGCGGCAAGTCGAACCTGCTGGAGGCGCTGCGCTGGGTCATGGGCGAAAACCGTCCCACCGCCATGCGCGGCGAGGGGATGGAGGACGTGATCTTTGCCGGCACCGCCCGCCGCTCTGCCCGCGCCCATGCCGAGGTCACGCTGACCATCGACAACAAAGAGCGCCTTGCCCCGGCCGGGATGAACGACAGCGATGCGCTGGACATCACCCGTCGGATCACCCGCGACGCCGGTTCCGCCTATCGCATCAACGGCAAAGAGGTGCGGGCGCGCGATGTGCAGATGCTGTTCGCGGACGCCTCGACCGGGGCGCATTCGCCGGCGCTGGTGCGGCAGGGGCAGATCTCGGAACTTATCAACGCCAAGCCCAAGGCGCGGCGGCGGGTGCTGGAAGAGGCGGCGGGGATCTCGGGCCTTTATCAGCGCCGGCACGAGGCCGAACTGAAGCTGAACGGGGCCGAGGCGAACCTGACGCGGGTCGACGATACGCTGGATCAACTTTCCACGCAGGCGGCCAGCCTTGCGCGGCAAGCCCGCGCCGCAGCACGCTATCGCGAAATCGGCGGTGCGCTTCGCCGTGCCGAGGGCGTGTTGCTTTACCGCCGCTGGGCCGAAGCCGATCAAGCCAAGGCAGCGACGGCCGAGGCGCTGCGCGAGGCGATCCGCGCCGCTGCCGAGGCCGAGGCACATGCGCGCCGCGCCATTGCTGCCCGTGAAGAGGCCGAGGAAAAGCTGCCGCCCCTGCGCGAAGAGGAACAGGTCGCCGCCGCGATCCTGTCCCGCGCCACCGTTGAACGCGAGGCGCTGGATGAGGCCGAGGCTCGTGCCGCGCAAGCGATACAGGTGCTGCTGGCACGGATTGCCCAGCTTGACCGCGACATCGAACGGGAATCGGCGCTGAACCGCGATGCCGGCGAGGTGGTCGAGCGGCTGGAATGGGAAAAGCGCGAGTTGGACAAGGCCGGGCATGGGCATGAGGGACGGCTGGAAACCGCCGGCGCCGCCGCTGACGAAGCCGCCGATGCCCTGCGCGAGGTCGAGGCCAAGCTGGCCGAATTGACCGATGAATCGGCCCGCCTTGCCGCTCGTCACCAATCCGCCGAGCGGCTGGCCCATGATCTGCGCCAGATGCAGGAACGGGCCACCCGTGCGAGCGTCGAGGCCGAGGCGGCCGCAGCCCGCGCCCTGGATACCGGTGCCGAGGCCCAGGCGGCGCGTGAAACGGCCGAAGAGGCGCAGGAGATCGCCCGCGAACGCGTCGAGGCCGCCGAAGAGGCGCTGGCTACCGCCGAGGAAACCCGCACTGCGCTGGAGGCCGAGGAATCCACCGCCCGTGCCATCCGGGCCGAGGCCGAGGGCGAGCTGTCGGCGCTGAATGCCGAGATGGCGGCGGTGAAACGGCTGGTCGAGCGTGGCCAGACCGGCGGCTCGATCCTTGATCTGGTCCGCGTGGCGCGTGGCTATGAGACCGCTTTTGGCGCCGCGCTGGGCGACGATCTTGGGGCGGGTTTGGCCGGTGACGGTTCAGGCTGGCACTTGCTGCCCGGTTACGATGCGCCGCAACCTTTGCCTGCCGGTGCCGATCCGCTGGCGCCCCATGTCAAAGGACCCGAGGCGCTGGCCCGCCGCCTGTCTCAGGTCGGGCTGGTCGCGGATGCGGCCACGGGTGCTGCGATGCAGACGGCCCTTGCCCCCGGCCAGCGTCTGGTCACGCGCGAAGGCGATCTGTTCCGCTGGGACGGGATGCGGGTGATGGCGGGCGAGGCGGCGTCCTCGGCCGCGCTGCATCTGCAAAAGGTGAACCAGCTTGCCGAACTGACCGAGCAGGCCGGGGCGGCGCAGGCCCGCGCCGATGCGGCGCAAGACGCGCATCAGGCGCTGCGCGACCGTCATCTGGCCGCGACCGAGGCCGAGAAACGTGCCCGTGATGCCCGGCGCGAGGCCGAGCGCGGGCTGTCCGATGCCGTGCGCGCCGTGACGCGTGCTGAATCCGAACTGTCCATGGCGCAAAGCCGTGCGGAATCCGCCCGCGCCGAACTGGCCCGGCACCGCGAAGATGCGCTGGATGCCCGCGCCCGTCTGGCCGAGGCCGAGCGGGCCTTGGCCGAACTGCCCGACCGCGGCGCGGCTGCCGCGGCGCTGGAATACGCCCGCACCGGGGTCGAGGCGGCGCGCATCGCCACCCTGACCCGCCGCAGCGGGCTGGATGAGTTGCGGCGCGAGGCCAATGCGCGCACCAAGCGCCTGCAAGAGATCGCCAAAGAGGAATCCGGCTGGCGGCTGCGGCTGGATCAGGCCGGCACGCGCGCCGCCGAGCTTGCCGCCCGCCGCGAACAGGCTGCCGACGAACTGGAAGAGGCCGAGGCCCAGCCCGAAATTCTGGCCGAGCGTCGCGGCGCGCTGACCGAGGCCGAGGCGCAGGTCGCTGCCCGGCTTGCCCGTGCCCGCGCCGCGCTTTCGGCAGCCGATCAGGCGTTGCGTTTTGCCGCCGAGACCGAACGCGAGGCCGAGCGTGCCGCCTCGGACGCCCGCGAAACCCGCGCTGCCCGCGAGGCCCGTGCCGAAGCCGCCATCGAGGCCGAAGCCGCCGCCCGCCTGCGCATCCATGAAGAGGTCGAGGCCACGCCAGAATCGCTGCGCGAGTTGCTGGGCGAGGTCGAGGAGATCGCCCCGGACGCGCTGGAGGATCAGATCGCCCGCCTGCGTCAGAGCCGCGACGCCTTGGGCGCAGTGAACCTGCGCGCCGACGAGGACAAACGCGAACTGGAAACCGAACGCGACCGGCTGAGCGGAGAAAAAGACGACCTGACCGAAGCGATCCGCAAGCTGCGTCAGGGAATCGGCAGCCTGAACCGCGAAGGGCGCGAGCGTCTGCTTGCCGCCTTCGACACGGTGAACCGGAACTTTACCACGCTTTTCACGCATCTGTTCGGCGGTGGCGAGGCGCGCTTGGTGCTGGTCGAATCCGACGACCCGCTGGAGGCTGGGCTGGAGATCATGTGCCAGCCTCCGGGCAAGAAGCTTTCGACGCTCAGCCTGCTGTCGGGTGGTGAGCAGACCCTGACCGCTCTGGCGCTGATCTTTGCGGTCTTTCTGGCCAATCCCGCACCGATCTGCGTGCTGGACGAGGTGGACGCACCGCTGGACGACGCCAACGTCACCCGCTTTTGCGACCTGATGGACGAAATGACGCGGCGGACCGAGACGCGCTTTCTTGTGATCACGCACCACGCCGTCACCATGTCGCGCATGGACCGGCTGTTCGGCGTGACCATGGTGGAACAGGGCGTCAGCCAGTTGGTCAGCGTCGATCTGAAACGTGCGGAAGCTCTGGTGGCCTGACGCGCAAACCGCTAATGAGCGCGCGATTTCGCGACGGAGAAGATGATGCGAACCTTGGCTCCCCTCGTGCTGGCGGTATTGTTGCAAGCGCCCGCCGCACAGGCGCAGGTCCTGGGCGATCCCGAGGTGATCCGCCTGATGATGATGGATTTCGGCGTGCCAGCCAAGCTGAGCACCGACGGCGCCGACGATCCCATGATCGAAAGCCGCATCGATGGCACGAGTTTTCAGGTCTATTTCTATAACTGTGAAAAGGCCTGCGGCGCGATCCAGTTTTCGGCCGGTTTCGATCTGCACGACGGAATGACCGAAACCATGGCCAATCGCTGGAACCGCGAAAATCGTTTCGGCAAGGTCTGGCTGGATGAAACCAGCGATCCCTTCATCGAAATGGATATCGGGGTTGCGGGCGACGGCATTGGGCGCAAGAATTTCGACGATGCGCTGGACACCTGGCGCATCGTGCTGAGCGATTTTCGCCAATACATCGACTGGTAGGAGAAGAGCATGTCCATCGAGACGAAACTGGCCGAACTGGGCATCACCCTGCCTGACGCGCCCGCACCGGCTGCGAATTACGTCCCCTATGTGATCACGGGCAGCCTGTTGTTCGTTTCGGGCCAGATCAGCCAGACCAAGGGTCGTCTGGGTGACGATCTGGCTGTCGAAGAGGGCGCCGAGGCCGCGCGCGGCTGCGGTCTGGCGCTGCTGGCGCAGGCACAGGCGGCGCTGGGGTCGCTGGACCGGGTGGCTCGGGTGGTCAAGCTGACCGGCTTTGTCAACTCCACGCCCGAATTCACCGACCAGCCCGAGGTGATCAACGGCTGTTCGAACCTGATGGTCGAGGTTTTCGGCGACAAGGGCCGCCACGCCCGCGCCGCCGTTTCGGCTCCCGCCCTGCCGCGCGGCGTCGCGGTCGAGGTCGAGGCGATATTCGAGTTCGCCTGATGGACCTTCACCCGGATTTCCTGCGTCTTCCCCTTGCCCATCGCGGGCTGCATGGGCCGGGCGTGCCGGAAAACAGCATGGCGGCCTTTCGTGCCGCCATCGCCGCCGGCTATGGCATAGAATGCGACATCCAGCGCGCTGCGGACGGCACGGCGCTGGTATTTCACGACGACGACCTGCCGCGCCTGACCGGGGTCGAGGGGCTGGTCAGCGCCATGGGGATCGACGCCCTGTCCACCCTGCGCATCATGGGAACCGCCGAGCCCATTCCGACCCTGCGCGAGCTTCTGGACGAAATCGCGGGGCAGGTGCCGCTGCTCATCGAGATCAAGGATCAGAGCCTGCGGTCCTCGGCCGAGGTGGGAGATTTGCAAGAGCAGGTGGCGCGGCTTCTGGCGGGCTATCCGGGCCCGGTGGCGGTCATGTCCTTCAACCCTCATGCGGTCGCCGCTTTTCACGCCGCCGCGCCGCAGGTGACGGTTGGGCTGACGACCTGCGGATACGAGGCCGGGGATTGGCCGACGCTGGATGCAGAGACCCGGAGCCATTTGGCGGCCATTGCCGATTTCGACCGGGTCGGGGCCAGCTTCATTTCGCATGATCGCAATGATCTGGACAATCCGGCAGTGACGGCGCTGAAGGCGTGCGATGTACCGGTGCTGTGCTGGACCGTGTGTTCGCCTGCGCAAGAGGCAACTGCCCGCCGTGTCGCCGACAATATCACATTCGAGAACTATCTGCCCGCCAAGCCCTGACAATCGCCCCGCCCGCGCCTATGTTTTCCGCCATGAGCGAGCTTGCCGTTTCCGTCCTGCCTGAAATTTCCGGGATCGACGCCGCCGATTGGGACGGTTGCGGGGCAGGCGCCAACCCCTTTACCACACATCGCTTCCTGTCGGCGCTGGAGCGGTCCGGCTCGGTCGGCGAGGCAACCGGTTGGCATCCCAGCCATCTGATCGCGCGGCTGGACGGCCGGGTCGCAGGCGTTGCGCCCTGCTACATCAAGACCAACAGTCAGGGCGAATACATCTTTGACCACGGTTGGGCGCAGGCTTACGAACGCGCGGGCGGGCGCTATTACCCCAAGCTGCAATGTGCCGTGCCCTTTACCCCGGTCACTGGCCCGCGGCTGATCGCGGACAGCCCGGCGGTTCAGCAGGCGTTGCTGGCGGCCATGGCGCAATTCGCGCAGCAATCGGGGCTTTCGGGCGCGCATGTCACCTTTTGCACCGAGGCTGAGGCGCAGTTGGGCGAGGCGGCGGGATTTCTGCCGCGCGCCAGCGAACAGTTCCACTGGCTGAATCAGGGCTATGAGACCTTCGACGATTTCCTCGCCCAGCTATCCTCGCGCAAGCGCAAGGCCATCCGCAAGGAACGCGAGCGGGCGCAAGCTTTCGGCGGCACCATTCGCAGCCTGACGGGGGACCGGATCCAGCCCGCGCATTGGGATGCATTCTGGGCTTTCTATCAGGACACGGGCGGGCGCAAATGGGGCCGGCCCTATCTGACACGGGCCTTTTTCGACATCCTGCACCAGACCATGCGCGACGACTGCCTGCTGGTTCTGGCCGAGCGCGACGGCCGCCCCATTGCCGGCGCGCTGAACCTGATCGGGCCGGACGGGCTTTACGGCCGTTATTGGGGCTGCACCGAGGATCACCCGTTCCTGCATTTCGAACTTTGCTATCATCAGGCCATCGACTGGGCCATTACCCATCGCCTGCCGCGGGTCGAGGCCGGGGCGCAGGGCGAACACAAGCTGGCGCGGGGCTATATGCCCACCCAGACCCATTCGCTGCATTGGGTCGCCGACCGCGGCTTTCACAAGGCCATTGCCGCCTATCTGCAACATGAACGCGAGGCGGTCGGGGAAGAGATGGAGATCCTGTCCGAGTTGGGCCCGTTTCGTCGCGGCTAGGCGCGCTTGACCAACCGGAACGCGGCCGATGCGCCCCAGCCTGCCGCCACTGCGATCGCCAGCGACATGATGCCATAGATGAACGGTTTTTCCAGCGCGAGACGATAAAGCCAGCGTTCCAGCCCGACCTTGCGCACCTCGATCGGGGCGCGGAAGGTGTCCATGACCATGCCGTCGCGCAACAGGAAGATGCGGGTGCTGTATATGCCCTCGACCAGATTGGCGGGCAGCCGGACATCGGCGCGGAACAGGGTCTGCTCGGCCAGATGCACGGCGCCGTCGTCCAGCCGGTAAACATCGGCTGCGTGGCGCAGGCGGATCAACGCCTCGGTATAGGGCACGGCGTCCTCGACCTCCATCGGGCCGGAAAAGGCGCGCATCGCCAGCGGGATCGAGATCCGGTGACGCTGATCCTCGGCCGGGGGAAGGATCTGGTGCAGGGGCCGCGTCGTCGTCACCACGTAAAAGCTGGGCGCCGCACCGATGCTGACCCGTCCGGTATTGACCCACACGCCAAGCCGGCGTTCCTTGTGGCGCACGGTCAGTGCCTGAACCGGGCCTTCCAGCGTGACGATCACCTCCAGCGGCTTGCCCGACGGGATCGGGGTTTCGCGCTTGATGGCGCCATAGATGATGATCTCGGACCCGTCGAAACTGGTGGTGATATCCACATCGTCGCGCGACAGCCCGGCGACGATCTGTTCGGCCGCGGGGGCAGGTGCCTGCGCCTTCAGCGGCAGGGCCAGCAGGATCAGCGCGAAAAGGGGGGAAAGCACGCGGCGGATCATCGCAATATCCCCACCGTGACCGAATAAAGCTCGTCCGGGGGCAGGAACAGATCCAGTGCCAGCTTGCCGCAAACGGCCAGCACCAGCAGCGCCAGCAGGATGCGCAATTGCTCGGCCCTCAGCCGCGCGCCCAGATGCGTGCCGATCTGCGCGCCCGTGACGCCGCCGACGATCAAAAGCACCGCCAGCATCACATCCACCGTGTTCGAGGAGACGGCATGCATCAGCGTGGTATAGGCCGACAGGAAAGTGATCTGAAACAGCGAGGTGCCGATGACCACCTTGGTCGGCATCCCCAGCAGATAGATCATCGCCGGCACCATGATGAAGCCGCCGCCGACGCCCATGATCGCGGCCAGCACACCCACGGCGGCCCCGACCATCAGCACCGGGATCGAGCTGATATAAAGCCCCGAGGCGCGGAACTTCATCTTCATCGGCCATTTATGCACCCAGCCGTGCTGGTGGCGGCGCATCGGCTTGATCGGCCCGCTGCGGCGCGAGCGGTGCAGCGCGCGCAGGCTTTCCTGCAACATCATCGCGCCGATCAGTCCCAGAAAGATGACATAGCAAAGCTGCACCACCAGATCGACCTGGCCCAGCCGCGACAGCATGTTGAACAGCAAAACCCCGGCCGAAGACCCGACCAGACCGCCGGCCAACAGCACCCAGCCCATGCGGAAATCCACGGTCTTGCGCTTTACATGCGCCAACACCCCGGAAAAGGACGAGGCCACGACCTGATTGGCGCCGGTTGCCACTGCGATGGCGGGCGGAATGCCGATAAAGAACAGCAGCGGCGTGATCAGGAAGCCGCCGCCGACGCCGAACAGGCCCGACATCAGTCCGACGATACCGCCAAGACCGATCAGCGTCAGTGCATTGACCGCCACCTCGGCGATGGGAAGATAGATTTGCATGTCCTGCCCGGCTTATTGCCTTATCCGGATGCTGCCCCGGCCACAGCCCTGCGTCAAACGCTTCCATGGCCGTTCCCGCGGGTTGTCGCAAGCCTGTGGCGCGGATAAAGCAGATGTGAAGGGCAGATATCGGCAAAGTCGCGGGCGACACGGGATAATGGCCCATCGCAACGGGCCGGACAGGGAAGATCATGCGCATTCTGATTACCAATGACGACGGCATCAACGCACCGGGGCTTGAGACGCTGGAGGCCATCGCAACCGAGGTGGCGGGGCCGGACGGCGAGGTCTGGATCGTCGCCCCGGCCTTCGAGCAATCCGGGGTCGCGCATTGCATAAGCTATGTCCACCCGACGCTGATCGCCGAGTTGGGACCGCGCCGGTTTGCCGCCGAAGGGACGCCCGCCGATTGCGTGCTGGCCGCCATCGCCGACGTGATGCGCGACAACCCGCCCGATCTGGTGCTGTCCGGCGTCAACCGCGGCAACAACTCGGGCGAGAACGTGATGTATTCCGGCACCGTGGGCGGCGCGATGGAGGCCGCGCTGCAGGGTCTGCCCGCCGTTGCCCTGTCGCAATACATGGGCCAACGCACCGCTGCGCTTGACGATCCGTTCGAGGCGGCGCGGGTGCATGGTCCGCGGCTGATCCGGCAGTTGCTGGATTATGGTGACTGGACCTCGGACCAGGATTTCCGGTTGTTCTACAATATCAACTTCCCGCCCTGCGATGCGGCCGGGGTGAAGGGGACGCGGGTCGCGCCCCAAGGGCGCCGGCAGGGCGTCCGTTTCGAGGTTGAGCCCTATCACGCGCCCAATGGGCGACGGTTCCTGTGGGTTTTGGGCGGTTCGCAGACCGCATCGGCCACACCAGAGAGTGACGTGGACGCAAACATGCGCGACTATATCTCGTTGACGCCGATGCGGCCGGACCTGACCTGTCACAAGACCCTGGCCGAATTGCGCGGCGTTCTCGAAGAGGGCTGAGCGAAAATGAGCGATGATCCCGAGACTGCCGAACGCAAGATGCGCTTCCTGTTCGCATTGCGGCAGCGCGGGGTCACCGATCCTCGGGTGCTGGAGGCCATGGAGCGTATCGACCGCGGCGAATTCGTCCGCGGTCATTTCGAGGATCGCGCCTATGACGACACGCCCCTGCCCATTCCTTGCGGCCAGACCATCAGCCAGCCCTCGGTCGTGGGGCTGATGACGCAGGCGCTGGAGGTCGGGCCGCGCGACAAGGTGCTGGAGATCGGCACCGGCTCGGGTTACCAGGCGGCGGTTCTGTCGCTGTTGTGCCGCCGGGTCTATACCATCGACCGCCATCGCCGGCTGGTGGCCGAGGGCGAGGCGCTGTTTCGCCATCTGGGACTGCCCAACATCACCGCCTTGGTTGCAGACGGCTCGCGCGGGTTGCCCGAGCAGGCGCCGTTTGATCGCATTATGGTGACGGCGGCCGCAGAGGATCCGCCCGGCCCGCTCTTGGCGCAGTTGAAGATCGGCGGTATCATGGTGGTGCCGGTCGGACAGTCGGATGCTGTCCAGACGCTGATCCGCGTGCGTCGCGGTGAAGACGGCTTTGATTATGACGAATTGCGGCAGGTGCGTTTTGTGCCGCTGGTCGAGGGGTTGGGACAAACATGACCCCCGGCCGTCCAGAGTGAGGAACGGGCAGATGATCAAGATCAGGCAGTTGGCGTTGGCCGCCGGCGCTGCGGCGATTCTGGTATCCTGTGGGCCGCAGGGCGGCCTGGATTTCAGCAACTTCGATCCCGACCTGCGTCGCTGGGGCGGAACCGGGCTGGACACGGCCGAGGCCGCTGCGCGGGCCCAGCCGCGACCGGCGCCGGACCAGCGCGGTGTGATCTCTTATCCCGGCTATCAAGTCGCCATTGCCCGCCAGGGCGATACGGCCGCGACCATTGCTGCCCGGCTGGGGCTGAATGCCGCCGAATTGGCCAGATACAATGCCATCGAGGCCAATACTGTCCTGAACGCGGGGGCAGTTGTCGCCCTGCCACGTCGCGTCGCGGCCGGGACTTCGACGGCGGCGCCGGTTTTGTCGTCCACCGGCCAGGTCAGTGATCCTTTTGCCGGTCAGGGTATGAAGCAACCCGACGTGCCTGCGGTTGCGGGCGCGGGAACCGTGACTTCGCAGACCCTGCCCGCCTCCAGCCAACCCAAGCAGCATGTCGTCGCATCCGGTGAAACCGCTTGGTCCATCGCTCGCAAATATAACGTCTCGGCCAATGATCTGGCGCAATGGAACGGGCTGACGCAGGATATGACCCTGCGCGTTGGCCAGCGCCTGTTGATCCCCGTGGCTGGGCAAAGCCGGCCGGCCACGGCGGTCGTGACCGCACCGGGAACCGGAAGCCCGACCCCGAGCCCCCCTTCTGCTGCCGCGCCCTTGCCAAACGAGCAGACAGCGCCTGCCGCCAGCGCGGTTAACAAGCCTTCCAGCCCCGATCTGGGCAAGACCCGGACCGCAGCTTCGGGCAACGGCAAGTTCCGTATGCCTGCCAATGGTGCGATCATCCGCACCTATCAGAAGGGCAAGAACGACGGCATCGATATTTCTGCTGCGCCAGGCAGCACGGTTTCAGCCGCCGGCAGTGGAACGGTTGCTGCGATCACCCGCGACACCGACCAAGTGCCGATCGTCGTTGTCCGGCACGATGGCAATCTGATGACCGTCTATGCCGGTCTTGAGGATGTCACCGTGACCAAGGGGCAGTCGGTCAGCGCCGGAACCGCGCTGGGCAAGACCCGCAGCCAGGGCGTAGTGCACTTCGAGGTGCGCAACGGGTTCGATAGCGTCGATCCCGAGAAATATTTGAATTAGGCACCCTTGCGCTGCCAAGCATGACTGGCAAGCCTGTGCGGCTTGCCCAGCGGGGTGGCAGGTTCAGTCCTGTTCGCACATCTGACGCAGGGTCAGTTCGATCTCGTGACGGATCATCTGCTGCAAGTTGCTGTTGAGGCGATTGCCGATCTCGCCTTGAATCTCTTGCCGGATGGCCTCGCGAATCATGCCTCGTAGGTGGCCGCCTCTTTGCATATCCATGTCCTGCGATGCGAAAATATGCGGCACGCCGGTCTCGCAAACCGAGGACTCGGCGGCAGGGTTGATCGGTGTGACGGAAGCATTCGCGTGCAGCATGGTTTCCTCCATTTGCAGGTTGGTGGTGTTGGGTCCTTCCAGCGAAGCGCCAGAATGTTTGATCGCGGCAGGCGCGAAGTCGGCGAAAAGCGATGGTTCGGGGGAACCTGCCACGAGCCCTTCCGTATCGGGCAGATCAGCCGTCCCGGTCGCAGCCGTTTCCGCTGCCGGCTTTGGCGGCCAGCTGCAGAACTGCCGGGTATCTGGCGTAACCGCGACGGTTTCTGGTTCGGGTGGGGTTTGGGTACTTGCCCCCGAGTTAGTCCCATCCGCGCTCTTGGGCGTGACCAGAGTGCTGCTGTCCAGAACCAACGGGGTGATTTGCGCCGAAAATACGGATCGGTGCGATGATGCAGGCCGGATCGGAGGGCAAGAGGCGCTGTCTTGCGCAGGCAGCGCGTTCAGCGTTTGATTTGGGATGCCATCCTGAGAAATAAGTCGGCGGATCGAGGCCAGCACATCGCCGACGTTATCCGAGCCGGGATTCGGGGCCGGGTGGCGCATCATCTCATGCTGCATGATGCGTCACCGGATCAGGTAGAGCGGCGTCAGTCCTTTCCGATCGCACGCAAAACGCGATCAAGGCTTTTGCCCTGTCTGCTGGTATAGGGTGCGTCCTGCACCGCATTGTAATAGGCCGATGGGTCATAGGTCGGTATCCCAAGTTTCAGGTTTTCTACCGTCAACAGACCCATAGCGGATAGAAGTTGATAATGTGCTAATTGCAGATTGGCTTCTGCCGAGATTTTGTCGGCCCTTGCCTCAAGCAGCAATTGTTCGGCATCCAGGACATCCAGAGTGGTACGCGCGCCCAACGTCGCCTCTTCGCGCACGCCTTCGTAGGCCTGCTGTGCGGCGACGATCTGCTCATCAATGGCGCGAATCTGCGCCCGCGCCACCTCGATCCCCGCCCAGGCGCGGCCAACCGCCTCGTCGACCTGGCGCGAAACCTGCAGCAGCGCGGCTCGGGCTTGGTCCCGTTGCGCCATGGCCCTGCGATGAGCCGAGGGCAGGCGCCCGCCGGAATAGATCGTCTGCGACATGCTGAGCGAGGCGCCAAGATTGTTGCGCGTCGTCTCGGTTCCCTGAATCGACAGATCGTTGGAGCGGCTGATGCTGGCCTGCCCGGTCAGCGTCGGATTGCGCTCTGCGGCAGCTGCGGCCACGCCCAACTCTGCGGCAGCCGCCAGACGTTGGGACTGAAGGATTGCGGGATGGCTGCGCTGGCCGATCTGCCGCGCAGTCTCTAACGCGGCCGGCAGCGCTGGCGTGGGAGGCGGGGGGGCAAGCTGCCCCGGCGCCCGGCCGGTCGCGCCGCGATAGATTTCGCGCGCGATTTCCAGATTGCCGGTCGCCGTTGCCAGGCTGGCACGTGCAGCGGCCAAGGCGGCATCGGCCTGCGACACATCGGTCTGGGTGATTTCACCCACCTCGAAACGGTCCGAGGCCGCTTGCTGTTCCTGCCCGATCACTCGCACGGAATTTTCTTGCAGATCAACTTGTTCGGCGGCGCTGCGCACATCAAGATAGGCCTGAACCGCACCCAGCAACACGTCTTGCTCGACGCCCACCAGCGCGGCACGGGTGGCCAGCACGGTTTCTTTTGCCGCGTCTATGGCAATGGCGTTACGGCCCCAGTCGTAAAGCGTGATCTGGGCCTGCAGCCCGATCCCGGTCGAGCGGCTGTTGGCCAAGCCGTTGATCTTTTGGAAACTATGTTCGGCGATCCACTGCACCACCGGACGCAATTGGGCAAGGGCCGTAGCTGCGTCTTCGTCTGCGGCGCGCAACACGGCCCGGTTCTGCTCCAGAAGCGCCGAGTGCCGATAAGCCGCGACCATGGCATCGGCCAGTGATTCGGCCTGGGCAGGAACGGCAGCCGCCCCGGCAAACAATGCCGCGATCAGTGGGCGCTGCAGAGCCTTGAGCGTTTTGCGAAACATGCCATGACCTTTCCTGTCGGCATTCACAAGACAAAGCCCCGCGGACGCGCAAAGCCCGGAAGAAGCGGGGCAGCAGCATTAAAGGCAAAGCGCCAGTTCACGCGCCCGTCCAGTTTGTGGCCGATGCGGACGATACCTAAATTATCTTCGCGGAACAGGGCGACGATGCGGCCGCCCTCGCGCAGCTGGTCGGCCAGCGCGTTGGGCACCTGTTCGACCGCACCCTCGATCAGGATCGCATCATAAGGGGCCTGACCGGCGCAGCCTTCGTCCAGCGCGCCTTGGACAACGGCGACGTTGAACACATCCTGCGCGGCAAGCCGGCTTTCCGCCTCGGCCGCCAATTCGGCGTTTTCCTCGACGGCGACCACGGCTTCGGCGATATGGGCCATGACGGCGGCGGAATAGCCGTAGCCGCAGCCGATATCCAGCACCAGATCGTGGTTTTGCAGGTTCAGCGCATCTATCATCTTGCCCAGTGTGCGCGGCTCAAGAAGTACGCGGCCGGGAACAAGATCGATATTTTCGCCGACGTAAGCGACGTCCCGGCGCGAATCGGGGACGAACTGCTCACGTGGGACGCTCAGCATCGCGTCGATCACGGGATAACTGGTCACTTCGTTTGGACGAACCTGGGTGTCGACCATCATGGTGCGGCGCTGCGCGAAATCGGTCATCTATGCGAACCCTGCTCTCGGTTGGCTTTCTGCTCTATTGCCACGAAAATGCGGGGCGGGCAACGGCGCCGGATATTCTTGTCGCGATGGTGTTGCCGTGGCAGGCTTGCGGCATGAGCGAATATGTTTTTTCTCCGCCTCCGCCCGCCGTCCTGCCCGTTTCGGGGCAAAACGCGCGATTTCCGGTGAACCGCATCTTTTGCGTCGGGCGAAATTACGCCGCCCATGCCGCCGAGATGGGTGCAGAGGTGGATCGCGAGGCGCCATTCTATTTTCTGAAATCTGCGCATGCGGTGCGGCAAAGTGGCGCGATCCTGCCCTATCCGCCCGGAACGCGAGACCTGCATCACGAAATCGAGCTGGTCGTGGCCATCGCTGCCCCGACGTTCCGCATCAAGCCGGCAGAGGCGATGGCGGCGGTCTGGGGCTATGGCTCTGGTCTGGATATGACGCGGCGGGATTTGCAGGCCCGCGCCAAGGAAAAGCGGCACCCCTGGGATCTGGGTAAGAATTTCGAAGGCGCGGCGGTGATCTCGGCCCTGACTCCGGCGCGGAACTTTACCCCGGCAGACCAGCCCATCCGGCTGCAGGTGAACGGCGGCCTGCGGCAGGACGCGCGGATCTGCGACATGGTCTGGTCCATTCCAGAACTGATCGCCGATCTGTCGCAATATTATCACCTTGCGGCGGGGGATTTGATCATGACCGGCACCCCCGCTGGCGTGGGCGCCGTGGCTGCGGGTGACCAGCTTGCGGGCGGGGTCGAGGGGCTGGCGGCGGTCGAACTGACCATAGGTCCCGCGGAATAGATCAGGCCGGCTCTTTCCATTCCAGCACCAGTTGCGTCTGGATCACCACGGCGGCCAGCTTGCCATCGCCGCGATAGATGTCGGTTTGCCAGATCATCGTGGTCCTGCCCAGATGCAGCGGTTTGGGCCGCGCCTCGGCGATATCGCCCAGCCGGATCGGTCGCAGGAAATTCGTCTTGCTTTCCAGCGTGGTCGTTGCCGCGCCTTCCGGCAGGCGTAGATGCGTGGCCGTGCCCGCGGCATGATCGGCCAGGCTCATGATCGCGCCGCCATGCAGGACGCCATTGCGGTTGGTCAGCACCCGGGTGACCGGCACGCGCAGGATGACCTCGTCCAGGGTCGCGGCGACAATCTCCATCCCCAGCGATTCGGAATAGGGCGAATGCACCTCGATGGCGGCTGCGGTGTGGCTGTCGTTCATCACGCTCCCCTTTTTGCCCGCATCTTCTGCGGCAGAGAACACGACGTCAATTGCCGCGACGATTTCAGCAGGCCGGGACAGGCTCGGGACGTCCCGCCAGATCAAGGCCGCGTGCAGTAGGCGGATGCCAGGTTCTGGTGGCGTGATGCGCGCCCGAGGGGTTGGTGCCGATCTGCGATCCACCGGTGCCGCCGGTCCAGCCGGTCGAGCCGGAATTGTCCGGTGCGGTGCCATCAGCCGAGGCGGTCTCGGGCGTGGCAGGCTCGGCCATGGCGGCGGCCGCGGGGCATTCGCCTGCGCCTTGAACGGTTTCGACCACGGGCGTTTCCACGCTGCCGGGGGCGGTTTGGGCCGAAAGCGGTGCGGCCAGACAGGCCATCGCAAAGCTCAGGGCGATGGGGCGAAACAGGGAAATCTCAGGCATGGGCTGCATCCTCCTGCGCTCCAAACGCCAGCCGCCCCGCCAAGTTCCTCGCAATCCCGGCTTCTTCGTTGCCCAAATACCCAAAAACGGCGCTATTCGACCAAGATCCCGGCGCGCCCTTCCTCGGCATGGCCGACGATGGCGGCCAGCGGAAAACCCGCGCTGCGGATAATATCCAGCACCTCGTCGGCGGCTTCGGGGGCGCAGGCGACCAACAGCCCGCCCGAAGTCTGCGGATCGGTCAGCAGCGCCTGTTGCCACGGGGGCAGGCCTTCGGGCAGTTCGACCTCGGCACCATAGGCGGCCCAGTTCCGGGTCGAGGCCCCGGTGGCGAATCCCGCTTGGGCCAACTCGGCTGCGTGCGACAAAAGCGGCAGATCCGCCAGCCGCAGCCGCAGCCGCAAACCGGCGCCGCGCGCGATTTCCAGCCCGTGGCCCAGAATGCCAAAGCCGGTCACGTCCGTGATCGCATGCACATCGGCGCGTTTCGCCAGATCGACGCCGATCCGGTTCAGCGTCGTGGTCGAGGCGATCATTTCGGCAATGCCCGCATCGTCCAATGCGCCTTTCTTGATTGCGGCGGAATAGATGCCGACGCCAAGACCCTTGGTCAGGATCAGCGTGTCGCCAACCCGCGCATCGGCATTGCGCCGCAGTTCCGAAGGATGGCAAAGCCCGATCACGGCAAGACCATAGATCGGTTCGGGCGCGTCGATGGAATGGCCTCCGGCGACGGGGATGCCTGCCTCGTGGCAGATATCGCGGCCGCCCTCCAGGATCTCGCGGATCTGTTCGGGGGCAAGCTTGTCGATGGGCATGCCCAGGATCGCCAGCGCCATGATCGGCCGGCCCCCCATGGCATAGATGTCGGAAATCGCATTGGTTGCGGCAATCCGGCCAAAGGCGCGCGGATCGTCCACCATCGGCATGAAGAAATCCGTGGTCGCGATCACGCAGGTATTGTCATCGACCTGCCAGACCGCCGCGTCGTCCGAGGTTTCGGTCCCCACCAGCAGTTGTGGAAAGGCCTGCGCCATGGGCTGATCGGCCAGCAATTCGCGCAGCACCGAGGGCGCGAGCTTGCAGCCGCAGCCGCCACCATGCGCCAGCGAGGTCAGTCTGGGGTGGTCGTCCATGTCGGTCTCCGTCGCCATTGCGTCAGCCAGCGCACCGTAACGTAGAATGCCGGGACCATGAAGATGCCAAGGAAGGTCGCGGCGATCATGCCGCCCATCACCCCGATGCCGATCGAATTCTGCGCGGCCGCGCCCGCCCCGGTGGCGATGGCCAGCGGCAGAACGCCCAGGATAAAGGCCAGCGAGGTCATCAGGATCGGCCGCAGCCTCAGCCGCGCGGCCTCGACCGCTGCATCAACGGTGGCGCGGCCGGATTGTTCAAGCTCGCGGGCGAATTCAACGATCAGGATGGCGTTCTTGGCGGCAAGGCCGATGGTGGTCAGGATACCCACCTTGAAATAGACGTCATTGGCCTGGCCAAAGGTCAGCGCCGCCACGACCGCGCCCAATACCCCCACCGGTACCGCCAGCATAACTGAAAACGGGATCGACCAGCTTTCATAAAGCGCTGCCAGCGACAGGAACACCACCAGCGCCGAAAGCGCGAAAAGATAAGGCGCCTGGTTGCCCGATTGCCGCTCTTGAAAGGAAAGCCCGGTCCAGGCGGTGCCATAGCCGCCCGGAAGCTGCGCCACCAGTTCCTCCATGGCGGTCATCGCCTCGCCCGAACTGGTGCTGTCGCTTTGTTGGCCGGTGATCTCGATGGCGTCGATGCCGTCCATGCGCGACAGGCTCGGCTCGACCGGTTCCCAGCGGGTGGTCATGAAGGCGGTAAAGGGCACCATCTCGCCCGAGGCATTGCGGGCATACCAGCTGTCCACGTCTTCGGGCTGCATGCGGTTTGCCGCCGTGGCCTGCACGATCACCGGCCGCAGTTGTGCGCCAAGCGCGAAATCGTTCACCTCGGTCCCGGCAAAGATCGTCGAAAGCATGGCGTTCACACCCGACAGGCTGACACCCAGACTTTCGGCCTTTTGCTGGTCGATATCGATCTTCAGCGCCGCCTCGGTTTCGGTGCCGCTGCTTTCGACGCTTTGCAGGCGCGAGTCTTCCGCCGTGACCTGCTCCAGCGTCTTGGCGGCCTGAGTCAGTGCCTCGGCCCCGCCGCCGGACTGATCCATCAGATACATGCTGAAGCCCGCCGCATTGCCCAGCCGCGGGATCGCCGGCGGTTGCAGAAAGGTGATGCGCCCCGCCCGATGGTTCTCGAACCGGTCATTGGCGCGCGAGGCGACGGCGCTTGCCGCAAGAGAGGGGTCCTGGCGCTGATCGAAATCGCGCAGTTTGACAAAGACCATGGCCCGGCTTTGCGAGGTGCCGGAGAAACCGTAGCCCATGGCGACAAAGACCGATTCGACCGCGTCTTTCTCTTCGGTCAGCATGTAATCTTCGATCTCCTTCACCACGGCGGCGGTCTGCTGCGCGGTCGAGCCTTCGGTCAGGGTAATGCGCGATTGCAGCACCCCCTGATCTTCGCCGGGGATGAAGGTGGTGTGCATGCGGCCAAAAAGATCGATGGCGCCATAGCTGATTGCGGCCAGAACCAGCATGACCAGCAGCGGCCGGCGCAGGGTGCGCCGCACGGTGGCGGAATAGCCGCGCGTCACCCGGTCGAACCCGGCATTGAACCAGCGAGCCGGCGCGAAGCGGGCCGGGCCATGATGCTGGCGCAAAAGGCTTGCGCACATAGCGGGTGTCAGGATCAGCGCCACCAAAAGCGACAGCACCATGGCCGTGATGATGGTGACCGAGAATTGCCGGTAGATCACCCCGGTCGAGCCGGGCATGAAGCCCATGGGCAGGAACACCGCCGACAGGACCAGCGCGATGCCGATCAGCGCGCCGCTGATTTGGCCCATGCTTTTTTCCGTGGCCTCGACGGGACCAAGCCCGTCCTCTTTCATCACCCGCTCGACGTTCTCGACCACGACGATGGCGTCATCGACCAAAAGCCCGATGGCCAGCACCATGGCGAACATGGTCAGCGTGTTCACCGAGTATCCCAGCGCCGCGAGCATGCCAAAAGTGCCCAGCAGCACGACCGGAATGGCGATGATCGGGATCAGCGTCGCACGCCAGTTCTGCAGAAAGATCAGGATGACCAGAAAGACCAGGACGATGGCTTCGATCAGGGTGTGATAGACCTTCTCGATCGACAGTTCGACAAAAGGCGCGGTGTCATAGGCGATGCGGACCTCGACCCCCTCGGGCAGTGCGTTGCGTAGCCCATCCATCGTGGCGGTCACGGCATTCGCGGTCTCGACCGCATTCGCGCCAGTGGCCAGGTTCACCGCAAACCCCGAGGCGTTCATGCCGTTGAAGCGTGAATCGCGACCGTATCGCGTCTGGCCGATCTCGACCTCGGCCACGTCGCCCAGACGCACGGCGGCGCCGTCCTCGCCGGTCCTCAGCAGGATATTGCGGAAGTCCTCGACCGAGGTAAGCTGGCTTTGCGCGGTGATATTGGCGGTGAACTGCTGGCCCAGCACCACCGGCTGATCGCCCAGACTGCCGACCGAAACCGTGCTGTTTTGCTGTGCCACAGCGGTGGTGATGTCTGTGGGGGTCAACTGGAACTGCGCCAACTGCAGCGGGTCCATCCAGATCCGCATCGCATAGCCCGAACCAAAGATGTCCACGCCGCCAACGCCCTCGGTCCGCTTGACAGGGCCTTCGACCACCTGCTCCAGCAGGTTGCCCAATTCGATGGTGGAATGCTGCCCGGTGGTTGAAACCAGCGCCCCCACCATCAGGATCGACGAGGACGAGCGCGTCACCGAGACGCCGTCGTTCTGCACGGGCGTCGGCAGCCGGCTTTCGACCGAACGGACCTTGGACTGCACCTCGTTCAGCGCATCCACGGGGTCCACGCTGTCGTCGAAGGTCAGCGTGATGGTGCTGCGTCCGGTCGAGGCTGACGAGACCGTGTAAAGCAGCCCATCCAGCCCGGTCAGCACGTCCTCGATGGGCGTTGTGACCGAGTTTTGCACCGCTCGCGCAGTTGCGCCCGAATAGTTGGCGGTGATGCGGATCGTGGTCGGCGCGATATCGGGATATTGCGAAACCGGCAGGCTGATCAGCGACCAGGTGCCGATCAGCATGGTCACGATGGCCAGCACCCAGGCGAATACCGGGCGATGAATGAAAAACTGCGCCATGCTTCAGCCTTCCCCGCGTTCGTCGGCCTCGCGCACGACGCCTTGGGCGTCGATGATGACGGGGATGGTGGTGATCTCGGCCCCCGCACGCAGGTTGTCCAGCCCGTCAACGATCAACTGTTCGCCCGGGCTGATGCCCTGGGTCACGATCCAGCTGTTGCGATAGCTGCCCTGCTCGCTCAGCGTGACCTGCTGGGCCTTGCCTTCGCGGGCGACAAAGGCGGTCAGCGTGCCGTCCGAGGCGCGGCTGGTCGCGCGTTGCGGCACCAGCACGGCGCGGGTGGTGCCCAAGGTCAGTTTGACGCGCAGGAACTGGCCGGGCAGGATCATCTGGTCGGGATTGTCGAATTGCAACCGGATCGGCACCGTGCCGGTAGTGGGCGAAACCGCGATGCCGGGGCTGACGATCCGGCCCTCGCCCTGATATTCCTCGCCGGTTTCCAGGATCAACTGGGTCTTTACCCCACCGTTGACCACCAACTGCCCGGCGCTGATGCGCGCGCGGGTGCGCAGCATCCGGGCGCTGGATTCCGAAACATCGACATAGATCGGATCAAGCTGGGTGATGGTGGTCAGAGTTTCGGACTGGTTCGCCGTCACCAGATCCCCCACCGAAACGGCCGCGACATCCGCCACACCGTCCAGCGGGCTTTGGATCTCGGTGCGCTGCAAGGCCAGCAGCGCCCCATCCCGGGCCGCCTCGGCAGCTTTCAGGTTCGCCTCGGCCTGCTTCAGCGCCACTTCGGCATTGGCGCGCTCCACGGCCGAGACCCCGGACCCCTCCAGTCGCCGATAGCGGGTGACGGTGTTTTCCGCCTGTGTCAGGCTGGCTTCTGCCCCGGCCACAGCCGCCTCGGCCGCGGCAAGCGCGGCTGCCAGGGTTTCGGGATCCAGCCGGAACAACACGTCTCCGGCCTTGACGGGCCTGCCGGAATCATAGGAGATTTCAAGAACCTCTCCGCCAACCTGCGGCCGGATGCTGGTTTGCTGATAGGCAATCGCACGACCCGGCAAGGTGACGGTATAGGGCACATCCTCTTCGGCGGTGGCTACGACGCCAACTTCGGTGGGTCCTTGTGGCTTGCGTCCGTCCGGCCCCTGCTGCGCGAAAGCCTGGCTCGCCAGCAGGATCGCCAGCGTCGCCCATCTTGTGATCCCCTGCCCAGAGGCCATCTGCCGTTCCTTGCGGTTTGGTGGTTGGCGCATTGTCTAGACGGCGAACCCCAATGGCAAGTAAACGGCAGGCTCATCAGCGATCACGGATTCGCCAGCACGGCATTTGCGGCTTCTTCGTTGTCCAAATACCCATGCGACCGGGCAACGCTGCGCATCCCGATCCGTCTTAGAAATCGACGCAGATGCCCTTCTTTTCGTAATCGCCATAGCGCACCGGCTCGGGCCCGTCCCGGCCGCCCAACTCGACCGGCAGGTTCAGGGGTTTCGCATTGCGGCGGCGCTCTTCGGCTTCGGCAAGCGCGCGCTGTGCTTCGGGCGGCAGATCCTTGCGGTCGGTCATGGCGATTTCCCCTGCTTCACGCTAGACCGGACCAATCTAGACAAGAGGCAGGCTTTGAACAAGACACGCGCGCAAGGACAGGCAGGGGATGGGGCAAGATCGGGCGCGCTGCGTCTGCTTGCCGCGGTGGACATGGGCGCGACGCTGGACGAGGCGGCCGCATTGGTCGATCGCCTTGCCCCCTCTGAACGCGCCCGCGCCCGACGCCTCGCGCTCGAGGTATTGCGGCGCGAGGAACGTGCCGACCGGCTGCTGGCACCGATGCTTGCCCGTCGCCCCCGGCCAGAAATCATGCGCATTCTGCGTCTCGCCACCGTCGAGATGCTGGCCTTGGGCGAGGCGCCGCATGGCGTGGTGAACTCGGCCGTGGCGCTGGCAAGGGCATCGGGGCGCAAGGGACAGGCCGCCTCCGGCATGGTGAATGCGGTGCTGCGCAAGGTCTCGGGCGCAGGCGAGACCTGGGCCGCGCTTCAGCCACAAAAGATGCCGGCCTGGTTGCGCGTCCCGGTCGTGGACGCATGGGGCGAAGATGTTGCCCGTGCCATCGAGGGGGCGCATGAGGCCGGCGCGCCCCTGGACCTGACCCCAAAGGGCGAGACCCCTGGCGAGGTGCTGCCGACCGGCTCGCACCGTCTGCCTGCCGGCGCTCAGGTTTCGGCGCTGCCCGGCTATGACAAGGGCGACTGGTGGGTGCAGGATGCTGCCGCCGCGCTGGCGGTGTGGGTGCTTGAGCCCCAACCCGGCGAAGTGATCGCCGATCTTTGCGCCGCGCCGGGCGGCAAGACCCTGCAACTCGCAGCAGCCGGGGCCGAGGTCACCGCGATTGATATATCCGAGCCGCGCCTTGCGCGCGTGGCCGACAACCTTGCGCGTTGCGGGCTGTCAGCGGGGCTGGTCGCGGCGGATGCGCTGGCATGGCGGCCGGATCAGCCGCTGGATGCGGTGCTGCTGGATGCGCCCTGTTCCGCGACCGGCACCATTCGCCGACACCCGGAACTGCCGCGCATCCGCGACGGGGCCGGGCTGGCGGATCTGACCGCGCTTCAGGCGCAACTGATCGACCATGCGCTGGGGCTGCTCAAACCCGGCGGGCGGCTGGTTTATGCCACATGCTCGCTTTTGCCCGCCGAGGGCGAAGAGCAACTGTCGGCCGCGCTTGCCCGCCACCCCGGCCTGATGGTCGAACCTCCTCGTGCCCCCGGAATCGATCCCGGCTGGATCACTGCGCAAGGCGCGCTGCGGCTGCGCCCCGACCTGTGGCCGGAACGCGGCGGCATGGACGGGTTCTTCATCGCGCGCTTGCGGAAATCCGCCTAGCGGACCTAAGGTTGCGTCATACTAGCGAATGCGTTGCCCATGACCGAAAGCTCTGTCGCACCAAGGGGATTTCTACGCCGCCCCGAACCCAAGGCCATCGGCCATTCCGGTCGCGGCGAGCAGATCGTCGGCGGCACCCTGCATCTGGGCGGCATCACCCTGACCGGCGATTTCTTCGCCGCCGACCTGCCGGCCAGCGTCGCGGCGGACCTGAACGGTTTTGGTTGGCTTGACGACCTTGCGGCCGTGGGCACCCCGCGCGCTCGCGCCATCGCGCAGGATCATGTGCTGCGCTGGCTGCGCCGGCATCGCCAGACCCTGCCCGAGGCGCCGGAATGGGCGCCCCAGGTGGCCGGCCGGCGGTTGCTGCGCTGGATCTTTCACGCCGGGATGATCCTGCCGGGTCTGGATCGCGATGGGGCCGGACCCTATTTTCGCGCGCTCGACCAGCATCTGAACCATCTGCGCGACAGTTGGTATGACAGCGACGACGGGCTGTGCCGGCTTGAGGCGCTGGCAGGGTTGGCCATCGGCGCCATGTCCCTGCGCGACCGTCAGTCCATGGCGCAGCCGGCGCTGATCGCGCTGGCCGAAGAGGCAGATGCCATGGGCGTCGCCACCTTGTCCGAATCGCGTGCGCCCGAATCGCTGCTGGAAGCCATGGCGCTGCTGGTCTGGGCACAGGAGGTCGCCGAAGAGGCGGGGCTGGAATGCCCGCCCGAATTGCACGCCATCATCGCCGAGATCGCGCCCATCCTGCGCGCATTGCGCCATGCCGACGGGGCGCTGCCCCGTTTCCACGGCGGCGGACGCGGCGCGGCCGGACGTCTCGACCGCTGCCTGCGCATGGCGCAGGGTCCGGCTTTGCCCGTCAGCGGGCTGGCCATGGGCTTTGCCCGCATGGCGCGGGCGCGCACCACGCTGATCCTTGATGCGGCCCCCCCACCGGGTGGTCCGGCTGCGATCCGCGCCCATGCCTCGACCCTGGCTTTCGAACTGACGGTGGCGCGCCAGCCCTTGATCGTGAACTGCGGTCCCGGCGACGGTTTCGGCCCGCTTTGGGCCCGGGCCAGCCGCGCCACCCCCTGCCACTCGGCGCTGTGTCTTGCGGGGCTGTCCTCGTCGCGGCTGAACCCGAACCGGCAAGAGGGCGAGCCCGATATCCTGACCGAACGTCCCGCTTTGGTCTGGGCCGGTGATTGCGACGCCTTGGGCAACCTTACCCCGCCCGATTGCGGTCCGACCCACTCGCCCGAGCCGGCGCATCTTCTGGCCGGCCACGACGGCTGGCTGGCCAGCCATGGCCTGACGCATCTGCGCGAGCTTTGGCTTGATCCCGACGGCATGGCGTTGAGGGGCGAGGATTCGCTGGCGGCGCTGGATGCCAGCGCCCAGACCCGGCTGGAGCAGGTCCGCCCCGACGAGGGGCTGGCCTTCGACATCCGCTTTCATCTGCACCCCGACGTGCAGGCCAGCCAGCAGGGCAACGAAATCCGCCTGACCCTGCCCAATGGCGAGGAATGGCTGTTCACCCATGACGGGGTAGGAGAGCTGCGGCTTGAGGCATCCTGCCTGCTGGATCGTGCCATGGCCGAGCCGCGCCCCTCGCGCCAAATGGCGATTTCCGCCCATCTGCAGGGGCGTGCGATCCAGATCGGCTGGACCTTGGCGCGTTCCGGGGGTAGGTGACGGGCCAAATCCGCCATCCATCTCACGGGACACCGACCGATGACCGACCGCATTCCGCTGAAGCGCGCGCTGATTTCCGTTTCCGACAAGACCGGGCTGATCGACTTTGCGCGGGCGCTTTCGGCGCGGGGCGTCGAGATACTGTCCACCGGCGGCACTGCCAAGACGCTGCGCGAGGCGGGGCTTAGCGTGGTGGACGTGGCCGACGTGACGGGTTTCCCCGAGATGATGGACGGCCGCGTCAAGACGCTGCACCCGGTCGTTCACGGCGGCCTGTTGGCGTTGCGCGACAACGAAGAGCATATGGCTGCCGCGGAATCGCACAAGATCGGGATGATCGACCTGCTGGTCGTGAACCTGTACCCGTTCGAGGCCACCGTGGCCAAAGGTGCGGGCTACGACGACTGCATCGAGAATATCGACATCGGCGGCCCGGCGATGATCCGCGCTGCCGCCAAGAACCATGCCTTCGTCACGGTCGTGGTGGATGTCGAGGATTACGCCGCCGTCCTGACCGAGCTTGACGCCAATGACGATCGCACCACCCATGCCTTCCGCCAACGGCAGGCCCAGATCGCCTATGCGCGGACGGCGGCCTATGATGCGGCTGTTTCGACCTGGATGGCGCAGGCCATTGGCGAACAGACCCCACGCCGCCGCAGCTTTTCGGGACAGTTGGCGCAGACCCTGCGCTATGGCGAAAACCCGCATCAGTCCGCCGCCTTCTACAAGGACGGATCGGATCGCCCGGGCGTCGCCACCGCCCGTCAATGGCAGGGCAAGGAGCTGTCCTACAACAACATCAACGACACCGATGCCGCCTTTGAACTGGTGGCCGAATTCGACCCGGCGCAGGGTCCGGCTGTGGCGATCATCAAGCACGCCAACCCCTGCGGCGTGTCGCGGGGCGACAGCGCGGTCGATGCCTATCGGCGCGCCTTTGACTGCGACCGCACCTCGGCCTTTGGCGGCATCATCGCGCTGAACACCACGCTTGACGGAGAGACGGCAAAGGCGATCACCGAGATCTTCACCGAGGTCGTCATCGCGCCCGAGGCCACCGACGAAGCGAAAGAGATCTTTGCCGCCAAGAAGAACCTGCGGCTTTTGACCACGGGCGGGCTGCCCGATCCTTCGGCCCCCGGGCTTGCCTTCCGTCAGGTGGCGGGCGGGTTTCTGGTGCAGGGCCGCGACAATGGCCGCATCCTGCCTGCGGACCTGAAGGTGGTGACCAAGCGCCAGCCTACGGATCAGGAACTGGACGACCTGCTTTTCGCCTGGACCGTGGCCAAGCATGTGAAATCGAACGCCATCGTCTATGCCCGCGACCTGGCCACCGTCGGTATCGGTGCCGGTCAGATGAGCCGCGTCGATTCGACCCGTATCGGCAAGCGCAAATCCGAAGACATGGCCGAGGCGCTGGGTCTGGCGCAGGCGCTGACCATCGGTTCCTCGGTCGCCTCGGACGCCTTCTTCCCGTTTGCCGACGGGGTTGAGGCGCTGGCGGCGGCGGGTGCGCGGGCGGTGATCCAGCCCGGCGGCTCGATGCGTGACGCCGAGGTGATCGAGGCCGCCGACCGGCTGGGTCTGGCCATGGTGTTCACCGGCCAACGGCATTTCCGTCACTGATGGCAGAGACCGCGTCCCCCAAGCCGCGGAAAAGCCCGGCGCCCCGAAAGCGGCGTTCGAGAAAGCCGCCACAACCCCCAGTCTGGCGTAACGTCCTGCTGGTGGCAGGGCTGGTTTTTCTGCTGGATCAGGTGCTGAAGTATCTGGTCGTGCATGTGCTGCGGCTGGATCAGTTGCGCGAGATCGACGTATTCGACCCGTGGCTGAACCTGCGCATGGCCTGGAATCAGGGCATGAACTTCGGCCTTTTCGCCAGCGACGTCGAGGTGATGCGCTGGGTGCTGATCGTCATCGCCCTTGCCGTTTGCCTTTGGGTCGGGATCTGGGTTGGACGCGCCAAGCCCTCGCGCTTTGCGCAGATTTCGGCCGGGCTGCTGATCGGCGGGGCTTTGGGCAATGTCGTGGACCGGCTGACCTATGGTGCGGTCGCGGATTTCCTGAACATGTCGCTGCCGGGCTGGCGCAACCCCTATAGCTTCAATGTGGCCGATATCGCGATTTTCGCAGGTGCGATGGGGCTGGTCCTGCTGCCGCCCGACAAGAAGCCGGGGACGAAAAAACGCAAGACCCCTGCCAAGCCTCGCACGGCGAAACCGCGCCCGCCTGATCCGCAGCCGCAGACCGAGGCGCAAGGCGAACTGGTGCTGGATGACAAGACCCGTGACGAGCCGGGGAATACGCGCTAATAACGGGCCGGAAGAACAAGAGGGACGGAAGATGCGGGCGATCGCGCTGACCATGACCATGCTGCTGCTGGCCGCCTGCAGCAGTGATCCGCATCTGATGAACACCAATTCCGGCAGTTCCAGTCCAGATGAATTCTCGATCCTGCCCACCAAGCCCTTGCAGATGCCGGCCGATCTGAACGTGCTGCCCCCGCCGACGCCGGGTGGCGCGAACATCACCGATCCGACGCCGCAGGCCGATGCGGTGGTGGCATTGGGCGGCAATCCCGGGCAGCTTTCCGCGCAGGGTATCGGGGCGGCGGACGGCGCGCTGATCGCCTATGCCTCGCGTCTTGGCCGCGACCCGGGGATCCGCCAGACCACCGCGCAAGAGGACCTGAAATGGCGCAGCCGCCATTCCCGCCGCGCGCTTGAGGTCCTGGCGCGGACCAATGTCTATTACCGCGCCTATGATCCGATGACGCTGGATAGCTGGTCCGAACTGGAACGCTGGCGCCCGACGGGCGTGCAATTGCCTGCGGCGCCGCCGCGCGGCATGGGCGGCAACGGCAAGGTGCAGGCCCCCCGCGTAGTGGATCGGGTGCCGATCCTGAGCGAGGACTGATCCCGCCGCTCGCGCTTTGATCACGCCGAGATGACAGGCGGCAGGCTTGCGCGTGACCGCGCGCAAGGGCAGGTTCAGGGCGCGACCCGGAACCGGAGCCTGTCATGATCATTCTGACCCGTCTTGCCCCCTTTGCGCTGGTGCTGGCGGCGACACCCGCGCTGGCCGAAATGCCCAGCGGGATCAGCCATTTTACGCTGCCCAACGGCCTTGAGACCGTGGTGATCGAGGATCACCGCGCCCCGGTCGTGGTGCAGATGCTGTGGTACAAGATCGGTTCGGCCGACGAACAGCCGGGCAAGTCCGGCATCGCGCATTACCTGGAACACCTGATGTTCAAGGGCACCGACAAGCTGGGACCCGGTGAGCTGTCCAAGACCGTGACCGCCAATGGCGGCATGGACAACGCCTTTACCAGCTATGACTTCACCACCTATTTCCAGCGTATCGCCAGCGACCGGCTGCCGCTGATCATGGAGATGGAGGCCGATCGCATGGCCAATCTGAAGATCGGCGAGGACGACTGGCAGGCCGAACGGCAGGTCGTGCTGGAGGAGCGCTCGCAACGCACCGACAGCGACCCCGGCGCGCAATTCGGCGAGGAACGCAGCGCCGTGCAGTTCTATAACCACCCCTACGGCCGCCCGGTCATCGGCTGGCGGCAAGAGATGGAGGGGCTGACGCGCGACGATGCCATTGCCTGGTATGACGCGCATTATGCCCCCAATGCCGCAGTGCTGGTGATCGCCGGCGACGTGACGCCCGAACAGGTCAGGGAACTGGCCGAAACCCATTACGGCCCCGTCCAGCCCAAGGCCGACGCGCCCCGCAATCCACGCCCGCAAGAGCCGATCCAGCGTTCGCCCCGGCGAATTGAACGGGTGGATGCCCGCGTCGCCCAGCCTGTGATGATCCGCACCGTGATCGCGCCCGAACGCAACAGCGGCGATCAGCAGACTGCCGCCGCGCTGACCGTATTGGCCGATCTGCTGGCAGGCTCCAGCCAGACCTCGATGCTGGCGCGGGAACTGATGCTGACGGGCAAGGCGCTTTACGTCAACGCCTTCTACGACGGGTTCTCGGTCGATCCGACGACCTTCGGTATCTCGATGGTGCCGGCCCCGGGCGTCGAGAATGCCGAGGCCGAGGCGGCGCTGGACGCAGCATTGGCGAAATTCCTGGATGAGGGGCCTGATCCCGCGCAATTGGAGCGGGTCAAGACCCGGATTCGTGCCGCGCGTATCTATTCCCAGGATTCGGCGCATGGCCGGGCCTATGACTATGGACAGGGCCTAGCCACCGGCCTGACGGTCGAAGACGTGAACGATTGGCCCGAGATTCTGGCCGCCGTTACGCCTGAGGACGTTCGCGCCGCCGCGAAACTGGTGCTGGACAACCGCGCCACCGTTACCGGCTGGCTGCTGCCGGCGCCGGATGCGCCTGCCGACGCGCTGCAACCCGTCTCTGCCGAAGCTGCCAATCCGGGGGAAGTCGAATGATCCGCGCTTTTGCCACGCTTGTTTTTGTCGCACTGGCCAGCCTGCCTGCCCGCGCCATCGAAATTCAGGAAATCACCTCGCCCGGTGGCATCAGGGCCTGGCTGGTCGAGGATCATTCGATTCCCTTCACCGCCCTGTCCCTGATGTTCAGGGGCGGTGCCAGCCTTGATGCGCCGGACAAGCGCGGCCAGATGAGCCTGATGACCTCGTTGCTGGAGGAAGGCTCGGGGCAGATGGATTCGGTGCAATATGCCGAGGCGGTCGAGGGGCTTGGGGCGCAGAACCGTTTTGACGTGGGTGACGATGCGCTTAGCGTCAGTGCGCGGATGCTGACGGAAAACCGCGATCAGGCTGCCGAATTGCTGCGTCAGGCACTGACCGAGCCGCGCTTTGACCCCGATGCGGTCGAACGGGTGCGGGCGCAGTTGCAAGCCGCGATCCGGTCCGAGGCGACCGATCCGAACTCCATCGCCAGCAAAGAACTGGCCCGGCAGGCATGGGGCGATCACCCCTCCGCCACCTCGATCAACGGCACGCTTGAATCCGTCGCCGCGTTGACGCGCGACGATCTGATCGACGCCACGAACCGCATCCTTGCCCGCGACCGCGTAGTGGTGGCGGCGGCAGGCGATATCAGCGCCGAGGATCTGGGCAAGCTGATCGACACTGTCCTTGGCAGGCTGCCCGAAAAAGGCTCGGTGCCGCTGCCGGACAGGGCCGAATTGCAGCTGACCGGCGGGGTGACGGTGATCGACTGGGACAGCCCGCAAACGGTGGTCAGTTTCGCCCAACCCGGCCTGCCGATGTCCGATCCCGACTATTTCGCCGCATTCGTCGCAGATCATATCCTGGGCGGCGGCGGCTTTTCATCGCGGTTGATGGATCAGATCCGCGAGAAGCGTGGGCTGACCTATGGCGTGCGCACCGGTCTTTCGAATGGCGTCTATGGCGAAACCTGGCAGGGCGGCATGGCCAGCGCCAATGACAAGGTGGCCGAGGCCGTCGGGCTGATTCGCCAAGAGTGGGACCGGTTTGTCGAGGGTGGCGTGACGGATAAGGAATTGACCGACGCCAAGACCTATCTGACCGGCGAATATGCCCTGCGCTTCGACGGCAACGGCAAGATTGCCAGTATTCTGAGCGGAATGCAGTTGATCGGCCTGCCCGCGGATTACGTCAACACCCGCAACAGCAAGATCGAGGCCGTCACCGCCGAGGATGTGCAGCGTGTCGCTACGCGCGTGCTGCATTCCGACCAGATCCGCTTTGTGCTGGTCGGCCGGCCGGAAGGCATTGACGCCACGAACTGACGAATCCTTTTATGACGGGGCGGGAAATGCTAGATCTGGGGTTATGAACACTCATGCCCCCAAGATGCGTCCCGTTATCCGGCAGTTAGACGAAACTGCCGCCAACCGCATCGCTGCTGGCGAGGTGGTCGAACGGCCGGCCTCGGCGGTCAAGGAATTGGTCGAGAACGCGCTGGATGCCGGTGCCGCGCGCATCGAGGTCGCGATTGCCAAGGGCGGCAAGGGGCTGATCCGCGTCACCGACGATGGCTGCGGCATGACCGCCGGCGATCTGCCGCTGGCGCTGGCCCGCCATGCCACCAGCAAGATCGACGGCAGCGACCTTCTGGACATCCGCAGCTTCGGCTTTCGCGGCGAGGCGCTGCCCAGCCTGGGGGCTGTCGGGCGTCTTGCGATCACAAGCCGGACGCCTGATGACGACGGGGCACAGATCAGCGTCGCAGGTGGGCGCATCGGCCCGGTCAAGCCGGCGGCGGGCAATCGTGGTACGGTGGTCGAGTTGCGCGACCTGTTCTTTGCCACGCCGGCGCGGCTGAAATTCCTGCGCACCGACCGGGCCGAGACACAGGCCGTGGTCGAGGTGATCCGCCGCCTTGCCATGGCCGAACCCTATGTCGGCTTCACCCTGATCGACGAGGACGAGGGGCGGGTGCTGTTTCGTGCCGATGCCGAACAGGGCGAGCTCTTCGACGCGCTTCAGACCCGGTTGGCCCGCGTCATGGGACGTGACTTCATCGATAATGCCCTGCCCATAGACGCCACGCGCGACGATATCACGCTGACCGGCTTTGCCGCCTTGCCGACCTATTCGCGCGGCGCAGCGGTGGCGCAGCACCTTTACGTCAACGGCCGCCCCGTCCGGGACAAGATGCTGACGGGCGCGCTGCGGGCGGGTTATATGGATGTGCTTCCCTCGGGGCGGCATCCGGCGGCGGTGTTGTTTCTGACCTGCGACCCGCATCAGGTCGACGTGAACGTGCATCCGGCAAAGGCCGAGGTCCGGTTCCGCGAACCCGCCATTGCGCGCGGGCTGGTGGTTTCTGCTCTGCGCCATGCGCTGGCGGGGGCGGGGCATCGCACCTCGTCCACGGTGGCGACGGCGGCGCTGGGGGTGGCGCGGCCTGAACCCGAGGCTCCGCGCCGCTATCAGGCCAGCTATGCGCCCGCCCACCCCTCGGCCCCGGCCATTGCCGCCAGCTTTGCCTTTCAGGCGCCCGGTTTCGCCGAGGCGCCGACCGCAAGGGTCGAGCCCGAGCCCGAGACCCCGGCCGGGGCACCCTTGGGTGCCGCAAGGGCGCAACTGCATGAGAACTGGATCATTGCCCAGACCGCCGATGGCATCGTTATCGTCGATCAGCATGCCGCGCATGAACGGCTGGTCTATGAGCGGCTGAAGGCGCAGGCCGAGGCGAATGGCATCGCCGGTCAGGCTCTGCTGATCCCCGAGATCGTCGAACTGTCCGAAGCCGAGGCCCAACGCATCCTGTCCATAGCCGGCGAATTGGCCACGCTGGGGCTGGTGATCGAGCCCTTTGGCGGCGGTGCGGTGGCGGTACGAGAGGTTCCGGCGCTGATCCAGCGGTTGAATGCCCAGCGGCTGATCCGCGACATTCTGGATGATCTGGCCGATCAGGGTACATCCGAGCGGCTGCGGGCGCGGGTCGATGCGGTGCTGTCCTCGATGGCCTGCCACGGCTCGGTGCGTTCGGGCCGGCGCATGAGTGCGGACGAGATGAACGCACTTTTGCGCGAAATGGAGCGGACACCGAAATCCGGCCAGTGCAACCATGGCCGACCCACTTGGGTCGAACTGAAGCTTTCGGATATCGAGCGGCTGTTCGGGCGATGATTCGCCCCCACTACGCGACCCGATGACGCAGGCGGATCTGGCTGCCCCCTGCCATGCGTGGGCCTTGCCGTCGTTCACCCGGCCAACCTGCATGGTGTCGAGTCGATGATGATTGACCCCGGCGCCGGTCGGGGCGACAACAGGAAAGACGCCGGAGGTGCCGCTATGTTGGAAATCAGTCCTGAAAAGATCGCCCATGTCATTATCCGCGCCCGCGAATACGACAGCGGCGTGAATGCTTGGGCGCACAGCGGGCACCGCACCGGCCACGGGACCCAGACCGAACTGGCCGAATTCATCGCCGGCCTGAACGACGACGAACAGGCCAGCCTTGTCGCGGTAATGTGGATCGGCCGCGACACTTTCGGACCTGAGGATCTGGACGAGGCTATCGAGACCGCCAAGGCCGAACGCAGCGCCCCCACCCAGGACTACCTGATGGGAGAGCCGCAACTGGCCGATTATCTGGAGGCCGGGATGGAGGCCCTTGGCCTGTCACCCGAAGAGGTCGAGGACGATCTGCACCGCCCTGTCTAGCCGCGTGCCAGCCGGATCAACTCGCCCCCATCGGTCAGGATCAGCAGCGCGCCATCGGGGGTAATTTCGATGTCGCGCACCCGGCCGATACCTTCGACCAGACGCTGCTCTCCGGTCACGCGGTCGCCGTCGATTTTCAGCCGCACCACCGCCCCGGCCTGCAAGCCGCCGATCAGCGCATCTCCTTCAAGCTCAGGAAACATCCCGCCGCGATAAAATACCATGCCGCTGGGTGCGATCACCGGGTCCCAATAATAAACCGGCTGCTCCATCCCTTCGCGCTGGGTGATGCCTTGGCCGATGGGTGCGCCGCTGTAGTCCTGACCATAGGTGATGATCGGCCAGCCGTAGTTGCGCCCTGCCTGCGGAAGATTGAGTTCATCCCCTCCTTGGGGCCCGTGTTCCACCGTCCATAGCCGGCCCTGCGAATCCAGCGCCGCCGCCTGGATGTTGCGATGGCCCCAAGACCAGATCTCGGGCCGCGCCCGCCCGTCGGTGAAAGGGTTTTCGGAGGCCGGCCCGCCGGTCGCGGGGTCTATGCGTAGCACCTTTCCCAGATGGGTGCTTACGTCTTGCGCCAGTTGTCGCGGTTCCGGCCGCGAGCGTTCCCCGGTCGTGACGAAAAGCCTGCCCTGACGGTCGAAGACCAGACGCGAACCGAAATGCAGGGTCGAGGCCCAAGCCGGCTCTTGCCGAAAGATTACCCGCATATCTTCCAGCGTTGCGCCGTCCTCGGACAGCCGCCCGGTTCCGACCGAGGTCGCATTGCGCCCATTGCCGCGCGGTTCGGAAAAGCTGAACCAGATCTGCCGGGTGCCGGCGAAATCCGGGGCCACCGCCACGTCCAGCAGCCCGCCCTGTCCGCGGGCATCGACATCTGGCAGGCCGGAGATCGGCTGCGACAATTGCCCATTGCGATAAAGCCGCAGCCGGCCTGGGCGTTCCGTGATCAGCAAACCGCCGTCGGGCAGAAGCGCCATCCCCCACGGATTGCCAAGCCCCCGGATCAGCGGGGTCTGGCTGATCGGGATCTGCTGCCGGATCTGGGGCGCGCGGGTCTGGTCGGGAAAGGCCGGTGTCTGGTCCTGGGCATTTGGCGGCTGGTCGTTCAGTTCGGCCAGCGCCGGCGTCATCGCAAGGCATAGGGCAATTGCTGCGGCGATTGTTGCAGCGGGGGCATGTCGTTGCATCATGATCGCATCCATCTGGCTGGGTTCGCATCCCAACGCCCAGCCGGCCCTTGTGTTCCCGGTCGGGTCAATGCGCGGTCCATATGGTCGCGGAAGATCGCCGGCCCTATGCTTGGTGGTCTTGGGGTTGGGTCCTTTCGTGCGGCACCGGGGTGCGAATGGATACAGCGATGTTCGTTCAGGCGCAGCTTTGCGGCCACCCTTCAGGGGAATTGTCCTTGACCGGTAAGTGGAGGGCGCCTTGCGCCCAGAAACGGGCCCTGTCCGGCGCCGTCGATGCGCGCGATTGCTGCCGAGATCGGCTCGATGATCACCGCCATGGCAAAGGCGGTGGCGTGGATCATATGTTCGCTGTCCAGCGCCATCGCGACATGCCCCGGCCAGAAAAGCAGGTCGTTACGGCGGATCGTGTCCTCAACCTTGGGAAATGCGGCCTCCTGCATGTCGCTGTCTCCGGGGCAGGGCACGGCGCAGGCAGTCAACGCCGCCTGCGCAAGGCCCGAGCAGTCTATACCGCAGCGGCTGTTGCCACCCCACAGATAGGGCGTTCCCAGCAGTTGCTGTGCAACCGCAGCGGGGTCGTCCCCGGGGTGGTCCGAGATATGCTGTTCGGGTACCCAACCGCCCTGCGCCAGCCGGGCGAAACCTCCCTGTCGGGCCGTGATAGACAGCCGCGATCCCAGTGATAGCAGCATTGCTTCGGGGGTTTTCATGTCCGGCTGGGTATAGATATGGGTTGCCGGTGCGCTGACTCGATGAGTGATTTCCGGCACCTGTCGGATTAGCCCCTCGGCCCGAACCCAGCCGCAATAACCATCCGCCACCGCTTGCACAAAGGCCCATCCCCCCACTTGCTCCACCAACAAAAGGTCGGCGCCGAAATTGAGTTGGCGATCACGCGCACCTTCGGGTGCGCGGCACAGGTCGGCAAGCGGCACCGCAAGCCGCACGGGACGACCGGGTGTATAGGCCGGGCGCTGCACGACGCCGCGCAAAGTCTCCAACGCCACGCGCTCGGTGGCGGGGGTCAGCCGACGGTCGGTGGGCGGCGCCGTCATGGTAGAATCTCTGGCAGGGCGTGCAGGATGGCCCGCATGCCTTGGCCGGTGCCTCCCTTTGGCCGTCCGGGCGCGGCATTGGGCTGCCAACCGTAAATGTCGAAATGCGCATAGGCCCGGGCCTTGCTGGTAAAGCGGCGCAGAAACAGTGCTGCCGTGATCGCACCGGCAAATCCGCCTGAGGGCGCATTGTCCAGATCGGCGATGGCGGGCTCGATCATCGTTTCATACGGCTCCCAAAATGGCATGCGCCAAACCGGGTCGGAACAAGCCTGCCCTGCGGCTTGGATCGCAGTTGCCAGCGTGTCGTTGTCGCAGAAAAGCGGTGGCAGGTCAGGGCCAAGCGCCACGCGGGCCGCGCCGGTCAGCGTTGCCATCGAAATCAGCAGATCCGGCGCGTCCTCATCCGCCAGCGCCAGCGCATCTGCCAGCACCAGACGCCCCTCGGCGTCGGTGTTGTTCACCTCGACCGTCAGGCCCTTGCGGCTGGTCAGAATATCGCCGGGGCGGAAAGAATTGGCGGAAATCGCATTTTCGACGGCGGGAATCAGAATCCGCAGCCGGATGCCCTCGGTCAACCGCAGGCGGGCCAGGGTTTCGGCCAGACCCAGCACATTGGCCGCACCGCCCATATCCTTTTTCATCAGGGCCATAGAAGAAGGTGGCTTGATATCCAACCCGCCCGTGTCAAAGCAGACGCCTTTGCCGACCAGCGTCAACTGCGGTCCCTGACCGGGAAAGCGGATATCGATCAGTCGGGGGGCTTGTGCGCCGGCCCGGCCGACGGCGTGGATCATGGGAAAATTGCGGATGAGCAGATCGTCGCCGCGAATCACCTCTATCTCAGCACCATGCCGATGGGCCAGATCGCGCGCGACCTGCTCCAGTTCCTGGGGTCCCATATCCGAAGCGGGGGTGTTGATCAGGTCGCGCGCCATGTATTCGCCGGCGGCCATGGCGATCAGCCGTTCACGGTCCACGTCGGGGGGGCAAACGAGGCGGGCGCCCGATGCCTCGATCTGTTTGTAGCGGGTGAAGCGGTATTGCGCAAAAAGCCAGCCCAAGGCACCCAGGGTCAGGTCGAACCCTTGCGGGCGATTTGCCAGATACCAATTGCCGGCGGGCAAGGCCTCCACCGCCCGCGCCAATACAAAACGCTCCCGTGATGGGCGTTCCGTGTCCTTCGGCTCGGCCCCGATACCGAACAATGCACCGCCGAGCTTTCCCCCAGTCGAGGGCAGCAGGCACCACTGCCCCAATTTGGCTGAAAAACCCTGTGCCCTGGCCCAATCCTTTGCCGGTTGATCGATTTCGGCAAGCAGTTCGGCCCCCGTGGCACCCGGGCGGATCAGCCAAAGAGGGAGCGAAGGGGCATGGGGATCGGCGAATTCGGGAATCATCGGCATGCTCGCAGTCTTGGTCCTTTGTGGCAACCTAGCGTCCGGGTCGGGGGCTGCAAAGCCGCGTTTCGTTAAGGGATTTCTGGTGGGTCCCACAACTCGGTCAGTGAGCGGTTGCCGATCCGCTCAAGTCGTTGGATCGTGGCCGCCAGAGCGGGCCGGTCCTGGCGCTCTGCACATGCGCCAACATCGACGGCAACGCCTGCAAGGGTGACCAGACCAACTTGCCAGGCCAATCGTGAAAGCTGGTCCGCTTCGGTGACTACGGCACAGGAATCACCCTGCTGCGAGGCTGTGACGGTTCGCCGCAGCGCCAGCGCAAGCTGTTCCAATGCTGCGCCGATGACCTGCGCGGCGGCTGGCTCGCCCAGTTCATGGACAATTTTCTCGAGCCTTTGCACGTCGATCCGGACGGTTTCATTCATGGCCAGAACTGTAATCTTGGTCATCCCTGCTCCCGTATCGGGCTCTGCCGCGCTGATGTGGAATCTGGCATCAATCAATCAAGAAAAGGTTATAGTGCTGGCGCTAAACCACTCGAACTTTATCGGTTCAGTCGTTATCACCCGTTCGAACGGTAGATGAGGAAGCAATGAGAGAAGCACGTCCACTGCCGCAGTATCTGGTTCAGCGCTATCATGGTTGGCGCGCCACGGCCTTTGTCGAAAATCGGGTTTGGTATCGTCGGCTGTCCGAGGACGGACAGCATCCTCGCGCGATGGTTATCGCGTGCTGTGATTCGCGCGTGCATGTGACCTCGATCTTTGGGGCGGATACAGGCGAATTTTTCATTCATCGCAATATTGCTAATCTGGTTCCGCCCTATGCGCCGGATGGTGAGCAGCACGGCACCTCGGCTGCGGTCGAATATGCCGTGTCCACGCTTAAGGTCGCCCATATCGTCGTCGTGGGGCATACGAACTGCGGCGGTGTACAGGGTTGCCATGCGATGTGTTCGGGACATGCACCCGAACTCGAGGATAAATCCAGCTTTGTCGGTCGCTGGATGGACATCCTGCGCAGGGGATATGATCGTGTAGCCTCGTTGCCGCCAGAGCAGCAGATCCACGGGCTTGAACGCCAGGCAGTTCTCGTTTCACTGGAGAATCTGATGACGTTTCCCTTTGTGAAGGCGGCAGTAGAGTCGGGAAATATTTCGTTGCACGGAGTTTTGCACGACATCGCCGAGGGAGCGCTTGAGCAATATGACCAGCAAGTTGAAGGTTTCGTTCCGATCATCTGAGCTGCTTTCTTAGCGATCTCAGCCGAAAGTCTTTGCCCGCGAGCGCTGGTGGATGAATGGGCTGCTGGCCTTCATGCGGACGGGATTGCCCGGAGGGCTCGGGCTTCCTGTCAGTTCACGATGAATTCGGCATGTAGTGCCCCCGCGGCATGTACGGCCTTCAGGATATCGATCATGTCCCGGGGTCTGATACCTAATGCATTGAGCCCCGCGACCACATCCGACAGAGATGATTCGCCAGAAACTTCGGCGAAACCAATCCCGGGCTCCTGCGTGATTTCTGCCTGCGTTCTAGGTACTATGACGGTGTCCCCGGGAGAGAACGGGTTTGGTTGTGATACGACGGGTGTTTCGCGGACCCTCAGGATCAGGTTGCCCTGCGACACCGCCACACGTGAGATACGCACGTCTTCGCCCATGACGATCGTACCGGATTTATGATCGATGACGACCCGTGCGGTGGTCTCGGGCTCGATGGTGATATTCTCGATCTGACCCATGAGTCGTGCCGGGTTGACCTGTCCCAACACGGTAGAATCTATCACGATGGTTCCCGAATCAACGAGCTCGGCCAATCCCCGACCTAATTTTTGGTTGATCGCCGCCTCGACACGCGCAGCAGTGGTAAAGTCGGGTGTTCGCAGCGCTAGGCGCAGGTTTGTCATCTGAGAGAAATCGAAGGCGACTTCTCTTTCTACCCGGGCGCCCGAGGGAATCGTACCTGTCGTAGGAACACCCTGCACGATCGAGGCGGCTGCGCCCGAAGCTTCTGCCCCACCTGCAAGGACGGAACCCTGTGCAACGGCATATATTTCTCCGTCTGCTGCGTTAAGCGGCGTCATGACCAGCGTGCCGCCCAGCAGACTTTTGGCGTCGCCTATCGCAGCTACGTTAACGCCTATCTGGGAGCCGGCTCGCGCAAATGGTGGCAGGGTTGCGGTAACGATCACAGCCGCAACGTTTTTGGGACGAAACGCTTCATCGGTCACATTCACGCCAAGTCGTTCAAGCAGACCTGCCATGATCTCTTCAGTAAAGGGTGAGTTTCGCAAGCTGTCGCCTGAACCGTTGAGTCCGACGACAAGACCATAGCCCACCAGATCGTTGCCCCGGACCCCGTCGATATTGGCTAAGTCCTTGATACGTACCGGTGCAGCAAGACCCGGACTGGCAAGGCCGAACAGGATCAGAAGAAGGCAGAGAAACCTCATGACAGATAATCCGTCAGGTTGAGCCGTGAAAGCCGTGCTGTAAGGGCGTAGAGGCTTTGGATTTTCGCTTCGGTTTCCTCCAGGGCGGTGACGGTCTCATAGGGATCGGCACCAATCATATTGGTGCGAGCAATTGAAAGCGTTGTTGCTTCCGCCAAGTTTCTAGCTAGGGCCTGAGTAGCGACCGCTTGCTGTTGTCCCAGATAGGCCCGGGCGCTGGTCAGTCCTACGGTTCCCTTGACCAAGCGCGCGCCGGCTTCGGAGAAAAGGTCTCGCAAGTTGGTATCATCTATTGCTCCGCCTGTCTGGGAAGCATAGGCGACGATAGCCATCCCTTTGAGCGTGTCGCGTAATTCTTCTGAGTTGGCAGTCATGTTGATGTCGATCCGGCGATCAGGTGAGATCGAAAACCGGGTGCTGCCGGTATCATCACCTTGATAGATCGTGTTGGCAAAGCCCCCGGTTCCGAGAGGCGCTTCAAACCATTCGTCAATACGATCTGCAATATCTGAAGCCGTGGTCGCTCCTGCAACCGCGGTTGTAAGTTCCGCGAGCATGCTATCGAACCCGCCAAGCGAGGCATTATCCGTTTTAGTGCCTGAAAAAAGATACTGCCCGGCGATGCTGGTATTCAAGGTATTAAACATCGACCGGAAATCCCGCATGATGCTGCCTGCGCTTTCTCTCAGGCCGTGTTCTTCCAAGATGTTGGGTTCTATTAACAACCTCGGACCTAGGTCATCAATGACGAGTTGGATATGTTCTAGCGCCGTTTGCATCCCTGATAGCCGATTCTGCGCTTCTGATGCGCTTTGCTGGTAAGTTGTCAGCAGCTTCAATCGAGATTCGATATGTGAGATTCCCGATAAGTTCCCCCCAAGAGCTTTGGGAATGTCCGATTTAATCCCGGTCATCAATTCATTAGTCAGGCGGTCCAGCTTGGTTTTCAAGCCGTGTTGGCCGAGTCTGAGTTGAAATGAGCGGGAAAGGTCGCCAAAGGAATGAAAGGAAGTCATGTCAACCTCAGTATAGCGTCGAGCATATCGTTTGCGGTCTGAAAAACCTTGGCATTCGCGGTATAGGCACGCTCAAGAGCAAGCAAATTTTCCATTTCTTTGTCGCTGTCGACCCCCTCTGCCAGAAGAGCAGAGTTGAGGCCGGCCTGACGAAAACTGCTTTGTAGGACGTTGGCCTCTGAGCCGATGCGATTCATGGCAGCAACAGAGCATAACTCTGCTGAAAGGGTCTGCAAGCTTCGTGCTGCATTGGAAAGGTTGGTTGAAGCCGGGGATCGCGAGGCCGAGATTGCCGAGCTCAGACGGTCAAGCAGCGCGCTTTCCCCCGAATTTCCCGGATCGAAAGCATTGATTCCGGCGCGAATACGCCATAATTGCCCACCTGCATCGGGGTTTATCAGGGACGTCACTGCGATACGGTTGGCGAACCCGGTTTCGTTAGCGGGATCAAAAGCGCCTTGGTTATCGGTGAATAACCCTGGGTTGCCGGAACTCAAGGTAGGATCGATCGTCGGATCGGATAACCGGTCATATAAATCTAAAGCAAAAGCATCGATCTGTTCCTGATATTCGGGAGCGATCTGGTCGCGAATGGCGAAATTCGCACCCAAGCTTCCACCACTTAGCATGGCCTGTTGCGTACCCGTAAGCGGTTTGCCATTGATGGTCAGTACGGAAAGTGCGCCGTTCGCGGTTGACATTCCCGCGGTGATGCTAGTTACCGCGCTGAACTCGATATTGGTTGGTTCAATACCGTCCAGCAGAATGGTCCCATCGGGTGTGAACAAGGCGACGCGGCCGTTTTCTCGCGGCACCTCCTTGACCGGCAGAATATCGGAGATGCTGTCTATTACTGCTTGGCGGGCATCAATCAGTGAGGAGGCGTCTTTGCCCTGTGCGGATGTGGTGACAATCTGGGTGTTCAGTTTCGCCACTTGATGCAATGCGGTGTTCAGTCGAGAAACGTCGTTTTTGATCGCTTGTTCGGCCTTGGTGCGTTCAGCCTGGACGGTGGCAGAGATCTCGTTGATCTTTTTTGCCAAGGCCGTTGCGGTGTCGAGAACGGCGGAAAGCCTTGGTTCGCTATCAGGTCGCGATGCGGCGCTTGCCAGCGCGGATTCGAAATCCGCCAAAATCTGCCCCAGAGAAGATGCCTCGGTTCCGGTACCGAAGGCTTTTTCCATGACGGTATGGAACGCTGCCGCGGTTCGGGACGAACCCAGATCTGCGATCGCCAGCCGATTGTCTGCAACCAACCCGGCGGTAAGCAACCGGCTGACACCATTGATGGTGACACCGCCGCCGCGCTCAAACAGGCGCGAGGACAGGTCGAGTTCCCGGCGCGCGTAGCCGGGCGTTAGCGCGTTCGCGATGTTGGAAGATACGATCTCGGTTCCCCGTGAGGCCGCAGTCAGGCCTGAAACGGCATTGGAGATGGCGGATGAAATGCTCATGGGCAGGCTCCGGATTTGGGATGCGAGGCGGCAGGGCGCCACCCCGCTAAATATCAGCGTTTGAGATTGGCCGTTTCTTGCAGCATCTCATCGACGGTTTGGATGACCTTGGCGTTCGAGGTATAAGCGCGTTGGGTTTGGATCAGGTCTGTCAATTCGGCGGCGACATCGGTCGTAGAGGCTTCGCGCGCATAGCCTACAACGGCACCGGTGGGTCCATCGCCGGCATCCCACAGGTAGAATGCACCGGATCCCGATGTGATCTTGTATGTCTGGTTGTCCATTGCCATCAGGCCATTCGGATTGGGGACGTCCACCAACGGCACCTGATACAATGTGCGCGCGAACCCGGTGTCATATGTGGCATTGAGATAGCCGTTCTCGTCGATTTCCAGTGCGGTCAGGTTGCCGACCGGCGAGCCGTTCTTGGTCACATTGGCTGGCGAGAAACTTGCACTGAGTTGGGTGATCCCCTGGCTATCGCCATAGCGACCGAGATTGACCGTCATTGGCCCGTTCGCGCCGGGAACGGTTAGAAGGCCTGTCGTGGGGTCATAAGCGCCGCCGGTAACTGTCGCGACATTGGCAAGGGTGCCGCCACCGATAGTGCTGTCATTGAATTCCAAGGTATAGGTGCCAATAAGCGATTCATCGCCCGGGGTGTCTGGGTCGTCGATAATGGCGGAGTCGCGGATTTCCATTGTCCAGCTATTCGATCGCGCCCCTGCCGCGCCCGTCACATCCGGGGTAAAGGTAATTGCCATCTTCTCGGCATTGCCGAGATTCCCGAAGTATTCGACCTCCAGTTCCCGGGCATCGCCTGTCGCACCTCCGACAGCGTCATTGGCCGGCAGGTTCATGCGCAGGTTGATCCGTGTCGTGGGATCAGCGGCTGTCTGGGTGGAGTTGATCAGGATGGGTTGCAGCCCTGCAGCGGAATCGCGGGGCTGGCTGGGGATCGTGCCGTCGTTGTTCGCTGGCCATCCCATCAGGACCAGTCCGGAATTGGTGCGAAGATAGCCCTGATCATCGACCCGGAATGATCCGGTGGTGGTCATGATCAACTCGCGTGACGTGGTCTGTCCTGATGACAGGGACGCGGATTTGATGACCGGAAGCATGCCCCGGCCTGAAATCGCAATATCCAGAGGGTGCGACGTTGGAATGAGATTGCCACGCTGATCAATCACCCGGCTGGTGGCGGCACGGACGCCGCCGGACGTGTAGACACCACCGCCCCGTCCCTGATTGATCACCATGCTTTCGAAGCTGGTATCCACCCTTTTGTAACCGTAGGTACCGGAGTTTGCGATATTGTCGGAGATATTAGCCAAGCGCGTGGAATTTGCGGCCAAACCGGAAACCCCGGTGTTCAGGGCAGATGAGATCGACATTCTATTGTCACCCTATGTGAGTCGTTCAGCGAGAAGTTTGCCGGCCCGGAGTTAATATGCGGCTAACGCGGCTCTTCTGGGCCGGTTATCTCAATAAAATCACTTCGATCCGGTTGTTGTTCGGGTCCATCGGGTTGGCTGACCGGTTCCGGCGGTCGGCAAATGCCGTCACGCGCTGGATGCGTGCGGTGTCAAAGCCCGAACCCTCCATCAGATTGCGCACGGCATGGGCGCGGGCGTTGGACAGTGCCCAGACAGGAGAGTGGATCAGCATTTCGGGATAGGCGCGAACGTGGCCGGTCAACGCCACCTCGTTTCTGGTGCGTCCCAATACGCCAGAGAGAATGCCGGCGAGTTCCTTCATGGCTGGGGTTGGCTGTGCACTGTCGCCGACGAAAAGCGGCTCCTCCATCAGGTCCGTCAATTCGATGACCAGACCTTCGTCCGTCATGCGCGTCACGACGTGGCGAAAAACATTGACCTTTTGCATGGATTCCGCGCCACTGCCCGTCAGTTGGTCCTGTATGTGGCGGGCCATATCCTCGAAACCGGATTTCTGACCTTCCCGCGCTTGGGGTGCGCGGGTATCGCGCGAGGCACCGGCGCCTTTTCCGGAATTGGTTTCGGCATTCTGCACGTTGCCGCCGAAGGGACCGTCACTGCCCCCGCGGTTCGAGTGGATCAATGTCGGATTGAAATATTCCGCCAGTCCCTGCCGCTGCTTTTCGGTAGTGGCGTTTACCAGCCACATGAGCAGGAAAAATGCCATCATCGCGGTTACGAAATCAGCATAGGCGACCTTCCAGGCACCTCCATGGTGAGGGGTTTCGTTCCCTTCCTGAACCCTTTTTATGATGATCGAGGCACCGCCCCCCTTTCCGGCCATAAGTCGTTCCTTTTCACTGCATGTCCGGAAGGTCTAATGGTGCGCCGTTGAAATTCCAGTTAACGGGTCAAATGCCGCCTATTTCCCAGAGGGCTGTTTGCCGGAAAATTTTTTATGATGTAAAATCAAATCCATCCAACGGCTAAATTATCTCGGCAGGCGGGACGGGTAATGGTTGGAACCATTTCTGATTGCAAAGGGCTGCCGAATCGTCCCTGTTCCGGCATCTTGCGCCGGCCCCGCGTCTCGATATGCTGCGCCGATGCAGATCGAAGGCGAATATGACCTCTCTACTGGCGCGGGGCTGATCGCCTGCCCGCGCTGCGACGCTTTGCATATCGAGCGCGAGCTTGAGCCGGGCGAGACCGCCCGTTGTGTTCGCTGCAACACCGTGCTGGCCAGCCCCCGTGCGGGCGCGTTCACCCGCATCATCGCATTGTCCTTTGCCTCGCTCGTGCTGATGGTGGGGGCGGTGTTCTTTCCGTTCCTTCAGATCTCGCGCATGGGATTCGGCAACGAGACCTCGCTTTTCGGTGTGGCGTTGGCTTTTTCGCATGGGGCGCTGATGCCGCTGACCGTGGCCGTTCTGGGCATGATCGTCGGTCTGCCGGTGCTACGCGCGCTGTTGCTGGTCTATACCCTTTTGCCCCTGTCGCGGAACCGCCGGCCCTTTGCCTATGCCGTGCAGGCCTTTCGCCTGTCCGAGGCACTGCGGCCCTGGTCGATGGCCGAGATTTTCGTCATCGGCACCGCCATCGCCTTGGTGAAGGTGGCGGGGCTTGCGAATATCAGCCTTGGCCCGGCCTTCTGGGCGTTTTGCGGGCTGATCGTGGTCAACGCCGCCAGCAACGCCTTTACCAGCGCCGCCACGATCTGGGATGCCATCGAGGATGCCGGCATGGCCACCGACGGGCGCGAGATCGTGCCGGAGACGCGCGCATGAGCGCGCCCTCGGTCGAGGCCCCGGTCATGACCGCGCACCGCGCCGGGCTGATCGGCTGTCGCGGCTGCGGCCGGGTCTGGCCGGAAGCCGAGAAGGTTTGCGGGCGTTGCGGCAGCGCGTTGGTGCCGCCGGATCGGCGCTGCCTGAACGCGGTCTGGGCGTGGCTTGCGGCCGGCTTCATCTTTTACATTCCCGCCAACCTGTTTCCGATGCTGAAGACCTCGACCTTCGGCGGGCTGCGCGGCAACAGCGAATCGACCATTCTGGGCGGTGTGGTCGAGCTGATGCACTATGGAAATTACGGCGTGGCTGCGATCGTGTTTCTTGCCTCGATCGTGGTGCCGGTCGCAAAGTTCATCGCGATCAGCTGGCTGGCGCTGGTCGCCGGTCGTCCGGCAACGGTGCGGGCAGCCCATAAACGGCTGCATCTTTACGAAGTGGTCGAGTTCATCGGCCGCTGGTCGATGATCGACGTGTTCATCGTGGCGATCCTGTCGGCGCTGGTGCAACTGGGCTTCGTCGCCTCGATCCACCCCGGGCCCGCCGCAGTGTCGTTTGCGGTGTCGGTTGCCTTTACCATGCTTTCTGCGCAAAGCTTTGACCCAAGATTGATCTGGCGCGGCCTTCCGCTGCGCAGCCGCAAGGACCAGGAATGACGGACAGGCCCTCGCCCGAGCGCAGCAATGCCCCCATGCAACCCGCTGAACCCACCCGCAAACCCGCCGCCCGTGCGGTGCGGGCCGGGTTGCCGCTGATCTGGCTGGTGCCCATCGCGGCGCTGATCGTTACGCTGGGCGTGGGCTGGAATGCCATCACCAGCCGGGGCACGCTGATCTCGGTCGCTTTCAACGACGCCACCGGCATCACGCCCGGCGAAACGGCGCTGAAGTTTCGCGAGATCACCGTCGGCAAGGTCGAATCCGTCCGCTTTACCGAGAATCTGCAGCAAGTGCTGGTGAACATGCGGGTGGACAAGGATCTGGCACCCTATATCGACAGCCAGGCGCAGTTCTGGATCGTGCGCCCGCAGGTGTCGGCGCAAGGCATTTCGCGTCTGGATACGGTCCTGACCGGCGCATTCATCGAAGGGTATTGGGACGACAGCCCTGACGAACCACAGACCCGCTTTCAAGGTCTCGACAAGCCGCCTCTGACCAGTTTCGGCGAAAAGGGCACCTGGATCATGCTTTCGACCGAACGCTCGCGCGGGATGACCGAGGGCGCGCCGGTAATGTTCCGCGGCCTGCCGGTCGGGCGGATGCAGAACCTGCGCCTGTCCGATGATAACGAAAGCGTTCTGGCCGATGTCTTTATCGCCGCGCCTCATGACGGGCGGCTGACCACCAGCACGGTGTTCTGGGACACCTCGGGCTTTTCCGTTTCGTTGGGGGCGCAGGGCCTGTCGCTGAACGTGAATTCGCTGGCCTCGGTGCTGCAGGGCGGGGCAGAGTTCGCCACGCTGACCTCGGGTGGCGCGCCGGTCAGGGACGGGCATGTCTTTGCCTTGCAGCCGGATGAGGCGACGGCGCGGACCAACCTGTTTACCGACGAATCCGAAACCCTGCGGCTGACCATGCGCATCGGTGAATCGGTCAAGGGTCTGGAGACGGGCGCGAACGTCCAGTTCATGGGCCTGACCGTGGGCCGCGTCACCGACCTTGCCGCCCGCATCGTTACCGATGACGAGGGCCACGACCATGTCGAGCAAGAGGTGACATTGGCCCTGACCCCCGCCCGTCTTGGCCTTGCGGGGGACGCCACCTCCGAAGCGGCGCTGGACTTCCTTGAGGGTCAGGTCGATGCCGGATTGCGCGCGCGCGTCGCCAGTGCGGGCTTCTTTGGCACCTCGCTTCAGGTCGAACTGGTCGAAATGCCCAATGCCGAGCCGGCCGAACTGGACCGGACGGGCGAGCCCTATCCGGTGATCCCCTCGGTGCCGGGCGATATTTCCGATTTCAGCGAAACCGCGCAGGGTTTCCTGACCCGCGTCGGCAACCTGCCGATCGAAGAGGCGCTGAAATCCGCCACCGACATGATGAACAGCGTGACCGCCATCGCCAGCAGCGAAGACACCCGCGCCATCCCCGGCGCCCTGCGTGGCACGCTGGAGGATGCGCAGGCCGCCGCCGGTGAAATCCGGCAGGTTACCACCGAATTGCGCGAATCCGGCGCGATGGGGCAGGTGCGGCACATGGTGGACGAGGCTGCAGCCGCCGCCGAGGCGGTCAAGCTGGCCGCCGCCGACGTGCCCGCGATGGTCGATCAGATCGACGCCGCCGCCGCCAAGATCGAAGCGGTGGATTTCGCCGCCATCGGCACCGAGGCCGAAGGTATCCTGCGGGATGTTCGCGCGCTTTTGGGCAGCGAAGATGCCGAGCAATTGCCAAAGAACCTGTCCGACACGCTGAAATCCGCCTCGGGTCTGCTGAATGACCTGCGCGACGGCAATGCGGCGGGCAGTCTGAACCAGGCGCTTGCTTCCGCCAGCACTGCGGCGCAGGACGTCTCGGATGCGGCAAAACGCCTGCCGCAGCTTTCGGCGCGGCTCGAGGCGCTTGCATCGCGGGCTGAAACGGTCATCGCCGCCTATGGCGAGCGGTCCAGCTTCAACAATGAAACCATCAACCTGATGCGCGAGATGCGCCGCGCTGCCAATGCCTTTGGCAGTTTGGCGCGCACCATCGAACGTAATCCGCAAGCCTTCATCCTGGGACGATAAGATGCGCCTGATCCTTGTTTCCGCCGCCTCTCTTGCCCTGCTCGCAGGCTGTTCGAATGGCGAAAAGACTGCCCGCTACCTGATCGACCCGCCCACGTCGGGCGAGCGCGTGGCCAACCGGCTGGGCACGGCCGAGCTGAGGGATGTGTCGCTGCCCGAATACGCCTCGGGCGACGAGGTCAGTTGGCAGAGCGCGGATGGCGCGGTGCGCTCGAACACCCGGCAGCTTTGGGCGGACAATCCCCAGCGCGCCTTTACGCTGACGCTGGCGCGGGCGATTTCGGATCTTTCGGGGGCGACGGTGATCGCCGAGCCCTGGCCGCTGGCGGAACCGCCCCGTCGCCGGGTGGAGGTGCGGGTGGAAAAGGCGCTGGCGCTGGCCGACGGTAACTATCGGCTGACCGGGCGCTATTATGTCTCTGACGAAGGGGCGGGCGGTGCCAATCAGGCGCGGGGCTTTGACATTTCCGTGCCGCTTGCCGATCAGGACCCCGCCACCATCGCGCGGGCGCAATCGCAGGCGATTTCCCAGCTTGCCCGCCAGATCGCCACGCTAAGCGGGCCGGGGCAGTCGATCCGCACATCCTCGACTCCGATGCCGCGCATCGACGACATCTTCTCGCAACCGCTGCCGCCGTTGGAGGATAGCTGAGCGCGGCTGCGACAGTTTGGCGGCTTTGCGGGGCACCGTTCCTGCCTGGACTTCGCGCGTTTCCCACAGCCGAGGCGCGATGCAATGGATCACAGCAAAACGGCGCCGTTGCTGGCACCGCCTGAGCAGTTGGATTTCCTCGACCGCCAGACGGTCCTGTTGCCCGCCCCGATCACGGTGCTTGAAGCCTGGAATCGGATCCGCAGCCAGCCCTTGCCGCTGCTCGATCTGGCCTTCCGTATCCGCGATGCGGTTTCGGCGCGTTTCGGGGTGCGGCGTATCGGCGGTCTTGGCACGGCACCCAGCGACGGCGTGCGCGTGGGCGAACGGCTGGATTTCTTTCTGGTCGAACACGTGGCCCCGGACCTTCTCGTGCTGACCGAGCGTGACCGGCATCTGGACGTGATGACCTGCATTTCGACCCAAGGGGCCGAGTTGACGATTACCTCGTCGGTGGTGACGCATAACCTTTTCGGGCGGGCCTATATGGTGGTCGTGGGGCCGGCGCATCGGCTGATCGTGCGCGCCATGCTGCGCCGGCTGGCTGCCTAACCCGCGGCGGGCGCGAATTGCCCGAAACGGCCTGCGGCAAAGACCAGCGGATGATCGCCGGGACCGGCCACGGTGACGCGCGTCACGCGACCGATCAATACCGAATGGTCGCCCGCCTCGTGCACGGCATGGGCGGTGCAGTCAAAGCGTGCGGCGACGCCGGGAATGACGGGCACGCCCTCGGGGGTGATGACCGGCTCCAACCCCTCGAACTGGCGGCCGCCCTTGGTAAATCGCAGGCAGGTATCAAGCTGTTCAGAGCCCAGGATATGCACCGACCATACCGGGGCCTCGGCGAAAACCGCGTGGCGGGTCGAGGCACGGGCGGGACACCACAGCACCAGCGGCGGCTCCAGCGAGACGCTGGAAAAGCTGTTAACCGTCATGCCCACCGGACCCAGTGATCCGGCGGTGGTCACGACCGTCACGCCGGTGGCGAAACGCCCCAGCGCCTCTCGCAGCAGGCGGGCCTCGGCCGTGGCGGGGTGAAAGGTGATCGCGTCGGCCAGCCGGTCGCGGGTCGCGGGGGGAAGACGGTTCATGTTCGCGCCCTGTCGTCTGCGGGACAAGACCAGAACGGTTCCGGCCTTTTCCCCTTCTTAGCCGCCGCGTGGCGGGCCATCAAGCTGGCTGCCCGGCATGGCCATATGCGGGGTCATGGCGGCAAGCATCTGATCGTGCAGCGCCGGAGGCGCCACCAACAGCCCGTCGATCAGCGGACGCGGCGCGTTGAAACGCATCGGCGCGCCCGAAAGGTCGTGGGCCAGACAGCCGGCGCGGGCGGCAATCAGGCAACCCGCCGCCACGTCCCATTCCCACGCCGGGCGGGTCGAAAGCGCGGCGTCGAACTGCCCGTCCGCGACCAGACACAGCCGCCACGCCAGCGAGGGGCGGAAGCCGCGTTTGATCGGCGGCGTCACGCCGCGCCAATGCACGGGGTCGAGACTGGGCTTGCCGGTCAGCACATGCGCGCCTTCGAAAGCATGGGCCGAGGGGGCGATGGGCCGGCCGTCGCGTAACGCCGGCCCTTCTGCCGAAGCGGTGTAGGTTGTCTGTTGCGCCGGCAGATGCACCACCGCGGCAACCACCTGATTGCCGCGCGTGATGGCCAGAGAATGGGAAAATCCGACCTGCCCATCGATATAGGCGCGGGTGCCGTCGATCGGATCTATGATAAAGCAGTGCTCGGCGTGAAGCCGTGCGGGATCGTCGGGACTTTCCTCGCTGAGCCAGCCGTAATCGGGGCGCGCGCCGCGCAGCAGTTGTTCCAGATGCGCGTTGACGGCCAGATCGGCCTCGGTCACCGGACCGGCGCCATCGCCCTTGTCCCAGACCTGCGGATTGCGGCGCCAATAACGCAACGCGATCTCGCCGGCCTCCTGCGCGGCCTGTTCCAGAAGCGCAAGGTCACTCACCGGCAACGGTCATCCCTTCGACCAGCAGGCTGGGCACACGCATCGCCCGCCAATCCGGCAGGTCATTCGCAGCGGTCATCCGCAGCAGCATGTCGCGCAGGTTGCCGGCAATGGTGCATTCGTTGACCGGAAAGGCGATCTCGCCGTTCTCGACCCAGAAACCGCCTGCGCCGCGCGAATAATCCCCGGTCGTGCTGTTGATCGACGCGCCCAGCATCGAGGTTACGACCAGTCCGCGCCCCATCCCGCGGATCAGCTCGTCCCGGGTCTTGTCGCCGGGCGTCAGTTCCAGATTGGTCACGCCGGGCGAAGGCGGGCTGCCCGCGCCGCGCATGGCGCTGGCGGTCGAGGTCATGCCCAGTTTGCGCGCGGTGGCCAGATCCAGCGTCCAGCCCTGAAGGACGCCATCGGCAACGATCATGCGCGGCGCCGTTGCCAGCCCCTCGCCGTCGAAGAGGCGCGACGACCCATAGCGTGGCCGATGCGGGTCCTCGCGCAGGTCGAAGCCCGTGGGCAGCACCTGTTCCCCCAGCGCGTCCCGCAGCCAGCTTGCGCCGCGTGCAACCGCGACACCGTTCACCGCAGAGACCAGATGACCGATCAATCCCGAGGCGACGCGTTCGTCATAAAGGATGGGAAATGCGCCGGTGGGTGGTTTGCGCGCGCCGCGCCGGGCCACCGTGCGTTCTGCGGCAAGCCGGCCGATTTCCTCGGGCGAAGGCATGTCGTCGGCGTGGGTGCGGCCTTCGCCGGCCCAGTCGCGCTCCATCCCCAAGCCTTCGCCGGTAATGGCAACGGTCGAAAGGCTGTGACCGCTGCGCCCATAGCCCGCGGAAAAACCGTTTGTCGCTGCCAGCCACATGCGCCGCTGCGAATGGCTGGCGCTGGCGGCTTCGACCTGCGAGACGCCCTCGACCGCCAAGGCCGCCGCTTCGGCGCGCAGCGCCAGGTCCTGCAAATGGTCGGGGGTCGGTTCGGGGCCGTGGTCGTAAAGATCAAGGCTGCCGCTGTCGGTGTCGAGGGCCAGTTGTCCCGGCTCGGCCAGTCCCAAGGTGTCGTCAACAGGTGCTTCGCGGGCCATGGCGACGGCGCGGGCGGCCATCTCGTCAATGGTGCGGGTCGAACGGTCCGAGGCCGAAACACAGGCCTGCCGTCCGCCGATCAACACACGCAGCCCGATCTCGACCCCTTCGGCGCGTTCGGCATGTTCCAGATGGCCCGCGCGCACATCGACCGAGACGGCGGCAGCCTCCAGCGCCACGGCATCGGCCTGATCGGCGCCCGCCTTGCGGGCGGCAGTCAGAAGCTGTTGCGTCAGAGCCTCGAGTCGATGGAATTCGGACATGAAGTTCACCTTGAATAAAGCTCGGGGGCCGTGACGCAACGCCCGGCCCCCGCAATGCGATCCGTCAGGGCGCGCACCGGGTGCTGCGCCGGATGTGATTACTTGATCTGCTGGCCGTTGGCAAAGATCGAGCCGTCTTCCTTGAATTCAAGCCGGGTTTCCAGCTTGTCCTCGCCCTCGGTGACGGGTTTGGCGAACATGGCCATCATCATGCGCACGCCCATGATCTGATCCTCGGGGATCAGGCCCATGGCGCCCAGTTTGTCGACCAGCGCGTTCACGCCCTCATAGGTGGCGTGGATTTCGCCGACCGGGGTGGTCATGTCGCCACTCGGGGCCTGCAGCGCGCCTTCGGCATTCACCCGCGCGCCAAGAGCGTTCAGGGCGAACTGGTTGATGGCGATTTCGACCGGCTCGAAGGGCTGGGGCGCAGCTTCGGCCGCATCCATGTCCCCGTCTTCGCCCGTCATGTCCTCATCCGAGGGGGGCGTCATATTGGCCGGATCGAAGATATCCTTGGTCACCTTCATCTGCCCGGTCACGTCCAAATCCAGCGAGGCAGGATCGCGCGGCAACTGGCCTTGCGGGTCGAACAGGTTCCAGATCGCATCGCCCAGCGTCAGGCCGGCCAGCGAATAGGCGAATTTGAAGGGCTGCGCCTCGTCCGACTGCATCACCGGCAACTGCATGTCGAAGCTGCCGCTTTCGATCGCATAGTTGATCGGGAAGGGCATGTCGCTGGTGGTCAGCTCAAAGCTGCCGGCGTCCGAACCCGCCTGATAGCCCATGCCATCCTGCGACAGCGTATAGCTGACATCGAAGCCCTTGCCATCGTATTTGCCGGCGCCGCTGGTCGGCTCGCCGCTTTCATCCGTGCCGGCAAAGTCGAAACTGGCGACCAAAGCGCCCGATTTCAGCGCGCCGCTCATGGCAAGGCCCGCCTTCAGCGCGGCGTTCATGTCCTCGTTGATCTTGGCGGTGCCGGGGACGGTCATGTCGCCGGTGGTTTCCAGATCGCTGAGGCTGCCCTCGAACTTGACCTTGTCGCCTTCCGGGCTGTCGATATCGCCCGAGAAAGCGATCTTGCCCGATTTCATCGCATAGTCGTATTTCGCAGGCGTGCCGCTGACGATGTGGAAGGTGCCGGTCGAATCAGCAACGCCGATCTTGATCGGCAGCGGGGTTTCCTTGTCGCCGCTGGCGATGCTGGTCAGGGTGAAATCCATCACCGGATAGTCGAAATCATGCGTCATGTCCGCGGGCGCGCCCGAGGTGATGATGACATTGCCCGGCAAATCGACCGTCATGGGCAGGCTGAAGGTTTCGCCCTCGGGGTCGGTCCCCTGCACTTCGCCGGTCATCTGGTCGGCAAACACCGTCTCGACCTTGCCGTCACCGGTATCGCGCAGCGTGACCTGAGGGACATTGAAGGTGACTTGGCTGTCCGGCATGTCGACGGCGATGACGACATCGGAAAGCGTCAGCGTGTCACCGGCCTTTGCACGGTTGCCCTCGGTCACGGTATAGCCGAGCGACTGGTAATAATCGACCCAGGACTGCCACACCTGTTCAGAGGTCACGTCGGCAAAGGCCGGGCAGGTCATTGCGGCCAGCGCCAGGGCCGAGCTTGTCAGTCGCAAGTTCATCTCATAACACCTTTCCGGCGAGAATTGGAAAAGAAACACCAATCCGGGTTTTGCCACAGCCCGTGCGCGGGTCCAAGGAGGGAATGATGATCGCAAGGGAATTTGCAGCCGGAATCGGCCGCATCACCATCTCGCGTCCGGCCAGGGCGAATTCGCTGACCGGCGCCATGCTGGCCGATCTGACTGCCGGATTTGACGCCCTTGCAGCCCAGCCCGATCTGCGTGCCGTTATCCTGACCGGCGAGGGTGCGGTGTTTTCCGCCGGCGCCGATCTGGACGAGGCCCGCGCCGGTCTGGCCCTGTCCCCGGAGTGGGAGCGGCTGTCGGCGCGCGTGGCCTCGATGCCCTGCCTGACAATTGCCGCGCTGAACGGGACGGTGGCGGGGGGTGCGCTTGGCATGGTGCTGGCCTGCGACCTGCGGCTGGCTGTCCCCGGGGCGAAATTCTTCTATCCCGTCATGCGCTTGGGCTTTCTGCCGCAGCCCAGCGACCCCCAGCGCATGCGCGCGTTGATCGGGCCTTCGCGGGCGAAAATGATCCTGATGGCCGGCCAGAAGATCACTGCCGACGAGGCGCTGGCCTGGGGCCTTGTGGATCGGCTGGTCGCGCCCGAGGCGCTGCTGGACGAGGCCGCGATGCTGGCCGCTGACGCCTGTGCTGCCAGTGCCGCGCACGCCGAAGCGATCAAGCGGATGCTTGACTGACCGATCCCGCCGCGCACCCGACGGTGCGGGCGAGGTTCAACCCGGGATTGCGGCATTTCGTGACGTTGCGTCACTCAAGGTCAGGCATAGGCCGACTGTTTACCGAAATGCGTGCAGAGCATGTAGTAGACCACCGGGCGGTATTTGTTCCGGTTCGAGCTGCCGTATTTCGCCACCACCTCGTCGATGGCGGATGAAAGCTCGGGTCCGTCGGGCAGGCCCAGCTTTTTCATCAGGTAGTTGGTCTTGATACGCTCCAGCTCGGTCTTGTCCGAGCCGGCCACGGTTTCTGCGTCTGCGTTATAAATCGAGGGTCCGCAGCCGATGACCACCTTGGTCAACAGATCCATGTCGGGCGTGATGCCCAGCTTTTCCTTCATGTCGGCGGCGTATTTGGTGATCAGGTCGTCGCGTTTGCTCATCCTCTGTCCCCTTCGGATGGTTCATCCAAGGGAAAGCCTAGCGCCGGGTTAATAAATATCAACCAAAACCCTGCCGGCAGAGGATCAGCCGGTAAAGGCCCCAGACAGCGTGCCGGCGATCTGCGCACCCTCATCGGTGGGCAGTTGCGGCGGGGCCGAGAAGCCGCCGGTGCCGTCCTGGAGATAGGCCTGGGACGAGACGTCATGCACGTGATGCATCGGCACGACATGCGCATGTGCGTGGGCGACATGGATGCCGGTGTAAAACAGCGCGACCCGTTCGACCGGGTAAAGGGTCTTCATATGCCGGGCAAGGCGCTGCGCGCAGCCGGTGATACGGGTGGCAAGGTCCTCAGGCAGGTCCTCGAACCAAGTATAATGTTGCTTTGGGATGATCAGACAGTGGCCGGGGCGGATGGGATGCAGGTCCAGAAAGGCAAGGATATGCTCATCCTCATACACGCGATGCGCCGGCAATTCGCCACGCGCGATGCGGCAAAACAGGCAGTCGTCGGACATTTGGCAACCCCTCCCGCGGCTTGTGCCCCGATGTGTGGACGCAGCCCGGCAGGCGGGCTGCGTCAATGGCTCAATAGCGGTAGTGTTCGGACTTGAACGGGCCTTCCGGGGTGACGCCGATATATTCGGCCTGCTCGCGCGACAGCTTGGTCAGCTTGACGCCGATCTTGTCCAGATGCAGCCGGGCGACCTTTTCGTCCAGCGCCTTGGGCAGGATATAGACGCCGGGCGCGTATTCGCCGGTCTTGGTCCACAGCTCGATCTGCGCCAGTACCTGATTGGTAAAGCTGGCCGACATCACGAAGCTGGGGTGGCCTGTGGCGTTGCCAAGGTTCAGCAGCCGCCCTTCGGACAGCAGGATGATGCGATTGCCCGAGGGCATCTCGATCATGTCCACCTGCTCTTTGACGTTGGTCCACTTGTGGTTGCGCAGCGCCGCGACCTGGATCTCGTTGTCGAAATGGCCGATGTTGCCGACGATGGCCATGTCCTTCATCTCGCGCATGTGCTCGATGCGGATCACGTCCTTGTTGCCTGTGGTCGAGATGAAGATGTCGGCGCTTGAGACCACGTCCTCCAGCACCACGACCTCGAACCCGTCCATCGCGGCCTGCAGCGCGCAGATTGGATCGACCTCGGTCACCTTCACCCGCGCGCCCGCACCTTGCAGGCTGGCGGCGCAGCCCTTGCCCACGTCGCCATAGCCGCAGACCACGGCGACCTTACCAGCCATCATCACGTCGGTAGCGCGACGGATGCCGTCGACCAGCGATTCCTTGCAGCCGTATTTGTTGTCGAATTTCGACTTGGTGACGCTGTCGTTGACGTTGATCGCCGGAAAGGGCAGCAGCCCTTTCTTGTGCAGGTCGTAAAGGCGATGCACGCCGGTGGTGGTTTCCTCGGACACGCCCCGGATCGCTTCGCGCTGTTTGGTGAACCAGCCCGGCGAGGTCTCCAGCCGCTTGCGGATCTGCGCAAACAGCGCCTCTTCCTCTTCGCTGGTCGGCACGGCGATCAGGTCGGTCTCGCCCGCCTCGACCCGCGCGCCCATCAGCACGTACATGGTCGCGTCGCCGCCATCGTCCAGAATCATGTTCGCCGTGCCCTCGGCAAACTGAAAGATCTGGTCGGTATAGGACCAGTATTCGGGCAGCGTCTCGCCCTTGATGGCAAAAACCGGGACGCCGGTCCGGGCGATCGCCGCCGCCGCGTGGTCCTGGGTCGAGAAGATGTTGCACGATGCCCAGCGGACCTCGGCCCCCAAGGCCACCAGCGTTTCGATCAGCACGGCCGTTTGCACCGTCATGTGCAGGCTGCCGGCGATGCGCGCGCCCTTCAGCGGCTGGGCCTGACCGTATTCGGCACGCAAGGCCATCAGGCCGGGCATCTCGGTTTCGGCGATGTCGAGTTCCTTGCGGCCGTAATCGGCCAGGGCGATGTCTCGGATGATGTAATCGGTCATGGGGCCCTCGCGCCTTTGCTTTGGGCGCGGCCTTACCATTCCCTGTGGCTGGCTGCAAACCGAAGGCATGCAGGGCGGGGCTTTGTGAAAACGCAGGCTGCCGGGGATGGTGGCGCTAGCGGGCCTGTCCCGAATGGCCTAGAACGGCCGGAACCAGATTGCGCGAAGGGAAGGGGAACCATGGCGATCCTGTTGGCGGATGTCGGCGGCACCAATGCCCGCATGGCGCTGGCGCGGCATGATGCGCTGGTGCCCGGGACGATCACCCGTTTTCGCGGCGACGATCACGCCACCTTCGACGAGGTCGTGGCGAAATTCCTGGCCCAGCAGGGCAGCCCGCAGATCGAGGCGGTCTGCGTCGCCGTCGCCGGCCCGGTCTGGGGGGCCGAGGCACGGCTTACCAACCGCGACTGGACCTTTTCCGAGGCGCGGCTGCGTGCGCTGTCGGGGGCATCGCGTGCCCGGCTGATCAACGATCTGATCGCGCTGGGCTATGCCACGCCGGCACTGGATGGCGAGGCGGCGGGCTTTTTGCGTGCGTCGCCCGAGGGCGCGCTGTCGAACGGCCAGCGGCTGGTGGTGAATGCCGGAACCGGCTTCAACGTCTGTGCGGTCAGGGTGCTGCCCGAGGGGGGCATCGCCTGTCTTGAATCCGAGGAAGGCCACACCCGCCTGCCGCTTTCCGTGGCCGCCCCGCTGGCCGAGGCCTTGGGTCAGCCCGGCCGCGCCATTGATTCGGTCGAAGAGCTTTTCGCAGGCCGCGGCCTTGCCCGGCTGCATGCCCTGCGCAGCGGCAAGCCGCAGGACCGCGCCGAAACCGTGGTCGCCGCCGCCGCGCAGGGCGATAGCGAGGCCGAAGAAACCCTGCGCCTCTATGCCCGGCTGCTTGGGTTGTTCTGCCGCGAACTTGCCTTGCGTTTCATGCCGATGGACGGGATGTTTCTGGCCGGAAGCGTGGCGCGTTCCTGCATCGACCGGTTCGGGATCTTTGAGCGCGCCTTCCTGTCCGACCCCTTGATGGCGCGGATTCCGCAGGCTGTGCCGATCGGGGTGATCCGCGACGATATGGCGGCCTTGCATGGCTGTCTGGCCGCAATCCGCTGAAAATCGCCTAAAAATAGCCAGCCGCGCTGGATTTTGTTGACGCGGCCTGCAATGCTTCCTGCAAAACGGCCAGAAGCAGGGCAGTCAGGCAATGAAAAGCTGGATCAAGGCAGGGACCGCTGCCGTAATCGTGCTGGGAAGCGGTGCGGGCATGGTCTGGGCGCAGTCTTCGGGCTCTGGCTCGTCGTCTTCGTCGCCGTTTTCGGGTTGGTTCGGCCGCTCGGGCGGAAACGACACCTCGCCCGTCGATCTGGATTTCCAGATTCTTGGCGGTGAGGACAACTTGCTGCCCGCGATCCGGCGGACCTCGCTTCTCGTCAGCGCGCAGGATGAGGGGCGGGTGACCGGGCAAGACATTCTGGCCGCCGCGCGGGGCGATTACGCCCGCATCCTGGGTCTGCTTTACGATCAGGGCTATTACTCGGTTATCATCAATATCACCCTGGACGGGGTCGAGGCTGCCCAGATTGCGCCGCTGGATGCGCCCCGGGTGGTGCGCAAGGTGGTGGTCGCAGTCCAGCCGGGGCCGCTTTTCCATTATGAACGGGCCGATATCGCGCCCGTGGCGCCGGGAACCGACCTGCCGCGCGACTATCGCCGGGGCGAAATCGCCCGCACCGGGGACATGAAAAGGGCGGCGACCTCGGGGGTCGAGGGTTGGCGCAACGTCGGATACGCCAAGGCCGAGGTGGCCGACACGCAGATCATCGCCGATCATGCCACCAATCTGGTGGACAGTCGTATCCAGCTTGCACCCGGTCCGGCGCTGCGTTTCGGCCAACTGACCATCCGCGGCTATGAGCGCATGGACCCTCGCCGCTTGCGCAAGATCGCGGGCTTTCCCGAGGGGGAACGCTTCGACCCCGAAAAACTGGACGATGTGCGCAAGCGCCTGCGCCGCTCGGGCGTGTTCTCGGCCATTACCCTGACCGAGGCGGATTACGTCAGCCCCGGCAATACGCTGGACGTTGACCTGTTGGTGGCCGAGCAAAAGCTGCGGCGGCTGGGCGCAGGGTTCGAATATTCCAACACCGACGGGTTGTCGCTGACCGGCTATTGGATCAACCGCAACCTGTTTCGGGGTGGTGAGCGGCTGCGCGTCGACGCCGCTATCTCGGATATCGGCGGCGACACGGGGCGCGACTATAGCCTGGGCATGCGCATCGACCGCCCCGCCACCATCACGGCTGATACCACCGGCTATGTGCTGGCCAAGGTCGAAAGCCTTCAGGAAGAGGACTACGATCTTAAATCGGGCACCTTTGGTCTGGGCTTTACCTGGCTTCCCAGCGACGAATTGACCGCCGATATCTCGTTGCAATACCGCGCGCTGCGCGTCGAGGACGACAGCGGCCGCACCGATTTCCGGCTGTTTGCCCTGCCGACGCTGGTGACCTGGGACAAGCGGGACGAACCGACCGACGCCAAGCGCGGTTATTGGCTGTCGGGCGGGATCACGCCTTTCGTGGGATTGCAGGACGAAACCGGCTCGGGCGCGCAAATCCTGGCAGAGGGGCGGGCTTACTACAGTTTCGGCACCGACGACCGCTATACGCTGGCCGGCCGGGCGCGGCTGGGCACGGTTGTCGGCCCCGAGATCGAGGAAACGCCGCGCGACTATCTGTTCTGGTCCGGCGGCGGCGGCACGGTGCGCGGCCATTCCTTTGAATCGCTGGGCGTCGAGGTGATCCCCGGACCCGAAGGCCCGATCAGGACCGGCGGCATGTCCATCGTCACCCTGACTGCCGAAACCCGCATTCAGATCCGCGAGAAAATCGGGCTGGCGCTTTTCGCCGATGCCGGCCGGGTGTGGGAGGACAGCGCGTTTTCGGGGGCCAGCGGGTGGCAGGCGGGTGCGGGTGCGGGCATCCGCTATGCAACCCCCGTGGGGCCGTTGCGTTTCGACATAGCCACTCCGATCGGGGGCGGCGATGGCGATGACGGCGGCGTGCAGGTCTATATCGGTCTGGGGCAGGCGTTCTGATGCGTGATCTGGCTTATCGTATCCTCTTTGCGCTTACTCTGGCGCTGACCGCACCACTGGCTGCGCTGGCGCAGGACAGCGCCGCCGAGATCTCGCAACAGGTCGAGGACGACCGCGGCTTTATCACCCGCTTTCTGGAGGAAAAGCTGTCCGACTCGGGGCGGCAGGTGGTGATCGAGGGGTTCCGCGGCGCGCTGTCATCGCGCGCCACCTTCGACCGCATGACCATCGCCGATGATGACGGGGTGTGGATCACGCTGGAAAATGGCGCGATGCAATGGAGCCGAGCGGCGCTGCTGGCGCGCCGGATCGAGATAAACGAGCTATCGGCCGAGCGTATCATCCTGCCGCGCCTGCCGGGCGGCGCCGACGAAACCGGCCCGCAGGCCGAGGCGCGCGAATTCTCATTGCCGCAATTGCCGGTGGGGGTGAACATCGCCCGTATCAACGTGGGCCGGGTGGAGCTGGGCGAGGCGATCATCGGGCAAGAGGCGGTGCTGTCCATCGACGGTTCGATGAACCTGTCGGGCGGCGAGGGCGAGACCCGGCTGACCATTGACCGGGTCGATGGGCCGCGCGGGCAGTTCGCGCTGGATGCCGGCTTTTCCAATGAAACCCGGGTGCTGCGGCTGGATCTCGAGCTCGACGAGGATCGCGACGGGCTTTTCGTGAATATCGTCAACCTGTACGACCGTCCTGCAGTCCGGGCCGAGATCACAGGCGAAGGGCCGCTTTCCGATTTCACCGGCAATATCCAGTTGGCCACCGACGGCCAGCCGCGTGTGACCGGCACCGTCTCGATCGATGCGGCCGAGCAGGGCGGGGTCGCCGGCACCGCCTTTCGGGCCGAGCTTGGCGGCGACGTGGCGGCCCTTGTCCCGCCCCAGCACCGCGCGTTTTTCGGCACGCAGTCGCAGCTTTTGGCCGAGGGCTGGCGTGGACAGGACGGCCGGCTGGTCATTCCGTCGCTGCATCTGTCGACCGAGGCATTGCAGCTGGAGGGCAACCTGACCACCACCAACCGGGGTGCGCCGGAAAGCGCGCATCTGACGCTGCTTCTGGGCGAAGATGCGGGGGCCACGCAGCTTCCCGTGCTGCTGCCTTGGGCCGACCGGCCGACCACCGTGCGCTCTGGCAACCTGCGGCTGGATTACGATGCGGCAGAGGGGGCGGGTTGGGTTCTCAAGGGCGTGGTGGGCGACATCGTCCGCGACGACATCGCCCTGTCGGAACTGCGCATGGACGGCCGCGGCCGCGTCACGCTGACCCCCGAGCAGGCGCTGGAAGAGATCCGCGGCTGGATCGCCTTTGGCATGGACGACCTTGAGCCGGCGGATCCGGGTCTGGCGCAGGCTTTGGGCCGGACGCTGAACGGCGGGCTTAACTTTGCCTTTACCCCCGGCAATGCGCTGCGGCTTTGGGGGATGAACATCAACGGTGACGATTTCGGCTTCAAGGGCGACATGACCGTTTCGGGCCTGCGCTCGGGCATCACGCTTTCGGGCGATATCACCGCGCAGCACCGTGATGTCGGGCGTTTCTCGACGCTGGCCGGGCGCGAGCTTGGCGGCTCTGCCGATGCCCATATCAAGGGCCACTATGCGCTGCTTGGCAAAGGGTTCGATGTCGAGGCGCAGGTTCTGGGCAATGACATTCGCATCGGCCAGGACCATGCCGACCGCATGCTGGCGGGGCAGTCGCGGATCGAACTCAGCGCCCGGCGCGATACCGCGGGCATCAACCTTCGCAGGCTGACGGTAAATGCCCAGAACCTGACGGCCGAGGCGCAGGGCAGGCTGGACAGTTACTCCAGCACGCTGACCGCGACCATCCAGATGCCGGACCTGTCGGTCGCCGACCCGAATATGTCGGGCAGCGTCAGCACCGAGGCCAGCGTCACCGGCGCCGAAGGGGCGCGCCATATCACCCTGAACGGCACCGCGCAGGATCTGGTCACCGGCATTGCCGAGCTTGACGGCGCGCTGCAGGGCGAAACCGATCTGCTGGTCGAGGCCGTCGAGAAGCAGGGCAATTTCGAGGTGCAGAAATTCCAACTGGTCAACCCGCAGCTTGACGCTCAGGGCAGGGGCAATTTCGCCCAAGGCGCGATGGATGCAGTGCTGAAACTGTCGATGCCGGATCTTGCGGTGTTGGGTCGCGGCCTTTCGGGGGGGCTGACCGCCGAGGCGACGGCGGTGGAACAGGATGGCGCGCGGCGGATCGAACTGACCGGGCGCGGCACCGAACTGCGCTTTGGCCAGCAGGACGTCGATGGCGCGCTGACCGGCGTGACCGACCTGCGGCTTTCGGCCGAGCAGCGCGGCGATGAGATCACGGTGCACGATTTCAACCTGACGAACCAGCAAATGCTGGCCACCGCGCAGGGCCGTATCGCGCCCAGCGGCACCGACATGTCCGGTCGGGTCGAGGTGCGGTCGCTGTCAAGCTTTGGCCGTGGCTGGCGCGGTGCGCTGAACGCACAGGGCAGTTTCAAGGACGACGGCAGCGGCGCGCGGCTTCTGGACGTGACTGGCACCGGGACCGACCTGTCCTTTGGCCAGGCGCAGGTCGACGGCGCGCTGGCGGGGGAAACCCGGCTGGCCCTGCGCGGGGTCGAGCGTGACGGCGTGTTTTCGATCGAAACCGCGACAGTCGATAACCCGCGCCTGAATGTCGGCGCGACGGGCCAGGTCGGTCAGGGCGCGACAGATGTGACAGCGACGTTGCGCGCCGACGATCTGCGCTTTCTTGGCGGAGGATTCCGCGGTGCGCTGAACGCCTCGGGTCAGGTGGTGGATCAGGCGGGCGGTGGACGGCAGATCACCGCCAACGGTTCGGCGCGGGGGCTGGGCATCGGCAACCCGCAGGCAGACGCCGTGCTGGCCGGTGAAACCAGTTTCGATCTGGCGGCCGCGCAACGCCCTGATGGCAGCGTGACCGTCAGCCGGCTGCGCGCGGGCAACGGCCAGTTCAGCATTACCGGCGACGGCAGCCCGACCGAGGGGCTGAACGTGGATGCCCGGCTGAACGATCTGGGGATCGTGGTGCCGGGCTTTCCCGGCCCGGCCACGGTGGCTGGCACCATCCGCAACGCCGGCAGCAACTATGACGTGAACCTGACCGCAACCGGCCCCGGCAATACCCAGGCACGGGTCACCGGCACGGCGGCGACGAATTTCTCGACCGCGAATATCCAGATCAACGGCAGCAGCAATGCGGCCGTGGCCAACCCCTTCCTGCGCACCCGCTCGATCGAGGGGCCGCTGAGTTTCGACATGCGGCTGAACGGTCCGCTGTCGCTGGAATCGCTGTCTGGCCGTGTGGCGCTAAGCAATGGTCGGCTGGCCGAGCCGCGCTTTGGTCTGGCGGTGGGCAACCTGAACGCCAATGCCGATTTCAACTCCGGCCGGATCGCCGTCGATGTTCGCGGCGGGGTCGAGGCCGGCGGCACCATCACCGTGACCGGCCCGGTCAATCTGGTGGGCGACCGGCAGATGAATCTGGACGTGCGACTGTCGGATGTGGTGCTGCGTGACCCCAACCTCTACGAGACGCTGGTGAACGGTGCGATCACCGTCGCCGGCACGGTGGGGCAGGGGCCGCTGGTCTCCGGCCGTATCGATGTCGGCACCACCGAATTGCGCATCCCCTCGACCGGGCTTGGCGGGGCGACGCCGATCCCGGACATCATCCATCTTTCGGAACGCCCACCGCAGCGCCAGACGCGGGCCAAGGCCGGGCTGCTGGAGTTTCCCAGCGATGCCTCGCGCGCGGCCGGGATGGCCGCCCCGCCCGCGACGCCTCCGGCCAATCCGGCCCGTTTCGACCTGCTGATCTCGGCACCGCACGGGGTCTTTGTCCGTGGTCGCGGGGTCGATGCGGAACTGGGCGGCCAATTGCGCCTGACCGGCAATGCCCGCCAGCCTATCCCTGTCGGTCAGCTTGAGCTGATCCGCGGCCGGGTCGATCTGCTTGGCAAGCGCTTCGACATGACCGAGGGGTTGATCGAACTGCAGGGCAGCCTGATCCCCGTCATCCGACTGGTGGCCGAGACGGTGCAGGACGGCGTCACCACCCGCATCATCATCGACGGCGAAGCGCGCGACCCCGATATCACTTTCGAATCCTCGCCCGAGATGCCGCAGGAAGAGGTGCTTTCGCAATTGCTCTTTGGTCGTGGTCTGGACAACATCAGCGCCCTGCAGGCCGCGCAGCTTGCCAGCGCGATAGCGACGCTGGCCGGCCGGGGCGGCGAAGGGATCGTCGGGCGCCTGCGTGCCTCGACCGGGCTGGATGATCTGGATCTGACCACGGACGATCAGGGCCGCGTCTCGGTCCGGGCGGGCAGATACCTGACCGAGAACGTCTATACCGATGTGCAGGTCGGCGGCGATGGCAGGACCAAGCTGAACCTGAACCTTGATATTTCCCAGTCTCTGACCGCGCGCGGCTCGGTGGATAGCGAGGGCGGCAGCACCATCGGCCTGTTCTATGAACGCGACTACTGATCCGGATCACGGGTGACTGTATTGCGACCCCGCCCGCAGACGCGCGGCGGGGTCTTGAATACCTGCGACATGGTTGTTAGCTTGCTAATGAATTTGCGAAGCAGCCGGAAATCATGCCAGACCGTCCCTATACGATCGTGGAAACGCTGATCGAACTGACCCGCGCGTTACGCGCCACCTTTGAGCAGCGTGTCGAGCGATATGGGCTGACCTATGCCCGCGCGCGGTTGCTGACCACCATTGGCCGCCACGAAGGCGCAAGTCAGGCAGAACTGGCCGCCATCCTTGGCATCGAGACCCCCACGCTCAAGCGTTTGCTGGATGCGCTGGAAGAACAGGGTCTGGCCGAGCGCCGCCCCATCCCCGAGGACGGCCGCAAGCATGCCATCCATCTGACCGAATCCGCCCGCATCGAGCCGCTGCTGGGCTTTCGTGCCGAGGTCGATACGGCGCTGGCCCAGGGCATCGCGCCCGAGGAGTTGGCGGTGACGCGGCGAACGCTGGCACGGATGGCACAGAACATCGAGAAACTGAGGCAGGAATGAGCCAGCCCGAGGCCGCCCCGGAGGCTGCACCTTCGGCTGCGGCGCCAGCGCCCTTTGTGCCGATGTCCTGGCTGGCGACGCTGGGCTATATCGGTGCCTCTGTCGTCATCGGATTGACGCAGGGGTTGGCGCAGGGATTCGTCAGCACCAATCTCCCGCAGATCGCGGGCGATCTGGGCGTCACGACCACGCAGGCCAGTTGGTTGATGGCGGCCTTCATGATCCCGCGCGCCTCTATGCCGCTGCTGCTTATCAAGATCCGCACGCAATTCGGCCTGCGCCGCTTTGCCGAGGTGGCGATTCTGATCTATCTGGCGGTCTCTCTGGCGGAATTCGCCATCTCGGATCTGCGCTCGGCGGTGATGGTGCAATTCATCGCCGGCATGACCTCGGCCCCGCTTTCGACGCTGGCTTTCATGTATATGCTCGAGCCGCTGCCACCCAAGTGGAAGATGCGGCTGGGCCTGCCCATGGTGATGGCGACGGTTGCCGCCGGGCCGATGCTGGCGCGGGTGATCTCGCCGGCGCTGATGGGGGATCACGGCTGGGACGGGCTGCATTTCATGGCGCTGGGTCTGGCGGCGATCTCGCTGGGGTTGGTCTATGCCTTGCCGCTGACCTCTGCGCCGCGAGTCAAGGTGATCGCGGTCATGGATCTGGTCAGTTGGCTGCTGATCGCCATCGGGTTCGGCGGACTGACCGTCGGCTTTATCATGGGGTCGATCTATTGGTGGACCGATGTTGCGTGGCTGGGCTGGGTGCTGGCGCTGGCCATCGTGGCGCTGACGCTGGCCGCGGTGATCGAATTGCACCGCAAGACGCCGTTGCTGGATATCCGCTGGCTTGCCAGCCCGGCCATGGTCCATCTGACGATAACGCTGCTAATCTTTCGTCTGGTCCTGTCCGAGCAAAGCTCGGGCGCGCCGCGCATGTTTCAGGTGCTGGGCGTGACGCAAGATCAACTGGTGCCGCTTTTCGCGGTGATCACGGTTGCGACGGTGCTGGGCGGGCTTGCGCTGATCCCCTTTATGAAACCCGAGCGCGTGCCGCTGTTCCACCTGATTGCATTGGCGCTGATCGCCACCGGTGCCTTCATGGACAGCCACTCCACCATCGACACGCGTCCGGCGCAGATGATGCTGAGCCAGGCGCTGATCGCCTTTGCCGGCTCGTTCTTTCTGGCGCCGGCAATGATGCGCGGCCTGATTTCGGCGTTGGCGCGTGGGCCGAATTATATCCTGTCTTTCGTCATCGTGTTTCTGTCCACCCAATCGCTGGGCGGCGCCATGGGATCGGGCCTGTTCTCGACCCTGATCAACCATCGGCAGGCCCTACATCTTCAAGTGCTGAGCGAGGACCTGACCGCTGCCGACCCGCTGACCGTGGCGTCGATCGCGCAGCGCAGTCTGGCGCTGGCGCCGCAGGTCGCCGATGCCGCGCTGCTTCGCGCACAAGCGGTGGCGCTGATCGCCCAGGATGCCAGCGCGCAGGCCTATGTCATGGCTTATAACGACGCCTATTTCCTGACCTTTCTGGTGGCGCTGGCGGCGCTGTGCGCGCTGATCCTGCACCTGTTCCGCGACTGGCTGATGGCGCGCTTTTGGCCGCTGCCCGCCAGTATCCCGACCAATTCCGAGCCTGCGAAATGACCAAAAACCACCTTATCCCGACTCTGATCGCCCTGGCAGCCGGCCTGACCGGGTTGTTGATCGTGCTTTACGCCTGGCACCTGCCGCCCTTTCACGCGGCGCATCCGCAGACCGAGAACGCTTATATCCGCGGTCAGGTGACCACCGTTGCACCGCAGCTTTCGGGCTATGTCGCGGCGGTCGAGGTGCAGGACTTTCAGTCGGTGACCCAGGGCCAGATCATTGCCCGCATCGACGACCGGCAATATCGCCAGAAACTCGCCCAGGCCCAGGCCATGCTGCAAGGGGCCGAGGCGGCGCTGAAGATCCAGCAGCAAAGCGTCCATTCCGCTCAGGCCAGCTTGCAATCGGCCGAGGCCGCGCATTTTGCCGCCAAGGCCGCACAGGATACGGCGAATTCGACCTGGGACCGTGCCAGCGCCCTGCAATCGCGCGGAGTGACGGCGCAAAGCTCGACCGACCAGTCCGAACTGGCACTGCGTCAGGCCGAAGCCGCCGTCACACAGGCCGAAAGCGCCATTGCCGTCGCGCGCGAGAACGTCAACGGTGCCGAGGTGGGGCTGGCCGCGAAACGCGCCGAGATCGCTTCGGCCCGTGCCACGGTGGAACTGGCGCAGATCGACCTTGATAACACTGTGATCCGGGCGCCCTCGGATGGGCGGCTGGGGCAGGTGGGGGTGCGTGTGGGGCAATATGTCACCGCCGGCACCGCGCTTGTCAGCCATGTCGGCCCCGACGTCTGGGTCATCGCCAATTTCCGCGAGACGGAGCTGCACGGCATGCGTATCGGTGACCGGGCCAAGTTTACCGTGGATGCGATGCAGCACCGCACATTCACCGGCCGGGTCGAGGCGTTTTCGCCGGCCACCGCTTCGGAATTCAGCCTGCTGTCATCGTCCAACGCCACCGGCAATTTCACCAAGGTTGCGCAGCGTCTGCCCGTGCGCATCTCGATAGATCCGGGGCAGGAGATGGCCGAGTATCTGCGGCCGGGGCTGTCTGTCGTTGTGACGGTGGACGAAGGCTCGGGCACCAGCGACAAATCCGCCGGTAGCGGGCCGCCGGTCATGCAGCCCGCCGGCTGATCGTGCCGACTGCGGGGTTGCGTGTCCGGGTGTTGGCCGTTACCCCGACGCCTGCAAGGGCCAGCCCGATTTCCGCCAGCCCGCGGATGACCGGAGGCGACCATGCACCACCCCCTTTCACGCCGCAGCGTTCTGGCTGCTTCGCTGATCGCCGTGGCGGGCGGCATGGCCCGGGCACAGGATCGCAGGCCGCGCGGCATGGAACCTGCCGAGCGGATCATACATCCGCGTGCCAGCCATTTCGATCTTGGCCCGGCCGAAGCGCCATGGCGGATCTTCGTCGGTTTGCCGCAGGTTCCGGCCCCATCGGGCGGATATTCTGCCATTCTGGCGCTGGATGGCAATGCGACCTTTCCGATCCTGTGGCACTTGCGCGAACAGTTGGCCCCGCAGGCGCCGGTGGCGCTGATCGGCATCGGCTATCCCGTCGAAACCCGGTTTGAGCCTACCCGGCGCTGGTTCGATCTGACCTCTCCGGGGAAAGAGCCGGTTCCACCGCAACCCGGATTGCGGGGTCCCGGCAGCAATCCGACCGGCGGGCAAGAGGCGTTTCTTGCGGTGATCGCCGACCGGCTGTTGCCTGAACTGTCCCGCCGGTTTCCGCTGGATGCGGGCGATCTGACCTTGTTCGGCCATTCGCTGGGCGGGCTGTTCGTGCTGAACGCGCTGTTCACCCGGCCCGGCCTTTTTGCGCGCTATGCCGCTGCCGATCCGTCGGTCTGGTGGAACGCGGGCGAACCCCTGCGAGAAGCGCGCGCCTTTCGCGGCGGCATCCGGGCGGCGGGGGGTGAACTGAAGCCAGCCGTGTCGCTGCTGATTTCCACCTCTGGGGGCGGGGCGACCACGGCCAAGCCACCGCCGATCCTGGGGCCGCTGTCAGGCATTCCGGGGCTGGAGCTGACCCACCACCCGCATCCCGATGAAAACCACGGTTCGCTTATCCGCCCCGCCGCCCGCGAGGCGCTGGAACTGCATCTGGGTCAGCGCGCCGGCTAAGGGTGCGCGGGCGTTTCGCCCCGCCCCGCATGCAACGAAAAAGGCCGGGCGCGACGGCCCGGCCCTAATCCCCTGTTTTGCGCCGATCAGACCTCTGGCACCAGCACTTCGCGCTTGCCGACGTGGTTTGCCGAAGTGACGATACCCTGCTCTTCCATCTGCTCGACCAGTCGCGCGGCCTTGTTATAGCCGATGGCCAGCTTGCGCTGGATATAGCTGGTCGAGCATTTGCGGTCCTTGGCCACGATCGCCACCGCCAGATCGTAAAGCTCGGCATCGCCGCCCTCGCCGGTGGACAGGCCCAGCACCTGATCGATGCTGTCGGCGCGCTCTTCGTCCGGGCCCTCGACCACGCCGGACATATAGGTCGGCGGGCCAAAGGATTTCAGGTGGTTGACGACCTCTTCGACCTCTTCGTCGGAAACGAAAGGCCCGTGGACGCGGGTGATGCGGGAACCGCCGGCCATGTAGAGCATGTCCCCCTGACCCAAAAGCTGCTCGGCCCCCTGTTCGCCCAGAATGGTGCGCGAATCGATCTTGGAGGTGACCTGAAAGCTGATCCGGGTCGGGAAGTTCGCCTTGATCGTGCCGGTGATGACATCGACCGAGGGCCGCTGCGTCGCCATGATCAGGTGAATCCCCGAGGCCCGCGCCATCTGCGCCAAACGCTGGATGCAGGCCTCGATCTCTTTGCCGGCGACCATCATCAGGTCGGCCATCTCGTCGACGATCACCACGATATAGGGGAAGGTCTCGGGCTGGAATTCCTCGGTCTCGAAGACGGGTTCGCCGGTGTCCTCGTCGAAGCCGGTCTGGACGGTGCGCTTGAACATCTCGCCCTTGTCCAGCGCCTCTCGCACGCGGCCGTTATAGCCCTCGATATTGCGCACGCCCATCTTGGACATGCGGCGATAGCGTTCCTCCATCTCGCCCACGACCCATTTCAGCGCGACGACCGCCTTCTTGGGGTCGGTGACGACCGGGGACAGCAGATGTGGGATGCCGTCATAGACCGACAGCTCCAGCATTTTCGGGTCGATCATGATCAGCCGGCATTCCTCGGGGGAAAGCTTGTAGAGCAGGCTGAGGATCATGGTGTTGATCGCCACCGACTTGCCCGAGCCGGTGGTCCCGGCGATCAGCAGGTGGGGCATCTTCGCAAGGTTCGCGACCACCGGCCCGCCGCCGATATCCTTGCCAAGCGCCAACGGCAGCGGCTGGGTGCCGTCGCCATAAGCCTTGGAGGCGAGGATCTCGCGTAGCACCACCTTTTCGCGACGTGCGTTGGGCAGTTCGATACCGATTACCGTGCGGCCGGGCACCGTGGATACGCGCGCCGCCAGTGCCGACATGCTGCGGGCGATGTCGTCGGCAAGGCCGATCACCCGGCTGGCCTTCAGCCCCGGAGCGGGTTCCAACTCGTAAAGCGTGACCACCGGGCCGGGGCGGACCTCGGTGATCTGGCCCTTGACGCCATAGTCGTCCAGCACCGCCTCCAGCATGCGGGCGTTTTCCATCAGCGCCTCTTGCGAAAGCTGGTGGCGCTCGACGGTCGTGGGGGCAGCCAGCAGAGACAGCGGCGGATGTTCGTAATTGCTGGCCGCCTCGTCAAAGCGCAGCGCGGGCTGTGCCTCGGATTGCGCCTGACGCGAAGGGGCGGGCTTTTTCGGCGGCACCACGACCCGCGGCGTTTCGGCGCCAAACGGCGCGGCGGTGACGGGTTCGGGGAAATAGTCCTCTTCGTCGTCCTCGTCCGAACGCAGCGGCGGTTCGGTCCGGGCGGTCGCCGGGCGCGCGCCGGTCAGGCGGGCGGTCACGGCGGACAGCAGGCCCTTGCCTTCGGATCGGGTGCGGATGGCATCGGTGATGCGCGCGCTGATCGCGGCGTTCGAGGGCGGCTCGTCATCCTCGGCATAATGTGTTTCGGGGTCGATCAACTCGGATTGCGGCGCGAATTCGCGGTCCTCGGCCAAGGGGGCCGGCGCGGGGCGCAGCCCCGGCAGGCCGGTGCGCGGGGTCTGCGGCAGTGCTGTTTCGCCAGTGCGGCCGCGCCGGGCCTCGGCGCGGGTTTTCAGCCCGCTTGCCGCGCCCGACGACAGTCGCGCGCCCCGGTCCACTGCATGCAGCGCCAGGATGCGGGCAGTCGCCAGCCCGTCACGCAGGAATCGGTGAATGGTGGCCAGTTCCTTGCGGTCGAAACCCAGCACGAATGCCATGAAGGCCACGGTGCCGATCGCGGTCAAAAGCGCCAGCAGCTTGATGGCGATCGAGGCCCGCATCGGCATGGCCGAGAGCATGCCGCCCATCAGCATGTCACCCAGATGCCCGCCCAGACCAAAGCTCTGCGTCCAATCCGGCGGCGGCGTCAGCGAGGTGGCATAGATCGACACCAGCACCATGGCGATGGGCAGGAAGATGCCGCGCATCAGCCGTTCCTCGCCCCGGTGCAGCATCAACCGCAGGCCCCATGCGACGGCACCGACCACCAGAACCCAGGTGCCAAAGCCGGTGATCATGAACAGCGCCGAGGCGACATAAGCGCCAAAGCGGCCCAGATAGTTCTGCGCCGGCTGGTCGGTGGCCGACATGAAGCTGGGATCGTCGGGGGAATAGCTGACCAGCATCATCGCGATCAGCACGCCCAGAATGACCAGGCCCGCGCCCAGCAGCTCTTTGCCGCGCCGTTCCAGCGCCGCTTGCGTGCTTTGGTCAAACAGCGGATCGCGGTGTTTCGCCTGCCAGCTCGCCATGCGTCAACCCCCTTGATACAAACAGTTTTTCAGACGGTTCAGCGCCGCCTCGGTCTGGTCCGCCGGCGCCACCAGCGCCACGCGGATGAATTTGCGGCCCGGATTGCCGGCGAGGGTATCGCGCGCCAGATAGGTGCCGGGCAGCACCTGAATTCCGGCTTCGGCCCACAGCTTTCTGGCCGCGTCCTCGCCGTCGCCGACGTTTTCAGGCACCGGCAGCCACAGGAAGAAGCCGCCCTGCACGGGCTGATAGCCCGGCACATTGCCCAGCACCCGGTCGGCGATGGCATATTTCATCTGATACAGCGCGCGGCTGGTGTCCACATGCCCCTCGTCCGCCCAGGCCATGGCGCTGATGCGCTGCACCGGAAGCGGCAGCGGTGCGCCGCCATAGTTGCGAAGACGCCGCATCTGCGCAATCTGCGCCAGTCCGCCCGCCGCAAAGCCCGAGCGCAGCCCCGGCAGGTTCGAGCGTTTCGACAATGAGTTGAACATCACCACCCGGTCGGGCAGGCCCATGCGCGTGGCCACCGCCAGCGCGCCCGGTGGCGGCGTGTCGCGCCAGATCTCGGAATAGCATTCGTCCGAGAAGATCAGGAAATCATGCTGTTCGGCCAGCGCAACCAGCTCTTCCAGATAATCGACCGAGGCGATGCTGCCCTGCGGATTGGCGGGCGAGCACAGATAGGCCACGGTCGCGCGGTCCAGAACCGATGCGGGCAGATCGGCAAAGCGCGGCAGATGGCCGGTTTCGGCCACGGCGGGGACAAAGACCGGCTCGGCGCCCACGGCGGCGGCGGCCACGGCATAGACCTGATAAAACGGGTTCGGAATCAGGATTGTGGGCTGCTGGCCGTTCTTGCGTTCGGGTGCCAGCGCCAGTGCCGCGTTGAACAGCCCCTCGCGCGTGCCGTTCAGCGCCATGATCCGGGCGGGTTCGACATCCAGCCCGTGCCGGCGTCCCAGCCAGCCCGAGATCGCGGCCAGCAATTCGGCCGTGCCCTCGTTCGAGGGGTATTTGCCGAAATCGGCGATGCTTTCGGCCATAACCGGGCCGACGAAATCGGGCAGCGCGTGGCGCGGCTCGCCGATGGTCAGGATAATGGGATCGCCCCCGGGCTCGATGCCCGCGAGCAGCTTCCGCAGGCGCGGAAATGCGTAATCCGGCAGGTTCGCGAACCGCTCGGGAATTGCCATTGCTGCCTCTCAGTCGGGGTCGTTGCGCCCCGTTTTGCGGCAAGATTACCGGCAATCCCCCCAAGCGTCCAGAGTTTCGCAGCCATATTGCACCTCAAGATGCCCGATTTTCCCGGAAAAACCGGGGATCAGCGCAGGGCCGCCTCGGCTGCGGCGGCGGTTGCCAGCAGGGCGCGGTCGTTGCCTGGCCCCCCCATCAGCATGATGCCGCAAGCCGGATGGCCGGTTGGCAGGCTGATCGCGGGCAGGCCCAGCAGGTTGGCGATACGGGTGTTGCGCAGCGTCAGCAGATTTTCGCGGGCAAAGAATTCCGGCTCGGTCAGCAGCCGGTTCACCGCAGGCGGCAGGATCGGGGCCGTGGGCAGGATCACCGCATCGAATCCCGCGACCAGCCGCGCCCAATCGGCGCGCAGCCGGCCGAGTTCCTCCCACGCGGCCACGTAATCGGCCGCCAGTACGAACTGGCCGCCGCGAAAGCGCTCCAAAATCGGCGGATACATCAACTCGGGCGCGGCCTCGATCTGTTCGCGCCAGATGCCATAGGCTTCCGGGGCGAACAGCAGCGGCGCCAGCACCATGGCCTCGGCCACGCAGGGCGGTGCGGCATGGGTGATGCGCGCGCCCGCGCGGGCCAGCCGGTTCACCGTATCTTCGAAAGCTGTAGCGGGTTCCGTGCGTGTCTCGTCAAAGGGCACGCCATCCAGCACCATCAGCCGCAGCCCGCGCGGTTCGGCGCCCGTCAGGTCGGGCGCGGATTCACCACGCAGGACGGCGAAAAGCTCCGCGCAGTCCTCGACCGTGCGGGCGATGGGGCCGGCCACGTCGAAACGGCGGCACAGCGGCACGACGCCGGTGCCGTCGATCGCGCCGGTGGTCGGCTTGAAACCGACCAGCCCGTTCCATGCCGCGGGCACCCGGATCGAGCCGCCCGTGTCCGTGCCGATGGCTGCCGCTGCCAGCCCCAGCGCAACCGACACCGCCGCGCCCGAACTCGAGCCGCCGGGTGCGAGTTCCTGATCTATGCTGTTGGGCGGCGTGGCTGTTGCCGGGTTTACTCCCAGCCCGGAAAAGGCCAGTTCGGTCATATGCGTCTTGCCCAGGCAGACCAACCCATCCAGCGTGGCCCCGGCCAGTATGGCGGCATCGCGCGGGGGGATGCGGCCTTCCAGCAGGCGCGAGCCCGCCTCGGTCGCTGTGCCGGCGCTGTCGATATTGTCCTTCCAACTGATCGCCACCCCGTCCAGCAAGCCACGGCGCAGCCCGGCGCGGGCACGGTCATGAGAGGCAATGGCCTCGGCCCGGGCGCGTTCGGGCGTCAGGCGCGCATAGATGCGGCGGCCATAGGGATGGTGGCTTGCGGCGTCCAGATATCCCTCGGCCTGCTCGACCGGGCTTATCAGCCCGGCAAGGATCGCCCGACCCTGTTCCGCCGCAGACGCCCTGAGCCAATCCATGCACTTCCCCCGATGAATGCCCACATGCCGAGTGGTGCACAGGCTATCGCGGCACAGGCAGGCCCGCAATGCGCTTGGTCGCGGCCCATCACAGATGGACATTGTCCCGCCGAAGGTCATATTGCGCAGCATGACGACCGATTTCGACATCCTGATTGCTGGTGGGGGGCTGAACGGCCCCGCGCTTGCCTTGGCGCTGGCCGATGCGGGCCTTTCGGTGGCCGTGGTCGATGCCCGTCCCGCCGATGCCCGTGCTGGCGAGGCATTCGATGGGCGCGCCTATGCGCTGGCACTGGCCTCGCAGCGGTTGCTGGCGGCGCTGGGGCTGTGGCGCGATCTTGCCCCCCATGCCCAAGAGATCCGCAGGGTCGAGGCGACGCAGGGAACGCCCGGCGAAGGTGCCGGCCCCTTTGGCCTGCATTTCGACGGCGCCGAGATCGAAGAGGGCCGGCTGGGCTATATGCTTGAAGACCGTTTTCTTTATCGTGCGCTTCTGGCCGCGATGCAGGGGCGCGTTGCGCATATGCCCGGGGTCTCGGTGGTCGGGCAAGAGGTGCAGGGCGCGGCGATCCACGCCACCTTGTCGGATGGCCGCTGCCTGTGCACGACGCTGCTGGTCGGCGCGGACGGCCGGCAATCAGGCGTGGCGGCGCGGGCCGGGATCAGGCGCACGGGCCACGACTACGGCCAGATCGCGCTGGTCGCCGCGGTCGATCACGAATTGCCGCATCACGGCACCGCGCATCAATATTTCATGCCGACTGGGCCGCTGGCGATTCTGCCTCTGCCGGGCAATCGCAGTTCCATCGTCTGGTCCGAGACCGCTGCGCAGGCGCGCGCCATCATGGCGCTGCCGGATCACGAGTTTCTGACCGTGCTGCGTCCGCGTTTCGGCGATTTCCTGGGACAGATCAGTCTGGCGGGACCGCGGTTTTCCTATCCGCTGAACCTGACGCTGGCCGAGCGTTATATCGCCCCACGCGTGGCGCTGATCGGGGACGCGGCGCATGGCGTGCATCCCATCGCCGGGCAGGGGCTTAACCTTGGCCTGCGCGATGTGGCGGCACTGGCCGAAGTGCTGGTCACCGCCCGCCGCCGGGGCGAGGATATCGGCAACCCGCTTGTTCTGGCGCGCTATCAGGATTGGCGGCGACCGGATGCCACCGCGCTGGCGCTGGGCATGGATGGGGTGAACGCGCTGTTTTCCAATGCCAATCCGCTGCTGCGGGCCGCGCGTGAAATCGGTATGGGTCTGGTCGATGCCATCCCGCCGCTGCGGCGCGGTTTCATGCGGCAGGCCGCGGGGCTGAAGCTGGAGCCGATGCCCCGCCTTTTGACCGGGCAACGGCTTTAGGGAACGCTCACGCCATCGTCAGCGTTCAGGTGGCGCGCATCCAAGGAACGTGATGTGCAAGTCATTGGAGAATCGGTATCATTCCGCTCATGAAACTGAAAACGCTCGCCCTTGCGCCCGTCCTTTGCCTGGCCCTGGCCTTTCCGGCCTTGGCCGAGAAAATCCCTCTGAACGATATTTCGCGCTATCTCAACAACCTCAAGACCGCCAAGGCGGATTTCACGCAGGTGAATGCGGATGGTTCGATCTCGACCGGGGTGGTCTATATCCAGCGCCCGCAGCGGGTGCGTTTCGAATACAAGGGCGACAACACGCTGGTGATGGCCTCGGCCGGAAACGTCGCGGTTTTCGATGGCAAGACGCGCGGTGAGCCGCAGCAATATCCGTTGTCCAAGACCCCGCTGTCGCTGATCCTGGCCCCGAACGTCGACCTGAGCCGGGCGCGCATGGTGACCGCTCATACTGAGCAGAAGAATACCACCGTGGTGACCGCGCAGGACCCGCAGCACCCGGAATATGGCAATATCCAGATGGTCTTTACCGCCAATCCGACCCAATTGCGGCAATGGGTGGTGACCGACGACACCGGCAAGCGCACCACGGTGATTCTGGGCGACATGCAGACCGGGGTTTCGATTCCCGCCTCGGCCTTTGCCATCCAGAACGAAATCGCCCGGCGCAAATAGCCGGGCGACGCGCTTCACCTGCGTCTACAGCATTTCGGTAAAGCGCAGAAATGCTGTAGATCTTTGTTTCTCATTTCCCGGCGCAAGACGGATATCCGCTTTGCCGGAAATGCTTTAGCGACAAGAGGCGAGCTGGGCGCGATAGGTTTCGGCCCGGGTCTGGACGTTGCCGGCCACGTTCATCAGCCAAGGCTTCGAATTATGCGAGCCTCTGGCAAAGCCCGAGCGTCCTTCGTGATAGGCCAGATACTGCGCGCCGGCATCCCATTTGGAAACACCCAGCACCCGCGCCGTATCGTTCATATACCAGCCCATGAAATCGGTGGCGTCGCGGATATTGTCGCGCCGCGCACCGCGATTGCCGGTCTGTTTGCGGTAATCGTCCCAGGTGCTGTCCAGCGCCTGACTATAGCCATAGGCCGAGCTTTGCCGCCCGATGGGAATGATCCCCAGCGCATATTGATGCGGCGTGCGGGCGTTGCCGATGAATTTCGATTCCTGATGGATGGTCGCCATCTGGACATGGACCGGCACGCCCCATCGCCGCTCGGTCGCCTTCATGGCGCGCATATAAGCCGGACGTTCCGACGCGATGGCGCAGGCGTTTTCCAGATTGCGCGGTGCCTTGTAGTTCCCGCCCCCTCCGCAAGAGGCAACCAGCCCGACGATGGCGAGCTTTAGAAACCTGTTCATACTGCCCTCATGTTTTTGTGGGCAGAATAAGCGAATTTTCCGGGCGCGCGCAAATGACAAAGCCTCGACCCGGCCTAGCTGCGCAGGACCGAGACCGATTTGACGATGGCGTGGCAGGTGCTACCCGGTTGCAATTGCAGCGCCTTGACCGATCGCGGGGTGATTTGTGCAAGCATCCGCTCATGCTGCTGATCGGTCCCCAGCGCCAGTTGCACCAGCCCGTCCTGTACCCGAGTCACCGTGACGGGCAGGATGTTCAGCGCCGACAGGCCCTGCGGGGCTGCACGGGCAAGGATCACCTCATGCGCAAGGATTCGCAGGCGCAGCACCCGTCCGGGGGCAAGGTTCAGGTCGGGCAGCAGCATCGGCCCGCCAGCCGTTGTCACCCGTGTCATGCCGTCCGCCTCGGGGCCTTCGACCGTGGCGTGGATCAGGGCGCCGGCCTCGCGCGCGCCCAGTTGCGGAGCCAGTTCCGGATCGGCAAGAATCGCGGTCAACGGGCCGGAGTGGATCACCCGTCCTTGTCGCATCAGGACAACCGTGGTCGCCAGCCGCAGCACCTCGGGGACCGAGTGGCTGACGTAAAGGATCGGCAGGCGGATTTCGTCCCGCAGCCGCTCCAGCCATGGCATGATCTCGGTCTTGCGGGTCTCGTCCAGGGCGGCCAGCGGCTCGTCCATCACCAGCAGCGCCGGGTCCGACAGCAATGCCCGGCCGATGGCAGTGCGCTGGCGTTCGCCCCCCGACAGTGTGCCGGGGCGGCGCTGCAACAGCGGTCCCAGCGCCAACATCTCGACGATGCGGTCAAAGTCTCGTGCCGCACCCCGCCGCCAGCGCGAGGGATAGCGCAGGTTCGCCGCCACGGTCATATGCGGAAACAGCCGCGCATCCTGGAAAACGCAGCCGATGCGCCGGGCCTGTGGCGGCAGGTTAGTGCGGTCGTCGAACAGCACGTGCCCGTCCAGCGAAATCCGTCCCTGATCGGGGCGCATCAGCCCGGCAATGGCGTTGATCGCGGTGCTTTTGCCGCAGCCCGAGGGGCCGAAAAGCGCCGTCACCCCGCCCGGCGCGTCGAATGCGACATCCAGCGCCAGACCGGGAAACTTGTGGCGAAAGGTGACCTCCAGCATCAGCGCCGTGCCGCCATGCGCCATGCCAGCCATTCGGAAATCAGCACCGCACCCATTGCAATGACCACGGAAACGATAACCAGCCGCATTGCCGCCGCCTCGCCCGAGGGCACTTGCAACAGGGCATAAATGGCCGAGGGCAGGGTCTGGGTCTGGCCCGGAATATTCGAGACAAAGGTGATGGTGGCGCCGAATTCGCCCATAGCCTTGGCAAAGCCTAGCGTGGCGCCGGCCAGAATTGCCGGGATGATAAGCGGCAGGGTGACGGTCAGGAAGATCCAGACCCGCGGGGCGCCCAACGTGGCGGCCGCCTGCTCAAGCTTTGGATCGACGGCTTCAAAGCCCAGCCGGATCGCACGCACCATCAGTGGAAAGCTCATGATGGCGCAGGCCAGTGCCGCGCCGGTCCAGCGAAAGGCAAAGACGATGCCCAAGGGTTTCAGCAGGCTGCCAACCGGCCCCTGGGTGCCAAAGGTGATCAACAGCATGTAGCCGGTCACGACCGGAGGCAGGATCAATGGCAGGTGCACGATGCCACTTACCAGCCCGTGGCCCGGAAAGCGCCGCCGTGCCAGCAGCCATGCCACGGCAATGGCCAGGGGCAGGCTCGCCAGCGTTGCTACGGCGGCGACCCGCAGGGACAGGCGCACAGCCTGCCATTCCTGCGGCCCAAGCCAGTCGGTCAGTATCATTGCGTGACGGTAAAGCCTTGCGTCTCAAAGATCGACTTCGCCGGCCCCTGCGACAGGCTATCAAGGAAAACAGCGGCTTGCGACGTGCCGGCGACCGTGGTGACCGCGGCAGGATAGGTGATTTCCTCATGGCTGTCCGCCGGGAAGGTCGCGACGACGCCCACGCCCGGCTCGGCTACCGCATCGCTGCCATAGACGATGCCCAGTGGCGCTTCGCCCGTGGCGACCAGTTTCAGCGCGGCGCGGACGTTGTCGGCCTGTGCGACCTGCCCTTCGACTTTGTCCCAAAGACCAAGCGAGGTCAGGGCCTCTTTCCCGTATTGCCCGGCGGGCACGGAATCGATCAGCGCCATGGCCAGCTTGCCATCGCCCAGCAGGGTGGGCAGATCGGTCACGGCTGCTTCGGCCGGCGTGCCGGTGCCGACCAGCACCAGCGTGTTGCCCAGAATATCCCTGCGGGTCGCAACGTCGATGTCGCCCGACTCCTGCACCGCATCCATCCATCCCGTCGAGGCCGAGATGAACAGGTCGGCCGGCGCGCCCTTCTGGATCTGCTTGGCCAGCTGCGAGCTGCCGGCATAAGAGATAACCACCGTATCATCGTGGTTTTTCTGCCAATCGGTGGCGATCTCGTCCAGCGCATCCTTAAGGCTGGCGGCGGCGAATATGGTGAACTGATCCGCCTGCGCGGCGGGGGCAAACGCGATCAGGGCGGCGGCGATGAAAGAGAGGCGCATCGGGCAGGTCCATCCGTTGTGTTTTAATGGACATAACCAAATGCTGCCGTGGCTGGCAACCGTTATTTACTTTGAAACAGGCTGCTGCCCTGCCCGAAGCCGGGTCAGTTGCTGATCGCCCTGCTCGCGCAGCAAGGTCTCCAACGCGCGGTAATCGGCCAGCACCTGCCGGCCTTGTTCAGTCAAGACGGCGCCGCCGCCCTTGGCGCCCCCGCGGCTGCTGTCCACCAGAGGTGCGACAAAATGCGCGTTCATCTCTTCCACCAGGGACCAGGCGCGGCGATAGCTCATCCCCATCCGCCGACCGGCGGCCGAGATCGAACCCTCTTCGTCAATGGACTGCAACAGATCGGCCTTGCCGCGTCCAAAGGTCAGGCCGGAATTGAAGTGCAGGCGGAGGCTGATACGGGGATCTTGTGTCATGCCGGCATTTTGCCGTCTTTCCGCAAGGTCGCAAGGGGTCAGGTCTTTCCGATATGCTATCGCGGTTCTACCAGTAACATTATTTCAACGTGAATCGGGGGGAATCATGCCTGACAACGATATCGTCATTCTGTCGGGGGCGCGGACGGCCATCGGCACTTTCGGCGGCAGCCTTGCCGGCGTGCCTCCGATCCAGTTGGCTGCCGCGGTCACTCGCGCCGCAATCGAGCGCGCCGGCATCGGTGCCGACCGCATCGGCAACGTGGTGTTCGGCCATGTGCTCAATACCGAGCCGCGCGACATGTACCTGTCGCGGGTGGCGATGCTGGATGCGGGGGTGCCAGACACCACGCCGGCAATGAACGTAAACCGGCTCTGCGGTTCAGGAGCGCAGGCGATCGTCTCGGTCACGCAGTCGCTTATGCTGGGTGATGCCGATTTCGCGGTGGCGGGCGGGGCCGAATCCATGAGCCGCGCCCCCTATGCCGTACCGTCGGCGCGCTTCGGCGCCAAGATGGGCGATGTGCAGATGCTCGACATGATGGTGGGCGCGCTGACCTGCCCCATGGGCACCGGCCATATGGGCGTAACGGCGGAAAACGTCGCGCGCGAGCATGATATCTCGCGTCAGGCACAGGATGAGTTCGCCCTGGAAAGCCAACGCCGTGCAGCCGCGGCCATCGCCGAGGGGCGTTTCCATGAACAGATTGTTCCCATCGAGGTAAAAACTCGCAAGGGGACGGTGGCCTTTGATACGGACGAACATCCGAAATCGACCGATCTGGAAAAGCTCGCCGGCCTGAAAACCGTATTCCAAAAGGACGGCACGGTGACGGCGGGTAATGCGTCGGGCATCAACGACGGTGCGGGGGCGCTGGTGCTGGCCCGTGCCGATGCCGCAACGGCGGCGGGCGCGCGGCCCCTGTTTCGCATTCTCGGCTATGCGGTCGCTGGCGTGCGGCCCGAGGTCATGGGTATCGGTCCGGTTCCTGCGGTTCAGGAGCTGCTGCGCCGCACCGGCCTGAAGGCAGGTGATTTCGACGTGATCGAATCGAATGAGGCTTTTGCAGCGCAGGCGCTGGCCGTGAACAAGGAACTGGGGCTTGATCCCGCCAAGGTGAATCCGAACGGCGGCGCCATTGCTTTGGGTCACCCGGTTGGCGCTACGGGCGCCATCATTACCGTCAAGACGATGTATGAGTTGATGCGAACTGGCGGGACCAAGGGGCTTGTCACCATGTGCATCGGCGGCGGCCAGGGGATTGCCCTTGCCATCGAGCGCATCTGATCCTGCGTTGATCCGGTCCCTTTCTATCCGGGGCCGGATCCTCCTGTTGTGCTGTTGAATGGGTATTTGGGCAACGAAGAAGTCCAGGGTATTTCTTCGTTGTCTAAATACCCCTGAACCGCCTTGCCGTTGGACTAGACCATGCCAGGCAGAGCCCAAAATGGAACGGGCCGCCCTGTAGCAGAACGGCCCGCGAGATCCACGGAGATGGTCCGGTTAGGGTTGGTGCCCGCCGTCCCAGCCAAGGTTTACGACCCTTGGGATTGCCCTCAGGCCACGGCCCCCCTGACTGTCCCGACACCTCTCTCCAATATCACTCTCGACACTGGACCACCTCCTTTCAATAAGTTGCCGTATGGGTCCAGCCTGCCACAGAACCATGACCAGTCAATGGGTTTGCACCCGGCGTTGGATCAAATTTCCGACGACGATGCGGAAAGGAACCAGTGCAAGGATTGCCTGCGCGAGCTTTACCGCACAGTCGGCCACTGCGAGCGAAACCCAAAGCGGCAAAACCGGACCGTGTCCCAGCAGCGGAACCAGCTCATTCGCCCAAGAAACATCGTCGTTGGGGAAGATAGGCGTCAGTTGCGAGGCAAAGGCGATGGTGAAGAAAACCGTGGTATCGAATATCGAGCCGGCGATGCTTGCCGCCAAGGGGGGCAGCCACCAGTTGTATTTTCGCAACTGATTGAAAACCGAGATATCCATCAACTGTGCTGAAAGGAAAGCAGCGCCCGAGGCGACTGAGATGCGCAGCGTGGTCTTGTCCAGTCCCGCCGCGACCACCGAACACAGCACCCCTGTCACGAAGCCGGCATAGACCACTTTGCGCGCGGCGGTCGGACCGTAGACCCGGTTCATGATGTCGGTGACGAGGAAGGCGACCGGATAGGTCAGCGCGCCCCATGTCAGCCAGGAGCCCAGCAGGTGCTGGACCAGGATGTTCGAGGCCACAACGACGGTGGCCATGGCGATGACGCCGGGAAGAAGACGGGACATATCTGTTTTCCGTTTTGGCAAGGTTGCGGAGACTCGGCCCCATCGGGGCGAGGCTGCATAGGTCTGCGCGCGGCCTATGTCAACGCATATACGCGGCTCATGCAGCCGCCGCCGCGGTAATCTCTGTCGCGAAGGCACCGTTCATGCCCTCGACCGCGGTATTGGTCAGCGCGACGAGGCAACGGTTGCGGGCGGGATCGATGATCCAGCTGTGGCCGTAGATGCCGCCCCAGGCGAGGCTGCCCCGAGGCAGGCCGATACCCGCCCGGTCCGTGTCGGTGATGATCGCCCCGGCCCAGGCATGACCCCAGCCGGGGCCGCGCAGCGGGTGGCGTTGGTTGATACGGTTGTGCTGCGCCTCGGCGCGCAGGCTTTCCCCCAGGAAGCTGCCCGCCCGCAGGGTTTCCAGCAGCGTCAGCGCGGCTTCAGCCGTCCCTGCCATCCCACCGCCACCCGAGGGATAGGCGGAGGGATCGTGGATACGCTCGGGCAGGAAGGCATAGGTTTGCTCGGGCTGCAGCGGCTTTGCCAGCCGGGTCGGGCCGCGCATCCGTTGCGGTTCGGGGCGGGCATCTGCGTAACTCACGGCCAGATCGGCGGTCGCGGGCGCCCGGAACCCGGCCTCGATGCCCAAGGGGGCGGTCACCAGTTGCGCCATGGCCTCGGGCAAGGGCATGTCCGCCGCTGCCTCGATCACCGCACCCAGCACGTCGGTCGCCACCGAATAGCGCCAGCGCGTGCCGGGCATCCGGTCCAGCGGCACCGAGGCAATGCGGCGCAGGTTCTCGGCCAGCGAAATCCCGCTATCACCGATGCCGTCCGAAACGCCGGCCCGTGCATAGGGTCCGTCCGGCGGCTGGTTGAAGCCATAATCGAGCCCCGCCAGATGCGACATCAATTGGTCGACGGTGATTACGGGTCGGTTGCCATCGGGCAGGGCTGGGGTGAAGTCGGGCAGCCATCGCGTCACCGGATCCTGGGGTGACAGCCGGCCCATGCCGATCAGCCGCAGCGCCGCGACGGTGGTGAAGGGTTTGGAAACCGAAGCATAGCGTAGCCAGGTCGCTTGCTGCATCGGCAGCCCGGCCTCGCGATCTGCAAATCCTTCGGCGCGTGCATAGGCAAGGCGACCGTCCTGAGCCAAAAGCACCACGCATCCGACAATCCGCCGCTGGGCCAATGCGCTGTCGATGGCGTTATCCAGCGCGGCGATGGTGACGGATAGGGTCATTCCGTCACTCGGTATTCGACCAGTTCCGTACGCTGGAGCCAGCCAAAATTATCATCCGAAATCAGAGTAATACGGATTCCCTGTCCGTCATGCCAGACCGAGATGCCTTCCAGATTGTCATATTGCAGCGGGCGCGATTCCAGCAGCACCTGCTCATTCGAGACGCCGCTTTCGCCCAGGTCAAAGCGTCGGACGCGAGACCGAAAGCCAAGCAGGCCTTTAAAATCTCGTTCCAGCAGATAGAAGCGCCCGTCGGGGCCGATGTCAGCCCCAACCGCCAGCCAGTCGCCCGAACGCGGGATTGAAAAGGGTTGGTCCCATTCGCCGTTGCGCCAGCGCCAGACGGGAAAGGGCCGGGTCAGCGCGCCAGACCGCTCGGGCAGGGTCAGAAGCGTGCCGTCTGGCGTGATTGCCAGCGCCTCGAGCGAGGAGTTTCGCTGCATCGCCTTGAATTCGGGGGGGCGGGGCAGCGGCTTCGAGGGGCTGTCGGGCGTGTCATGGCGGGCCACGCGGGTCAGCCCCTCGAAACTGACCCAGATCGTGCCGTCCTCGGCGATGGCCAGCCCTTCGCTGTCGCCCTGCCAGCCGGGCTTGAGCGGTTTGCCGTCGCTATCGCGCAAACGCGCCTGACCGGCCAGGTCAAGCCCGCGGATGCGGCCTTGCGCATCACGCTGAACGCTGCCCCAGCGAATCGTGGCACGGTCGGACAGCGCGGTGAAGTGGCGGCCGTCGGCGCTGATCTCGATGCCCGAGAAGCCACCGAAGGTCTCGTCCTCCATCCGCCAGACGTAGGTGGCTACGTATTCCACATTGGGCGCCGGCCAGGACGCGGGTTGCGGTGCAGGATCGGCAGCGCAAGCCGAGGAAACGGACAGCAGTATCAGCGACAGCGACAGCGCAAGGCCCGACAGGCGGCCCCGGATCGCTGTCGTGCTGCTGACCCAGCCGCTGCGTCTTAGCGGGCGGTGCCGACGACCTGGCATTGACGGGGCATCTCGCTCAGCCGATAGCTGCGGGGGTGACGATAGTTCGGATCGGGCGGCACCGGCTTGACGCGGCTGGGGTCGATGCGATTCTTGATCCATTCTGCGGCCTCGGCGCAGCCATCGCCGGGCGGGGGCGGGTCCTGCTGTTGGCAAACCGAGCCCGCGGGGCAGGTCAGCCGGACGTGGAAGTGATAATCATGGCCGTTCAGCGGGCGCACCTTGCGCAGCCATGCGCGGTTGCCGGTCTCCATCTGGCACATGGCCACCTTGGCGACCGGATCGACAAAGATACGCTCGACGCGCGGGTCGCGGGCGGCTGCGCGCATGATCGCCATATGCGTGCCGCTCCACAGTGACGAAGGTGCAGTGCCCGCCTTATTCACCACTGATTGCGACGAGATTTTTTCGCGCTGCGTGGTCGTCAATTTCAGGCTTTGCGGGGGCAGCATCCAGATATCGGCGTCAAGACCCGATTGGTGGCTGGCATGGCCCGAGGTCATGGGGCCGCCGCGTGGCTGGCCCATGTCGCCGACATAAAGCCCCTGCCAGCCGGCCTGACGCGCGGCGCCCGACAGGCCGATCAGAAAGTTGACCAGCTCGGGATGACCCCAGTTGCGATTCCGGGACAGGCGCATGGCCTGCCAGGTCGGGCCGGATTCCGGCAGTTGCGCCGCGCCCGAGACGCAGCCCTTGGAATAAAACCCGATCGAGACTGGATTGCCTGCGGTCGGGCCGGCAACGGCGCCGAAGACACTGCGGGCCAGCGGGTCGGCACTGGCGGGCTGGACAATGCCAACCCCGGTCAACGCCAGCACGGCGGCGGTCAGGAATTTGCGGATCACTGCGCGGCCTCTCCTTTTGCTTTGACCCAGCCTAGCAGAATCAGCGCCAGAAGGAACATCCCGATAAGCGGAGAGATGCCGAGCCGTTGGCTGCCGGTCACATCCGTCACCATGGCGATCAGCAAGGGCGCCAGAAACGCCGTCGCCTTGCCGGAAAGCGCGTAAAGGCCAAAGGCCTCGGTTGCGCGTTCGGGCGTGGTATGACGCACCATCATCGTCCGGCTGGCAGATTGCAGCGCCCCACCCGCCCCGCCGATCAGCGCCCCGCACAGAAAGAACAGCGCATCCGGCAGGCGCGAACCATCCGGCACGGGCAGGCCCAGGACATGCTGGCGGCTCATCCCGGTGACGAGGATGCAGACGAGGATCAGGACCAGCGTGCAGATGATGATGACGGGCTTGGGACCCCAGCGGCGGTCGGCGCGACCGCCGATCCAACTGATTGCCGCTGCCGAAACGGCGCTGACCACGCCAAAGACACCGGCAAGGAACACCGGCCAGCCCAGCACCGTGGCGGCATAGACGCCGCCAAAGGCATAAAGCGCGTTCAGCGCATCGCGCGAGAACATGGACGAGGCAAGCCAGGCAGCCAGCGAATGCCGATGCCGGAGGCTGGCGAGCAGGCGCCAAAGCTGGGCCATCGCCACGCCGATCCGCAGCGGGCGGCGCGGACCCGGTGCCTCGGGCACCCAAAGCGCGAAGGGGATCATGAAGACCAGATACCACAGCGCGGTGAACGGTCCGGCGGCCCGCGTCCCTTCGCGCAGCGTCGGGTCGAGCCCGAACAAGGGGGCAATCCCCAGCATGGTATGTCCGGTTTGCGCATTCTCGGCCAGAAACAGCAGCACCACGGCCAGCGAGATCACTCCGCCCAGGTAACCGAAGGCAAAGCCCGAGCCAGAGATGCGGCCGATTTCCTGATGCGGTGCTAAGCCGGGCAGCAGGGCATTGGTAAAGATGGTGGCGAACTCCATGCCGATCAGCCCGATCCCAAAGGACAGGATCGCCAGATACAGGTTCGGCTGGTCCGGGATGAGGAACCACAGCCCCCAGGAGCCCACGACGTAGAGGGCGGAAAAAATCCAGACCCAGATCAGCCGGCGCCCGGTATTGTCGGCGATGGCACCCAGCACCGGCGCAAGACCAGCGATGATGATCCCGCAAATGCCCAGCCCGTAACCCCATAGCGCCTGCGCCGCGGCCCCCGCCGCTTCGGGCGACAGGCCCTGCGAGACATAATGCTGCCGGGCGATCTGGGCGTAATAGACCGGAAAGATGAAAGTCATCAGCAGGGTCGCAAAGGGTTGACTGGCCCAGTCAAAGAACCACCAGCCCCAGATGCGTCTGCGTTCCATGCTCATGTTCCCTCGCCCACCGGTTGCAGTCATGCGCCGCGCAAACCGCGCGCATAAGGCCCCAGAGGGTTCAGGCTGGCAAGTCTCGATTCCGCTCGGTTGGCACGATGGGCGGTAAAACGGGGGGCCAAGGCCGCTGGGCGTCCGCTGCGATCCAGGCCCGCACCCAATTCGGCAATTCGGGGCTGAGCGTATCGCGCCCGGCCGCCTGCATCAGCCGCTCGGGCGCAACGATGCCCTGGTCCGAGGTGATCGCGCCACGCAGCAGCATATGGTTGCAGCACTCGCCGTCGCGCCACATGCTTTGCTCCATGTACAGAAAACGCGCATCCCAGCCCAAGGTGCGCGAAACCATGGTAAAGCGCTGGAACGCCTTGATCCGCCGGCGATAACGCACGGTGTTGCCGGCCACGGTGATGCCCCAGCGATTTTCCCGCATCGTGTCGATGATGCCGGTCCTGACCGCCATCGGCAAACGGCCAAGGTCGTAAAGCGTCAGCGTGCGGCCGTTGTTCAGCTCGATCCAGGGGTCGAGATCCCAAGGCCAGCAGCGATGGGTCGAGACATGCGCATCCAGCACCCCAAGCCGTGGTGCGCGGCGGTATTTCAGCATCTCCTTGGCAAAGCGGAGCATGGGATACATCGGCGGCCTCTCCTGCCTTGGGCAACGCAGCGGGGCTAGCGGCCGGCAACGGGGCCGTCAATCGGAACGCTGCGACCGGCACGCTGCGACTTGCGCAAGCGGGACGGCTGGCTTACCTGTCCGGGGACAGCCAAAAGGGAATGGAATGGGCACGCTTCACTACGCCTTGATGCTGGTACTCGACGTCGTCTGGTTCGTGATGATCGTCCATATCATCATGTCATGGCTCATCAACTTTCAGGTGCTTAACCTGCGCCAACCGTTGATCTGGCAGATCTGGAGCGGGCTGAACCGGCTGCTGGAACCGATCTATGGGCCGGTGCGCTCGATCCTGCCGAATACCGGCGGGCTGGATCTGGCGCCGTTGGTGGTTTTCATCATCATCATCATCCTGCAACGCGCGCTCGCCAATAACGCCGGCTTCTTTTACGGCTTTTAGGGGTGTCGGCCGCCCCCCTTCTGCGGCAGGTCTTCGGCTTCGACGCCTTTCGGCCGGGGCAGGAAGAGATCGTGGATGCCGTCGCGGCCGGCCGCGACGTGCTGGCGATCATGCCGACCGGCGGCGGCAAGTCGCTGTGCTATCAACTGCCCGCACTGATACGGGACGGGCTGACGGTGGTGATTTCGCCGCTGATCGCCCTGATGCGCGATCAGGTCCGTGCATTGACCGAAGCGGGCGTCGCTGCCGCCGCCCTGACCAGCGGCAATTCCGAGGACGAGAACGCCGAGGTGATGCGGGCGCTGAATGCGCGCGAACTGCGACTGCTTTACATGGCGCCCGAGCGGCTGGTGTCCGGGGCGACCGTGCCGATGCTGCGCCGCGCCGGGGTGCAGGCCATCGCCGTGGACGAGGCGCATTGCGTCAGCCAGTGGGGGCATGACTTCCGCCCCGATTATCTGCGGGTTGGCGAGTTGCGCCGGGCGCTGCGCGTGCCCTTGGCCGCCTTTACCGCCACCGCCGATGCCGAGACCCGCGACGAGATCGTGGCGCGGCTGTTCGACGGCACGCAACCACAGATATTCCTGCGCGGCTTTGATCGGCCGAATATCCATCTGGCCTTCCAGCCCAAGGACGGACCGCGCCGGCAGATCCTCGATTTCGCCGCCGCCCGGCGCGGACAGTCGGGCATCGTCTATTGCGGCACCCGCGCCAAGACCGAGGCATTGGCAGCCGCGCTGAACCAGTCGGGTCTGGCCGCGACCGCCTATCATGGCGGTATGGAGGGTGAGGCCCGCCGCGAGGTCGAGGCGCGGTTCCAGCGCGAGGATGGGCTGATCGTGGTGGCCACGGTCGCTTTTGGCATGGGCATCGACAAGCCCGACATTCGCTGGGTCGCGCATGCGGACCTGCCCAAGTCGATCGAGGCCTATTATCAAGAGATCGGCCGTGGCGGCCGCGATGGTGCCCCTGCCGAGACGCTGACGCTTTACGGCCCCGACGACATCCGCTTGCGTCGGGGGCAGATCGACGAGGGGCTGGCCCCGCCCGAACGCAAGGCCGCTGATCATGCCCGGCTGAATGCGCTGCTGGGGCTGGCCGAGGCGACCGGATGCCGGCGCGTCGCTTTGCTGGGCTATTTCGGGGAAACCGCTGTGCCCTGCGGGAATTGCGACATCTGCGACGCTCCGCCCGAGTGTTTCGACGCGACAGAGGCGGTGCAAAAGGTGCTTTCGGCCATTCTGCGCACCGGCCAGACCTATGGCGCGGGTCATGTGATCGACGTGCTGACCGGCACCATGACCGACCGTATCGGTCAGCGCGGCCATGATCGGCTGCCGACATTTGGTGTCGGTCGCGACCTGTCGAAGCCGCAATGGCAGGCGGTCGTTCGCCAGATGCTGGGCCGCGACCTGATCCGCCCCGACCCCGAGCGCCATGGCGGGTTGGCCATTACCGCCGCCGCCCATCCCGTGCTGCGCGGGGAAGAGCGTATCACGCTGCGCCGTGATCTGGTCAGTCGTGCCCGGCCTGCCGTGGTCGTCCGCGCCTCGGTCGATGAAGAGGACGCGCCGCTGCTTTCGGCCCTTAAGGCCAAGCGCCGGGCGCTGGCCGAGGCGGCGCGCGTGCCGGCCTATGTGATCTTTCCCGACCGCACCCTGATCGAGATGGCCCAGACCCGCCCGGGCACGCTGGACGAGATGGCGCGCGTGAATGGCGTTGGTGCGAAAAAGCTGGAAAGCTATGGCGAGGAATTCCTGCGCGTCATCGCCGGCGAGGTGACGCCCATGCACCCTGCCCGTCGCGCCTTGGCCGGGCGGGCCGCAGGGGACCTGTTCGACCGTCTGGCCGAGGTGCAGAGCCGTCTGGCCCGGGGCGAGGACGGGACCGAGAAGCCGCTTTCCGTCAGCAGTTCAGCCCTGCGCCGTATCGCGCAGGATCGGCCCCGGGACCTGTCACGCTATCTGGATGAGCCTCGGTTTCACCGGTTCGGCGCGGCCTTTACCGCCGAGATCGCAGACGACTCCGAGGCCTGAGGACGGCTGAAACCCCGAGGTGGATCACAGGCCGGTCGCCCGTCCGAAAAGCGGCGATATCTGCGGTTCAGCAGGTGATAAGCCCGATCTTTTCGTGGCGATCCTTTTGCGGCCTTGTGATCCGCGGGTTTGCGCGGGCGATCCTATTCCTGTGCGGCGGCACGAATACGGTCCTCGGCGCTGGGTATGGGATCGCCTTCGGGCGGGCGGACACCGAACACCGCGCAGTAAAGTGCCGGGACGAAGATCAGCGTGACCAGCGTACCGGCGATGATCCCACCCATCATGGCGAAAGCCATCGGTCCCCAGAAAACCTGCCGCGAAATCGGGATCAGCGCAAGGCTGGCCGCTGCCGCGGTCAACAGGATCGGGCGGGCCCGGCTGTCCGAGGCTTCGAAGACGGCGTTCCATTTCGAATGGCCCTTGGCGATCAGCACCTGGATCTCATGCACCAGGATGACCGAGTTGCGGATCAGGATCCCAATCAGTGCCAGAATGCCCAGGATGGCGACAAAGCCCATGGGCACGCCGAACGGCAGAAGTACTGCGACCACGCCGATCAACCCCAAAGGTGCCGCGGCAAAGACGATGAGCGACAGCCGGAAGCTTTGCATCTGCACCATGACCAGCGTTGCCATGATGAGCAGCATGATCGGGACCACGGCTGCTATCGGCTGCTGGCTTTCGGCAGAGGTTTCGACAGTGCCGCCGACAACAACCGTGACGCCGGGCGGCAAGCCGGCCTGAAACTGTGCAACCCTTCCGGCCAACGCCTCGACCAGCGTGGCGGGCTGGTCCTTGCTGGCGATATCGGCCTTGACGGTCACCGTCGGCATGCCGTCCCGCTGCATGATAAGCGGCTGCTCGGTATCGTATTCCAGCTTGGCCAGCGAGGCGAGCGGGATGGGTGTGCCCGTCGGCGTGGCCAATTGCAGGTTCTGGATCGATTCCAGCGATTCCCGATCCGCTTGCGACCCCCGTGCGATGACATCGATCAGAAAGATGCCGTCGCGCAACTGGGTGATAGAGCGGCCGTTGAACGTACCCGCCAGCGCGCCTGAAATGTCCTCATTGGTCAGGCCCAGCCTGCGGGCCTGATCCTGATTGACCTGAAGCCGGACGACGCGCGCGGGTTCGTTCCAGTCCAGAGCGATATCGCGCAACCGCGGCTCGGTCGCCAGCACCGCGGCCAGTTCGCGTGCCGCGTCGCGCGCCTGATCCAGATCGGGGGACGAGACGCGGTATTGCACCGGTTTGCCGACCGGCGGCCCGATTTCAAGGTTCTTGACGTAGATATCGGTGCCGATCAGCTCTTGCCCGGCGAATTCGATCAACCGCGCCTTGAGCCGGTCGCGCGCAGCCAGATCCGGTGTCTGGATCACGATCTGGCCCATATAGGGACCGGGGGTCGGCACATCCATCGACAGAATGAATCGCGGTGCGCCCCGGCCGACATAGGTGGTCCAGAACAGGGCGTCCTGTTCTTCGGCTAGCATTGCTTCGATCCGGGACATGCTGTCATTGGTCTTGGCTATCGAGGCATTGGCACGTTCGGTCACGTCCACGATGATCTCTGTCCGGTCGGATGTCGGGAAGAACTGCTGCTCGACGAAACGCATTCCCAGCACGGAAGCCGCAAAGACTGCCAGCGTGATCGCGATGGTCAGCCATTTATGCCGCATGCCCCATATAAGCAGGCCGTGGAATTGCCGCCTGAGCCAACTTGGTCGTTCGGATTTATGCGCCATCTTCGCGGGCAGCAGGGTGACGCCCAGAAGCGGTGCGAACAACACGGCAACGATCCAGCTGACGATCAGCGAGACGGCGATCACCACGAACAGCGAAAAGGTGAACTCGCCGGCCGCCGAACTGTTCAGCCCGATGGGAATGAAACCTGCCACAGTGACCAGGGTGCCCGTCAGCATCGGGAAGGCGATGGAAGTCCAGGCATAGCTGGCGGCGCGTTCGCGGCTGTCTCCGACCTCGAGACGCGAGATCATCGTCTCGATGGCGATCATGGCGTCATCGACCAGCAGGCCCAGTGCGATAATCAGCGCGCCCAATGAAATCCGCTGTAGCGTGATGCCGTAAATGTCCATGATTACGAAGGTGATCGCCAACACCAGCGGAATGGTCAGAGTGACCACGAAACCGGCCCGCAACCCCAGACTGACAAAGCTGACCAGCAGGACGATCGCCACCGCCTCGGCCAGCGCCTGGACGAAATGACCGACCGCCTCGTCCACGACATGCGGTTGGTCGGCGAACTTGACCATCTCGATCCCGATGGGCAGGCTGAGCGCCACCCCCGACATCAGCGCATTGATCTGCTGGCCGAATTCCAGGATATTTCCGCCCTCGCGCATGCCGATTTGCAGTCCGATGGCTTCCTTGCCGTTATAGCGGAACAATGCGCTTGGTGGGTCCTCATAGCCCCGCTGCACGGTTGCCACATCGCCGATGTTGAAGAATCGGTCGCCGACCCGAAGATTTACCGCAGCGATTGACTCCGCGTCGTCGAACTGTCCTCCCACGCGCACCAGCACCTGTTCAGGCCCGGCCTGCACAATACCCGAGGGTGATATCGCGTTTTGCAACGCCAGCGTCTGGACGACCTGGTTGTGGTTAAGGCCCAATGCCGCCAGTCGCGCCGAGGAAAACTCCAGATAGATCTGCTCTTTGCGGACCCCCAGAAGCATGGTCTTGCCCGCCATGGGCAGCGCCTGGACTTGCTTGCGGATATTTTCGACCCGGTCGCGCAATTCGCGTTGGGTGAAGCCGTCCGAGGTGAAGGCGTAGATGTTGCCGAACACGTCGCCGAAATCGTCGTTGAACTGAAATCCCTGAAATTCCTGCGGAAACTCTGGACGAATGTCGGACATCATGTTTCGGACCCGCTTCCAGACCTCGGGTACATGCGCCCCGCGGATCGTGGGATCCAGTTCCAGATAAACCACGGACTGGCCCGGCATGGTGACCGAGCGGGTAAACTTCAGCTCGTCCAGTTCCTCCAGTTTGGTCTCGATTCGCGTCGTGACCTGATTCAGCGTGTCCTCGATGGTGGCGCCGGGCAGCGAAGCGCTGATCACCATGATCTTGACGGTGAAATTCGGATCCTCTTCCCGGCCAAGGCGCAGGTAACCCAGCGTGCCCGCCACCATCGAGACGATCAACAGGAACCACACCAGGGAACGGTGGTGCAGCGCCCAATCGGAAAGGTTGAAGCGGCCTGGAGTCATGGTGTCACACTTTGCCCCACCGATTGCCCCTCGCTTAGGGATTGAATGCCGCGGATTACCACCTCTTCACCCGGCGACAGGCCCGAGGTGACGGTGACGCGGCCACCGATCGGAGGGCCGAGCGTCTGGACGGGACGCAGGGTGATTATGCCCTGACCGCCCTCGCGGGTGACCACCCAGACATATTCACTGCCGTCCCGATCAAGGATGGCGGCCAAAGGCAGGACCAACCGGGCGGCGGTTGCACCTGCGGGTCGGGCGCGCACCAATGCCCCCAGGCGGAAATCGGCATCTTGGCCAAGCGCAAGATGGACGCGCCGCGTCCGGGTCGCTGCATCCGCCACCGGTTCGATCTGCGAAACCGAGGCCGTCAGGACGCGCCCCGGTTCGTTTTCCGTCCACACCTCATAGGGGTCGCCTTGGTTGATGCGCGCGCGCATCATGTCCGGCAAGTCGATCACCGCTTCGATCCCGTCGCGGGTCGAAAGCTGCAGCACCGGCTCTCCTGCGCTGACAACGGCCCCGGCATTGACGAAAACCGCGCTGATTACGCCATCGAAGGGCGCGCGCATCTCGGCAAAGCCTTCGGCGTCCCGGGCGCGGATCAACTCGGATTGCGCCTGCTGCACGGCGGCCTGTGCCGTGGCATATGCGCGCTCGGCCTGTTCCAATTGTGCGGTCGAGGCCACATTGCGCTGGGTCAGCGCCCGGGTGCGCTCGGCCGTGGCTTGGGCGGTGCTCAGTTCAACCTGCGCCGCCTCGACCGCGGCCTGTGCGGCACGGACATCGCCTTGCAGATCGTCGGGGTTGAGGGCGGCCAGAACCTGGCCTTCCTGGACGACATCGCCGATATCCACGTTGCGCGCCGTCACCCGGCCAAGGGTCTGGAAACCCAGCGCAACCTCGATCCGAGCGGCGATCACGCCGGGGATGGAATGACTGGCCGCCTCGGTATCGGTGACAAGGATGCTGACCACAGGGCGCGGAGGGGGGGCGGCCTGCGATTCGGCTTTCTGCCAGGGCAACGAGAAGCCGGTCGCACCGCCAGCCAGTGCGAACAGGATCAGCAGGGCTGAAACCGAAACCTTGCGTATCATTCCGGCCTCGTCGATACAGATGCGTTCATGACCTGGCGGCCGGGATAGAGCATCTGCGACCCCGCCCCAACCACGGTTTGCCCCGGCTGCAGTCCGGCGCTGAGGATTACGGTACCATTGGTGAACCGCTCGATCTGAACCGGCGCCAGCGAGACACGGTTGTCGTCACCCACCAGCCATACAGCGGGCTTTGTGTCTATCGATGTCAGGGCTGTCCAGGGCACCGCTATACCGCTGCCGGCAGTGAAATGCACCGATCCCCGCACGGCTGCACCCAGCAGGTCGGCGCCGGGTGGAGCGTTGTCGATCTCGGCCCGTACGGTGACTGAGCCGGTGGCAGGATCTACCAAGGGCGCAATTTCCGAAACTTGTGCGCTCATGTGAAGATCTGGAAAGTCTATCCCCGTCAGAGTCACCGGTGCGCCGGTTGCGTCGCGCAGCAGCGGTGTGTCGGGTGTTTGAAATACCGCCTCGCGTCCCGTAGCCGAAGCCAAGGAGATCACCGCCTGCGCCGCCCCGACGATCTGTCCCGGCTCGGCTTTGCGGGCCGTGACTATGGCATCATTAGGCGCGCGAATCACTGTATCCTCCAACGCCCGCTGTGCCTGATCCAAGGATGTGCGTGCCTGCGCAAGCCCGCCGCTGGCGGCCGACAGGGCCTGGCTTGCCGCATCAAGTGCCGCGCGCGTGCCCACGCCGCGCTTGAACATCGAATCAGCCCGTTGAAGTGCCTGACTCGCTTGCGCTTCAGCAGCCTCGCTGGACGCGACACCTGCCTGCGCCACATGCAGCGCTTGCTCTTGCTGCAGCGGGTCGGTTCGCGCGAGCGCTTGTCCTTGGGTGACCCGGTCGCCTTCGCGCACCAGGACTTCGGTGACGCGTCCCCCCAGTCGAAAGCCTATATCGACGCTGTCCTTGGCATGGATGGTTCCGGTTAGGGCAACGTCAAAGGCCAATTCCGTCATTTCGACTTGCACGAACTCTACCCGCAAGGGTGTCTGGGCCCAAGCTGGCGGGACTGTGAAAAGCAGTGCAAGGATTAGCACGATCAGGGCTGGCGTGGGTGTTCCGTCGTCTGACCTGTCACCTGTTTCCGATCGGATGCTCAAATTTGCTGCTCCTGAAAAGACCCTGATCAGTATGACCTTACAGAGGCATCCGGCCCAGTGGCCGTTGGCCTGCACCAAACAAATGCGGCATTCTGTCAAGCGACAGAGCCGCCGCCAATAACGCTTTCGGCGTTTTGGGGCCGAATAGCGCGACGTAACGGCTTGCTATTGATAACTTCGCACCAGCGCGGCGGCAATCATGCCCCAACCGTCAACAACGACAAAGAACGCCAGCTTGAAGGGCAGGGCCACCACAACTGGCGGCAACATCATCATCCCCATGGACATCAATACGGCGGAAACTACCAGATCAATGATAAGGAAGGGGAGTGCGACCAGAAAACCAATTTCGAAGGCACGCTGAATCTCGCTAAGCATGAAGGCCGGAATCAGCACTGACAGCCGGTCCGGCGCAGTGTCTGCAACGGGTGCGACATCGGCAAGAGCTGCTATCATCTGGGGGTCTGTACGATGCTCCATGAAGCCGCGGAAGGGTACGATGCCCAGCTCGAACGCCTGCGTGATCGTGATCCGGCCGTCACGCAGCGGTGCGCCCGCGACATCCCAGGCTTCGGTCAGCACCGGGCTCATCACGAACCAGGTAAGGAACATGGCCAGACTAACGATCAGCATGTTTGGTGGCGATTGCTGTAACCCCAGAGACTGACGTAGGATCGACAGCACGGTCACGATAAAGGGAAAGCAGGTAACCATGATGGCAATGCCTGGTGCCAGTGACAGCGCGGTCATTGCCGCTAGAAGCACAATCGAATGTCGCCCCACTCCCCCGGCGATCACGTCAAGACCTGCCGTGTCAATCAGCGGAAGATCCTGTGCCATCCCCGCCTGAGGCTGGATCAGTATCGCAAGAATAAAGGCCAGCCTGATCACGGCGTGTTGGCCTGGCCAAGGATGCGGACGCAAAGCCGATTATCGGTTTCATCGCCCGAGACGAGTTCACCCCGTGCAATAACTTTGTCGCCGACGCAGATCCCGACACCGTCTGAAATATCCTGATCCAAGGTAAGGATATCGTCGGGGCGCAGACGGGAAAGCTCGGCGACGGTGAGTTGCGTGCCGCCCAGACGGATAGTGATTTCTACCTGAATCTCGTCGGTTGCTATCAGGTTTGCGAGATTGTCCATGATCAGTCCTCGGGATTGATGTCGTTAATGATGGCCTTCAGTTCAGCGTCGACAAGCGAGGGGCGAAAAGTAATCGTACCTTGGTCCGCAACCAGCTCGATCATGTCCAGTTCAGCCGGAAGGTGTTCGATCCGCACATCTGGAAATCGCGCACTGGTGAGGCAATCGGCGATGTCCGGATGCAGGTCTGAAGGGCATCGGACAATCAAGACCTGATTCGGCGCGTGTTCCACGATCCGTGCCGCCTCGTCGGTCAGTGCAGCCCTTAGGCGTTCCTTCTCCGAACATTGACCCAACACGTCGACAATGGCATGTAAAACCGGAGCCAGAGTGCTGAGGATGTGCTTGCGCAGCCTGCTCTCTTTTTCATGGTCGGTGAGCATTTTCTGGCGAAGGTCTGCCAGTGCCTTGGTCAAGGCATCAAGGCTGAGCTCGCGGCCTTCGCCCAAGCCTTTCTCGTAACCGTGCTGAAAGGCCTCTTCGCGCTGGATAGTGACGGCCTGCCGGTGGGTCCCCGTAGAGCCCGAGGAAAATGAGTCGAGGCGAAGCACGGTGGGACTCATACGGCATCCTCACGTTTCTCGATCCAGCCTGACAGGATTTTCAGGCTTTCATCCTTGCGTGATTTCATCAACTCCTTGAGCCGCCCAACCGGGTCTCCGTCGTTTGCGCCGATTGGTGCGAAGTCGATTTCGGGTACGATATCGGTAACGGCTTGTACCGGTGCGCCTTCAGGCTTGAATGCCTCAAGTGCCGGTGGCTGTTCCGATATGTCCAGCATGTCTTGGTTTGGGTTGCCTTTCCATCTTAGCAGCGGCCGTAACAGGAATGCTGCGAGAGCCAGTGCGAAAAAGCCGACCAGAGCGATACGGATCAGCCCGTTCAGGTCCACCCGTGACAGCATGTTCCCGGTGCTTGCCAGTGTTCCGGCCTCGGAAAGCGAAGCGAAGGGTAGCGATTTCACCGTGATTGCGTCGCCGCGCGCCTCGTCGAACCCTACGGCCGAGGCAACCAGTTCGCGGATTGCCTGAAGCTCAGCCTCGTCGCGGGGCATAAGGGTGGTTTCGTCGTTTGCACCCGTTTGGGCGATACCGTTAACCAGCACGGCGACCGTTAGGCGCCGGGTTGCGCCGGGCTGACGCGTCACTTCGCGTGTAACCTTGCTGACCTCAAAATTCGAACGCTGACGGGTTTCCGACCGCGAGGAGCGGCTTTGATCGCCGGTGCTGTCCTGCCCCTCAGGCAGGTTTGAGGCCGCCGTCACGACCCCTTGCTGGGAATTGGTGCTTTGATCGGCGGATTCTTCACTTTCCTGGGAAATCAGCGCGCGTTCCTGGGGGTCGAAACGCTGTTCGGTCAGCAGTTCGGATTCGTTGACCACGTCCAGGTGCAACTCAACGATGGCATTGCCGTGGCCGACATGTGCGGCCAGAATGCGTTCGACATTGCGTTTCATCCCGGCCTCGCGGGTTTCGCCGGAAAATTCCTCACCCGATGAAATAACGCCGCGCTCGCTGTCGATCACCGCCACCCGATCCGCGGACATACCTGATACTCCAGATGAAACTAAAAATTTCAATGCCCTAGCTTGGCTATGATTGATTGGTGTGCCGTCAGTGGTCAGCGTGACCGAGGCAGTTGCCTCGGCTTCTCGTCTGTAGCCCCGGCCATTTGGGACGGCCAGATGTACACGTGCCGCCTTGACGTTCGGCAAGGCCAGGATCGTGCGCGCCAGTTCGCCCTCTTTGGCACGCCAATAGGCGGCATCGAACATTTGTGAGGTCGTACCGAAGCCCGACATGCCGTCGAGAATCTCATAACCCACCCCTGCGGCCGAGGGCAGCCCCTCGCCGGCCAGCGTCATGCGCAATTCGTCCCGGCGGCTTTTTGCAACCCAAATCGAATCACCCCGGATCTCATATGAGACACCGGATTTCTCGACAGCGGCCATGACTGCGCCGGACTGCTGCGGATCAAGGCCGGAATAAAGCAGCGCCATGCCGGGTCGACTGGCCATCAGTGAAAGCCCGGCAATAGCTGCGAATGTGAGCAGAAAAGCAGCTAACAGCATTGCTTTCTGTCTTGCGCTTCGCTCGCGCCAGTAGTCCTGCAGCTTCAGCAAACCTGCCCCCTTCGAATCGCCGTCGTCTTTGTCGAGATCTTCATGGCATGGGGGCGATTAAGAATTGGTTAGCCCGCAGGTGGTATCCAGATCCCGAACGGATGGAGAATCACCATGACCGATATCGCCAATATGAATACGAAAGAGAAATCTGGCGTCGGCCGTATCCTGTTACCGCTGGGACTAGGTCTGATTCTGGGAGTGGGCGGCTTTACCTCAACTTATTTGGGTTTCTGGTCGCCCTTGTCGTTTTTTGTACTACAAGGGGAAAAGATTGGGGACAGTACTGCGTCGGTTATCGATTTTGTGGATGTTCCCCAGATTGTATTGACACTGGCCGGACCAAATCCGCGGATCTTGGTGATGTCGATCAAGATCGAAACCGACCGTAGCCATCGGGCTGCAATCGAGTATCTGACCCCACGTCTGCTTGATAGTTTCAATGGCTTTCTTGCAGATATCGACAGTACGGCTTTTGAGAAACGCGGAATATTGGATATCATTCGGGATGAGTTGGCGACCTGCGCGATCTTCGTCCTTGGTAAGGAGGCATTTACCGATATCCTCATTACGGAGTTCAGAATACAATGACGATGGCGCAGATTTCACAACTTTCTTTGATTGCCTTTACTATTGGGTTGTCGGGGTTTTGCTTCGTGCTCGCGCGGCGTTTGCGCAAGCTCAACGATCTGGAAACCGGCTTGGGTGGTGCCATTGCTGTCATGACCAGTGAGATCGGTCGGCTGGAAAAATCCATCTTGTTTGCCAAATTCGAAGCAATCAGCGCAACGCAGGCGCTTTCCGAGGAGATTGAGCGCGCCAAGCAAGAACGCGCATTTTGGATGCTGCAGCAGAAATTCGCCGAGACGGGGTTGCCGCGACCTACCCGTGTGCAACGCAAGCGGCGGCGTGAAGAAGCGGTGGCCGATGCGTAGGCAGATCCTGTCAGTCCTGGGGGGCGTGATGATCCTGGCAGCTGCGGGTCAGGCGGTGATGCTAGCGGACGGGTTTTCGCGGCTATCGGCCAATGCGGAACCTTCGGCACTGATGGCAGGCTGCACTGACGTTCCGGAAGCAGTGGCTTTGGCCGAGACGCTACGCGAGCGTGCCTTGCGCATTGACCGATATATGCAAGAAGTCGAGCGGCGGAAGGCCGAGATATCATTTGCAGAAAAACAATTAACTGAAAAGTTAATTGAATTACGAAAGTTGAAGCAACAGGTCACGCTGGGGAATCAAGGCCAGAGCCAAGTGCAAAGTGAAGATATAGCACGGTTGATTGCGGTCTACGACCAGATGAAGCCCGAGCAGGCAGCTATGGTTTTGTCAAACTTGCCCCCGGATTTCGCCGCGCAAATTCTAGCTCGCGTTCAACCGGAAACTGGCGCACGGATTATGACGTCGGTAGAACCGGGCCATGCTGCGGTGCTGACCTCATATATGGGTGCCCTCAGGGCTGCCGGGAAATAGGTGGAATACATGTTTGGTGTGATCGGTATTGTTTTGACATTTTTGATGGTCTTTGGCGGATATAGCCTGGCAGGTGGAAATCTGGATATTATTCTATATTCGCTGCCCTTTGAGCTTATGATTATTGGGGGGGCTGCGATAGGTTCGTTTCTGCTTTCGAACGAGATGACTGTGATAAGACAGGCGCTGACGGGGGTGGGTCGCTCGCTGAAAGGGCCCCGCTGGCATGAAACTGATGTGCAGGATGTGCTTTGTCTGCTGTTTCGGTTGTTGCGGATTGTCCGCACCAGTCCTGTCGAATTGGAGGAGCATATAGAAAACCCTGAGGCCTCGCCCATCTTTCAGGTTTATCCAAGGATCTTGGCTGATGAACATGTCGTGGCTTTGATTACTGACACGCTGCGTTCGGCCAGCCTGAACTACGATGACCCTTACCAGGTCGAAGAGATGCTCTCTCAACGCATCGGTCTGATAAACAAAGAAGCGATGCACGCGCCGCATGCTTTGCAGAACATGGCCGATGCGCTGCCCGCACTGGGAATTGTTGCTGCTGTTCTGGGCGTGATCAAGACCATGAGCTCGATCGACCAGCCGCCTGAGGTGCTGGGAAAAATGATTGGCGGCGCCCTTGTCGGCACATTTCTTGGGGTTTTCCTAGCCTATGGGATTGTGGCCCCGTTTGCCCAGCGACTTAACGCGGTGACCAAGCAGGATCAGGCTTTTTACGACGTGATCAAATCCGTGCTGGTTGCGGGCCTGCATCAGCATGCGACCAATCTCTGTGTCGAGGTTGGGCGGCAGTCCGCTCCGGAACATATCCGTCCCGCGTTTGGCGATCTTGAGAGCTCGTTGCGCGAGCTGAAGAGGGCGTCGTGATTGCAGTGCTGATCCTTTCTGCTGCGCTTGCTGCTGAGCCTGCCGGGGATAGCATGCCGTCCCGCGACGGTCTGATCCGCGATGCAACCGATCGGCTGCTTAATGGTGAACCGTTGCCGCCGGATCTCAATGACCGGCTGATCAGGCTTTCACCGTCTGATCGGATAGAGGTTCTGATTTTTCTGAGGCGGTCGGGCATGCTGACCGGTCCAGGTTGGAGTATCGAGCGTCTGCTTGCACCCGCCGCAACTCAAGGAGCCCAGGAATGAGCATTGCCGAGACCACACCTGGATCTGGCTGGGCGATTCGGCCATTGATTATTACTGGGGTTTTGCTGTTGATCGTGCTGTCCATGGTCATTCCGATGCCGGCGCGTGTGCTGGATCTGGGGATTGCGCTTTCCATCGCCAGCGCGGCCCTGATCCTCGTGATGTCCTCATTGGTAGAAAAACCCACGGACTTCCAAGCCTTTCCAGTCCTGTTGCTGGTGTCGCTGCTTATCAGGCTGTCGCTCAATATCTCGTCGACCCGTCTGATCCTGACCGATGGCCAGAACGGCACCGCCGCCGCCGGCCATGTTATCGAGGCTTTTGCGGACTTTGTGGCTGGTGGCTCGCTTTTGGTAGGGCTCACGGTCTTTGCTGTGATCACGGTGGTGAACTTTATGGTTATCACCAAGGGATCGGGCCGCATGGCCGAGGTTTCGGCCCGGTTCGCGCTCGATTCATTGCCGGGCAAGCAGCTTGCTATCGATGGCGACCTGAACTCGGGTGCTATCGATCACGATGAAGCCAAGCGCCGGCGCGCCCGCGAACAGCGTGAGATCAGCTTTTTTGGCTCGCTGGATGGTGCCTCGAAATTTGTCAAAGGCGATGCGATCGCCGGCTTAGTCATCACGTTGATCAACTTGTTCGTAGGCCTGGCTGCAGGCGTAGTGTTGCATGGCATGCCCTTGAGCGAGGCAATGGACACGTATTCTAAATTGACCATCGGCGACGGGCTGGTCAGCCAGATCCCCGCACTTATCACTTCGATGGCGGCGGCGCTGCTTTTATCCCGGGGCGGTGCCACCGAGACGACTGCCGATCTTTTGTCGCAGCAGTTCCTAAGCAATTGGCAGGTACCGTTTATCTGCGCGGTTGGGATGGTGCTTATCGGGCTGGTCCCCGGCATGCCGACATTGGTCTTTTTCAGCTTGGCTGCGGTGCTGGGTGCGTCGGCTTGGTTCATCAGCCTTCGGCAGGGAAAAGCGATCTCGGAGGATGCCGTTCTTCCCGAACCTCAAGCCCCTGCCTCGATGCAAACACGTATTGGCGATGTGCTGGATACCGATGAGATCTGCGTCGAGATTGGCGCGGGCCTGATCCTCAGCGCGCTTGACCCGGTGCGGGGACTGGGCCAGCGCATTACCAATCTGCGGCTGCATATCGCGCGCGCCTACGGGCTGATTCTGCCTGACGTCCGCATCACCGACGGAACCGGTTTCCAAGACGGCGAATATGTCATTCGACTACAGGGGGTCGTACGCGGAAAGGGTATCCTGCGGCCGCAGGGAGTGTTGGCGCTGGGTGCGGAATCCACGCTTGAGGGGCTGGCAGGCGAAAATGTAAGCGAGCCGGTCTACGGTAGCATGGCGCGGTGGATTACACCGGAATCACAAGACGACGCGGCGATTGCCGGTGCGACTGTCGTAACCCCGATGGAGGTGCTGTCCACCCATTTGATGGAGGTGGTCAAGACTAACCTGCCCGCGCTTTTGACTATGTCGTCAATGCAACGCATGATCCGCGAGTTGTGCAATGTTACGGACGAACATCGCGCCCAGCTTAACCAGCGGTTCTTCGACAGCATGGTGCCGGACAAAGTGACGCCGGAATTGCTGCTTGCCGTGCTGCGCGGACTACTGGAAGAGCGGGTCTCGATCCGCAATCTGGTGCTGATTACCGATGCCGTGCACGAAGCCCGCAATGCCGCCAGCCCTGAAGCTGCCTATGAACAGGTGCGCAAGCGGCTTCGCGGGCAGATCACCGAGCAATTCCTGAACCAGGAAGGGTATCTTGAGCTGCTGCAACTGCATCCCCAATGGGAAGCTGAGATCGCCCGCGCCGAAGCGGAAGGCACAAGGATTGGGGCCAATGTTGTCCCACAGATCCAAAAACGGCTGTCTGATGCCATGCAGGCCACTTTGAGCGAATTACCTCCCGCCCTTGAGGTGGTTCTTGCGGTGCCCGATCATCGAAGGCGTCTGGTGCGCATGATGCTGTCTTCGGCGGGGATCGCCACACCGGTTTTAGGACTCGATGAGATAGATCCAGCCGCTCAGGTAAGATTGCGAGGAACGGTCAGCCCATGATGCAGTTGCTCGCGGATCCGCGTACGACAGCTATGCTCGCTACGCTTTTACTGACCTATTGCAGGGTGCAGGCGTGCTTTCTGATGCTGCCGGTATTTTCCGAACGAGCTATGCCCGTCCGGGTCCGCGCCGCACTGGCCACCGCGGTCACGCTTGTTGTGGCTGAATATACGCAATCCGTGGGCGAAATAGGCAGTTTGCTGCACCTTGCTGTTTTGTCGGGATCCGAGATCCTGTCGGGGCTTGCACTGGGCGGGCTTGTACGACTGTTTGTGGCTGCGCTGGACATTGCTGCGACGACTATTGCCGCCACCGCGTCGCTGTCGCAGCTGATCGGTGCTGCCAATGAATATTCTCCGCATCCGATCGGTAACCTTTTGCACCTGGCCGGGTTGGCCGTCCTGATGGCTTTGGGGTTTCCGATTCTCGTCTGTGAACTGTTGCGCGAAAGCTTGGTGCTGCGGCCCATTGGCGCTTGGCCACAGATTTCCGGGGTTTTGCCAAGCGCGGTTTCCTTGGTCCGACAGAGCTTTGTTTTGGCTATGCTGCTGGCGGGTCCGTTCATCTTGGGCGGTTTTCTGTTTCAGGCTTTGTCGGGGATGATCAGCAAGGTCATGCCGACGCTGCCGGTGATCTTTATCGCCGCGCCGGGCGCGATTTTGTTGGCGCTGCTGGCCCTTGTCGTACTGGCACCCTCGATCCTTTCAGTCTGGGCCGATGCGGTTTTCGTCATGACAGGAACACTTCTGCGATGAGCCAGGAAAATAACGACGACAAGCCGTTTGACCCCTCTGAAAGCAAGCTTCGCAAGGCGCGGCAGGAAGGTGACGTTCCGCGCTCTACCGAGCTGCAATCGGCACTGATGTATTTGGGCTTTTGGCTTGCGGCGCTGTTTGGGATGAATTGGGCGGTACCGGCATGGCTTCGTATGGCTTCACGTGCCTTGGGAAGTGAACCTTGGCCCCTTGCTGAAGGGCGTGTGGTTACCGATCTGGCGCGCGCCTTGGCGGGCCATGCCGGGCTGGCTACCGTGGCGGGTGTGGCGATTATGGCATTGCCGATCATCTTGGGCATGGTTGCACAGCGTTCTATCGTGTGGACGCCCAAGAAGCTGCTGCCCGATCCAAAACGCATCAACCCGATCAAGAACGCTGCACAGAAATTCGGCAAAAGTGGGCTGGTCACCTTCGCGATCTCGCTGGTCAAGGCGCTGCTGGTCGGCTTGGGCGGTTGGTTTCTTTACACCTCGCTTTTGTCCTGGCTGATGATTTCGGGCGCCATGCAGGACCTTCAATGGGTCGAGGGGTTGGGGCTAATTTTGCGCCGGGCAGTGCTGTTGGCGATGGGGATTGGGGCAGTTTTCGCCGTGATCGACCTGCTCTGGAAGCGTCTGGAATACCTAAAGCGGCATCGCATGTCGCGGCAAGAGATGCAGGACGAATACAAGGAAAACGAAGGCGATCCGCATCTGAGAGCCGCGCGCAGGCAAAAAGGCGTGGATATCGTCCTCAGTACCATGCTGGCAGATGTGCAAAAAGCAGATGTGATCATCGTTAACCCCACGCATTACGCGGTGGCGCTGGAATGGAAACGCGGCAGCGGCCGGGCTCCGGTTTGTTTGGCAAAAGGGGTGGACGATACCGCCCGCCGCATCCGCGAGCGCGCGCAGGATCATCAGGTGCCCATCTGGTCCGACCCACCCTGCGCACGCGCATTGCATGCCACGGTTGATATCGGGCAAGAGATCAGCGCCGAACACTTCGCCCCGGTTGCCGCTGCCATCCGCTTTGCCGAGGCAATGCGTAAGAAAGTGCGCGAGGGCTGGGGGGCTCCGCCCCGACAGAAGAGGAAGGCATGACCCGCAATCGCGATGCGCTCGCCGGATTGGAACGAATCGCCCGGTTGAAGGCGGATGTGGAAATGCGTCGCCTTGCAGCCTTTCGCGCTCAGGTCGAGGCGGTGCGTCATCGGATCGGTCAGTTGGAAGCCGAGCTTGAGACAACCTATCGCGCGGATCAGCCGTTCTCGATTGCCGAGGCGCGGATGACGAATGCCATGGCGGGCGAACGCAGCCGGGCCTTGCTGGCCGCCGAAGAGGAGCTTGCCCGAATCTTGCCCGGCTATGAACTGGCCCGGCAGGCAGCCGCGCGCGAATTTGGCCGGGGTGAGGCCGTGCATTCGCTGCGAAAGAATCTGGCTGCGCAGATTAGGAAGGACAGGATAAGACGAGGTGACAAATGAGGGTATAAAGTGGCGCAAGATGGTTGTCGATGGATACTGTCCCCGCTAGCGAGTGCCGGACGAAGCAGGGACTGCCTTAGGTCCGGGGCCGTGTTTTAGACGCAGGCATGGGTCGGAACGGCGTAAGTTTCTGCCGGCGATCCGTCGGGTGGGGCCCATGGCTCGGTTCTGTTAGGGGTGCGGCACTCGGTCTGTCGTTACTCTTGGCGTGACGGGCTTTTCCACCCCAATGATGCCCTGCGCCTGGGCCACGCCAATTGTGGCAGAAAGGCGGAAATGCTGCATGGTTTGTTGCCTGAACTGCGGCTGTTTTTCCCGCCACGAAACTAACGCTGGGTCTCTCGAATCGCGAAAGCCGCCCGCAACCGTCCCGGAATTTTCCGGCGTCATTCTGCGTTTTTCCGATGCGGTCGCAGTGTGCGTGGCGGGGGGCCTGTCCGAAAAGCCACCTGTTCTTTTTTTTGCTGCCCGCGTCACAAGGCCGCTATGGGGCTGACGATTCTCTATTGAACCGCCGGGAGTGCTGCGCCAATCAAGTGTAAGAGTTTAGACATATTGGACTTCATCGCGCAGATGCTTTGCAACGAATCTGGTTTCCCTCTATGAATAAAATACCTTTGTTTGCGTCGGCGTTTTGGTGTTTGAGTTCCGCCCCGGTGGTTGAGCGGGGCAAGTTAGGGAGTAATGAGGGGGTTCTCGTGGATGCCTAAGACTCTTCCCATAACGCGTGGCCGCAAGTTCCTACAGGTGCTGGAGGGTGCCCGTACGATCTTTCTGCGCGATGGATTTGAGGGCGCAAGCGTAGACGACATCGCCCGCGAGGCCGGCGTGTCCAAGGCGACCCTCTATAGCTATTTCCCCGACAAGCGCGTCATGTTTATAGAGGTTTTTCGTAACGAGCTTGCCCGCGAGGCCACGGATGCCAGCGCCCTGATCGAGGTCGACCTGCCGGTCGGGCAGGTTCTGCCCTTTATCGTGCAGATCATTTCGGCGCATATGATTTCGGAATTCGGGCTGCGCATCTTCAGGGTCAGCGTGGGCGAGGCCGAGCGTTTCCCCTCGCTGGCGCAAGAATATTACGAATCTGGGCCGGCACTTTTGCGCCAGCAACTGATTGGCTATCTGGAACGCTGTGTCCAGCGCGAGGAATTGAACATTCCCGATCTGGAACTGGCGGCCGATCAACTTATCGAACTGGCCGGGGTCACCATCCGAGACCGCGCGTTGTTTTTGGGCCCGAAATCCGTGGATAAGGATCTTTTGCGCAGGGTGAACCACAGTGCGGTGGCAATGTTCCTGTCTTGTTACGGCACTGGCCAAGCGTCGCTGGCCGATGTGGCTGAAATGGCCGAATAGGGCCAAGCCGGCGCGGTTCCGCTGCAACGCCTTGCCGCATTTCTCAGTGGGCGGCTTCTCATTTTCCTGGCGCACCTTTATGATGCCACGTCGGAAATTCCCTTACTGGATGATTGCCTGATGACCCGAGCCCTGATCGCGTTTCTTGCCCTTGCTCCCCTTGCCGCATGCGCGCCGGCCTATCAGTCCGCGCCTGATCCGGTTCCCGCCGTCGCGCCGCTGCCGCCCACTCCGGTTGCCGGCCTCAGCGGGCTGGAATCGCGCGAACCCGACGCTTGCCATGCCAAGGACTATGTTTCGGCCCTTGGTCAGCCCGGCAGCATCATCCCGGGTCTGGGCGTGTCCCGCGATTTTCGCGTCGTCGAATATCGCGGTATCGAGCCGCAGGAATACGATCCGCTGCGTATCGTCTTCCGGCTGGATGCCGCGGGCAACATCTACAATATCGATTGCGGCTAATGGAGGTGCGAAATGAGACGACTTCTTCTGTGCATGCCCCTTTGCTTGCTGGGCGCCTGTGTCGAGGTGCAACCGCCAGAGCAACCGCAGCCTGACGTTTGTAAGGCCGCCACGTTCAACGGTCTGGTCGGTCAGCCGCGTCAGGTTCTGGAGAAGATGACTTTGCCGCCCGGCACGCGCATCATCGGCCCGCGCGACCCGGTGACGATGGATTTCAACGCCAACCGCATCAACTTTGAGATCGGCGAGGATGGCCGGATCGCCAAGATCGGCTGTTATTGAAACCGTCATTGAAACAGTGACCGGGGTGCGGTATCAGCCGCCCCGGTCAGTTTGCGCGGTCTAAGGCATCCCAACGCTGCCCGGACGAACAGCCAAGGACACATCATGACCCTTCCCGACCGTGCCGCGATCGAGACGATGGATGCACAGGATCCGTTGCGTGCCTTGCGCGACGCCTTCATCCTGTCGCCGGACGAGGTTTATCTGGACGGCAACTCGCTGGGTGTTCCGACCCACGCCGCACAAGAGGAATTGATGCGCGCCGCCCGTGACGAATGGGGTGGTGAGCTGATCCGCAGCTGGAACACGGCGGGATGGTTCGATTTGCCAGTCGAACTGGGGGATCGCATCGGCACGCTTATCGGTGCGGCGCCGGGGCAGGTCGTGGTGGCGGACACCACCTCGGTGAATGTCTACAAGGTGCTGCACTCCGCCATGGGGCTGCGGCCCGGACGCAATGTTATCGTTGCGGAAAGCGGCAGTTTCCCGACCGATCTTTACATTGCCGAAGGGGTGGTCTCGACCTTGCCCGGCGCGCAATTGCGGCTGGAGGGGGTGGACGGCCCGACGATCGAGGACATGCTGACCCCCGATGTCGCCGCCGTGCTGGTCAACCATGTGAACTATAAAACCGGTGAGTTGCGCGATATGGCCGCGTTGACCGCTCGTATCCATGAGGCGGGCGCCATCGCGGTCTGGGACCTTTGCCACTCGGCCGGCGCCTTGCCGGTGGAACTGGATGCCGCCGGGGTCGATTTTGCGGTGGGCTGCACCTACAAATATCTGAACGGCGGGCCGGGCTCGCCTGCGTTCGTTTATGCCGCGCATCGCCATCTGGGACAGGCGCGCCAGCCGCTTAGCGGATGGTGGGGGCATGCCCGGCCCTTTGCCTTCGAGACGGGTTATGAGGGCGACGGCGGCATCCGCCGCTTTCAATGCGGAACCCAGCCCATCCTGTCGATGCGGGCGCTCAAAGGGGCGCTGGCGGTCTGGGACGGGGTGGACATGGGTGAGCTGCGGGCGAAAAGCGTGGCCTTGGCCGATCTGTTCATCCAACTGGTCGAGGCGCGCTGCGCCGGATTCGGGTTGGCGCTGGAAAGCCCGCGCGAGGGTGCGCGGCGCGGCAGTCAGGTGTCCTTTCGTCACGACCATGCCTGGCAGGTGATGCAGGCGCTGATTTCGCGAGGGGTGATCGGCGACTTCCGTGCGCCCTCGACGCTGCGCTTCGGCTTCACGCCGCTTTATCTGCGCTATGTCGATGTGTTGCGCGCGGTCGAGGTGCTGGAGGAGGTTTTGAAAAGCGAAAGCTGGAAGGACCCGCGCTTTGCCGTGCAGGCCGCCGTGACCTGAAGCCTAGCCATCCGCCGGTGGGCAGAGCCGCACGTCGGTGCGCCATTCCGCGCAGCGTTGGGCCAGATCTTCGGGCAGCGGCTGGTCGGTAAAGATGGTGTCCAGTTCGGACAGGCTGGCGATACGGGCCGGGGCAGGGCGGCCGATCTTGGAATGGTCCGTGACCAGAAAGGCGCGGCGTGACTGGCGCAGGATGGCCCGGCTGACCCTCACTTCGGCCAGATCAAAGTCCAGCAGATCGCCGTCATGGTCCAGCGCCGAGGTGCCGATGACCGCGTAATCCACCTTGAATTGTTCAAAGAACTGCGTCGTCAGCTCGCCCACCAACCCGCCGTCCGAACGCCGCAACGCACCGCCCGCCACCATGATCTCGCAGCCGGGGTTGGCCAGCAGGATATTGGCGACATTCATATTGTTGGTGACGACGGTGATGTTGGAATGATGGATCAGCGCCTGAGCCACCGCTTCGGTGGTGGTGCCAAGGTTCAGGATCAGGCTGCAATTGTCCGGGATCTCGGCCGCGCAGGCTGCGCCTATCGCCGCCTTGGCCTCGGCATTCATGCGCCGCCTTGCCTCGTAACCCAGGTTGACCACGCCCGCACGGGGCACCGCGCCGCCATGCACGCGGTCCAGCAGGCCGGCCCCGGCCATCTCGCCCAGATCGCGGCGGATGGTTTGCAACGTCACGTCGAAGCGCTGTGCAAGGTCATCGACCAGCACGCGCCCCTCGGAGCGGGCGAGTTCCAGGATTTCGCTTTGGCGTATGCTGAGGGCCAAGGGCGCTCTCCTTTGGCTTGACCCAATCAATCTAGGCAAACCATCCCTGCGCGCAAGTGTTCCCTTATCGGGCAAGGGATCGTCGCTGATGTTCGGATTACCGCAAGCCTGCTTGGAAACGAAAGCGGCTTGACCGGCTGTTTGCCCCGGTGCAGCCTTCGGATCATCGCAAGACAGCAGGTTGCCATGACCCATATCCTTGCCATCGATCAGGGCACGACGTCGTCCCGCGCCATCATCTTTGATGCGAAGCTGACGCCGCTGGCCTCGGCGCAAAGTGAGTTTGCGCAGCATTTCCCGGCCTCTGGCTGGGTCGAGCACGCCGCCTCGGACCTTTGGGTCAGCGTGGCGGGTGTGGCGCGCGCGGCGATTGAAAAGGCCGGGCTCCATGCCGGCGACATCGCCGCCATCGGCATCACCAACCAGCGCGAGACGACGCTGATCTGGGACCGCAAGACCGGCCAGCCCTTGCATCGCGCCATCGTCTGGCAGGACCGTCGCACCGCCGGGATGTGCGAGCAACTGCGGGCCGAGGGGCATGAGCCGATGATCGCCGCCCGCACCGGGCTGCTGCTGGACCCTTATTTCTCTGGCAGCAAGGTGAAATGGTTGCTCGACAATATCGACAGCGCACGGGATCGCGCCAAGCGCGGCGAACTGGCCTTTGGCACGGTCGATAGCTGGCTGATCTGGAACCTGACGGGCGGCAAGGTGCATGCCACGGACGCCACCAATGCCGCCCGGACGCTGCTTTTCAATATCGCCACGAACCGCTGGGACGAAGATATCTGCGCGCTTCTGGACATCCCCATGGCGCTTTTGCCCGAGGTCAGGGACTGTGCCGACGATTACGGCAAGACCCGCGCCGATCTGTTCGGGCGCGAGATCCCGATCCTGGGGGTGGCGGGCGACCAGCAGGCGGCGACAGTGGGTCAGGCCTGCTTTGTGCCCGGGATGATGAAATCGACCTATGGCACGGGCTGTTTCGCACTGTTGAACACAGGTGGGCAGATGGTGCCTTCGACCAACCGGCTGTTGACGACCATCGCTTATCGGCTGGGCGGGCGGACGACCTATGCCCTTGAGGGTTCGATTTTTATCGCAGGCGCGGTCGTGCAATGGCTGCGCGACGGGCTGCGGCTGATCCGCAACGCGGCCGAGACGCAGGGGCTGGCCGAGGCTGCGGATCGCACGCAAGAGCTGGTTCTGGTGCCGGCGTTTACCGGGCTTGGCGCGCCCTATTGGCGACCCGACTGCCGGGGCGCGGTATTCGGGCTGACGCGGAGCTCGGGTCCGGCGGAGTTTGCCCGTGCGGCGCTGGAAAGTGTGGGTTTTCAGACCCGCGACCTTCTTGAAGCGATGCGGGCGGACTGGCCTGACGCGGCTGCGGGCGTGTTGCGCGTCGATGGCGGCATGGCGGCAAGCGACTGGACGATGCAGTTTCTGGCCGACATCCTTGGCGCGCCTGTGGATCGCCCGCGCGTGACCGAGACGACGGCGCTTGGCGCGGGCTATCTCGCGGGGCTTGGAGCGGGGCTTTGCCCAGAGCCCGAGGAATTCGCCCGCGACTGGGCGCTGGAGCGCCGCTTTGAACCCGCCATGCCGCAGCCTGAACGCGAGGCGCGTTACATCCGCTGGAAAAAAGCTGTGAACGCAACCATGGGGGCGGCATGACCGCGGCGCCGTTTTCCTTTGCCTTACCGGGGCGGGTGATTTTCGGACGCAGTGAGGCGCAGAAGGCGCCGGCCTTGATCTGCGCCCATGGCCGACGCGGCGTCCTGGTGCATGGCGCGACCCCCACCCGTGCCCTCTGGCTGCTTGATGCCCTGCGCGAGCAGGGGGCCGAGGTCACGACCATTGCCTGCGCGACCGAGCCAACCTTGCCCATGCTGGAAGACGCGCTATCGCGTGCCAAGGGGTTCGGCGCCGACTGGGTCGTGGCACTTGGCGGTGGCGCGGCGTTGGATCTGGGCAAGGCTCTGGCGGCACTGATCCCGGCGCCGGGCGGGATCATGGATCATCTTGAGGTTGTGGGCCGCGGCCTGCCGCTGGCTGCGCCGCCCTTGCCCTATATCGCGTTGCCCACCACTGCCGGCACCGGGGCCGAGGCCACGCGCAACGCGGTGATCGGCCTGCCTCGACATGGCCGCAAGGTCTCGATCCGGGATGAACGGATGCTGCCGCGCCTTGCCATTGTCGATCCGGCGCTGACCGATCATTGCCCGCGTGCGGTGACTCTGGCCTCTGGCCTTGATGCGCTGGCGCAGGTGATCGAGCCTTATGTCTCGGCCCGCGCCACGCCCTTTACCGATGCACTCACCCGCCCGGCCATTGGCTTGGGTCTTGGGGCGCTGGTCCGACTAATGCGGGCTGAGGATGAGGGCGCGCGCGATCTGCTGGCATGGGTCAGCCTTTCGGGCGGCATTGCACTGGCCAATGGCGGATTGGGCGCGGTGCATGGGCTTGCCGGCGTGATCGGCGGCGTGACACCGGCCGCGCATGGCGCGATCTGCGGCGCTTTGCTGGGGCCGGTTCTGGCGATGAACCGCGATCATGCCCCTGATACCGGTCGCATCAACGAGGTCTGCCGCGAGATCGCCGGCATCCTTGGCTGCGACGCGGCCGAGGCCCCGCAGGCGCTGGCCCAATGGGCGCGCGAGGCGGGCTTGCCGGGCCTGATCGCGCAGGGGCTGGACCCAGCCCGGCACGAGGCGGTGGCCGAGGCCTCGCTGGCCAGTTCCTCGATGAAGGGCAATCCCTTTGCGGTCACGGTCCCGCAACTGTGCAAGGTCTTGCGCGCGGCAGGCTAATGCCGGCGGTGCGGGACTGCGTTTTTTCAGGGCCGGACTGGTTGCAAACCATCCGTTGGCCGGCGCGGATTGCACAGGCGTCGCAAAACCACGCCGCCTTGTCGCAATAGCGGCTGACCCTGGCGGCAAGCAGTTGGAAAAAGGCATCAACGGGGATAGAGGCAAAGCAGGGACGGACAGGCCCAAAGAATTGGGGCTTGTGCATGCCGGCGCCTGCGCTATCCGCGAGCGGGACGATTGGCCCATGCCGTTCAAGTCACGAATGCGGAATGCGAAGGAGATAGGGCCTATGGGGGCAAGGATCATCGACGGCAAGGCTTTTGCGGGACAGTTGCGTGGTCGTGTTGCGGCTGCGGTTAAGCGGCTGCAGGCAGAGCACGGGGTGACGCCCGGTCTGGCGGTGGTGCTGGTAGGCGAGGATCCGGCATCGCAGGTTTATGTACGTAACAAGGGCATCCAGACCCGTGAGGCTGGCATGAACTCTTGGGAGCATAAGCTGCCGGCAGCGACCTCCGAGGCCGATCTGCTGGCGCTGATCACGCGGCTGAATGCCGATCCGGCCGTGCATGGCATTCTGGTGCAACTGCCGCTGCCCACACATGTGAATGCCGAGGCGGTGCTTAACGCCATTGATCCTGCCAAGGACGTGGATGGGTTCCATATTCTCAACGTCGGTCTTTTGGGTACGGGGCAGAAATCCATGGTGCCCTGCACTCCGCTGGGTTGCCTGATGATGCTGCGGGAGCAGTTGGGCGAGCTTTCCGGTCTGAACGCGGTCGTGGTCGGGCGCAGCAATATCGTCGGCAAGCCGATGGCGCAGCTGCTTCTGAATGAAAGCTGCACCGTGACCATTGCCCATTCGCGTACCCGCGATCTGGCCGGGGTCTGCCGCCGCGCCGATATCCTGGTCGCCGCCGTCGGCCGGCCGCGGATGATCCCCGGCAACTGGATCAAGCCGGGCGCCACGGTGATCGACGTCGGTATCAATCGCATCGAGGAGGGTGGCCGCAACAGACTGGTCGGCGACGTGGATTTCGACAGCGCCGTTCAGGTCGCGGGCGCCATTACGCCGGTGCCGGGCGGGGTCGGGCCGATGACCATCGCCTGCCTTCTGGCCAATACCCTGACTGCCTGTTGCCGGGCCGGTGGGCTGCCCGAGCCAGAGGGGCTGGCTGCCTGACGGGGGCTCTGCCCCCCGCGCCTTGCGCGCCCCTGATGGGGCCCGCAAAACGCTCCCCCCGGGATATTTTGCACACGGAAGAATAACAGGGCCTTGCCCTATCAGTGGAGAGCCAGATGAAGAAATATACGCTGACGGTCGCCTGTCCCTCGACGCGCGGTATCGTCGCTACAGTGGCCGGCTTTCTGGCCGAGCATGGCTGCAACATTACCGACAGCTCGCAGTTCGACGATACCGAGACGGGCCAATTCTTCATGCGCGTCAGCTTTATCTCGGAACAAGGGGTGGGGCTGGAAGAGCTGCGCGAAGGTCTGGCGGGCCCGGCCAAGCCCTTCGATATGCAATACGCCATTCATGACGAATCCTCGAAAATGAAGGTCGTGATCATGGTCAGCCGCTTTGGCCATTGTCTGAACGACCTGCTTTATCGCTGGCGCATTGGCGCCTTGCCGATCGATATCGTGGCGGTGATCTCGAACCACATGGACTACCAGAAGGTGGTGGTGAACCACGACATTCCGTTCCATTGTATCAAGGTCACCAAGGCGAACAAGCCCCAGGCCGAGGCGCAGCTGACGGCAGTGGTCGAGGATTCGGGGGCCGAGTTGGTGGTGCTGGCACGCTATATGCAGGTGCTGTCGGACGAGCTTTGCCGCAAGATGTCTGGGCGGATCATCAATATCCATCATTCATTCCTGCCGTCGTTCAAGGGCGCCAACCCCTACAAGCAGGCCTATGAGCGCGGGGTGAAGCTGATCGGCGCGACCTCGCATTACGTCACCGCCGACTTGGACGAGGGCCCGATCATCGAGCAGGACATCATCCGTGTGACCCATGCCCAATCTCCCGAGGATTATGTCAGCCTTGGCCGCGATGTGGAAAGCCAGGTGCTGGCCCGCGCCATTCACGCCCATATCCATCGCCGGGTGTTTCTGAACGGCAACAAGACCGTCGTCTTTCCAGCATCCCCCGGAAGCTATGCCAGCGAACGCATGGGATAAAAACGGTGCGGGGCGACCATCGGGTCGCCCTTTCACAATGGGTTGAACTCTTCCGTGGCAAAATATCCCCGCCGGAGGCAGGAAAGGGTAAAGTCAACGCAAGGGCGGAGAGTCCAGGCAAAACCCGTCAGGAAACCCGCCGCCGACGCAGCGCCTCGTCCACCGTGGGCGCATAGCGCACCAATGGGCGGCGCAACCCGTGTGCGAGCAATGCGCGGCGTATGTCACGGCTGGAGCCGGTCAGCCACAGTTCCACACCGCGGCGTTGGGCCTTGTGCGCCAGCCCCTCGATCATATGCGCGCCGGTCGAATCCAGAAAGGGCACGGCGCTGAAATCCACCACCAGCACGCGGAACCCGTCCTGAATACGGTCCAGCACCGAGCCGATCGAAGCCGTGGCGCCAAAGAACAGCGCGCCCGAGATGCGATAGACCACGACATCGCGCGGCTGCGGCTGGTCAGGCCGCAGGTGGTCGCTGTCCGCCATATCGGCGCCGACCAGCGGCGTGTTGGCCTCGACCCCGACAGCCTGGCTCATGCGCTGGATGAACAGCACCGAACCGAGCGCCAGTCCCACGACGATGGCTTCGGTCAGGTCGCGGAAGATGGTGAGCAGGAAGGTGACTGTCAGCACCGCCGCCTCTCCCCAGCCTGAGCGCAAGAGGATCGCGATGGCGGGCTTTTCGATCATGTTCCATGATACGACTGCCAGCACCCCGGCCAGCGCGGCCAGCGGAATGTACGAGGCAAGCGGCGCGGCGGCCAGCATGAAGACCAGCAGGAACAGCGCATGCAGCATTCCCGCGACGGGTCCGTGCGCGCCGGATCGCACATTGGTGGCGGTGCGCGCGATGGTGCCGGTGACGCAAATGCCTCCGAACAGCGCCGAGCCTATATTGGCCACGCCCTGCGCCACCAGTTCGCAGTTCGAGCGGTGACGACGGCCGGTCATGCCATCCGCGACCACGGCAGACAGCAGCGATTCGATAGAGCCAAGCAGTGTCAGCGAGATGGCCGCAGGCAAAAGCGTCATCGCCTTCGCGACCGAAAACTCCGGCAGGGCCGGGGCGGGCAGGGTCGAGGGGATGCCGCCGAACCGGCTGCCGATGGTTGCGACATCCGCCCCGGTCGCGGCGATGAAACCTGCGGCCAGTGTCACGGCGATCAACATGCCCGGCCAATGCGGTCGGACGCGCTTTAGCCCCAGGATCACCGCAATGGTCCCCAGCGCGATCCCCAGGGCGGCCGGGGACAGGCTGGCGCGGGCGTGCCAGAGGGCGGGGATCTTTTCGATCAACTCGCCCGGTTCATCCGCCAGTGTCAGGCCGAGGATCTCTTTGATCTGGCTGGTGAAGATGATGACGGCGATGCCGGCGGTAAAGCCGATCGTCACCGGAAACGGGATAAACTTGATGAATGTGCCCAGCCGTAGCAGACCGATGGCGATCATCAGCATACCCGACATGAAGGTTGCCAGGATCAGTCCGGACATGCCGTGTTGTGCGACGATGCCCGCGACCAGCACGATGAACGCCCCCGCCGGCCCGCCGACCTGATAGCGCGAGCCGCCAAGAGCCGAGACGAGGAAGCCGCCGATGATCGCCGTATACAGCCCCTGCGCAGGCGAGGCGCCCGAGGCGATGGCGATAGCCATCGACAGTGGCAAGGCCACGATGGCGACGGTCAGGCCGGCAACCGCATCGGCGCGCAACTGCGCGACGCCATAGCCTTCACGCAGGACGGTAATCAGTTTGGGGGTAAACAGCGGCGCAAATCCGGGCGCTGCGATCGGCTGCTGGTTCATCTGTGGCCGCACCTTCGTGAAAGGGGGCGGCGGGATCGTCGGCTTTCGTCGGCGCTCGCCGTCGCGATTACGTCTTGGGACCGGATTTCAGCCGGACGCCACGTCCGCCCGAGTTGCTGACGACGCCTTCGCCGATCAGCTCGATGCCTGCGGCCTCCAGCGCCTCGACCACGCGGGCCAGGCTTTCGACCACACCGCGGACATTGCCGTCGCTTGCCTCCATGCGCTGGATCGTCGGAACCGACAGGCCGGACATTTCTGCCAGTCGCTTCTGGTCGATGCCAAGCAGCGCACGCGCCGCGCGCATCTGGGCCGAGGTCAGCATGGGTGATTTCCAGTCATTGATAATGCATGGCTATCATAGTGATTATGATACTTCAAATATCATTATTCGGAGTTGAGAATGGACAAAAAGGCCCTGGGAAAGGGCCTTTAAGTTTCAGATGCGGTGGATCAGAAGTCCATCTTGACGCCAAGCGTGACCGTGCGACCCGGAGCCCAAAGAGGGTCCACATCGCGCGGACCGCCCTGAACATAGCTTGAACGTTCGTAATAGGCTTCATCGAAGAGGTTGTTGACGTTCAGCTGAACAGCGATGTTTTTGTAGTTCTGTGGCCGCCATTCGCCGTAAAGGTTGACTACGGTGTAGGAATCGTGGGCTGCGAAACCGGCTTCCTGCATCTCTGCGGTCGAAAGCTTGCCGGCCCATTCGATGGTGCCGCCGACCTTCAGGTTATATTGCGGGATTTCCTGATCGATGAACAGCGTGGCCAGTTCACCGACTGGCATGACGGTCCCACCCTGCGGAAGGACGTTGGTGCCGTTCTGAGTCACGTCCGCCTTGGTGAACGAGCCGCCGATCCGGCCTGTGCCCCAGCTATAGGCAGCCTGCATCGTAAAGCCTTTGCTGCGATAGTCGTCCGCATTCTCAAGATAGCCAACGGTTGTATTGTATTCGCCCAGACCTTTCAGCTTGGTGTCGAAATAGGTCAGGTTGCCGGTCCAGTTGCCTTGGTTCGCGTTCAGGCCGACCTTGATGTTGGATGCCTCGGCAGGCCGGTAATCGGGGTTGGTCGTAAAGCTTTCGTCCCGCGCATGCAGCAAGCCGTATTCCCCGACCTGATAGCCAAGCCAGGTATGCGAGGCCCCTGCAAAAACCTCGTATCCTTCAGAGAATTCATAAGAGGCCGTCCCGTTTACGCTGGCACCTGTGTCGGTAAAGCGATTGTTGTGCCAATCGGTGAAGCGGTGATGATCCACCCGAATGCCCGTGGACAGGTCGATGCCGTTATCGAACTCGAACCGGCCCTGCACGAAGGCGCCGATCTGCATGGTCTCCAGCGTCCAGACGCCCAGCCCCGCGTCGCCGAAATTGTCGACACGATAGTCGTTATATGCCCAGTCCACCCCGGCGGTGATCCGGCCCTGATCCAGTGTGAAGGTGTTCTTCATCACCCCTCCGACGGTCGAGGATTCCAGGTCCATATCGCCATTGGTCAGGCGGGGAGGTATCGCGGCATAGTTCGGGCGCCAGTACCCATTGCGCGCGAAATAGACCATTGCCTCGGGATCCCAGTTATCGGTAGGCGAGACAGCCGTATACTTGAGGCTGACCGAGTTGCGGGTCACATTCAATGGAAATACCTCGTCCGTCTGACCAAGATCCATATTCATCTTGATGACGCGGTCGGTGTTATCCTTGTTGTATTCGTAGGCCAGTTCGATCCGATGACCTTCGAATTCATAACCGAATTTGGTGAGCACCCCCCGGGTCGCGGGCTCGGTGCCGGGCATTTCGCGGCCGTTTCCTGCTTCGTAATTGTCTCCGTTGGCGCCATGGACCATGGCAAACCAGTCGAAGCCCTCATAGACACCGAAACCGGCAAGACTGCCGGAGATGCCGCGACCGTTGCTGCCATAGGACAGGCCGACACGGCCGCCCTGATTGCGGCCGTCGGTCAGCAGGTCGCGCGCGCCGACCGTTTCATAGCGCACAGCACCTGCAGCGGCGCCGAAGCCTGCATCGGCAGCAGCGGCGCCGGCCTCGACCTCGACCGATCTGAGGAAGGCGGGATCGATCACATTCGATCCGGTGTGGTGCCAACTGGTAACGCCCTGCGGCACGCCATCTACTGTTACGGCAAGGTTCGATTGCTCCATGCCGAACACATGGATGCGCTTGGAGGGGCCTGCTCCGCCCGAAACAGTAATGGCCGAATTCCGCGAGAACAGTTCTGACACATCGGCCGGCTGTATCGCTTGAATATCCTCGGGGGTGACGGACACGCCACCTGTCGCCTCGACATTTTCTTGTCCCGAGGACACCAGCGTAATCGGGTCCAGAACCACGGTGTTTTGGTTGTCCTGGGCGTAGAGTGCTGTCGTCAGAGCAAGCGAGGACACCCCCGCCAGAGCGATGATTCCGTATCTTTTCATTGTGATAGCCTTGGGCTGTATAGAGCTGTGATGCGATTTATAGACTTGGAGTCCGAATGCACAAGTATTTTACTCGGGAATAGGTAATTCGATACTGATATTCTCGGAACTGTTGCGTACCCGCGTCACATCGCCTTAGTGACGCGAAGATAGGCCGGCGACTGCCCAGTCTTGCCGCCGGGGCTGGCGCAAACAGGGGTAATGGGGTTACAGCAAAGCCTGACCCGCAGCCCGAGAAGTCATAGATGAGCATCAATCTTTATCAAAACGACCTGCCGGACGATCTGGACCTGGGTCCGGTCGTGGCCATTGATACCGAGACGATGGGGCTCGACCCTCGCCGCGACCGGTTGTGTCTGGTGCAACTCTCCTCGGGCGACGGCAATGCGCATCTGGTGCAGATCGCCCGCGGCCAGCACGAGGCGCCCAACCTGATGCGGATGCTGACCGATCCGGCTGTGCTGAAGCTGTTCCACTTTGGCCGTTTCGATATCGCCGCGCTGGAAGCCGCCTTTGGGGTGGTGACCAAGCCGGTCTGGTGCACCAAGATCGCGTCGAAGATGGTGCGCACCTTTACCGACCGGCACGGACTGAAATACCTGCTTTCGGAAGTTGTCGGCGTCGATATTTCCAAGCAGCAGCAGACCAGCGACTGGGGCGCGGCAGAGCTGTCCGAAGCGCAGCTGGAATATGCCGCCTCGGACGTGCTGTATCTGCATGCGCTGAAAGCCGGGCTGGAAAAACGGCTGGAGCGCGAGGGGCGGCTGGGTCTGGCCCAGGCCTGTTTCGATTTCCTTCCCGCCCGGGCCCATCTGGACCTGCTGGGCTGGGGGGATGAAAACGACATCTTCCATCACTAGGTTGCGGGTCATGAGCGCATATCTCGATACCGCCCGCCGGGTGATCCGCACCGAAGCCGAGGGGCTCGCCGCGTTGGCTGACAGCCTTGGCGACAGTTTTGATCGCGCGGTCGATACCATTCTGGCGGCACGCGGCCGGGTGGTCGTCTCTGGCATGGGCAAGTCCGGCCATGTGGGACGCAAGATCGCAGCCACCCTGGCCTCGACCGGAACCCCGGCGCAGTTCGTCCACCCCGCCGAGGCGAGCCATGGCGATCTGGGTATGGTCACGCAAGGCGACGTGGTGCTGGTGCTGTCCAATTCGGGGGAAACGCCCGAGATTGCCGACATCGTTGCCCATACCCGCCGGTTCCAGATCCCGCTGATCGGCGTTGCCGCGCGTCCGCAATCGACGCTGCTGCGTCAGGCCGATGTGGCGCTGGTCCTGCCCGCGGCCCCCGAGGCTTGCGGCACCGGGATTGTGCCCACCACCTCGACCACCATGACCATGGCGTTGGGTGATGCGCTGGCTGTCGCGCTGATGGAGCACCGCAAATTCACGCCCGAACATTTCCGCACCTTCCACCCCGGCGGCAAGCTGGGCGCGAAACTGTCGCGCGTGGCCGATCTGATGCATCAGGACATGCCGCTGGTCGCCGAAACCGCGCCCATGGCCGATGCGCTGCTGACCATCAGCCAGAAAAGCTTTGGCGTGACTGGCGTGACCGATGCCCAGGGGCGGCTGACCGGCATCATCACCGATGGCGACCTTCGCCGGCATATGCAGGGTCTGCTGGATCATACGGCAGCCGAGGTGATGACCGCGAATCCGCGCACCATCGGCCCCGATGCGCTGGCCGAGGCCGCGCTTGCCGAAATGCAGGCGCGCCGCATCACCAGCCTGTTCGTTGTGACCCCCGACGGGGTGCCGGCGGGTCTGATCCACATCCATGATTTCCTGCGGACGGGGCTTGTGTAGGTGACGACCCGCTCGTGCATAGTTGCCTGGCTACGGGTGCTCCTGCCGCTTTCGGCGCTGGCGCTTTTGTCGGTGTTGTTTCTTTTGGGCCGCAAGCCCGACCCCGAAGCCAATATCCCCTATGTCGATGTGGACCCGCTGGAACTGGCCGAGCGGCAGGCGGTGACCAACCCGACCTTTGCCGGCGTTACCCGGGATGGCGCGCAACTCAGCATCTCGGCTGCAGAGGCGCGTCCCGGTGGGCCAGAGGACGAAGGTCATGCGCAAGCGGTGCGCATGACCCTGCGCGGGCAGGATGGCCGTGCGGCGGACGTCAGCGCCGGCATGGCCACGTTGCAGGGCCAGCAGGTGCGGCTGGGCGAAGGGGTGCGCATGACCACTGCCGACGGCTGGGTGCTGACCGCGCCCGAGGTTCTGGCCTCGACCGTCGAGGGCAGCGTGATTTCCGAAGACGAGGTGAATGTCCGCGCCCCCTTTGGCGAGTTGACGGCGGGACGGATGGAATTACGGCCCTCGGGGCAGGGCAGCGGCAATCATGTTCTTGATTTGAGCGGCGGAGTCCGCTTGATATACCGCCCATGACCCGGCGGCACCCGCCGCGCAAAGGGTCTTCAGGCGCCAGAAAGGAAATCCGATGATCCGGCCCGGACCGCTTTTGCCCGTGATCCTGTCGCTTATGCTGGCGGTGGGCCCGGCGCTGGGGCAGGGAACGGGCTTCGGCAACGCGCAAGACATCAAGGAACCCGTCGAAGTAACGGCCGATTCGCTCACGGTGGATCAAAAGACCGGGCAGGCGACTTTTTCCGGCAATGTGCTGATCGGGCAGGGTGCGATGCGGCTTTCGGCCGAGCGGGTGACGGTCAGCTATGCCGAGGGCGACCAGCGCAGGATCAGCGCACTGCGTGCCGAAGGAAACGTGACGCTGGCCAGCGGCGAGGACGCGGCGGAAGCCCAAGCCGCCGATTACGATGTTTCCTCCGGCACCATCGTGCTGACCGGCGACGTGCTTCTGACGCAGGGGGGCAATGTGCTGGCGGGCGACAAGGTCACGGTGAATCTGGAAAGCGGTACGGCCAACGCCTCGGGGCGGGTGCGCAGTGTGCTGCAGCCGGGGAACTGACGCATGGCCGGGGAACAGGGGCTGCGGGTTCAGGGCCTGCGCAAATCCTATCGCAACCGTCCGGTGATCCGGGACGTGGCGCTGGATCTTGATCGTGGAGAGGTGGTGGCGCTGCTTGGTCCGAACGGCTCGGGCAAGACCACCTGTTTCTACTGCGTGGCCGGGCTTGTCGCACCTGATTCGGGTCAGGTGCTGATCGACGGTCAGGATGCCACGCGGCTGCCGATGTATCGCCGCGCCCAGATGGGCATCGGCTATCTGCCGCAAGAGATGTCGATCTTTCGCGGTCTGACGGTCGAGCAGAACATCATGGCCGTGCTGGAACTGGTCGAGCCGCATGTCCATCAGCGCCGCGAGCGCCTTGAAGAGCTGCTGGGCGATTTCTCGATCGGCCATCTGCGCACCGCCTCGGCCATGGCGCTGTCGGGGGGGGAGCGGCGGCGGGTCGAGATCGCCCGCTGCCTTGCAGCCAATCCCGGCTATCTGCTTCTGGATGAACCTTTTGCCGGCGTCGATCCGATCGCGGTGGGCGAAATTCGTGCCCTTGTGCATGACCTGAAAAGCCGTGGTATCGGGGTGTTGATCACCGATCACAACGTGCGCGAAACGCTGGAAATCGTGGATCGCGCCTATATCCTGCACGACGGCCATGTGTTGAAATCCGGCACTACGGCCGAGATCGTCGCCGATCCGCAGGTCCGCCGCGTCTATCTGGGCGAAACCTTCCGCATGAACTGAAGACAAGGATGGGAAATCCTTTGCGCGCAGCCGTTGACACGGGGGCGGGGCTGTCACCAAATGAGGTTATGGACGGGCAGGACGCCCGGCCTGAGAAACCCGGACGCGGTAGCCTGCGCGAGGCCCGCGAAAGACCAGACCGGGCAACCGAAAGGACGGACCACCATGCGCTATCAGATCAGCGGAAAACAGATCGATGTGGGCGATGCGCTTTCAACTCATGTCAAGACCGAACTTGGTGCTACTGTTGACAAGTATTCGCAGCGCCCGACGGACGCGACGGTCATCTTTTCCCGCAACGCGCATGAATTCATCTGCGACACGGTGGTGCACCTGTCAACCGGGCTGACCGCCCAGGCCAAGGGTGCGGCCACCGACATCTATGCGGCGTTCGAGCAATGCCGCGAGCGGATGGACAAGCAGCTTCGCCGCTATAAGCGCCGGCTCAAGGATCACTACAAGGATCGGACCCAGCCGGTTGAATTCGAGCAGGCGGGGATGTATGTCCTTGCCGCTGATGAGGACGAATGGGAAACGCAGGAAAACGGCCTGCAACCCATCATCATCGCCGAGATGGAAACGCGCGTGCCCACCCTGTCGGTTGGCGACGCGGTGATGCAGATGGAACTGTCCGGCAGCCCGCTGCTGGTCTTCCGCAACGAGAAACATGGGGGCGTGAACGTCGTCCACCGCCGCGAGGACGGCAACGTGGGCTGGATCGACCCCCGCAATCTGGGCTAGACTGACGCAGACGAACAGTCTTATTGAACCAAACGTCCCGGCCGCGCAGCCCGCGGCCGGGACCTGACAATTTTCGGGCGATATGCAGATCAGCGACATTCTCTCCCCCGCCGCCGTGCGGACGATGAGCCAGACCACCAGCAAGAAGCGACTGTTCCAGGAAATTGCCGAACAGGCGCGGACGGTCTATGGCGTGGACGCCGCCCAGACGCTGGACGCGCTTCAGGAACGCGAAAGCCTGGGCCCTACCGGCGTAGGCCATGGCGTGGCGCTGCCCCATGCGCGGCTGCATGGGCTGGACCATGTGGTCGGCCTGTTCCTGCGGCTGGAAAAACCTTTGGATTTCGATGCGGTGGACCGCCAGCCGGTGGACCTGATCTTTGCGCTGCTGGCCCCCAAAAGCTCGGGCGTCGATCACCTGAAGGCGCTGGCGCTGGTTTCGCGCACGCTGCGCGATCAGGATCTGCGGTCCAAGCTGCGTGCCAATGAGGACCCTGTGGCCCTGCACGCGATGCTGTCAGCGGCGCCGGGGATCAAAGCGGCCTAAGGCTATCGGCCCTACCGGGAAAAGAGTGAACTGCGGCCGCATCTGCGCTATACTCGCGCCGGGGGAGGAAAACTGAAATGACCAGACATATTGCAGATCGCAGCCACGAAAGCAGTGCCCGCCGCACGCAATATTACACGCGGCAGGAACGCGAATCGGCCCTTCATCCGGCCATTGCCGCCCTGCGCATGCGGCCACATGCCCGTAGCGAGGCGGCGAATCGCCGCGCCGTCGAATTCGCCCGGATCGAACGCGGTCATCGCATTTGATCCTCGCTTTACCAATGTGAAACCGGCCGGGCATCGCTGCCCGGCCGGTTTTCATTTTTCTTGCGATCAGCTACGGACCAGCTTTTCGTAATCGTCGGAGATCTTGCGGGTGTGGTCGCCAACCTGGAAATGCCAGTCGCCGATCTGCCCGACCGGGGTGACCTCAGCCGCAGTGCCGGTCAGGAAGCATTCCTGAAAGCCGTCCAGTTCTTCGGGCTTGATACGGCGCTCATGAACAGGAACGCCGTTGTCCTTGAGCATCTGGATGACCGTCTGCCGGGTGATGCCGTTCAGGAAACGGTCGGCCAGCGGAGTGTGCACCTCGCCATCCTTGACGAAGAAGATATTGGCGCCGGTGGCCTCGGCGACATAACCTTCCCAGTCCATGAACAGCGCGTCCGAACAGCCTTTTTCCTCAGCCGCATGCTTGGACATGGTGCAGATCATGTAAAGCCCGGCGGCCTTGGCGGCGGTGGGGATGGTCTCGGGGCTGGGGCGCTTCCACTTGGCGATGTCCAGCTTGGCGCCCCGCCATTTCGCATCGCCGTAATAGCTGCCCCATTCCCAGGCGGCGACGGCCATGCGGACCGGGTTACGGCGGGCAGAGACGCCCATGTCCTCGCCCGAGCCGCGCCACATCACGGCGCGGACATAGGCATCCGTAAAGCCGTTGGCATTCAGCACTTCTTCCTTGGCCCGGTCGATTTCGTCGGCGGTGTAGGGCGAGGTCATGTCCAGAAGCCGGGCCGATTCGATCAGCCGTAGCGAATGCTCATGCCCCTTGAAGATCTTGCCGCTATAGCACCGCTCGCCCTCGAATACCGAACTGGCATAGTGCAGCGCGTGGGTCAGAAGATGGACGTTGGCGTCGCGCCACTCCACCAACTTGCCATCCATCCAGATTTTGCCATCACGATCGTCATATGCGCCCGCCATTCTTCCCTCCGGCCGGTTCTGTTTCGGAATGTTGCGCTGTCAGATGGTGTCTGGCAAAGAAAGTTGCGCAACTTGGGGTCCGGGCTATCCATTCATGGTTGGAAAGTCAACAAGTCTGACGTAATAAGAGCCATGCAGTGAAGGGAAGGTCATGCAAAACAAAGTGAGCATCGCGCCGGCGGGCGGGGAAAGCCTGCTGTTTCTGACGGACGACCAGCTTCGCCGCGGGATCGAGGCGATGTTCTTTGCCTACCGCGCCTTCACTGCCGATCCCGACCTGATTCTGGCCGAACTCAACTATGGCCGCGCCCACCACCGGGCGATCCATTTCATCAATCGCGAGCCGGGCCTGACGGTGACGGCGCTGCTGGATGTGCTGGGTGTGACCAAGCAGTCGCTGAACCGGGTGCTGCGCACCCTGATCGAGGACGGGCTGGTTGAAAACCGCATCGGCCGCCGCGACCGGCGCGAGCGGCAGCTTTACCTGACCGACAAGGGCGCCTTGTTGGAACGCCGGCTGTCCGAGGCGCAGCGCGCGCGGATGCGGGCCGCATATCGTGCCGCCGGACCGCAGGCGGTGGCAGGCTTTCGGCAGGTGCTTGAGGCGATGATGGACCGCGACACGCTGCGCCAGTATCGTGCGCTGAAAGAACTGCCGGACGCATCATGACCATGCACGACCCCCAGCCTGCGGCCCATATTCTGGTCGTCGATGACGACGAACGCATCCGCAGCCTGCTGCGGCGTTTTTTGATGCGCAACGATTTCCTTGTGACGACGGCGCGCGATGCCGCCCATGCCCGGCGCCTGCTGGAAGGGTTGGATTTCGACCTGATCGTGCTTGACGTGATGATGCCGGGTGAGGATGGGTTCTCTCTGACCCGCGATCTGCGCAAGCGGATGGGCACGCCGATCCTGCTGTTGACGGCCAGGGGCGAGACGGGCGACCGTATCGAGGGTTTCGAAAGTGGGGCCGACGACTACCTGCCCAAACCTTTCGAGCCGCGCGAGCTTTTGCTGCGCATCGCTGCCATCCTGCGTCGCATCCCCGCAGCCGAAGCGAAGGGACCCAAGTTCCTGTCGCTGGGGCATCTGCGCTATGATGCCGACAAGGGTGAGTTGTGGCAGGGCGATGTGCCGTTGCGCCTGACGGGGACCGAACAGGCGCTGCTGAAACGTCTGGCCGATACGCCGCGCCAGCCGGTCAGCCGCAGCGCACTGATCGACGACGTGGGCCGCAGTCCCCCGGAAGAGGCCGGCGAGAATTCTGAGCGCGCCATAGACGTGCAGATCACCCGTCTGCGCCGTAAGATCGAGCCAGACCCCAAGGAGCCGCGCTATCTGCAAACCGTGCGCGGCACAGGTTACATGCTGGTGCCCGACTGACCTGACCAACATTGCACAGCCTTGGCTGCTGCTGGCGACCCGGCTGCGGCCAGGGGCGCAGCCTCCAAGGAGGGCAGATGAATGCTAGTCGCGGATAGATGCCGGTTCGGACTCGGCGGAGGCGCCTGTGCACTGGCGCGTTCCGCGGGTAAATGTTACATGCTCTGCGATGTTGTGGGCGATCTCATGGATCGGTTCACAGTGAGTCATGCCGATGATGATCCTGCTTTCGATGAAGGCAGCCAATTCGGTCGAGCTTGAGTTGGGGGATAAGAAAGGCATGTCAGTCTCTTCCGTTACTGCGGACTTCTACCTTATCCTTCGATCATGTCAGTTTAATGAACTTCCATTCGGGGGATGACAAAATGAAACGAGTCATTACCTACGGGACCTTTGACACACTGCATTTCGGCCATATCCGCCTGCTGCAACGTGCCCGGGCCTTGGGTGACTATCTGATCGTTGCTTTGTCTACCGATGAATTCAACGCGATAAAGGGCAAGGTTGCCTTTCACAGCTGGGAAGAGCGCAAGGCTCATCTCGAGGCGTTGCGCTATGTTGATCTCGTGATACCGGAAAAGACCTGGGAACAGAAACGGGATGATATTCCGCTGTACCGAGTCGACATTTTTACAATGGGTGACGATTGGCAGGGGAAATTCGATTTCCTTTCCGACCTTTGTGAGGTTCACTATATGCCTCGCACAGAAGGCATTTCTAGCACGATGATCCGTAATGGATTGCGGGCCTGATAAACAATAATAAAAGTTCTTTGGAGTTGGTTAATGCAGGTTAGATAGAACGAGAGCGAAAACGGACAAGGTTTATCACGCTGACTGATGAGTTGTCTTCGGGTTTTTGACTTTATGGCCCGCGCGGCGTTGTGCAAGAACCTGAAAATAGACTGCAAAGTGGATCGCATTGAGCTTTCCATCGATGCCGGTAAAAAGCAGCCCTATGTCCTCCTTAGACCCTGTTATTTTTGGTTCCGATCGGAGGCCCCAAGGCAAACTGGATCTGTTTCCCTGTTGGCGTGAGAGGACAATCTGCAGGTAATGCTGAAGTATCCTATTTATAGTCCCGTCCCTGCCGATGTCACCCTGCCACCGTCACAAGTCTCGCTCTATGATCGCTGCTATCCTGCCCCGCGAAACCAGAGGCATTTCTGACTCACCGCTACGGGAGCACTTGGAAGGTGCCCGCCCTTTATCATGAGTGGTCTTGGCCGTTGAATAATAGCAGCCGGCAACGAGAAATTATTACCGATAAGCTGAAAGGCGCATCTTCTTACAGGGACTTCTGGCCTTAAGTGATCGACGACATGCTCATGGAATGCAACAGAAAACTCCACTTCGGTGAAAATCTTAACAGGGCGCTGAAAAACTCCGGCCTCGACGCGCATCTTGGAGCGTGATTCACCAGCCACCGCTGGTATGACGGAGGTAGCGATGCGCGGATCGGACAAGGTGACGGGATCGCTGTTCAGCTACGTCGATCTTGAGGAGCGCATCCCGGCGCGGCATCCGTTGCGTAAGATCAGGGCGGTCGTCAACGATGCGTTGCGCGCCCTGGATGCCGAGGTCGACCGGCTCTACGCCGGCGAGGGCCGTCCCTCGATCGCACCGGAACAGCTGATACGGGCCAGCCTCTTGCAGATCCTTTCCTCGATCCGTTCCGAGCGGCAGCTCATGGAGCAGATGGACTACAACCTGTTGTTCCGCTGGTTCGTGCGCCTCGGGATTGACGACGCCATCTGGGTCCCGACGGTCTTCACGAAGAACCGCGACCGGCTCCTGACCACGGACATGTCCCGCAAGATCATGGCTGCCATCCTGGCGCATCGCGAGGTGGCGCCGCTGCTGTCGGACGACCACTTCTCGGTCGATGGCACATTGGTAAAGGCCTGGGCATCGATGAAGAGCTTCCAGCCGAAGGACAATCCGTTGCCCGACCGGAACGACGACCCAGGTGATCCGCCAGATACCGTCGCCCATGCCGAACCTTCCGATCAATCCACTACCGAACCCGAACCCATGACCCGCCCCACACGCCGCCACCGCAACGCCGAAGTCGATTTCCGTGGTGAACGGGGCTCCAACGCAACTCATGCTTCGATGACCGATCCTGATGCCCGGTTGTTCAAGAAGTCACCTGGCGCAGGCGCGATGCTGTGCTTCATGGGGCATAGCTTGATGGAGAACCGTGCCGGCCTGATCGTGCAGGCCGACCTGACCCAGGCGGGTGGCCAGGCCGAACGCCGTGCCGCCATCGACATGCTCCATCGCCATTCACCGGGATCCACACGGCGACTGACCCTGGCGGCAGACCGCGGCTACGACAGCGCCGACTTCGTCGCCGAGCTGCGCCAGATGGTAGTCACGCCGCATGTCGCCCAGAAGTCCCGGCATTCCACCATTGATGGCAGAACCACCCGGCATCCCGGCTACGCCAAATCTCAGCGGCGCCGGAAGAAGATCAAGGAACCTTTCGGCTGGGCAAAGACCATCGGCGGCATGGCACAGACCATGTATCGCGGTATAGAGCGTGTGCGAGCCCGCTTCACCATGGCGATAGTGGCCTGCAACTTGGCCAGTTTGCCAAAACTGCTCGCCGCTTGAGGCAGAAGGTTGCCTTTCCCCTGCGCAAAACGCCACCTCAAGCCGGAGGTGCGGGGAAACCGTTCTCCGCAGCGACCTTTTTCAGCGCCTTGCTAGACGCCCTAGTCAGCTGCATCTAAATTTCGGCACATAGATTTTGCTGTGTTTTCTGGCAGAAGCGTTTGACCGACGCGAGGATTTCGTCGGCGGATTTGACCCATCGGTAGGGCTTGGGGTTCTCGTTGTGCGCGTCGATGAATGCGACAATGTCCGCCTCGAGGTCGGCGGTGGAGCGGTGGACGCCCCGTTGCAGTTGCTTGCGCGTCAGTTCTGCGAACCAGCGCTCCACCTGGTTGATCCAACTGGCTGAGGTGGGTGTGAAATGCACATGCCAATGCGGGCGCCGGGCGAGCCAGGCCTTGATCTTGGGTGTCTTGTGGGTGGCGTAGTTGTCCATCACCAGATGCACGTCCCGTCCTTGCGGCAAGGTTGCATCGATCCGCTTCAGGAAGTCGAGGAACGCGGTCGCCCGGTGCCGCTTGTAGCATTTGCCGATCACCGCCCCTGTGGCGATATCGAGTGCTGCAAACAGCGAGGTCGTACCGTGGCGGATATAGCTGTGGGTTCTCCGCTCGGCGACACCCGGCGCCATCGGCAACACCGGCTGTTCCCGATCCAGCGCCTGAATCTGGGATTTTTCGTCCACGCACAGCACGATGGCCCGGTTCGGTGGGGCCATGTAAAGGCCGACGATATCCTGCACCTTGTCGACGAACAGCGGATCGGTCGAGAGCTTGAACGTCTCGCTGCGATGCGGTTGCAGGCCGAAGGCGGCCCAGATCCGGCGGATGGTGGTATGCGACAGGCCCGTCGCCACAGCCATCGAGCGGATCGACCAATGGGTGGCGTCCTTCGGCGTGGTGTTCAGTGTCCGCTCGATCACCTCGGCTACCTGATCGTCCGACACCGTGCGGGGCCGACCAGGACGATATTCGTCGGTCAGCCCCTCGATCCGGTCCCTGACGGACCGTCTGCGCCACTTGCCGACAGTATGCTCATGCACTCCGAGCCGCGCGCCGACCTCCTTGCTTTGCAGCCCTTCCGCACAGAGCAGGATTATCCGGCACCGGTCCGACAGCGAACGCGCCGCCTTGTGCCGTCGAACCTGAGCCTCCAGAAACCCGCGCTCCGCGGCGCTCAGAACCACCTCGTCCGCCACCCGGCCTACCATAGCATCCTCCGAAACCGCTCGGATCAATGATACGGACTACAGTTCCGGGGGAATAGGGTCCAGACTCATTGATGGTTAAAGCCAGAAGATGACGGCGGCTGCCAAAGCGATGGCAGACAGGAAGACCTTGGGGCATCTGTCGTAGCGGGTAGCGATCCGGCGCCAGTCCTTGAGCTTGGCGAACAGGTTCTCAATCCTGTGCCGCTGGCGGTAGAGCAGCTTGTCGTAGGCAAAGGGGACCTTGCGGCTCCTGGATGAGGGAATGCACGGCGCGATACCCTTGGCGGCAAGCGCCTGCCGGAACCCGGCGCTGTCGTAGCCGCGGTCGGCGATAAGCGTCCTGGCCGGCGGCAGGGTGTCGAGCACGAGGCTTGCGCCCTTGTGATCGCTCATCTGGCCCTTCGACAAAGCCATGATGATCGGCCGGCCCTCGCCGTCGCAGACAGTGTGGAGCTTGAGTTCAGGCCATCTTTTGTGCGGCCGATACGACGGGGAACAGCCCCTTTTTGAGCAAGCTCGCCGCCGTACGGTGGGCCTTCAGATGCGTCGCGTCGATCATGATGCGCTCCGGTCTCGGCCCCTCGCGGGAGAGCCCCGCGAAGATGCGGTCGAACACGCCGAGCCGGCTCCAGCGGATGAAGCGGCTGTAAAGCGTCTTGTGCGGCCCATAGTCCTTGGGTGCATCCTTCCACTGCAGGCCGTTGCGGATCACATAGACGATCCCGCCCATCACCCGCCGGTCATCGACCCGTGGCACACCATGCGACAGCGCAAAGTAAGGCTCGATCCGCGCCATCTGCCGCTCGCTCAGCAAAAACAAATCACCCATCACAGCCTCCTCAACGGACACTGTGAATCACACATCATGACTAATTAATAGGTCCCCAGCCTAGCTATGATTGGGCTTCTCCACGATCATGGCCAAGATAGCACCAGGCCAACGTGCGTGGGCGGGTATGTGTGCAAGATGGGTATTGGGGCAACGAAGAAGCCTTCGTTACGCCGCGGTGTCTTCTTTGTTGCATAAATACCCATGCTCCGCGGGCAAGAAGCTGGACATATGAGAAGGGGCCCGAAGGCCCCCTAATCATGCCAATGCGCCGTGGCAGTGCTTGAACTTGTTGCCGGACCCGCAGGGGCAAGGATCGTTGCGCGAGGGATTGCCCCAGGTGGTGGGGTCCGTCTCGTCAAAGCCGGCGACGCGGCCCGAGACTTCACCGCCTTCGGCCTCTTCATGCTCGGGGTGCATTTGCGCCTCGACCGCCTCTTGCTGCTGCTGATATTCGCGCAGCATCTGTTCGCGTTCGGCATCGGTCAGCGGGCGGATACGGGCCAGTTGCTGCGTTACGTCGAAGCGCAGCCCATCCAGCATGGTTTCGAAAAGCTGGAAGCCCTCGGTCTTGTATTCCGACAGCGGATCGCGTTGTGCGTAACCGCGGAAGCCCACGACGGAGCGCAGGTGTTCAAGCGTCACCAGATGTTCGCGCCATTTGGCGTCGATTTGCTGCAGCAGCACCTGTTTTTCAATCTGACGCATGTTCTCGGGACCGAATTGTTCGGCCTTCTGCGTCATATAGGCACTGGTGGCCTGTTGGACGCGTTCGCGGATGGCATCCTGATCCACGCCCTCCTCGGCCGCCCAATCGGCGATGGGAAGGTCCATGTTCAGCCGCTCGACCACTGCGTCATGCAGGCCCGTGATGTTCCATTGCTCGGCATAAGCGCGCGGCGGCAGGTATTGGTCGATCAGGTCGTCGATCACCTGCGCGCGCATGTCGGCCGCAATGTCCCCGACCTCGTCCGTATGCATGATTTCCAGGCGCTGGCTGAAGATGGCCTTGCGCTGGTCGTTCATCACGTCGTCGAACTTCAGCAACTGTTTGCGAATGTCGAAGTTGCGGCCCTCGACCTTGGCCTGGGCGCGTTCCAGCGACTTGTTGACCCAAGGGTGGACGATGGCCTCGCCCGCTTTCATGCCCAGCGACGACAGCACCTTGTCCAGCCGCTCCGAGCCGAAGATGCGCATCAGGTCGTCTTCCAGCGACAGGAAGAACAGCGAACGGCCGGGGTCGCCCTGACGGCCCGAACGCCCACGCAACTGGTTGTCGATACGGCGGCTTTCATGGCGCTCAGTCGCCAAGACGAACAGGCCGCCCGCGTCCAGAACCGCCTGTTTCTCGGCGGCATGCTCGGATTCGATCCGGGCACGCACCTCGTCGGGGTTCGCCTCGGGATCGGCGGCCAGCGCTTCCATTACCTTCATTTCGACGTTGCCGCCCAACTGGATGTCGGTGCCGCGCCCTGCCATGTTGGTGGCGATGGTCACCGCGCCCAGCTTGCCGGCATCGGCGACGATCTTGGCCTCTTGCTCGTGCTGGCGGGCGTTCAGCACATTATGCTCGATACCCTCCTTGCCAAGCATTTGCGACAGCATCTCGGATTTCTCGATTGAGGTGGTGCCGACAAGGATCGGCTGACCCTTGGCATGGGCCTCTTTGATCGCCTCGATCACGGCAGCATATTTCTCGGCCGCGGTGCGATAGACGCGGTCATGCTCGTCGATACGCTGCACGGGGCGGTTGGTCGGCACCTCGACCACGCCGAGCTTGTAGATTTCGGCGAATTCCTCGGCCTCGGTCGCGGCGGTGCCGGTCATGCCCGAAAGCTTGTCGTAAAGCCGGAAATAGTTCTGGAAGGTGACCGAGGCGAGCGTCACGTTTTCCGGCTGAATGGCGACGCCTTCCTTGGCTTCGATGGCCTGGTGCAGACCGTCGGACAGGCGGCGGCCCTTCATCATCCGGCCGGTGAATTCGTCGATCAGCACAATTTCGTCGTCGCGCACGATATAGTGCTGGTCGCGCAAGAACAGCTTGTGAGCACGCATCGCCTGGTTGACGTGGTGGACGATGGTAGTCGATTCCGGGTCGTAGAGCGTCTGCCCCTCGGGCAGGATGCCTGCGGCTTGCAGGCGCTTTTCAAGAAACTCGTTGCCTTCCTCGGTAAAGGTGGCGTTACGGGACTTTTCGTCCAGCTTGTAATGCTCGGGTTGAAGCTCCGGCATGAACTTGTCCAGCGTCATGTAAAGTTCGCTGCGGTCCTGGCTGGGTCCCGAGATGATCAGCGGTGTGCGCGCCTCATCGACAAGGATGCTGTCCACCTCGTCAACGATGGCATAGAAATGCCCGCGCTGGGTCATCTGGTCGATCGACCCTTTCATGTTGTCGCGCAGATAATCGAAGCCCAACTCGTTGTTCGTGGCATAGGTGACGTCGGCCTGATAGGCCTGTCGCTTTTCCGCATCCTCCTGGAAGGGGTAGACGACGCCGGTGGTCATGCCCAGTTGCGCGAACACCTTGCCCATCCATTGCGCGTCGCGTTTCGCCAGGTAGTCGTTGACGGTGACGACGTGGACGCCCTTGCCGGCCAGCGCATTCAGATATGCCGGGAAGGTGGCGACCAAGGTCTTGCCCTCGCCGGTCTTCATTTCGGCGATATTGCCCTGATGCAGGAAGATGCCGCCCATCAACTGCGTGTCAAAAGCGCGCAGGCCGATCGCGCGGCGCGCGCCTTCTCGGCAGTTGGCGAATGCTTCGGGCAGAAGCTTGTCCAGATCCTCGCCCGATTGTGCCCGACCCTGAAGCTCGCGGGTCTTGCCGATCAGGTCGGCGTCCGACAAAGCGCGGAATTTTTCCTCCAGCGCGTTGATCTGGGCCACCAGCGGGCGGACCGATTTTACCTTGCGGTCATTGGGCGTGCCAAAGACCAGTTTCGCCAAGTTTCCGATGCCGAGCATATGAACCTTCAAAATCGCGTATCTGGGGTGCGCGGGACGTTCCGCCCACTTGCCGGCACCATTCGCCTTGCCCTATCACTTGGGCCGGAAAAACGGCGACGGGCGCGCATTTTCGGTTGCGCTGGATGTATGCCCCGGCCGGCCCACTGTCAACGCTTGCGCCCGTTCACCTGTACGTGGACGCGCCGTCCCATAAAGGGGAATAAAATGCTGAAACCGCTTTTCGCCGTCTCTGTGCTGCTTTCGGGGATCGTTCCGGCCCTGCCCGCGCTGGCGCAGGATGCCGACACGGTCGTCGCAACCGTCAATGGCGAGACGATCACGCTGGGCCAGATGGTCGCCATGCGGCAGGGGCTGGACGCGCAGTCGACGCAGGGCTTGCCGGATACGGCTCTGTGGGACCTGATGCTGGACCAGATGATCCGCCAGACCGCCGTGGCGCAGGCGGCCGAGCCGCTGAGCAAACGTGACGCCGTCGCGCTGGAAATCGAAAAACGTGCCTATCTTGCCGGTTCGGTTCTGGAAAAGATCGCCGCCGCCGAGCCGGACGAAGCTGAGCTGAAAGCCGCCTATGCGCAGGCTTTTGGCGATCAGACCCAGCCCGCCACGGAATACAGCGCCGCTCATATCCTGGTGAAGACCAAGGAAGAGGCCGAGGCTATTGCCCAGCAGATCAAGGATGGCGCCGATTTCGGCCAGTTGGCCGAAGAGAAATCGACCGACAATTCCGGCCCCAACAAGGGCGACCTGGGCTGGTTCCAGCCCGAGCAGATGGTCGAGCCCTTTGCCGAGGCGGTCAAGGCGCTGGAAAAAGGCCAGGTCTCAGACCCGGTCGAGACCCAGTTCGGCTGGCATCTGATCAAGCTGAACGACACGCGTGAGGTCACCCCGCCCGCGTTCGAGGAAATCAAGGACCAGCTTGCCGTGCAGGTGCGTCGCGACAAGGTGCAGGCCGAGATCGAAAAACGCATGTCCGAAGCCACGGTCGAAAAGACCGAAGGGCTCAGCCCCGATCTGCTGAACAAAACCGACATCCTGGGAGAGTGAGCGATGGCCAAGACGGGCGAAAAGAGGTCCAGGCTTTCCGATGCTGAAAAGCTGAAGTCCCTGAAGAAGAAGCTGAAAAAGCTGAAAACCGCGGTGAAGGAAACGGTGAACGGCATCGAGTCCCGGGCAGGAGCCGTGGTCGAGGCTGCGGTGAAATCGAAAAACCCGGTTTCGCCGCTGGCGCCGGCGCACTTTCCCGATCTGCCGGTGATCGAGGGTGCCGAGTTCGCCTCGGGCGCGGCCGGGGTGAAATATCAGGGCCGCACCGATGTCATGCTGGTGCGGCTGGCGCCGGGTACGGCCATCGCCGGCGCCTTCACCAAATCCTCGACCCGTGCGGCCAGCGTGCTGGACTGTCAGGCCAAGCTGGCGTTGAAGCAGGACGTTGGCGAAGGCGCTGCGATCATCGTGAACTCGGGTAACGCCAACGCCTTTACCGGCAAGAACGGGCAAGAAGCGGTGGATGCGGTCACGGGCGGCGTCGCCAAGGCGCTTGGCGTGCCGCGCGAGCGGGTTTTCTCGTCCTCCACCGGGGTGATCGGTGAGCCGCTGCCGGCCGACCGCATCACCACCGTCATCGGCGACCTTGCCGCCAATCTGGATGTGGGCGGCGTCGCCGGTGCGGCGCAGGCCATCATGACCACCGACACCTTCCCGAAAGGCGCGGCAGCGAGTTTCGAGGGCGAGGGCGGCACCATCAATATCGTCGGTATCGCCAAAGGGTCGGGCATGATCGCGCCCGATATGGCGACCATGCTGGTCTATATCTTTACCGATGCCCGGATCGAGCCGAAGCTTTTGCAAAAGATGCTGTCCGCCCGGCTGGACCAGACCTTCAACGCCATCACCGTGGACAGCGACACCTCGACTTCGGACGCGCTGATCCTGGCGGCGACCGGCAAGTCGCAGGCCGCGCCCATCACCGATCTGCGCTCGTCCCCTGCCCGGGCCTTTGGCAAGGCGCTGGGGCAGGTGATGCTGGATCTGGCGCAGCAGGTGGTCAAGGACGGCGAGGGCGCGACGAAATTCGTCGAGGTGCAGGTGACGGGCGCGGCCAGCGATGCCGATGCGCACCGCGTGGCCATGGCCATCGCCAACTCGCCCTTGGTCAAAACCGCCATCGCTGGCGAGGATGCGAACTGGGGCCGGGTGGTCATGGCCGTCGGCAAATCCGGGGCCGAGGCTGACCGGGACCGGCTGACCATCCGCTTTGGCGATATGGTGCTGGCCGAAAAGGGCTGGCGCGCCCCCGGCTATGACGAGGCCGCCGCCAGCGCCTATATGAAGCGCGACCATCTGGTGATCGGTGTCGATCTGGGGCTCGGCAAGGGCGGGCGCACCGTCTGGACCTGCGACCTGACCCATCGCTATATCGACATCAACGCCGACTATCGCTCATGAAGACGCTGCTTGTCGCGGCCGTCGCGTTGATCGACGCGGACGGCCGCGTGCTTCTGGCACAGCGCCCCGAGGGCAAGTCCCTCGCGGGTCTGTGGGAGTTTCCGGGCGGCAAGGTCGAACCGGGCGAAACCCCCGAGCGGGCATTGATCCGAGAGCTGCATGAAGAGCTGGGTATCGAGACCTGGGGGTCCTGCCTTGCGCCACTGACTTTCGCCAGCCACAGCTATGACGATTTTCACTTGCTGATGCCCCTGTTCGCTTGCCGGCGCTGGCAAGGCGTACCGATGCCTCAGGAAGGGCAGAATCTGGTTTGGGCGCGTACCCATGAATTAAACAAATATCCCATGCCGCCCGCCGATTTGCCGCTTATTCCCATTCTTCGCGACTGGTTATGAGACATATCGGTCACGTCCAAGAAAGCCGCATCATCATTTTGCCGCAGCTTTGAACATTCCCAGTTAACATTTAACGATTTTGCGACAATTCTGAAATCCTGTAGAGGAGGAGATCGGACATGATTCGCACTATCACGATTGGAAGCTGCATTTCTGTCCAGGGTATCTTTGAAAGGCAGCAAACCAACGGGAATATCGTAGTCCGAGTAGGCAGCAAGACCTATGAGGGTAAGCCCGTCCTGTCCTGATACAACAGAAACGTGCCCATGATAACGGAACGGGGTCCGTCACGGACCCCGTTCTTTTTTACAATTTTGTAAAGTGAAGCGCCGATATGGAAAGGGCGGACCCCAAGGCCCGCCCAATCAGTCTTTCCGCTCGCGGATCACAGCTGACGCTGCACTTCTTCGCGCTCGAAGATCTCGATGACATCGCCCTTGCGAACATCGTCGTAGTTTTCAAAGGCCATGCCGCATTCCTGACCGGACTGGACCTCTTTGACCTCGTCCTTGAAGCGCTTGAGCGTTTTCAGCGTGCCTTCGTGGATCACCACGTTGTCGCGCAGCAGGCGCACGCCGGCGGAACGCCGTGCCACGCCTTCGGTGACGAGACAGCCGGCGACATTGCCCACGCCCGAGACACGGAACACTTCCTTGATCTCGGCATAGCCGATGAAGTTTTCGCGCACTTCGGCCGACAACAGGCCCGAGGCCGCCGCTTTGATGTCATCCACCAGATCGTAGATGATCGAGTAATAGCGGATCTCGACCCCCTTCTGGTTGGCGGAGCTGCGCGCCGGAGCGTTGGCGCGGACGTTGAAGCCGATCACGGGTGCCTGGCTGGCCTCGGCCAATCCGACATCCGATTCGGTGATCGCGCCGACGCCGTAATGCAGCACGCGAACGCGCACCTCGTCGTTACCGATCTTTTCCAACGCCTGGACGATGGCTTCGGCCGAGCCCTGCACGTCGGCCTTGATGACCACCGGCAGTTCGGCGACGCTTTGGTCGGCCTTGGCCTTGGCCAGCATCTGATCCAGCGTGACCGCGGCGCCGGCGGCAGCGCGTTTGTCCTTGGCGGCCTGAATGCGGTAATCCGCAATCTCGCGTGCCTGCGCCTCGGTCTCGACGACGTTCAGCACGTCGCCCGCCTCGGGCGTACCGTTAAGACCCAGCACCTCGACCGGAACCGAGGGGCCGGCCTCGTCGATGCGATCGCCCTTGTCGTTGATCAGCGCGCGCACCTTGCCCCACTGTTCGCCGACGACAAAGATGTCGCCGCGCTTCAGCGTGCCGTTTTGCACCAGAACCGTCGCAACCGGGCCACGGCCAACGTCCAGCTTGGCCTCGATCACCGCGCCTTGGGCGGGGCGTTCGGGATTGGACTTAAGCTCAAGGATCTCGGCCTGCAGCGCAATGGCTTCCAGCAGGTTATCAAGACCTTGGCCGGTCTTGGCCGAAACCTCGATATCCTGAACCTCGCCCGACATCGCCTCGACGACGACCTCGTGCTGCAGCAGGTCGGTGCGGACCTTTTGCGGGTTCGCAGCCGGCTTGTCGACCTTGTTGATCGCGACGATCATCGGCACGTTGGCAGCCTTGGCGTGGTTGATCGCCTCGACCGTCTGCGGCATCACCGCGTCATCCGCGGCCACCACCAACACGACGATATCCGTCACCTGCGCGCCACGGGCCCGCATCGAGGTAAACGCGGCGTGTCCGGGCGTATCGAGGAAGGTCAGCAACGCGCCGTTCGACGCCTTTACCTGATAGGCGCCGATATGCTGCGTAATGCCACCGGCCTCGCCCGAGACGACATTGGCATGACGGATCGCGTCCAGAAGCGAGGTCTTGCCGTGGTCGACGTGCCCCATGATCGTGATCACGGGCGGCCGCGCCTTCAGGTCCTCGGGCCGGTCCTCGACCTGATCGATGACCTGCTCGACGTCCGAATCCGAAACGCGCACCGTGCGATGGCCGAATTCGTCGATCACCAGTTCAGCGGTATCGGCATCGATCGACTGGTTCGCAGTCACCATCATGCCCATGCGCATAAGCGACTTGATGACATCGGGCGTGCGTTCGGCCATGCGGTTGGCCAGTTCCGACACCACGATGCTTTCGGGCAGTTGCACGTCGCGCACCTGCTTTTCGGCGCGCTGGCTGTTGCCCATGGCTTTTTGCCGGGCTTTTTCCTGCTTGCGCTTCATTGCGGCCAAGCTGCGTTGCCGCCCGCCTTCGCCGTTCAGCGCCTGGCTGAGCGACAGCTTGCCCGTGCGGCGACTGTCGTCGCGGCTCTTGTTGCGGCTGTCGCGGTCGTCGGCTCCGCTGCGGCCGTCGCGTTCGCGGTCGGTCTTGCGCGGAGCAGCGGCGGTGACACCCTTGGTCTCGGCACGCGAGGCCGCGGCTTCGGCGGCGGCACGGTCGGCGGGTGTCGTGGGGCGCGCCTCGGTCTTCGGCTTGGTGACCTCGGCCTTTTTCTTTTCGCGCAGTTCGGCTTCGCGGGCGCGGCGTTCATCCTCTTCGGCTTTCAGCCGCAGGGCTTCCTCGCGCTCACGCTCTTCGCGTTCTTTCGCCTCTGCCTCCTGGCGGCGGCGTTCGCGTTCTTCCTCGCGGGCCTTTTCTTCGGCGACGCGTTGCACGGCCTCTTCGGCCTCGCGGGCCTTGGCGGCCCTCAGCGCGGTAAGGCGACGCTCCATCTCGGCATCAGAGATGCCTGCGGGACGCTTCGACGGGTCGCCCGACACAGCCGAAGACGAACCGGGGCGCCCGCCGCCAGCCGCCGCACCGGCCTTGCCCGGAACGACCACACGCTTGCGCTTGGTCTCCACGACCACGTTATGGGTCCGTCCGTGGCTGAAGCTTTGCTTCACATGGCCCGAACGGCCGCCACCAAGACCCAGGGGTTTCTTTCCGTCAGTATCGCTCATCCGATCTTCATTCCTTCCCGGCGGAAGCACCGCCGTCATGCCCGCGCAGACCCGTCAGTCTGCTCGCGTCCCTGATCAATTTTTCGGTCAGGCCCCCCGGCGCAAGCGCGCTGTGTATGACATGATCGCGCCCAAAGGACAAACCCAATTCTGATGCGGTCATGCAGCCGAACCACCGGCCCCCGGGTGGGGTCCAGAGCTTGCCTTTGCCGCGTTCCGATCCGTCGCTGGCCTGCAAAAGCACCTTGGCCTTGCCGGCGGCCAGCCAGTCCTTGACCTTTTCGAAGCCGGCAACCGCCAACCCCGCCTTGCGTGCGAGCGACAGCGTGTCGGTCACCCGTCGCGCCAGCCCGGTCTCGATCATCGCCAGAAGCTCGGGCGGCGCGGTGACGCGCGCTTTTGCGCCGCGTGAAAACAAACCCTTGGCGGCAGCCTTGTCCAGCGCCGGCCGGTCGGCCACCACCCAGAAGCCGCGTCCCGGCAGCTTCTCGGCCAGATCCGGCCACACCTCGCCATCGGGGCCCGCGACAAAGCGGATCAGCCCAGCCTTGGGCTGGACTTCGCCCGTCACGATGCAGCGCCGTTCGGGCGTCTCGCGGTCCTTGATACGGCCCCCGCGTGTCATCTGTTTCCCGGGGCGTTACACCCCGGCCTCCTGTTCGTCGCCCTCGGCTTCGGTCTCGCCGGCCGATTCCATCTCGGTCGGATCAACCCAACCCAGCATGACGCGGGCGGTCATAACCAAATTCTGCGCCTCTTCCAGACTGACATTGAAGGGTTCCAGAAGGCCGTCGTCCTTGACGCGCTGGCCGTCCTGCGTGGTCCAGCCGCCGGCCAGTTCCCAGTCGGCGCAGGTGGCGAATTCCTCCAGCGTCTTGATGTCGTCCTTGGCCAGTGCCTCGACCATCTGCGGGGTCAGCCCCTCGAAGCCGATCAGGCTGTCCTCGGCGCCAAGGGCGCGGGCGTTTTCCAGCGCAGCCTTGTTTGCGGCCTCCAGATGCTCGCGGGCGCGGGTCTGCAATTCCTCGGCAGTCGACTCGTCCACCCCTTCGATCGAGAGCAGCTCGTCCAGATCGACATAGGCCACTTCTTCCAGGTTGGTAAAGCCTTCGGCCACCAGAAGCTGGGCAAAGAACTCGTCCAGATCCAGCGCGTCCATGAACAGCTTGGTGCGGGCGTTGAATTCGGCCTGACGACGCTTGGATTCCTCCTCTTCCGTCAGGATGTCGATGTCGAGACCGGTAAGCTGGCTTGCCAGCCGCACGTTCTGGCCGCGCCGGCCGATGGCCAGCGAAAGCTGTTCGTCCGGCACCACCACCTCGATCCGGGTCGCGTCCTCGTCAAAGACGACTTTCGCGACTTCGGCCGGTTGCAGCGCGTTGACTAGGAAGGTCGCCTGATCGTCCGACCACGGAATGATGTCGATCTTTTCGCCCTGCAATTCGCCCACCACGGCCTGCACGCGCGAACCGCGCATGCCGACGCAGGCGCCGACCGGGTCGATCGAGTTGTCGTAAGAGATCACCGCGATCTTGGCGCGCGAGCCGGGGTCGCGGGCGACAGCCTTGATCTCGATCACGCCGTCATAGATTTCCGGCACTTCCATCTTGAACAGTTCGGCCATGAACTGCGGATCGGTGCGCGAAAGGAAGATCTGCGGGCCACGTGCCTCGCGCCGCACATCCTTGACATAGGTGCGGATGCGGTCGTTGGGGCGATAGCTTTCGCGGCCGATCTTTTCGTTGCGGCGCAGGATCGCCTCTCCCCGGCCCACATCGACGATGATGTTGCCGTATTCCTCGCGCTTGACGACGCCGTTGATGATCGAGCCGATGCGATCCTTGAATTCTTCATACTGCCGGTCGCGTTCGGCCTCGCGCACCCTTTGCAGGATGACCTGCTTGGCCGATTGCGCGGCGATACGGCCCAAGTCGACCGGCGGGACCTGCTCTTCGAACACGTCGCCGGGCTGCGGCTTGCCGCCAAAGTCCTCGACCTTTTGGCCGTCGCGCATCCAATAGGTGCGGCCATCGCGCGAGGGTTCGAAATAGGGCAGGGCTTGGGCGACGGTAAGCTGGGCTTGATAATTTTCCACCGCGTCATCCTCGACCACGGTGCGGGCGCGGGTGAAGCCTGCGTTCCCGGTTTTGCGGTCGATATGGACGCGGATGTCCATTTCCGAGCCATAGCGCGACTTTGCCGCGCGAGCCAGGCTGTCCTCCATCGCCTCGATCACCAGATCGGGGTCGATCATCTTTTCCCGCGCAACGGCCTCGGCAGTTTGCAGCAGTTCAAGCTGGTTGGCAGAGGTGATGGCCATTCCTCACTCCTTCGCAGCGGCGTTGTCTTCGCCGGCTTCCGTTTCGATCTCGTCAAAGGCGGTTTCGTCCAGATTTTCTATCTGCACGCCCGCGTCCTTTTTCTGTCGCAGCATCTCGGCAATCAACTCGTCGGTCAGGACCAGCTTCGCATCGGAAAGCCAGTCGAAATTCAGCCCGATGGTATGCGCCTCGCCGCCCTCTTCGATGTTGAGCAGCACCTCGTCGCCCTCGACACCCGCCAGCATGCCCTTGAACCGCTTGCGTCCGTCGATGGGCTGGTTCGTCTCCAACCGCGCCTCATACCCTTCGAAGGTCTCGAAGTCCTTCAGCCGGGTCAAGGGCCGGTCGATGCCGGGGCTGGAAACCTCCAGATGATAGGCGTCCTCCAGCGGGTCCTCGACGTCCAGAACGGCGCTAACGGCGGTCGAGATATCGGCGCAGTCATCGACGTTGATGCCGCCTTCGGGCCGGTCGGCCATGATCTGCAAGGTGGCGGTCTTGCCGCCTTGCAGGCGAACGCGCACCAGTTCGAACCCCAGATCCTCGATGGCGGGGCCGATGATTTCGGCGAGACGCCGATCTATGGCGGTCTTGGCGATGAGGTCGCTCATGCTGATCCCCCAAATACAAAAAACGGGCCAAGGCGGCCCGTGCGTCTTACCGGTGGGCAGGTTGTGGACGCCTGCGCCGCTGTTGAGCCGCATATAGGGCGGCCTGCGAGCGATTGCAAGGAAAACCGCCGCGAGTCGCCGGAAAGCCCGCCGATCATCGTGCAAAGGTCGGATGCAGGGGGCGGCAAACCGGCCGACCGGGGGTCAGGCGCGCTGTGCCACATCCCGGAACCCATCCATGACTCGCACAAGCTCGGCAGCGATTCGCGGCTCGCTCAGCGCGTGGCCCGAGGCCGGGACCAGCCGCAACTCCGCCCTGTCCCAGCCCTCGGCCAGTTCCCAAGCGGCGCTTGGCGGGCAGACCATGTCATAGCGGCCCTGCACGATCACCGCGGGGATATGCTCGATGCGGTGGCGATCGCGCAAAAGCTGTCCCTCGTCCAGAAAACAGCCATGGGCGAAATAGTGATTCTCCAGCCGCGCGAAGGTGCGGGCATATTCAGGGGGCGCATGGCCCGGCCCGGTGATTTCCAGCCCGGCCAGCGCGTTTTCCCAGATCAGCCAAGGCAGGGCAAAGCGCGTCTCTTGCCCCCGGTCGCCGCTGAACAGCCGCCGGTAATAGGCGGCGATCATGTCGCCACGCTCGGCTTCGGGGATCGGAGCCTGGAATTCGGCCCAGCGGTCGGGAAAGAAACGCGCGACCCCGCCGCCATAAAACCAGTCCAGTTCGGCCCGCCGGCCAAGAAACACCCCGCGCAGCACCATGGCCTCGACCGTTTCGGGATGAGCCTGTGCATAAGCAAGCGCGAGCGTCGCGCCCCAACTGCCGCCGAACAGGATCGCACGCTCGATTCCCAGCGCGTGGCGAATGCATTCGATATCAGCGATCAGGTGCTGCGTGGTGTTGGCAATAACCGCGGCATGAGGCTGCGACCGGCCGCAGCCGCGCTGGTCGAACAGGATCGCCCGATAATGTGCCGGATCAAAGAAGCGCCGCATATAGGGGCTGCAGCCGCCGCCCGGCCCACCATGCAGCACGATGACCGGCACGCCGTCGGGGTTGCCGCTTTGCTCGACGTGCAGCCGATGGCCGTCGCCAACGTCGATCACCCGGCGGTCAAAGGGTTCGACCATCGGATGCAGCCTGCCATGCGACGACGTGCCGCCGATTTGCCCTGCCAATCTATCCATGGCACCACTATATAGCGCCTCGCGTGCGCCCGCCACATGAAGGACGGCCAGATGACCGAAAGACCAGTCCCCAGCAGCATCGACCCGGCCGAGGTCGCCAAGTTCCAGGCCATGGCGCGGGAATGGTGGGACCCGCAGGGCAAGTTCAAGCCGCTGCATATGCTGAACCCGACGCGGCTGGATTATGTCACCACGCAGATTGCGGCGCAGTTCGGCCGCGACCGGGCAGGGGCGCAGCCCTTTGAGGGGCTGACGATTCTCGATATCGGTTGCGGCGGCGGGCTGATGGCCGAACCGATGGCCCGGCTGGGCGCCACCGTCACAGGCGCGGATGCCGCCGAGGGCAATATCGCGGTTGCCCGCCTGCACGCCCAGGAACACGGCCTTGCCATCGACTATCTCGCGACCACGGCCGAGGCCCTTGCCGCCGAAGGCCGCCGCTTCGACGTGGTCATGGCGCTGGAGATTGTCGAACATGTCGCCGATCCCGCACAGTTCATCGCCACCTGCCGCGATCTGCTCGCGCCGGGCGGCATGCTGATCGTCTCGACATTGAATCGTACCGCCCGCAGCTTTGCCGCCGCCATCGTAGGCGCGGAATGGGTCATGCGCTGGCTGCCCAAGGGCACCCATGACTGGCGCCGCTTCATCACGCCCGACGAACTGGCGCAGATGACCCAGGGAACAGGGCTGCGCGTCGTGGATCGCTGCGGCATGGTCTTCAATCCGCTGGGCTGGAGCTGGGCGCTGTCGCATCGTGACCTGTCGGTGAACTACGTCCTGACGGCGCTGCACCAGAACTGACCCGGCCGCCCGCAACTGCCGCCAACCCCTCGGCCTCGGCACGCCACCGGACTTCTTCGTTGCCCAAATACCCATTCGGACGTTGCCACCAGTCACGGCGGGGCTACTTCAGCGCCCGCCTTGGCCGCGGCTTTCGTGGCGTACCGTCTCTTCCAGTTTCTTGCGCAGCATACGCAGGACCGGCAGCGCCGCCCGAACCCGGTCGGCTCCGATATCGCGCACCACATCGGCGATTCGCGGCATGAAGGCGGCCAGCGCGGCGTCGCGCGCCGCGCGTCCGGCCGGGCTGATGGCGATGAACTTGCGGCGTGCGTCGTCCCAGTCCGGGCGGATGTGGATATGGCCGGCCCACTCCAGGCGTGACAGGGTGTTGGTCATGGCGCCGCGGGTGACATGAAACGCCTCGGCCAGTTCGGCGGGCGTGCGTTCGACATTCAGATGCGCAAGCAGGTTCAGCACCGAGAAATGCGAAATCTGCATGCCCTTGGGCAACGCCTTGCCAATGAGGTCGCGCGCCAGTTGGTCGGCGATGAACACCTCGGAAAACATGCTTGCGGCCAAGGCGTCGGCCGAGGCTTCCGCCTGCCCTTCAGGGGTGTCTTGCGTTTTTTGGATCATGGGCCCGCGAAGTTCCGGTCATGCGTCAGCGATGGGATGCGGGACCGTGCCCCGAGAACCGCCGCGGGGTCAAGCGTCACTAAGATCACACCCGGCTCATCCCCTCCATCGGCCAGCACCCGGCCCCAGGGATCGACGGCCAGAGAATGGCCGTAGCTGCGGCGCGGCCGACGTTCAGGCTCGGCATGGCTTGCATGGGTGCCGCATTGCGCCGGGGCGAGCACGAAGCAACCGGTTTCGATGGCGCGGGCGCGCAAAAGCACCTCCCAATGCGCAGCGCCGGTGGTGTCGTTGAAGGCCGCCGGCACGGTCAGAACCTCGGCCCCCGCAATGGCCAGCCGGCGATAAAGCTGGGGAAAGCGCAGATCATAGCAGACGGTCATGCCGATCGGCATCGGGCCTTGGGCCAGCACCGCCCGGTCGCCGGGTCGAAAGGCTGCCGATTCGCGATAGGTTTCGCTGTCGGAAACCGTAACGTCAAACATGTGCAGCTTGTCATAGCGTGCCTTTATGCCGCCGTCCGGTGCGATCAGGAAGCTGCGATTGGCAAAACGCGTCTCGGCCGGATCGCCGGTTTTCAGCGACAGGGAACCGATCAGCAGCCATATGCCCAGATCGCGTGCATCCTGTCGCAGCGCGGCCAGCGTCGGATCCTCGGCCTCGGTGTGCAGGATGCGGTCCTGCAACTCGCGGCTGGCGCCCAGCACATTGGTGGCCTCGGGTGTAAGCACCCAGCTTGCCCCAGCTTGCGCCGCCTCGCGGATCAGCGCCCGCGTGACCGGCAGGTTGCGCCCGGGGTCGTCCGAGACGCTGAGTTGCACCAGCCCGGCCGTAATTGTCTCGCTCATGCCGTCAGGCCCAGAATCCCGTCCAGCTTACCCTTGCCATCCAACGCGTGCAGGTCGTCGCAACCGCCGATATGGCGGCCATCGATAAATATCTGCGGCACCGAGCGGCGGCCGGCGCGCTGGGTCATTGCGGCGCGGATCTGCGGATCGCGGCTGACGTCGGTTTCCTCATAGGCAATGCCTTTGCGCCGCAGCAGGGCTTTTGCGGCGATGCAATAGGGGCAGGTGGGTGTGGTATAGATTTCGACCTTGGACATAAGTGCGTTCCGATATTGCGTGTTCCGTCCCTATCTAGGTATCCTTCACCGCCCGCGCCAGAACCACGACAGAGATCGGTCCCGCCCCCGCCCCCATCAGCGCCTTGGCCGAGGCGCTCAGCGTTGCGCCCGAGGCCATCACGTCATCCACCAGCAATACCGCCCGCCCCTGCACGCGCGGGGCCATGCGCCCGGGCACGGCGATCGCGTCCTTCAGGTTGGCGAAACGGTCGCCGACGCTGCCATGGTCCTGCATCGGCGTGTGCCGCAATCGTCGCAGGGCGCCCGGCAGATGTTGCAACCCATGCACGTGGGCAACCTGGCGCGACAGCATCTCTGCCTGATTGTATTTTCGTTTCAGCAGACGGCGCAGATGCACGGGCACCGGAACCACAACGGTGTCTGGCTGCACCAGCGGCAGGGCTGCCCGGGCCACCCAGTTTCCCAGCGCAGGTACCAGATCCAGCCTGTCGCCATGTTTCAGCATCAGCGCAAGCCGGCGTCCCGTCCCGCGATAGGTCAGTGCTGCCCGCCCCTGCTGCCATGGCCGTGGCAACGCCAGACAATCGTCGCAGACAAGCAGCCCTGCCGCTTCGTCCTCGGCGTCGCCAGAGCCTTCGCAGGGCAGGGGTGCGCCGCAGCGGGTGCAGCAGGTGGCCTGTATGAATTCAGCCTCGGGCCAGCAGACCGGGCAAAGCCCACCCTCTTCGGCCACCGGTGCGCCACAGCACAGGCATTGCGGAGGATAGACCAGCCGCAATGCGCCTTTCATCAGGGCGCGAAGCCCCCTATGTTGCGCCCCCATGATGCCTGACCGCCCCCTTTCTGCTTCCAGCCTGACCGATCGTCGCATGCTCGACCGGAACCGCGCTCGGTCCCTGCGCCTTGGACCGGTCGATTTCCTGCATCGAATCATTGCCGACGAGATCGAGGATAGGCTGGCCGCGGTTAACAGAAAGTTTAGCGACATCGCCGTCGTCACCGGTCACCCGCATTTCTGGCGCGACATATTGCCCGGCGCGAAAATCGTCACCGATATGCCCACGCTGGAACTTGAGCCCGAAGCGCATGATCTGGTGATCCATGCAATGGCCCTGCATTGGGCCGAGGACCCGGTCGGCCAGATCGCACAGGCCGCGCGTGCGCTGCGGCCAGACGGGCTGTTCATCGCAGCCTGTGCCGGGGGGCGCACGCTGCACGAACTGCGCGAATCGCTGACTCAGGCCGAGGTCGAAGTCTCGGGCGGGCTGTCCCCCCGCGTCCTGCCGATGGGCGAGATCCGCGACCTTGGTGGGCTTTTGCAGCGCGCCGGGTTGGCGCTGCCGGTTGCCGACCAGATCACCCAGATCGTCAGCTATCGCAGCCTTTTCCATCTTGCGCATGACCTGCGCGCCATGGGCGAGGGCAACGCGCTGGCGCAGCGGCTGCGTCGCCCGACGCGACGAGATGTCCTGTTGCGCGCCGCCGCGCTTTATTCTGAACATCACCCCGACCCACAGGATGAAACACGCATCCAGGCGACCTTCGATCTGGTTTTCCTGACCGGATGGGCGCCCGACGCCAGTCAGCAAAAACCGCTTCGCCCCGGCTCGGCCAAGATGCCGTTGGCCGAAGCTCTTGCCAGCACGAGAAAGCCTGAATGACCCTGCCCGAGCACGCCCCCGCCAGCCACCCCGAAATTCCCGCCCGCAAGATCGGTGTGTTGATCGCAAATCTGGGCACGCCCGATTCGCCCGATTACTGGCCCATGCGGCGCTATCTGAACGAGTTTCTATCGGACAAGCGCGTCATCGACCTGCCCCGATGGAAATGGCAGCCGATCCTGCAAACCATGGTGCTGACAAAGCGGCCCTTCACCTCGGGTGCCAACTACCGCCTGATCTGGAACAACGAGGCGAATGAAAGCCCGCTGATGACCATCACCAAGGAACAGGTGGCCGGCCTGCGCGAGCGGGCAGCGGCGCTTTGGGGCGACCGGGTCATGGTCGATTACTGCATGCGCTACGGCAATCCCTCGACGCCAGAGGTGGTGAACCGGATGGTCAAGGCAGGCTGCGACCGTATCCTGTTCTTTCCGCTTTATCCGCAATATGCGGGTGCGACGACGGCGACCGCGAACGACCAGTTCTTCCGCGCCTTGATGGAGCAGAAATGGCAGCCGGCCTCGCGCACCGTGCCGGCCTATTTCGACCGGCCCGATTACATCGCGGCGCTGGCGGGGTCGGTCGAACGTGCTTTGCAGGGGCGCCAGCCGCGCAAGCTGGTTGCCAGCTATCACGGCATGCCGAAACGCTATCTGATGGAGGGGGACCCCTATCACTGCCAGTGCCAGAAGACCTCGCGTCTGTTGCGCGAAAAGCTGGGCTGGGACGAGGGGGTGATCGACACCACCTTCCAATCGGTTTTCGGCAACGAGGAATGGCTGCGCCCCTATACGGTCGAGCACGTCGCCGAACTGGCAAAACAGGGCATCACGGAAATCGCGGTGATCTCGCCTGCCTTCTCGGCCGATTGTATCGAGACGCTGGAGGAGATCCAGGGCGAGATCCGAGAGGCCTTCATCCATGCCGGCGGCAAGGAATTCACCTATATCCCCTGCCTGAACGCCGAACCGGCCCATATCGATGTGCTGACCGCGATCATTGGGGAAAACCTGGGCGGCTGGATCTAGGCACAGACAAAAAAGGCCCCCTCGGGGGCCTTTCGATTTCGCTGCCAGGCAGGTGCATGAACGCTCGTCAGATCAGCAGCACCTGGGTGCCGATGTTGGTGAGGTCGTACAACTGCTGGATATGCTCGTTGTAAAGACCGATGCAGCCATTCGAGGACTTGCGCCCGATCTTGCGCGTGTCATGCGTGCCGTGGATGCGGTAATACTGCCAGCTTAGCCAAAGTGCATGGGTGCCCAGCGGGTTGTCGGGTCCCGGAGGCACGAAGTCCGGCCATTCGGGGTTGCGCTTCTTCATCTCTGGGGTGGGTGCCCAGCTTGGGCCGACGACCTTCTTGATGATCTCGGTGCGGCCGGTGCGGGTCAGGTCCGAGCTGACCGGGACCGAGGTCGGGAACAGCTTGTAGACCGTCTGGTCCTCGGACCAGAAGTGCAGAGCGCGCGAGGTCAGGTCGACCAAAACCGCGCCATGGGTCAGATCCTTGAAGTAAGGCTGCCAGTCCTGCATGCGGAAGCTGGAGATGTTCCGGCGCGAATCCTGCGCTGCATCGTATTGCACCACGCCCGCATCCGGGGTGGCGCCACCCGCCGTGCCCTGCAACGGCTGGCCGGTATAGGGGTCGATCGATTGCGCGATAGCCGGGGCCGCCAGTCCTGCCGCCCCCATCGCCACCGATGCAGTCAGAAATTTCCGGCGCGAAACCGGACTTTTCGGCGTGATCATGTGTCGCTCCTGATATTGACGGACCGCTTATTGCGGCCTTCTGTGCCCGAATATGTGTTAGGTCTTGCTGAACGGGGATTTACGCCCCCGGCTGGCACCATGCAATTCAAACAAGCGTCATTGTCGCAACAGAGTCGCAGCCTGTTGCGCTCACGCAATCTTGGGTTTGAAGCGGGTCGTGCGCTTTTGTATGGCTGTCACAAACATCCTCTGGGACAGGACATCATGCTGAAACTCTCTACTCTGGCGCTCGTGTCGGTGCTGGCCCTTGCGGCTTGCCAGCAGCCCCAGCAGCAACTGGGCCCCGATGGCCAGCCGCTGCCGGTTGCCTATCGGATTACCGCTCGCGAAGAGGCGCAAATTCCCGGGCGAGTCCTGGGCCAGATCAATGCGCTGCGTGCCAATGTCGGGGCACCGGCCATGGTGCAGAACCCGATGCTGGATGCCGCGGCCAAGGCCCACGCCAACGATATGGCGGCGCAGAACCGGGCCTGGCATTTCGGCTCGGACAGTTCTTCGCCGCTCGACCGGGTGCGGCGCCAAGGCTATTCGGGCCATCTGATCGGCGAAAACATTTCGGAAACCTACGAGAACGAGATCACGACCCTGAACGCCTGGATGCAGACCCGCGATACGCGCGACGTGATCATGGACCCGCGTGCAACGGACCTGGGCATCGGCTGGTATCAGGAGCCGTCGGGCAAGATCTGGTGGGTGCTGGTCACCGGCGGTGCGGGGGGCATGGCGACGACGATGGCCGGAGGATTTGCGCCGGGTGCCGGCATCTGAATTTTGCGGCGCGGCTTTGCAGGGCCGCGCTTTTCGCCTGAATTATAAGCTGGGTTGCCGGTCGGATTGGGCGGTGATCGCGGCAGTGAGCCTTGCGCTATGTATTTGGAAGTAGCACTGCCTGACGCAAAGAACCCTAAGTGGGCGTTCATCTGCAAGCGGGATTGCCCGGGCCGCACTGTCGGCTGTGCGGCCCGGGCTTGCGTTACCCTTGTTGCTTCAAACCGAATGCGGGGTGATGGATCAGTTCGCCTTGGGGGTCCACGGCATCGAACGGCAGGGCCTGAACGAACTCGGGCGGACAGTCACCCACCCCCAGTCCCGAAAAGGCACTAAAGCCAAACCGGCCATAGTATCGGGGATCTCCGACCAGCGCCGCCCCCTTGCAGGTCGCCCGCAACCGCAAGACTGCCTCGGCCATGAGGGCGCTGCCGATCCCCTCCCCGTGCCTCGACGGCAGGACTGCAAGAGGGCCGATCAGACCCCAGTCGCACTCGACCCCGATCCGCGCCATTGACGCGGCGAGATAGCCGACCACATCGCCCCCGTCTTCGGCCACCAGAGACAGGATAAGGGCGTCCTCTGCCCTCAACCTGTCGACGATATCCGCATCGGTGATATCCGGATTGGTGATATTCGCCTCGGTTCCGCTGGTTTGCGGCAGCATCAGCATGGCCTCGGTCACAATCGCCCGGATCGCGGGGATGTCGCTGTCGATTTCATTTCGAATCAGAATGTTATGCTCCACGATTGTCGAGTTGCGCGCGGACGGAAAGGCGGCCGCGTTTTGAGATGCGATACGGGCTGCCGGATCGGGATTCGATCAGCTGCTTGCGCCGCAATCTGCTGAAGATCGCCATGTCGAAATCGGAAAGGATCATCCCTTCGCGAGTGACGCAGGTGACCGAGATGATCTTGGGACCGTCCTCGCGCTGGTGCAGGATACGGCCGCCAAGAGCCAGAACGTGCAGCGCACGTTGTTCATGTCTTGATATGTTCATGGAAGTCTCGTGTGATAGACGTGAGAAAACACGCGGGCGCAGATGCACCCGGCGGCTTTGGCTTCACGAGGCTCTCTGAGGTTCAGAGAGCTTTATCACACAAGCTCTGACATCCAGTCTCCGTTGTCCGGGAGACGAACTCTGCCGCCACCCGGAGCGCAGGATAGACAATGCTGGCGATGATCTCAACGAGGCGGAATGACGCGCTCACAAATGTCTGAATTGTCCTGTATTGCCGCGGGCCTGCGACCTGCCTGACCCTTTCATCCCCAATAGAAAAAGCCCCGCCGGGATATGCGGGGCTTTTGTCGTTTCCACCGGCTGTGGCGTTTACGGATAGATGAAGATCGGCACGCCCGGCCGCAGCATAGTGAAGATCTCTTCGATCTCTTGATCGGTGACGGCGATGCAACCGGCGGTCCAGTCTGCGCGGTTCAGCGCCCGCCCCTCGGGGCCGAGGCCGTGGATGAAGATGTCGCCACCCGGCCGGGCACCTACGGCCACGGCATTGGCGATATCCTGCGCCGACGGATAAGAGATGCCAACCGACAGGTGATAGCGGCTGCGCGGATTGAAGCGGTCGATGAAATACATTCCCTCAGGCGTACGGCCGTCGCCTTCCAGCTGCTTGGGACCGACCGGCTGGCCGCCAAGCTGGATCTTGTAGCTTTTGATGACTTCTCTGCCGCTGACGAGATACATCTTGCGGTCGGCCTTTTTCACCACGACCTGCGTGATGGGCGGACCCTGATAGGTCTTGCTTGGTTGGAGACTGTCCCCACCGCCGCAACTGGCCAATATGGCCAATGCGGCAACCGCGAAGAATGCGCGAATTGCCCGAATCATCACTGCCCTCTGTGTGCGCTATGCGCTTCGTTTTGTTATGAAATACCACAGAGGTGAAGATTTCGCTAGCGTCGGTGAAATTCCGCGACAGTCTCGACATGCGGCGACCAGCGGAACTGATCGACTACGAAAAGTCGGTCGATCACATAGCCGCCCTCGGCAAGAATCCGCGCATCCCTTGCGAAAGTAACGGGATCGCAGCTGACCCACGCCAGAGTCGGAACCTCCGAGCGGGCGATTTCGCGGGCCTGTGCCTCGGCCCCCGCACGGGGCGGGTCGATCACGATTGCGTTATAGTCCAGCTCGTCAGGCAAAAGCGGGCGTCGCGCCAGATCGCGAATCTCGGTCGTGATTCGGTGCAGCCCCTGTGTGTTTCGGGCAGCGTGATCCAGTGCCTGAAGCGGTGCGGCCAGCCCTTCGACGGCATGCACATCGGCCGTATCGGCCAGTGGCAGCGAAAAAGTGCCGCAGCCCGCGAAAAGGTCCAGCACCCGCCCGGCGTCGCGCAAGATGTTGCGCACGGCGGCGAGCAAAGCCGCCTCACCCTCGGCGGTGGCTTGCAGGAAACTGCCCGGCGGGGGCACCACCCGGGCGCGGCCCATGGGCAGCGCGGGCGGGCGACGGGTGATGGATTGCCCGTCCCAGCTTAGCCGCGCCAGATCGCCCTGATCCGCCAGTGCCGCGAGGGTATGGAACAGCGCCGGATCTGCCGGCTTGCCGCCGGTCACGTTCACGTCCAGCCCTGCCGGCGTATCGGTCACGGTCAGCGACAGTTCGGCCGAACGCGACGCACCGGCAATGACCAACTGACGCAGCAGCGGTAGCGCGGCCTGAATCGCCGGCCGCAGGACATGGCAATCGGCGATGTCTACGATCACGTCCGAGGCGCGGGCGTGAAAGCCCAAAAGCGCGCCCTTTTTCGTCCGCCGCCCCGACAGCACTGCCCGTCGGCGCGAGTGCGGGGGCGAGACATGCACCCCGGCAACAGATGCCGAAAGCCCCTGTGCCCGCAGCGCCTCGGTCACGACACCGACCTTCCAGCCCTTCACGAAATCCTCAGAGCCATGCATCAGCGAGCAACCGCCGCAGGCGCGGTAATGTGGGCAGGTCGGGCGCACACGCTGGGCCGAGGGCAGCACGATCCGGGGGCTGGCAATGCGGCCGTCCGTGGCCTCGCCCTCGATCTGTTCGCCGGGCAGGGTCAGCGCGGCCAACGCACGTCGGTCCCCGGCAACAGCCACGCCATCGCCTTTGCGACCCAGCCGCTCGACAGTCCAAAGCGTCACTCGGCCGCCTCCGCCGGATCGTCGTCGGTGCCCAGAAAGCCACCCGATTGGCGGTTCCAATAGCGCGCATAGGTGCCGTGCAGCGCCAGCAGCTCGGCATGCGTGCCCTGTTCGACGATCCTCCCGGCCTCCAGCACCACGATGCGGTCGAGTTCGGCGATGGTCGAAAGCCGGTGGGCAATGGCCAGCACCGTCTTGCCCTGCATGGCGCGGTGCAGCGCGTCCTGAACCTGTGCCTCGACCTCGCTGTCCAGCGCCGATGTCGCCTCGTCCAGCACCAGAATGGGCGCGTTCTTAAGCAGCGCGCGGGCAAGAGCGATACGCTGGCGCTGCCCGCCGGAAAGCTTGACGCCACGCTCGCCCAGATGCGCCTCATAGCCGGTCCGGCCCATGTGGTCGCGCAAGGTCAGGATAAACTCATGCGCCTCGGCCGCCTTCGCGGCGGCGATGATCTCGTCCTCGCTGGCGTCGGGACGGCCGTAGAGGATGTTGTCATGCGCCGAGCGGTTGAACATGGCGGTTTCCTGCGTGACCATGGCGATATTGCGCCGCAGGCTTTCCTGCGTCACCGCGCGCACGTCATGGCCGTCCACCCGCATCTGGCCATTTTCCACGTCGTAAAGCCGCAAAAGCAGTGAGACCATGGTGGACTTGCCGGCCCCCGAGGCGCCGACGATCCCCAGCTTTTCTCCGGCGCGAATATGCAGGTCGAGGTCGCGGATGCCCCCCGTGGCCTGGCCATAGGCGAAATCGACGTGATCGTAGTCGATCTGTCCCGCGACACGGCCCAGCACGACGGCGTCGGGCGCATCTGTCAGCGCATGGGGCGGGGCCAGGGTCATCATGCCGTCCTCAACCTCGCCGATCGAGCCCCAGACCCCCATCAGCGCCATGCTGACCCAGCCGGTCATCTGTGCCAGCCGCATTGCGATGGCGCCGGCCGCCGCGATGTCGCCCGCCGTAGCCTGCCCTTGCCGCCATAACAGGATCGTGCCGCCGACCAGAATGACCGGCAGCGCGCCGGCAATGGTCATCAACGACAGCCGGAACCAAGTCGAGACGCGGCCGAAATCCAGTGCGCGTTCGCGAAAGCCGGCCATGGCGCCAAGTGCGGCCCGGTCTTCGTGCTCGGCATGGGCGAAAAGCTTGACCGTCTTGATATTGGTGATCGTATCCACGACCTGACCCGTCACCATGGCCCGCGCCGAGGCGCGGCTTGCCGAGCGGGTGCGGATGCGCGGCAGGAAAAAGCGGATCAGCACCACATACGAGCCCAGCCACAGTATCAGCGCCAGCGCACCCCAGCCGTCGACCGAAACCAGAAACGCTGCCGAGCCGATTACCGAGGCCAGCGCGAAGGCCACCACGTTGACGAATTCCGTGGCCACATCCGTCACGGCGCGGGCGGTTTGCATCTGCTTTTGCGCAATGCGGCCGGCGAAGTCATTGTCGAAAAAGGTCACCGAATGGCCCATGGTCCAGCGATGCAGCCGCGACAGTACCAGGGGCAGGATGTTCGGCCCGATGATGACGCTGGAACTGGCGGTGGACAGCCCAAAGATGATCGGGCGGACCAGCAGGAAGAAGATGCCAAAGCCCAGGATCAGCCCGCCCTGTTCGGCCCAGATAAGCTCGGCGGGGGTCGAGACCACCGCATCGATCACCCATCCCAGCAGCACGGCCGAGAATACATCGGCCAGCCCCCCGAGTGCCGAGGTCGCGGCCGCCAGCGTCAGCCCGCGCCACGCACCCGACAGGCACCAACCGAAAAAGGGCAGAAGCCGGCGTGGCGGGGGGCCATCTGCCGGACGAAAGGCGTCGATCATGCGGGCAAAGAAATTATGCATCAGGCCTTGGCCTCTTGTTGCAATGCGATCCGCAGCAGGGCGTCGCGCGGCAGGGTGAAATCGCTTTCGACAAATGCGGCCTCAGCCCGGTGCAGTGCCTCGCCTAATGCGGGACCGGACAGCGCGGGCATCAGGTCGCGGGCAGTCAGCGGGAATTTTGCTGCCGCCCCACGCGCCAGTTCGTGGCACCAGCCAAAGGCGGGCTTTACACCATGGGCGGCGCGGATCAGCACCGATTGCGCGGCAAAGGCGCGGCCCAGCCGATAGGCGGCGACGGGTGCGGGCAGGGTCAGCGCCTGTGCGATGTGGTCCTGTGCGCGGGTCTCGTCCCGCGACAGGCGCAGAGCCTCGGCGGCATGTTGCGGCGCCAGCAGAGCAAGGCGACGGGGCCAGACGGGCAGGGCGCCTGCGCCGTATTCCTGTTCGATCTCGATCAACTCGGCCAGATCGCTTGCATCCGCGCCGGGCAGGACCAGCGGCAGCACGCCCGACTCGGCCATCAAGGCCACTGCGCGCGAGGGATCGGGGGCGTTCAGCAGCTTGCGGATTTCGTGCCCGATACGTTCTTTGGAGATGCTGGAGAGCCCGCCCCGCAATTCGCGGCAGGCCGCAAGCGCGGTAAGATCGGCTTCGCGCCCATACCACGCCAGCAGGCGGAAAAAGCGCAGGATGCGCAGATAGTCCTCGGCGATGCGGGCGTGCGGGTCGCCGACAAAGCGCAGCCGCCGCGCGGCCAGGTCCGGCAGGCCGCCGACGGGGTCCAAAACCTGACCCGACGCGGTCGCGTAAAGCGCGTTCATGGTAAAGTCGCGGCGATGCGCGTCATCCTCGATCCGGTCGGAATAGGCGACCACCGCGCGGCGGCCGAAGGTTTCGACATCGCGGCGAAAGCTGGTGACTTCAAAGCCCCGGCCATCGGCAATGACGGTGACGGTGCCATGTTCGATGCCCGTGGGAACCGTGCGCAGCCCGCCAGCCTCGGCCAGCCGGATCGTCTCGTCAGGTCGGGCCGAGGTCGAGATGTCGACATCGGCCACCGGCTCTCCCAGCAGCGCATTCCTGACCGCGCCGCCCACGATCAGCACCTGCGCGCCCTTGGCCGAAAGTGCGGCCAGAACCTGTTTCAGGGCCGGATCGTCAAGAAAGGGCGCGGTCAGACGGGTCATGCGGAAAGCCTTGTCGCAAGGGAATGCAGCACGCGGGCAGTGGCGCCCCAGATATAATATGGCCCCCAGGGGGCGACGTAATAGTCGCGCCGGGCACCCTGCCACATCCGCCCCTCGATATGATAGCTGGCGGGATCGGAAATATGGGCAAAGGGGACGGTAAAGACCTCTTCGACCTCGCCGGCTTCGGGGACGGGGCGAAAGGGGCCATGCACCAGTGCCAGCACCGGGGTCATGGCAAAGCCGGTAACGGTGCGATGTGGCGGCAGGATACCCAGCACCTCGACTTGCGTGGGGTTCAGGCCGACCTCTTCGTTTGCTTCGCGCAGGGCGGCGGCGATCTCATCGGCATCGCCGGGATCGACCTTGCCGCCGGGCAGGGCGATCTGGCCGGGATGGTGGCGCAGGCTGCTGGCGCGCTTGGTCAGGATCAGCCGGCCATCGACCGCGTCAAAGGCCGCAAGCACGCCGGCGGGGTGCAAGACCACCTCGCCCGGCGGGGTGACGCCAAGATCGAAGTCGGACGAGGGCCCCGTCGGGTGCGACAGGGCCCGCATCAGTTTATCCCGAATGGCCGACATCAAAGTGCAGCCCGGTTTTCCCCGGCCTCGCCCTTGGGCAGCGGGTTGCCCTCGGCGTCGATCACCGCCTCGAAGCCAAGGCTTTTCGGATCGAATTCGTAATGCGCGCCGCAGAACTGGCAATCGGCGGTGACGATGCCGTCTTCGTTCGTCATATGGGCGATGTCCTTGGCCGAATAGATCGACAAAGTGCCGCGCACGCGCTCGGCATCGCAAGAACAGCCAAAGACCAGAGGCTGTGGATTGAAGGCGGTCGGCTCTTCCTCGTGGAACAGGCGGAAAACCAGATTGGGCAGCGGCAGTGCGGCATCCACCAGTTCCATCGCCTCGACCGTGGCCATCAGCATGGTGGCGCGGTTCCAGTCCTCGGATTGCGCGCCTTGCAGGATGTCGGCGGATTGCAGGTCGTCGCCCTGGGGCGCGGCGTGGCTGGTGGCGGGCAAGGTTTGCAGCATGATGCCGCCGGCGCGCCAGTGTTCGTTTTGCTGGCCGGGCTGGCGGGCGCGGCCGACAGTCAGTTCGAACCGGGTCGGAAGCTGCTCGGACCGTTCGAAATAGGTCTGGGCGCAGGTGGCGAGCGAGCCGCCGGCCAGCGGCGTCAGGCCCTGATAGGGGGTCGTCCCCTCGCCCTGGTCGATCAGAACGGCGAAATAGCCTTGGCCAAGCTGGTCAAAACCGGGAAGGCCCTCTTGCAGGCGACCTTCGTCGAAGCTGGCCCAGGCACGCATGCGGGCGGGGCCGCCCTCGGTTTCCGGGGCGTAGTAATCTGTAGCGATGGTGCGAATGGCGCCGTTGCCGCGCACCTGAAGCGATAGTTTCCACCGCAGCTTGACGGTCTGGCCGATCAGCGCGGCCAGTGTGGTGAGCTCTGCCACCATAGCGCTGACCGGGACCGGATAGTCGTGGCGCGACAGGATATGTTCGAGCAACGGCCCGAGGCGGGCGACGCGGCCGCGCATGTCCGAGCGTTCCAACTGAAAGGGCAACATCGTGTCCTCCCAGGAAAAGTCCTTCGTTTCGGTCATCATAAGTCCTTCGGATAGGGATGCGCAGGGGCGGGCGGCGGCCCGGCGCTTTGGCACCAATATAGGTCCTGCGCGGGAAAGCCCAAGGGGGCGCTGCCCCCGCCGCGCGTGCCGCGCGCCTCCCCCGGGGTATTTGGGCAACGAAGAAGACCGGACATTCGTGCGAGTTGACGGCTGCCGGCCTTCGGCGGTAACCGGGAGCGGCTATGTGCAGGGAGCCAGCCATGACATTCGATCGCCGCATCAAGATCGCGCCCTCGATCCTTTCCGCGGATTTCGCAAATTTCGGGCAGGAATGCCGGGCCATCGAGGAGCAGGGAGCCGACTGGGTCCATGTCGATGTGATGGACGGGCATTTCGTGCCGAACCTGACCTTTGGTCCCGCCATGTGCAAGGCGATCCGGCCGCATATCCGGGGCGTGATGGACGTGCATCTGATGATCGCCCCCGTCGATCCCTATATTCAGGCCTTTGCCGAGGCGGGCAGCGACATCATCACCGCCCATGTCGAGGCCGGGCCGCATGTCCACCGCACGCTTCAGGCCATTCGCGGCGCTGGGGCCAAGGCCGGGCTGGCGCTGAACCCCGGCACGTCGGCCGAGGCCGCGCGGCCCCTGCTGGACGACGTCGATCTGATCTGCGTCATGACGGTGAACCCCGGCTTCGGCGGGCAGAAGTTCATCCACAGCCAGATCGAGAAGGTGCGCGAGTTGCGCGCCATGATCGGCGACCGTCCGGTTCATATCGAGATCGACGGCGGGGTGGATCCGGTGACGGCCCCCTTGGTCGCTGCGGCGGGTGCGGATGTGCTGGTCGCGGGTTCGGCGGTGTTCCGGGGCGGCTCGGTGTCCAACAGCGCCCACTATGGCGAGAATATCCGCGCCATCCGCGAGGCCGCCGAGGCCGCCCTGCGTTGATCTGGCGCGGCGCCACGGCGCTGGCTGGCGGGGCGTTGGGGCTGACCGCGCCGCTGGCCGGTGCGGATTGGCGCGAGCGGCTGGCGCTGGCCGGTCCCGAAGTTGCCCCGGGCGGGATCTGGCTGCATGCGGCGAGCGTGGGCGAGTTGACCTCGGCCCGGGTGCTGGCCGAGGAACTGGCGCGGGAATTTCCGATCACCGTGACCACGAACAGCCTGACCGGGCGCGATCTGGCGCGGCGGCTGGGCTATCCATACGCGTTGGCGCCGCTGGATGTGCCGCAAGCCGTGCGGCGCTTTCTGGATCGGGTTCGCCCTGCGGTGCTGGTCACGGTCGAGAACGAGCTTTGGCCCAACCGCTCGGCCATGGCGATGGCGCGGGGTGTGGCGCAGGTGGTGGTGGGCGCGCGGATCTCAGCGCGTTCGGCGGCCCGCTGGAGGCGGCTGCCGGGGCTGATCGGGCCGATGTTGCAGCGCATCGATGCGCTTTCCGCGCAAGATCCGGGCAGCGAGGCGCGACTGTTGGCGTTGGGGCTGCGACCGGATGCGCTGACGCCCCGGCTGAACCTGAAGCTGCTGGCCCCGGCGCGGATCGATCCGGGGCAGGATGTGCCGGGCAGGTTTCGGACCGTGCTGGCGGCCTCGACCCATGAGGGCGAGGATACGGTGATGCTGGACGCATGGGCGCGGGCCCGTGACGCGGTGCCGGACCTGCGGCTGATACTGGCGCCCCGCCACCCCGGGCGGGGCGATGCCGTAGCGGCCCTGATCGCCGCGCGGGGGCTGGAGTTTGCCCGCCGCAGCCAGGGCGGTGAACCGGGGGTGCCCGTGCTGTTGGCCGATACGCTGGGCGAGATGGCGCTGTGGTATCGCGCCGCGGGCATCTGCATCACCGGCGGCTCTTTCGCCGATCACGGCGGCCATACGCCATGGGAGCCGGCCGCTTGGCGTTGCGCCATCCTGCATGGTCCACATGTCGCCAATCACGCCGCCGATTACGCCGATCTGGAGAAGGCGGGCGCGACGCAGGGCTGCGATGCGGCGGCGTTGCCGCAGGTGCTGGCGGCATTGGTTCAGGATGCGGCAGGCCAGCGGCGCATGGGTGCGCAGGCACGGGCGGAGTTGTTGGCGCGGGCTGGCAATCCCGCAACGTTGATCGCACGGATCAGGCGGCTGGGGCGCCGCGACCTTGCATAAACTATTGCACGCCCCGATATTTATTGGGGAAAGGAGCCGAAATGATCCGCTATACCCTGCGCTGTGACAAAGGCCATGAATTCGATGGCTGGTTCCGGTCTTCGGACGGGTTTGAAAGCCTGCGCGCCGCGAGTCAGGTCACATGCGCGCATTGCGGTTCGGCCGGGGTGGAAAAGGCGCTGATGGCCCCGCGCGTCGTTCAGGCACGCAACGATACCCCGGACCTGCACACGCCGCGAAACGACCACGAGGCTGCGCTGGAAAAGCTACGCCACCATATCGAGGAAAACTCGGACTATGTCGGCATGTCCTTTGCCGCCGAGGCGCGCGCCATTCATGAGGGTCTGGCCCCCGAACGCGCAATCCATGGCGAGGCAAAGCTTGAGGACGCCAAGAAGCTGCTTGAGGATGGCGTGCCCGTCGCGCCCTTGCCGTTTCGCATGCGCCAGCGCGCGCATTGATCGCGTCGCGCTGACCCTTGGTCAGCAGGGGGCGTGTTCACCGTCGATCAGCACCATGATGCGGCCGCGCGAACAGCGTTCGACCCGTGCCTCGACCCCATAGACCTGGGCCAGAAGCTGCGGCGTAAGCACCTGTTCCGGGGGGCCTTCGGCATGGGTATGTCCGCCGTGGATCAGCACGATCCGGTCGGCCCATTGCGCGGCAAGCGCCAGGTCGTGCAGCACGGCGACCACGATGCGCCCTTCGCCTGCCAGCCGCCGCAGTTCCGACAACAGCCGCACCTGCCGCGCCAGATCCAATGCGCTGGTGGGTTCGTCCAGAAGCAGCAGGCGCGGATCGCGCACGATCGCTTGCGCCAGACTGACCATCTGTCGTTGCCCGCCCGACAGCGCGGACAAAGGTTCCAGCGCCAGCGACGCAATGCCCAGCTTGTCCAGCACCGCCATGGCTGTGGTATCGGCCTGTCGCGCGCCCACGGCATCGCCCGACCGCAGGGCGGCGATCACGCTTTCCAGCGCCACCAGCGACGAACTGGCAGGCAGGCTTTGCGGCATGAAGCCGATCATCCGTGCCCGCTCGTGCATGGGCGTATGGGCAATATCCTTGCCGTCCAGCAAGACCTGCCCACGATGGGGCTGTAGCTGGGCGATGGCGCGCAACAGCGTGGATTTCCCGGCGGCGTTCGGACCGGCCAGCACCGTGACCTCGCCCGGGCGCAGAAGCGGCAGGTCCAGCCCCTCCAGCACCACGCGGGTGCCGTAGCGGACCGAGATGCCGCGGGCCAGCAACCCCTCCTGCATCAGCGCCGCCTTCCGCGCAGGATCAGCGCGAAAAAGATCGGCAGCCCGATCAGCGAGGTGACAAGGCCAACCGGCAGCAGCACCCCCGGCACCAGTGTCTTGGAAAGCGTCGAGGCCAGCGACATGACCAGCGCGCCGGTCAGCAGGCTGGCGGGCAGGAAGACGCGGTGGTTTTCGCCCACCAGCATGCGGGCGATATGCGGACCGGCAAGTCCGACAAAGCCAATGACGCCGACCATCGACACGGCCGAGGCCGCCAGCAGGCTGACCCGCAAAAGTGTCCAGCGCCTGAGCCCGGTCACATCGACGCCAAAGCTTTTCGCCTGATCCTCGCCCAGCCGCAGGGCGGTCAGCTTCCACGCCGCGCGGAACGAGAAGGGGACCGCGACCACCAGCACCACGCCGATCAGCACCACACCGGGCCATTGCGCCGAGGCGAGGCTGCCCATGGTCCAGAACACCAGTTGTTGCAGCGCATCGGCAGAGGCCACGAATTGCAGCAGCGACAGCAGCGCGGCGGCGGTAAAGTTCAGTGCCACGCCGAACAGGATCAGCACCTCGGGACCGCCGCCGCGAATCCGCCCCAAAAGCTGCAACAGCCCCAGCGCACCAAGCGCGAACAGGAAGGCATTGCCCGAGACGCTCCAGACCGGGGGCAGGCCGGGCACGGTCAGGCCCAGCACGATTGCCACTGCCGCGCCCAGTGCGGCCGATGAGGACACGCCCAGCGTGAACGGCTCGGCCAGCGGGTTTTCCAGCACGGTCTGCATCTCGGCTCCGGCCAGCGCCAATGCGGCGCCCACCAACAGCGCCATGCAGGCGACGGGCAGGCGGACGTCCCAGACGATGACCTGAGTGCCGCGCGTGACCTCGCCCCCGGTCAGGGCGCGCAGCGTATCGGCCAGCGGCAGTCCGGCCGGGCCGGTGACCAGATCCAGCAGCAACGCCGCCAGTGCCGCCAGCGCCAGCACGCCCACCAAAAGGGCGTTGCGCCGGCTTTGCCGGTGATAGCGCTGCAGGATGGCGTCGCTCATTGTTCGGGTGTCACCCACCAGGTCCCCGGCACGGTGACGGGCAGAAAGCGTGCGTTGATCTCGGCCAGCGTGGCTGCGGGATCGACGTCCTGAAACAGGTCGGGATGAAAGGTCTTGGCCAGATATTCGATCAGCGCGATATGCACCGGCGAATCGTTGAACAGGTGCCAGACGCCTGCCACGCGCCCTTCCTCGACCGCGCGCAGCGACGAAAAGCCGGGCGCCGAGATCAGCTTGTCGAAACTTGCCTGTGCGGTGTCTGCATCGACGCCCGAGCCCAGCACCAGCCCACCCCGCACCGCCATATGCGTGCCGCCGGTCGCGATATAGACGTCCGGGTCGGCCCCGATCAGATATTCCAGGCTGACGTTGCCCAGCACGCCCTTGACGGTGTCGTTGCCGATGTTCTGCCCACCCGCGGTGGTGATGAAGTCATGAAACACCCCGGTGCCGACGGTCGAGCAGCAGCTCTGCGGGGCGGCATGGACGTGAAAGAACACACGCGGCCGGGTAATGTCGGGCGCGGCAAGGCGGTCGCGGATGCGCGCAAGCCGGGCTTCGTAGAAATCGGCGAATTCCTCGGCACGTTCCTCGGCGCCGATCAGCTTGCCCAGAATCTGCAGGCTGGGGATCGAATTTTCCTGCGGATGCGAGAAGAAATCGACATAGGCGACCGGAATCCCCGCCGCCTCGATCTGCTGGCGGGCGACCTCCATGCCGGGATCACCCTGGTCGATCAGCGTCAGCACCACCAGATCGGGATGCAGCGCGATGATCGCCTCGGCCGAGATGTCGCGATTGCCCGAGCCGACGGGGCGGATCTCGTCGATATCGGGGAATTTCTCGCGGTAAGCCTGCATCGTCGGCTCGTCCAGCGCCTTGTCGAGACGCCAGCCGGTGACCAGCGACACCGGATCGTCGTGGATCAGCCCCAGTACCGTCAGGTGCCGCCCCTCGCCCAGCACGATGTGGCGGGCGGGTTCAGGCAGATGAACGACGCGCCCCAGAATGTCGGTGGCCACCACATCCGCCACGGCAGAGCCAAATGAGGCGATCAGGGCAAGGGCGGCAAGCAGCGGGCGGGTCAGTGTCATGGCGGATCCGTTGGCTCATGCGCCGGGGCGCGGCAAGGCGCCCCGGCAGGGTCGACGCCCCTCTTACTCCGTGGCGGGGGTGATGCGCCAGATGCGGTCGCCCGACTCGTCGTTTTCGCCGCGCGACTTGTTGACCGCCCAGACGTTGCCCTTGCCATCGGCGCGCAACTGGTTGGGGAAGCTGCCGGCGTCGAGGTTGGCGACGATCTCGCCCTCGGGGCTGACGACGCTGATGGTGCCGGCGCCGCGGTTGGCGACATAGGCGTTGCGGCTTACCGGCTCGAAGGCGACGTTCAGGGGGCCGGCGCCCACGGCGACATCATGGATCACCTCGCCGGTTTCTGCCTTGACGATCAGCAGGTTGTCGGTGGCCTGCGAGGCGACGAAGATCAGCCCTTCCTGCGGGTCGTAGGCCACGCCCGAGGCGGACTTGGCACCCGGCAGAGCGATCACCCTGACCTCGCCCGAGGTCAGATCGACGATGGCGGCCTCGGGTGTGGACAGGCTGACGGTGACCAGCTTGCCTCCCTGCTCGTCGATGTCCAGCGCCATGGTCGAGAACTCTTCGCCGCGAATCTGCGACTGGATGGTGATCGGTTCCAGCGGCTCCAGCGTCTTGGTGTCGAAAACCTTGATCTCGGGCGTGCCCGTGGCGCTGGCATAAGCGCGGCTGTTGGCCTCATCCACCACCACATCGCGGGCATGGGGCACCGAACCCGGCTCGAACTGCTTGACCAGCGACAGGTCGGACTGCTTGTAAACAGCAGCCGTGTTCTGACGGGTGTTGGTCACCCAGACGTGGCCGTGCGCGTCATCCACATCGATGCCATAGACAGCCAGAAGCCCGGCATCGCTGCCATCGGGGCGGGCGGGGGCGGCGGCGGGGGTGACCTCGGCCTCGACCTTCAGCGTCTCGGGGTTGACCTTGACCAGTTTCGATTCCTTGACCGGCGGCCGGCCGACGGCGCTGGTCGCGAAGGCGGCATTGGCGGCTTCGCTGAATTTCACCTGATAAAGACCGCGCGCCGCCGGCTCGCTGACGACCGAGAACTTCTCGGCGCCCGCAACCGCCACTTCGGGCGAGATTTTCAGCTCGACCACGTTAGCCGACGCAGGGTTTTCGGTGATGACCACGATGGGCTGCAGGCCGGTTTCGGCATCGGCATCAATGTCGAGCGCAAAGCTGAACTTGCCTTCGGCGTCGACGGCGATCGGCTCGGCGGTCAGTGCGTTGGGGCCGCGCATCAGCGTGACGGTCTGGCCGGGGATCAGGTTTTCGCCCTCGATCAACGCCTTGCCGCCCTTGTGGACCGGGGCGCGCTCGACGCCGCCGGCCGAAACGCGGCCAGCAAAATCGACCAGCGGCTTGGTAAAGACGGTATCGGCCAGGACCGGGCCCGAAATCACCGAAAGTGCAAGCGCAGACGCCCCCAGCAGGGTGCGCATCGAGGGCCGTGATGGATGTGCCATGAGAAACTCCTTGAAAATAGATCAGGTCTCGCTTTGGCTGACCCCGGATCAGGGCTGGCTTCGATCAGCGCGCAACCTATATTCCTGACCGTCCTTGTCAACTAACGCTGGCAGGAGGTTGGATATTCGCAAGCAGAGGAATTGTCACAATATGTCGCAGCAGGGACGGGTCGGACCGGATCACGCCAGAAAACAGGCCGAACTTCGGATATTTGAGACCGGCGCGCCCACGCATGAGCTTTCGCAAAAGGTGGTGGCGGTCGGTCCCGGTTACCGGCTGTTTCTGGCAGTTCCCAAGGCGCCCGCGCCCGAACAGGGATGGCCGGTGCTTTATATGCTGGATGGCAATGCGGCCTTTGATTTCCTGACGCCCGAGCATCTGGCGCTGGTGCCGGGGCTGATGATCGTCGGCATCGGCTATGACATCGACCGCCAGTTTGCGCGCGAATTGCGCACGCAGGATTTCACCGCGCCTGATGGGCCGGGCGACGGTCTGCGCCCCGATCACGTCCATGAAGGCCGTGTGGCCGGTGGTGCGGCGATCTTTCACGACAGGCTGACCGGCCCTTTGCGCGCCGCGGCCGAAGCAGGGCTGCCAGCGAATCCGGCCCGCCGCACGCTTTGGGGGCACAGTTTCGGCGGGCTCTTCACGCTTTACGCGCTGCTGGCACGGCCGGCCGGCTTTGCCCGCTATGCTGCGATCAGCCCCTCGATCTGGTGGGACGAGGCGCTGATTCGCCGGGTGGCGCAGGAGGCCGCGGCTGCTTCGCTACCCTTGCTGGTGGCGCTGGGCGATCGCGAGAAACGCTCGGGCAGCGATGGCCCGCCCCCCGATGGCCCTGCGCCCGCGACCATGCAATTTGTCGCGGATCTGGCCGACCATCCCGGCCATCAGGCGCAGGTTCATGTGCTGAAGGGGCATATCCATATCCAGACACTTGCGGGTTCCTTTCCGCTGGTCCTGCCTTTTGCCGCCACGGATTAACCGGATCTTCAGGCTTTCCTGCTTTTGTCGAGGCAGAAAAGGAGGATTCGGATGCCGATCATCAGATATGCGCTGGTTTTTCTGGGCATTGCGCTTTGCACCATTGGTGCCGTGCAGGTGCAAAAGGGGATGCCCGGCTTCTATGTTTCGCGCGGCATTGCCGATCTGCAGGCGGATGCCAATCAGATCCTGCTGGGTATTGGCTGGCTGATCGGCGGGCTGGCCAGCGGTGTGTTTGCGCTGGCCTTTGTCCCTGTGCCGCAGCCGCCGGATCGGAGCCTTAATCCCGACCCAGCCTCTGGATAAGCTCGGGGGCGATCAGTGCCGTGGCTTCGGCCGAGGTCATCTCGGCATGCAAAAGGGGCAGGTCAATGACCTCAAGCGCAGCGGCATAGGGTGCCCACATTTCAGGTGTCAGCGCGCGCTCCTTATGGTCGCGGGCAGCGCGGAAGTGCGTGATCGTGCCGGCAAAGCGGCGGTGATGATGATCGCGGATCATGCGGTTCGTGCCGGTCACGGTGCGGATCACCCCGTCCAGCACCCGCGCGGGCAAGGCACCCAGCGCGCTGTCGCCCCGGCGCAGGAAGGAAACCACCGCCTCGCGCGTGTCCAGTTCCCGATGTGCCTCGGGGTCGTAGCCGGCGATGGCCAGCAGCGCGCGCAGCGCCGTGACCGGGTCGGGTTCGGGCTCGTCACGCCAAGCGTCGCAGGGATAGCTGTCCAGCATGGCGACAACTCCGACCCGGCGACCCTTCTGGGCCAGCATCACGGCGATCTCTTGCGCCAGAATGCCGCCGACCGACCAGCCCGCCAGATGGACCCGTCCTTTGGGCACCAGCGTGGTGATGCGTTGCGCATAGTCGCTCGCCAGTTCGGCGAGGTCGCCGGCCATCTGCACCGCCGGATCAAGGGCTGGATGTTGCAGCCCCCAGACGCGGCGCGCGGGCGCGATGCGCCGCGCCAGACCGTGATACCCCCAGGACAGCCCCCCAGCCGGATGGATCAGGAACAGGGGGGTGGCTTGCGGGTCGCCCTCGGCCAGCACAATCAGCGGGCCAAGCCCGTCGTCATGCGGCGCTTGCGCGTCCAGCGCGGTGGCCAGCACCGCGAGAATCGGATGTTCGAAGATGGTGCCAAGCCCGGGGTTGCGCCCCGTAGCTGTCTCAAGCGCCTGCGAAAGCCGCACGGCGGACAGCGAATCCCCCCCCAGCGCAAAGAAATCGGCCTCGGCCGGTGCGGGTTCGGGCAGGTGCAGGACCTCGGCGAACAGTTGCGCCAGCATCTGCTCTGTCGGTGTTTCCGCCGCGCGACCCGAGGCGATGAACTCCGGCGCGGGCAGGGCTTTGCGGTCCAGTTTGCCGTTCGAGGTGACGGGCAGCGCATCCAGCGCCACCTCGGCCGAAGGGACCATGTACGCGGGCAGGCTGGCCGCCAGCCGCTCGGCAAGCAGGCTGGGCCGCCAGTCCCCGGTCGGCACCAGATAGGCGACAAGGCGCTTTTCGCCGGCGTGATCTTCGCGCGCGATCACCGCGCATTCCTGCGCGAGGCCGGTGGCCATGATCGCTGCCTCGATCTCGCCCAGCTCTACGCGCAGCCCCCGGATCTTTACCTGATGATCCGAGCGGCCCAGATAGACCACGGCCCCGTCCGGCCGCAGCCGCGCCAGGTCACCGGTGGCGTAAAGCCGACCCAGGGGCCCGCTGACAAAGCGTTCCGCGGTCAGGTCCGGCCGCCCCAGATAACCGCGCGCAAGCTGCACGCCACCCAGATACAGGTGCCCCGCCAGTCCCGGTGGTACCGGGCGCATCCGCTCATCCAGCACCTCCAGTGCGGTGTTCCACACCGGCCAGCCGATCGGGATCGGGTTTGCCCGATCCTCGGCCGAGGCGGGCCAATAGCTGACGTCCACCGCCGCTTCGGTCGGGCCGTAAAGATTGTGCAGTTCCGCGTCGATACGCGCGTGAAAGCGGTCGCGCTGGTCTGCCGTCAACTCTTCGCCCGAGCAGAAAACCCGCCGCAAGCTCAGCCCCTGCGAGGCGGGCGAGGCCAGAAAGGCCGAGAGCATCGAGGGCACGAAATGGCAGGTGGTGATGCCGCGTTCCCGAATCAGCCGGGCGATGGCGGTGGGATCGCGATGCGCGTCGGGGGGCGCCATCACCAGCTCGGCCCCGGCGATCATCGGCAGGAAGAACTCCCAGACCGAGACGTCGAAGGTGGCGGGCGTTTTTTGCAGGATGCGGTCGCTGGCGTCGATACCGTAATGCGCTTGCATCCACAGCAGGCGGTTGACGATGGCGCGATGTTCGATGGCGACGCCCTTGGGCTCTCCGGTCGAGCCCGAGGTGAAGATGACATAGGCCAGATCGCCGGGTGCCGGCGTGGCCTTGGGGCGGCCCTCGGTGGGCCACTCACCGGGCAGCAGCAGTTCGGCATCGGCTGGAAACAGCCCGGTCAGGTTGGCCGAGGTCAGCACCGCGACGGGCTGCGCCTGCGCGAGGATGCGGGCGATGCGCTCGGGCGGATGCGCCGGGTCGAGCGGCAGATAGGCCGCGCCCGCGCGCAGGATCGCCAGCAGTGCCACGGGCAATTCCAGCGAACGCTCCAGCGCCACGGCCACGATGCGGTCAGGACCGGCGCCAAGTTCCTCAAGCCGCGCAGCCAGTGCGGCGCTGCGGCGGTCAAGTTCGGCAAAGGTCAGGCCGTCTGCGCCAAAGCTGATGGCGACGGCGTCAGGGGTGGCGGCAAGCTGCGTCGCGATCAGCGCGGTCAGCGTGGTGTCGGGGACCGGGTGGTGCGTTGCCTTGGCCTGCGCCTGTGCCTGGGCGATCTCGTCGGGGCTTGCGGTAGGCACGGAGGCAAGGCTTTCGCAGGCAAGCGCCGCGGTCAGAAAGGCCACCAGCCGGTCGCCATGGCCACGCACCTCATCGGCGGTGTAAAGCCCGGGGTTTGCGTCCACCTCGAAAATCATGCCCGAGGCCGGATCGCCCCGGAAGGTCAGCGTCAGGTCATCGACGGCGCCGGCCCCCAGAATGTGCAGATGAGTTTGCAGACCCGGAAACTCTGGCGGCTTGTCAAAGGGCTGCACGTTCACCAAGGGTCCGTAAAGCCGTCGCGTGCCACCGACCAGCCCCAGTTCGCGGCGCAAAAGCTCGCTGCGGTAAAGGCCGCGGCGGCGGGCCTGCGCCATCCGTTTCGATTGCGCGGCCAGCCATTCCGGCAGGGGGGCATCCTCGTCCAGCCGCAACCGGTGCGGCAGGACGTTCATTGCCATGCAGGGCACCTGTGCGATCTTGCGGCCCATCCGGGCCATGAAAGGCAGGCCGATCACCGCCTCGCCCCCGGTCCATCGCGCAAGATATGCGCCGGTCAGGGCGTTCAGCACATCCGGCCAACCCAGCCGGTGGCGGGTGGCGTAATTCGCCAGCCGGTCCAGCAGAGCCTGCGGCAGCAGGCGGGAATCGCGCAGGAAATCGGGACCGCTGGCCGCACGGCCCGGCGCCAGCCCGGCGATTTCGGGTAGTTGGGCCAGTTCGGCGTGCCACCAGTCGCGATCTGCCTGACGACGGGACGAGGCGCGCCAGGCCGCATCCTCATCGGCCGCCAGAGACAACGGGCCAAAGGGTTCGGGCGCGGGCGCCCCGGCCACCAGCGCGGCATAATGCGCGGCGATGCGGTTGGTCACCAGCACCATGCCATAGCCGTCGATGGCAAGGTGGTGGATGCGTTCATAAAGCAAGTGCCGCTGAGGCCCCAAGGCGAACAGTGTCAGCGCCCCGGCCGGTTCATGTGCCAGATTCAGGGGCCGTTGGCTGTCGGCGCGCATCTGCGCCAATGCCTGCGCCTCGGCATTGGGTTGGGCGGACAGATCGGCAAAACCCAGCATCGCCGGCAGCCCGACCCATTGCCGTGGCCCCTCTGGACCGCCGTGAAAGCGCAGCGACAGGGCCGGGGTTTCGGCGATGGTCCGCGCGACGGCCTGCGCCAGCGCATCGCGATCCAGCGGGCCGATGAGTTCCAGATACTGCCCGGTGTTCAGGATCGGGTTGTCGGGATCCAGCGCCTGAGCATACCACAACCCCTCTTGCGCCTCGGTCAGGGGATAGGCGGTTTCGGCCGGAATTTCCTGATGCCTGTTCATGTCAGGCCCGCTCCAACCGGCATGTGGGACACTCTAAGGACAGGAAAGAACTGACGATCATGTTACCCCGGACTCCGGTTCGCGGGTCTTGCCCGTCTGGGGCCATGGCCATAATGTCGCCAAGGAATTTAGTCAACTTTACTCGCACGGCAAACCCGCGCAGGAGCGACCATGGCCCCGAAATCCGTGCCTTTGCGCGATACCCGGCAGCTTTACGGCAAAGTGACGCGCTTGCTGCATTGGAGCATTGCCGCGCTGATGCTGTGGCAGTTCTTCGGCATGGGGCTGAAATTGCTTTTGGGACGTCAGCCGGTGGTGGCGTTCTTCGTTGGCTCGCACCAGGCGGTGGGAACGGTGCTGTTCGTGCTGATCGCGCTGCGGGTGGTCTGGGCCTTGGTGAACCGCCGCAGCCGGCCGGATCACGGTGCGGGTTTTTGGGGGCTGGCGGCGCGGCTGGGTCATATGGCGCTGTATCTGGTGATGGCGCTGGTGCCGACCATCGCGTTGTTGCGCGCCTATGGCGGCGAGCGGGCCTTTGCCCCCTTCGGCTTTCAGATTTTTCCGGCGCAAGAGCCCCCGATCACCTGGACGGTCAACCTGGCCGGTGCGCTGCACGGAGAGCTTGCCTGGCTGTTGCTGGTTTTGATCCTGGGTCACGTGGTCATGGTCGGCGTGCATGAAAGCATGTGGCGCGACGGCACGCTGGCGCGCATGGCTGGACGGCGACGGGCGGGGCTTTAGGCTACAGTCCGGGGCCTGGATCGGCAAAGGGTGGCGCGGGGCCGCCCTTTTTCATTGATTGCGCGTCGGGGCGGTGTCACCATTCGTTCATGATGAATGCGCCCTTCGGTTTCCCGTCCGAGCATGATCGCGTAGCCTTCGACCGGGGTGAACTGGGCGTTATCCTTTCGGTTTACGGCCGGATGGTCGCGGCGGGGGAATGGCGTGACTATGCCATGTCCTTTCTGCGTGAGATGGCGGTGTTCTCGGTCTTTCGCCGGGCCACCGAACACCCGCTTTATCGTATCGAAAAGCGCCCCCGGCTGCGCAATGCGCAGGGTCAATATGCGGTGATCGGCATGGATGGGCGCGTGCTCAAGCGCGGGCACGACCTGCGCGTCGTGCTGCGCGTGCTGGAAAAGAAGCTGATCCGCCCGGTCGAGTGAATTCGGCGCGGCGATTACAGTCGCTTGCGTGGCATCGCCATTGGCCGGGTAGGGTCCTAAGCAGACGTTCCTACGTCTCGGACGAGATCCTTCTGCATCTTGTAGCGCGTCAGGTTCACGCCGTTGCGAAGGACGTCCTCTTCCTCCAGCAGAAGCCAGCCGCTTTTCTCGAAGAAAGGGCGTGCTATCAGACTGGCCTCGGTTGTGAGCCGCGCCGCGCCGTTGGCTTTGGCCCATTGTTCCGCCGCGTCCAAAAGCACTCGACCAATGCCCTTTCCGGTTGCTGAAGGCAGAACAAAAGCGAGATCGACATATCCCGTTCGATCAATGGTGATGAAGCCTATCGGTTCACCGCCAACTTCTGCGACAAAACCAGTAAGCGCTTCAATCCGCGTCTGCCATTGCTCGAGATCAATCGTCTCCCCTGCCCATGCAAGCCGTTGCTCGTAGCTATAGGCGTTTCTCGTGCCTTCGTGGACAGCGCAAAAATAGATACGACCTGCCGCAGGGTAATCGCATGCGGCCAGAGGCCTGATGTGTACATGTTGGTCCATGACATCCTTGCTGACCTCTTCATCGGGGTAAGGCAGATCATCTGCGGACACGTTGATGTAATCGGCTTCAGGCGTGACCGGGAATCTGATCGCCTGAATGTGGGTCCGATCATCTAACAGGGCTTTGACGAGCCGGTGCATCCCGTCCATAAGGCGGCCATCCGCACAGAGCAGGATCGGATAGGCCAAATCCGTCTGTTGCACCAAAGCCATATGTGCGGCAAGTGCGCGGGGAGTGGGTAGATTTTCTTGACCTTCATACCACCAGTTTTCATCCAACTCGGCAATATCTTCCAAGCGGACGAGCTTGGGAGTGAGGTGCTTCGAAAGCCGGATCAACCGATGAACATCCCACGCATGCAGATCGCCCTGGATCGTTCGAAAGTGATACTGCTTTCTCAACATCTGAAATCTCATCTTGTCGAGCCTTGAGTGCAGGCAATGGCATGAAGCAATGGTTGCTTCATCCCGCATCGCTGCCCTTCTCGGTGTCGCTATTCGCCCTTTCCGCCCGGTTTGATCTTTTGCGCGGTGCCGCGGGCAAAGCTGTCCAGCCGGCCCCTTGCCGCGTCTTGGGTGTTGACGATGCCCGCCACCATGGCCTCGGCATAGGCGGCATCCAGTCCCGACATGTTCTGCATATGCGAAATCGCCGAGCAGATCGCGAAATTCGACAGAGGCGTGTTTTCGGCCACCCGTCGGGCCAGCTCATAGGCCGTGGCCTCGCTGTCGGCGGCGCGATACTGGGCAAGGCCGATCTGCACCGCTTCGTCCCCGGAATAAAGCCGGCCGGTCAGCATCATGTCCACCATCCGCGCCTGACCGATCAGCCGGGGCACGCGGATCGTGGCGCCGCCGCCCGTGAACAGGCCCCGCTGACCCTCGGGCAGGCCGAAATAGGTGGTTTCGTCCATCACCCGGACATGGACCGAGGATGCAAGCTCCAGCCCGCCGCCGACCACCGCGCCCTTCAACGCGGCGATGACCGGGACGCCGCCATATTCGATCTTGTTGAATGCCTCGTGCCAGCGCAGGCAGATGTGCATGAATTCGGCGGGGCTGCGTTCTTCGCGCCCGTGCTCGACCAGATCCAGCCCGGCGCAGAAATGCGGTCCCTCGGCCCGAAGCACCGTGGCGCGTGCGCCAGAGGCGGGCAGGGCGGCAAAGACGTCGATCAATTCCTCGATGGTCTCGGCGTTCAGCGCGTTGCGCTTGGCGGCCCGGTTCAGGGTGACCGTGGCGATACCGTCGTTGTCGATGTCGACAAGCAGGTGGGTCAGGGTCAGTTGTGAAATATCCCGCATGACTAACCTTTCGTGATCCAGTGAATGACGAGGGGAACCGTCGCGATGCTGGCCGCGGTCGAGACCAGAATCGCGGCCGAAACCCGCTGCGTGGCGGTGCCGAAATATTGCGCAAGGATGTAGACATTGCCGGCTACGGGCAGTGCCGCGGCAGCGATCATCACGCCTGCCGCATAGGGCTCGACCCCAAAGACCGCCAGTGCGGCGATGCCTACGGCCAGGGGATGCAGCACCAGCTTGGCGAAGCTTAGCCAAAGCGCCGGTCCCATGCGTTCGGCCGCGCGACCGGCAAGGCTGGCCCCGATGGCGAACAGTGCGCCCGGCGTGGCCGAGGCGCCCAGCAGCGCCAGAAATTCGCCCAGCGGTCCCGGCAAGGGCAGATGCAGCCCGGCCCAGGCAAGCCCCGCCAGCATCGAGACGATCATCGGGTTCGACACGATGCCGCGCAGCAAGGGCCACAGCGTCGAGACCCGCACCCGCCCCTGTCTTGCGGCGGTTACGATCAGCGTGATCAGCGTCGAGAACACCACCATGTCGATGGTCAGCACCATCAGCACCGGGCCGATGGCGCGTTCCCCCAGCAGCAGGACCAGCATGGGCACGCCCAGAAAGCCGGTATTGCCGGTCATGGCGGTATGTGCCTCCATCGCGGCGGTGGCGAGCGGTTGACGCCGCCAGCGTGCCACGGCGAAACCAACAGCCCACAGCGCGGCCGACCCCGACAGATAGGCCATGACGAAGGCCGGATCGAAAAGCCTGCCCACATCCAGCGTCGCGGCAAAGCGGAACAACATGGCGGAAAGCGCAAAGTAGAAAACGAATTTCGTCAGCCAGGCGGTGGCCTCGGGCGGAAAAAAGCGTGTGCGTCCTGCGAGCCAGCCGGTGCCGATGATCAGAAAAAACGGCAGGGTCTTCAGAAAGATCGCCAGCATCAGTCTGCGGCGATAGCGCAGACCGGGCCGCGTTCGACGATATATTCCGTCTCGCCCGGGGCGACCTGGCGGCGGCTGATCAGGCGATGGCCCGATTCCGCACAGAAATGCGGCACGTCGATCACCGCGGCGGGATCGGTGGCCAAAAGCGTGACCCGCGACCCTTTCGGCAGCGCCATGAGCCGCTTGCGCAGGCGCAACACGGGCAAGGGGCAGAGCAGGCCACGCGCATCGATCTGCATGGTCATGCTGCGGAACTGGTCAATCGCGCCCGGCACCAGTCGTCGATCTGGTCCGGCAGCAGATGTTCGGCCAGTTCGCCGGCGAATTCGTGAAATGCCGATAGTTGTTCATCGGGAACATGCACCAGCACCGGGATGTCCGCGGCCAGCGCGCGGGCGATGGTTTCGCGAAAGCCGCGGCCAAAGCATTCCTGCTTGCCGAATTTGTTGACGATCAGCAGTTCCGCCCCTTGGTCCAGCACGGATTCGGTCCGGGCCACGGCTTGGGTCAGCGCCGCGGTATCCAGCCGGCAAGCCTGCGCCCCCGGGCCAAGCGCCTGCGTGATACGCACCATTGGGCCGTCATCGCCAAGGATACGCAGGTCCATGTCGCATTCGCCGCCCGGCTGCGCTTCGCTGTTGATCTGCACTGCGCCTGCCAGCCGCAGTCCGGCTGCGGCAAGGCGTTCGGCCGTGTCTGTCAGCAGCCGGTCGCCGGCCCCCGGCGCATTGTCCTGAACGGTTACGAAACCCAGCATCTCGGTCCTCTTTCAGCGGCCAGCATAGCTCTTGGGCGCGCGGGTGCAATATTGGGTATTTGAGACACGGAGAAGACCGGGGTCAGTCCCCCTCGGCCAGCGGGCCGTAGAGGATCAGGGCCGGATGCGGACTGGGGCCTTCGGCGGCGAGCGATCGGCCGAGTTCGGCGACGGTCGTGCGGATCAGGCGTTGATGGGGATGGCCCACCGCTTCGGCCAGCAGTGCGGGCGTATCCGGGGGCAGGCCGTTTTCAATCAGCAGCGCCGCCATTTGCGGAAAAGTGCGCTGTCCCATGAACACGACCGTGGTGGCATGCGGATCGGCCAACGCCGCCCAGTTCTGGTCGCCGGGCAACCCGCCGGTCACATCGGCGCCGGTGACGAATTGCAGCCGGCGGGCGGTTTGCCGGCGCGTCAGCGGCAAGCCGGCGATGGCGGCGGCGGCCATGGCTGAGGGCACGCCGGGCACGATCCGGAACGCAATGCCATGGGCGCGAAGCGCGGTGAGTTCTTCCTCGAGCCGGCCGAAGATGCCGGAATCGCCGGATTTCAGGCGCACCACATGCTTGCCCGCCCGAGCGTGTTCCACCAGCAGCGCGTTGACGTATTCCTGCTTGGCCGAGGGTCGCCCGGCGCGCTTGCCGACACTGACAAGCTGTGCCTGAGGGCCGGCCAGTCCCAGCACCGGCCCCGAGGCGAGATCGTCGTAAAGCACCACATCGGCTTCGGCCAGAAGCCGGGCCGCGCGCAGGGTCAGGAGTTCGGGATCACCCGGCCCCGAGGAGACGAAACTGACAATGCCACTATGTTCGTTCATGTTTCCGCGATGCGGCAAAATCCGCGTCAAGGCAAGGGGCTGCTTGCCGCCTGCCACAGCATTTGCCATAGAGGACGCGACTGCGACCTTGGGGATCAAGCCATGTTCCGTGCCCGCCATCTATTGGGGATCGAGCCGCTCGCCCCGCCCGAGATCACCACGCTTCTCGATCTGGCCGAGACTTACGTGGATCTGAACCGCCGCACGGTGAAACATTCCGATGCGCTGGAAGGCATGACGCAGATCAACATGTTCTTCGAGAACTCGACCCGCACGCAGTCGAGCTTTGAGCTGGCCGGCAAGCGGCTGGGCGCGGATGTGATGAACATGGCGATGCAGACCAGCTCGGTCAAAAAGGGCGAGACGCTGATCGACACGGCGCTGACCCTGAACGCCATGCACCCCGATCTGCTGGTGGTGCGTCATCCGCAATCGGGCGCGGTGGACCTGCTGGCGCAAAAGGTGAACTGCGCCGTTCTGAACGCGGGCGACGGGCGGCATGAACATCCCACGCAGGCGCTGCTGGATGCGCTGACCATCCGCCGCGCCAAGGGCAGGTTGCACCGGCTGACCGTGGCGATCTGCGGCGATATCGCCCATAGCCGGGTTGCGCGCTCGAACCTGATTTTGCTGGGCAAGATGGAAAGCCGGCTGCGTCTGGTCGGGCCGGCGACGCTGATGCCCGCGGGCGTGCGGGACTGGGGCTGCGAGGTGTTCGAGGACATGCGCGAGGGGCTGAAGGGTGCCGATGTGGTGATGATGCTGCGTCTGCAGAAGGAACGGATGGACGGCGGCTTTATCCCTTCCGAGCGGGAATACTATCACCGCTGGGGTCTGGATGCCGAAAAACTGGCGCTGGCGGCGCCGGATGCCATCGTCATGCACCCCGGACCGATGAACCGGGGGGTCGAGATCGACGGCACCATCGCCGACGACATCAACCGCAGCGTCATTCAGGACCAGGTCGAGATGGGTGTTGCAGTACGCATGGCGGCGATGGACCTGCTGGCGCGCAACCTGCGGGCGGAACGCGGCGCCAAGGCAGCGGAGATGATGGCATGATCTTGCATTTCCACAACGCCCGCCTGATCGATCCCGAGGCGCAAAGCGTCGGGGACGGCACGCTGACCATCCGCGACGGTCTGATCGATGCCGTGGGGGCCGAGGCCCCACAGGGTGCCGAACTGGTTGATTGCGGTGGCAAATACCTTGCCCCGGGGCTGATCGACTGGGGCGTCAAGATCGGCGAACCGGGTGAACGGCATAAGGAAAGCTTTCGCAGTGCCGGATTGGCGGCGGCGGCAGGCGGCGTGACGACGGTTATCGCCCGCCCAGACACCTTGCCGCCAATCGATACGCCCGAATCGCTGGAATTCGCCACGCGCCGCGCGGCAGATGCCCCGGTGAACATCCGCCACATGGCGGCGCTGACCCGGACCCGCGAAGGACGCGAAATGGTCGAGATGTCCTTTCTTCAGGATGCGGGGGCGGTCGCTTTTACCGATGGCGTGCGGGTGGTGTCGGATACGCGGCTGCTGTCGCGCTGCATGACCTATGCTCGCGGGCTGGGTGCGCTGATCGTTGGCCATCCGCAGGAGCCGGGCCTGTCGAAAGGCACAGCGGCGACGGGCGGCAAGTTTGCCTCGCTCTATGGATTGCCCTCGGTTTCACCGATGGCCGAGGTGATGGGGCTGGACCGCGATCTTGCGCTGGTGGCCATGACTGGCGCGCGCTACCACGCCGACCAGATTACCGTGGCGGCAAGCCTTCCGGCGCTGCGCCGCGCGCGCGAGGCGGGGCTGGATGTGACTGCCGGCATCTCGATCCATCACCTGACGCTCAACGAATACGATGTGGGCGGCTACCGCACCTTCTTCCGCTTTACGCCGCCCCTGCGGTCCGAGGATGACCGGCTGACCATGGTCGAGGCCGTGGCCGAAGGGTTGATCGACGTGATCGCCAGCTTTCATACGCCGCAGGACGAGGAATCCAAGCGTCTGCCCTTTGCCGAGGCGGCGCCGGGTGCGGTGGGCCTGCAAACCCTGCTGCCGGCGGCGATGCGACTTTATCATCAGGGCGGGCTCAGCCTGCCGCAGTTGTGGCGGGCGATGTCGCTGAACCCGGCGCGCCGGCTTGGCCTGCCCGGCGGTCGCCTGGCGGCAGGCGCTTCGGCCGACCTGTTGTTGTTCGACCCCGATGCGCCCTTTGTGCTGGACCGGTTTACCCTGCTGTCGAAATCGAAGAACACCCCCTTCGACGGCGCCCGGATGGAGGGCAGGGTGTTGGGCACCTGGGTCGCCGGTCGCCGCGTCTTCGGAGAGGTCGCATGACCCTGATCCTCTGGGCCGGGATCGGCTATCTGCTGGGGGCAATTCCCTTTGGCATCGTCATCACGCGGGCGCTGGGTCTTGGCGACCTGCGCCTGATCGGCTCGGGAAATATCGGCGCCACCAATGTGCTGCGTACCGGCAATAAGCCGGCGGCGGCAGCGACGTTGCTGTTGGATGGCGGCAAAGGCGCCATTGCCGTCCTGCTGGCCCGCTGGCTTGCCGGACCGGATGCGGCACTGATCGCGGGTGCCGCGGCCTTTCTTGGTCATTTGTTCCCGATCTGGCTGGGCTTTCAAGGCGGTAAGGGGGTCGCGACCTTCATCGGGACGCTGCTGGCGCTGGATTGGAAATTGGGTCTCGCGGCCTGCGGAATATGGTTGGTGACGGCGCTGGTCAGCCGGATGTCGTCGCTCTCGGCCTTGATCGCTGCTGCGCTGACGCCCTTCGTCGCCCTCTGGCTCGACGGTGCCCGCATGGCCGCGGTTGCCGGCTTCATGGCGATGCTGATCTTCATTCGCCATCGCGCGAATATCGGCCGCATTCTCGCTGGAACCGAGCCGAAAATCGGCAAGAAAACCTGATCTTCTTTGTTGTGAAAATACCCCGGGGGAACACCATACGGACCCCATCAGGGGGTCCGCATGGTGTGGGGGCAGAGCCCCCTCTTGCCCTCAGCGCGTCGGGACCGGCTCCTCGCCGGAATAGTCATAAAATCCGCGCCCGGTCTTGCGGCCAAGCCAGCCGGCCTCGACATATTTCACCAAAAGCGGACAGGGGCGGTATTTCGTATCCGCCAGCCCCTCATGCAGCACATTCATGATGGCCAGACAGGTGTCGAGGCCGATGAAATCCGCCAGTTCCAGTGGCCCCATCGGATGGTTGGCACCCAGCTTCATCGACTGATCAATGGATTTGACTGACCCTACGCCCTCGTAAAGCGTATAGACTGCTTCGTTGATCATCGGCATCAGGATGCGGTTGACGATAAAGGCCGGGAAGTCCTCGGCACTGGCCGAGGTCTTGCCGATCTTTTCGACCACTTCCACCAAGGCCCGATAGGTTTCCTCATCGGTGGCAATGCCGCGGATCAACTCGACCAGTTGCATGACCGGGACCGGGTTCATGAAGTGGAAACCCATGAAGCGTTCAGGACGGTCGGTCCGGCTGGCAAGCCGGGTAATCGAGATGGAAGAGGTGTTCGAGGTCAGGATGGTCTCGGGTTTCAGATGCGGCAGCAGATCCTCGAAAATGGCCTGTTTGACGGTTTCGCGCTCGGTCGCGGCTTCGATGATCAGGTCGGTCTTGCCCAGATCGGAAAGCGTCTGGGTGGTTGTGATGCGCTTGATTGCCGCAGCCCGGTCCTCGGCAGAGATTTTGCCGCGGCTGACCTGACGTTCCAGGTTATGGTCGATCAGAGCCACGGCCTTGTCCAGCGCCTCGCGCGAGATGTCGGTCATGAGCACGTCATAACCCGCCAGTGCAAAGACATGCGCGATGCCATTGCCCATCTGTCCGGCGCCGATCACGCCTACCGATTGAATCGCCATGAACTCATCCTTTCGTCGGTCAGGCCGGACGATAGGCGCAAGCGGGTTGGACGTTCAATGCAAAAACCGCCCGGTGTGGTGCCGGGCGGTTTGGAAGTTTCGGTGGGCGCGCGCAAGGCGTTGCCCCCTAGGGTATTTATGCAACGAAGAAGCTCAGATCTTCCCTGTGAGTTCCGGGACGGTTGTGAACAGATCCCCGACGAGACCGAAGTCGGCGATCTGGAAGATCGGGGCCTCTTCGTCCTTGTTGATCGCCACGATCACCTTGCTGTCCTTCATCCCGGCGAGGTGCTGGATCGCGCCCGAGATGCCCACCGCCACGTAAAGCTCAGGCGCCACCACCTTGCCGGTTTGCCCGACCTGCCAGTCGTTCGGGGCATAGCCGCTGTCGACCGCCGCCCGCGAGGCGCCCACCGCGGCGCCCAGCTTGTCCGCCAGCGCCTCGATGATCGCGAAGCTTTCCTTCGAGCCCAGCCCCCGGCCGCCCGAGACCACGCGCTTGGCCGAGGTCAGCTCGGGACGGTCCGAGGCCGCGACCTCGTCGCCCACCCAGCTCGACAGGCCCGGATCGGCGGCCGCAGCGGCCTCGGCGACCTGCGCCGGGCCGCCGATCCCCGCCGCGTCGAAGCTCGCGGTGCGGATGGTGAAGACCTTGGTCGCATCCTTCGACTTCACCACCTGGATGGCGTTGCCGGCATAGATCGGGCGTTCGAACGTATCCGCGTCGACGATCGCCGACACATCCGACAGCACCATCACGTCCAGAAGCGCCGCAACCCGCGGCATGACGTTCTTGGCATCCGTCGTGGCCGGCGCGGCGATGTGGCTGTAATCGCCCGCAAGGCTGACGATCAGCGCCGCCGTCGGCTCGGCCAGCCGGTGGCCGTAAAGCGGGTTTTCCGCCACCAGCACGCGGGAAACGCCGGCGATCTTCGCAGCCTCCGCGGCCGCCGCCTGCGCCTGCGACCCGGCGCAGAGCACCGTCACATCGCCAAGCGCCTTCAGCGCCCCGACCGCCTTGGCGGTCGCGTCGCGGTTCAGCTCGCCATTCGTGACTTCTCCAAGCAGCAGAACAGCCATCAGATCACCCCCGCTTCTTTCAACTTGCCCACCAGCTCGTCCACCGAGCCGACCTTGATGCCGGCCTTGCGCCCCTCGGGCTCGCGCACCGAGACCACCTCCAGCCGCGGCGAGACATCGACGCCGTAATCGCCGGCCGTCTTCTCATCGAGCGGCTTCTTCTTCGCCTTCATGATGTTGGGCAGGCTCGCATAGCGCGGCTCGTTCAGCCGCAGGTCGGCGGTGACCACCGCCGGCAGCGCCACCTCGATGGTCTGCAACCCGCCGTCGACCTCGCGGGTGACTTTCGCCTTGCCGCCCTCGATCTCGACCTTGCTGGCGAAGGTCGCCTGCGCCCAGCCCAGGATCGCCGCCAGCATCTGCCCGGTGGCGTTCATGTCGTTGTCGATCGCCTGCTTGCCGGCGATGATCAGCTCGGTGCCCTCGGCCTTCGCGACCGCGGCGAGGATCTTCGCCACCGCCAAGGGCTCGATATCCTGGTGCACGTCCTCGGCGGCCACGACCAGGATCGCCCGGTCCGCGCCCATCGCAAGCGCCGTGCGCAGCGTCTCGGCCGCCTGCTTCACGCCGATCGAGACCGCGATCACCTCGGAGGCCTTGCCGGCTTCCTTCAGCCGGATCGCCTCCTCAACCGCGATCTCGTCGAACGGGTTCATCGACATCTTCACGTTCGAAAGATCGACACCGGAACCGTCCGACTTAACACGCGCCTTCACGTTGTAGTCGATTACCCGCTTCACTGGCACGAGAACCTTCATCGGCACTCTCCCCTTTGGTTGCGTCACCTATTCGGTGGGTTTGTTAGCGGGCCATTGGCAACAATGACAGGGAAAAAACGACCGTAACGCGTCGTAACATTTGCATCCTGTCATGTTGTCGCTAACGGCTGGCTCCGGGCACCCACAGGATATCCTGCGTGCCATTGTCATTGGCCACACGCCCCGCCACGAACAGCCAGTCCGAGAGGCGGTTGAGATATTTCACCGCGGCCGGATTGGCGCTCTCGGCAGCCGCAAGCGCCACGGCGGCGCGCTCTGCCCGCCGCGCGACGGTGCGCGACAGGTGCAGATGCGCCGACAGCGCGCTGCCGCCGGGCAGGATGAAGCTGCGCAGCGGCGCGATATGCGCATTCATTTCGTCGATCTCGGTTTCCAGCCGCTCGACCTGGGCGTCGATGATGCGCAGCACCGGATAGGGGGCCTCGGCGTCCTCTTCCATGCGCGGACGCGAAAGGTCGGCGCCAAGATCGAAAAGGTCGTTCTGGATCACCGCGATACGCTGGGCGAGGGTATCGGTCGCATGCAGCCGTGCCAGCCCGAGCGTCGCGTTGAGTTCGTCCACCGTGCCGTAAGCCTCGACCCGCAGGGAATGCTTGGGCACGCGCTCGCCATTCGACAGCGCGGTTTCGCCCTTGTCGCCGGTGCGGGTATAGATCTTGTTCAGGACGACCATCAGCTGCTCCTTACCCAGAGATAAAGCAGGAAGACCGCGATGGCGATCGCCTGCGCGATGATGCGCCAGCGCATCATGCGATTGCCATGCTTGCGGTTGAATTCGCCACCCTTGGCGAAACCGCCGATGCCGGTGGCCAGGATCACCACGACGGCAAGGCAGCAGATCGCAAGCAGGATGAACAGCGGTTTGTCGTGCATGGGGGATCCTTTCGGCGGAATCCTAGCTGCGGCGTGCGAACCAGTCCAGAGCGCGGGTGGAAAGAAGCCGCCGGCCGATGCCTGAAACATGGGTCGGCGTGGTGACGTAATAGCGCGGGCGCGGGTTCGGGCTTTCCAGTGCCAGCGCGATCTTTGCGCTGACGGCAGCGGGCGGCAGTTCGAAACGGTCCTTTTTCGCCGCCGGCTCGTAGAGGCGTTTCAGCAATGTGCGGCGGTATTGCTCGGCGCGGGGGCTGGATTTCCAGTCGATCCAGCGTTCGAAATGCGGGATCGAGTTCAGCCGGATCCTTGTGCCGATGGGGCCGGGCTCGATCAGGATGAATTTCACCTCCGTATCGGCCATTTCGACGCGCAGCACGTCGGTCAGCCCCTCCAGCGCGAATTTCGTCGCCACATAAGCGCCGCGCCAGGGGATGCCGACCAGCCCAAGGACCGAGCTGATGTTGACCACCCGCCCGCCGTGATCGCGGAAATGCGGGATCAACCGGCGGGTCAGGTCGTGGGTGCCAAAGACATTCGCCTCGAAGATCGAGCGCAGCGCACCGCGCGGCAGGTCCTCGGTCGCGCCGGGGATGGCGAAGGCGGCGTTGTTCACCAGCGCGTCGACAGGTCCCAGCGCCATTGCGGCTTGCGCGCAGCGGGCGACGCTGTCCTCGCAGCCAAGCTCCAGTGGCAGGGCGTCGAAGCCTTCGGCGCGGCGGGCCTCCAGATCCTCGGGCTTGCGGCAGGTGGCGATGACGCGCCAGCCACGGCCCTGCATGTGCCGTGCCGCATCCAATCCGATGCCGGAAGAGCAGCCGGTGATCAGAACGGTCTTCATGCGCGCCTCCTTAGCCCCGGCGTTCTGCGCCAAGGCCGTGCCTTTCGCAAGCTGCGCATTTCCGGCTGGACCGAAGGCGCGGCCGGGCCTATGCAATCGGCCATGTCCGACGATACGAACAGCACCGATCCGACCCAGCCTGATCCCAAGCAGGATCAGACCATATCCGAACCGCTGTCGCGCGCCATCGGCGAGCGGTATCTGACCTATGCGCTGAGCACCATCATGAACCGGGCGCTGCCGGATGCGCGCGACGGGCTGAAGCCGGTGCATCGCCGCATCCTTTTCGCCATGCGCGAGTTGCGGCTGAACCCGACAGGAGCCTTTCGCAAATCGGCCAAGATCGCCGGCGACGTGATGGGCAACTATCACCCGCACGGCGACGCGGCGATTTACGACTCGATGGCGCGGCTCGCCCAGCCCTTCGTCATGCGCTATCCGCTGGTGGACGGGCAGGGCAACTTTGGCAATATCGACGGCGACAACCCCGCCGCCAGCCGCTATACCGAGGCCCGCCTGACCGCCGCCGCTGAGGCGCTGATGGAGGGGCTGAACGAGGATTCGGTCGATTTCCGCCCCAACTACGACGGCACTCTGGAAGAGCCGGTGGTGTTGCCCGCCGCCTTTCCGAACCTGCTGTGCAACGGTGCCAGCGGCATCGCGGTCGGCATGGCGACCAACGTGCCGCCGCATAACCTGCACGAGGTGATCGACGCCTGCCTGCATCTGATCAAGGCGCCCGATGCCCGCGACGACACGCTGATCTCGATCATGCCCGGTCCGGACTTTCCAACTGGCGGGGTGCTGGTCGAATCGCGCGAGACCATAACCGAGGCCTATCGCACCGGCCGCGGCAGCCTGCGGCTGCGGGCGCGCTGGAATGTCGAGGATCTGGGCCGTGGCCAATGGCAGGTCGTTGTCACCGAGATCCCCTATCAGGTGCAGAAATCCAAGCTGATCGAGCGGCTGGCCGAGGTCATCCAGACCAAGAAGGTGCCGATCCTGGCCGATGTGCGCGACGAATCTGCCGAAGACATCCGCATCGTGCTGGAGCCGCGCACCCGCGCCGTCGATGCCGAGCAGTTGATGGCGGCGCTGTTCCGCGTCTCGGACCTTGAGGTGCGCTTCGGGCTGAACATGAACGTGCTGATTGACGGTCGCGTGCCCAAGGTCTGTTCGCTGAAAGAGGTGCTGCGCGCGTTCCTCGACCACCGGCGCGAGGTGCTGGTGCGGCGTTCGAACCATCGGCTGGACAAGATCGCGGCGCGGCTGGAAGTGCTGGAAGGCTATATGATCGCCTTCCTGAACCTTGACCGGGTGATCGAAATCATCCGGTATGAGGAGGACCCGAAAGCCCTGATGATGGCCGAGTTCGGCCTGTCCGACGTGCAGGTCGAGGCAATCCTGAACATGCGCCTGCGCGCGCTGCGCAAGCTTGAGGAAATCGAACTGCGCGCCGAACATGAAAGCCTGACCAAGGAACGCGAAGGTCTGGTGGCCATGCTGGCCGACGATGGTGCGCAATGGGCGAAGATTGCCGAAGAACTGCGCGAGACGCGGGCGAAATTCGGCAAATCGGCCCCGGGCGGTCAGCGCCGCACCGAGATCGGCGAGGCGGGCGAAGTGGCCGAGATCGACATGGAGGCCATGATTGAGCGCGAGCCGATCACCGTGATCCTGTCGAAAATGGGCTGGATCCGCGCGCTGAAAGGCCACCAGCCGCTGGACGGCGAGGTCAAGTTCAAGGACGGCGACGGCCCCTTCATGGCCATGCATGCCGAAACCACCGACAAACTGCTGATCTTTGCCGGCAATGGCCGCTTTTACACTCTGCCGGCGAATAACCTGCCGGGTGGCCGCGGCATGGGCGAGCCTTTGCGGCTGATGGTGGATTTGCCGAACGATGCCGCGGTGATCGATATGTTCCCTTGGCGCGATGGCGAGCGTTATCTGGTCGCATCGAAGGCAGGGGACGGGTTCATCGTCGCGGCCGCCGATATTCTGGCGCAGACCCGCGCCGGCAAGCAGGTGTTGAACGGCGATGCCGCCTTGTGCCGCAAGGTCGTGGGGGATCACGTCGCCGTGGTCGGCCAGAACCGCAAGCTGCTGGTGTTCCCCCTGTCTGAACTGCCGGAAATGTCGCGCGGCAAAGGCGTCCGCTTGCAGAAGTACAAGGATGGCGGGCTGTCGGATGCGATCTGCATCACCTTGGCCGAAGGGTTGCGCTGGCAGGAATCCGGGGGCCGAACCCGCAGCGAACCTGACCTGACCGAATGGCTCGGCAAGCGGGCTGGCGCAGGTTACATGGCGCCGCGCGGCTTTCCGCGCGACAACAGGTTCAACTAAGGAAAGGGCGGGGCTGTCTGGTCCCGCCCTTTACGCTAGCTGTTCACGCTCGGCGCGGGGGCCGGGCTTTCGGTCGGCGTGGTCGCCGCGGTCTGGTCGCTGGATACTTTCTTGTGGCCGGGGCAATCCGCAAGCGCGGGAATTGCAGCCATCGAAAATGCCAGCGCGAGGGCGACGGTCTTGCTGATCATCATCGGCTCCTTCGTGCGGTTCAGGCGTGCCGGACCGGCCAAGGCGCTGGCCCGGCATGTCCCAGCGTGACACGAGGGGGCGATTCGATCAATTCCGCCGGCTATTCTTCACGGACCTGTTTACGGCCTGTGATCATCGGCCCCACCAGATCCTCGCGCTTCCAGAAGCGATAGAACAGGATGATCGCGATGTGCAGCAGGACAAGGATCAGGATCAGCGTGGCGCCCATATTGTGCCAGCCCACCGCCTTGGTCCGGGTGGCGCTGCTGACGTAAGAGGCCAGCGGGCCGACATTTATATAATCGTCGGGGTCCGAGATCAGCCCGCTTGTCACCTGCGCCGCCAGCACCGCCAGCATGGCGATGACCGACAGCGCGCCCAGCGGGTTATGGCCGGGCCAATAGCTGGGCTGGCGCAGGAACATGCCGCGCATATAGCCCGCGATGGCGCCCGGCCCGCGCAGGAAATGCGAGAACCGGGCCGGGGGGGGACCGAAAAATCCCCAGATCAGGCGAAAGATCAGCAGGCCCGCCACGACATAGCCGCACCAGAAATGCAGCGTCATCTTGGCCGGACCGAACTTGCCCAGACACCATCCCGCGATCACGAAAAAGGCCAGCAGCCAGTGGAACCCGCGCAGCAGTGGGTCCCACAACCGGACCTCTCGGATGACGGGGCCTTGCATCAGCTCTTTTCGCGATAGTTGTCGTGACAGGCCTTGCAGGCGCCGCCCAGCTTCTGGACCACCGCGCCGACATCGCCCACGCCTCCCCTGACCGCGTCCGAAGCGCCGGTCGCCGCCTCGCCCAGATTGGCGAATTTTGCGCGAAAATCCTCGGGGTTGGCCCAGATGTCGGGTCTGGCTGCGCTGTTCTGGGCGTCGGCGGAGCTGCTGCCCTCGATGAACAGGCTGGGCAGGTCGAAATGCGTCAACGCCTCGATATTGGCTGCGGCACGGCTGGCTGCGGCTTCGTCAAAGTCCAGATCGCCCTTGGCCATGCCGGAAAGCGTGCCCATGTTGATGGCCAGCATCTGGTAAAAACCATGGCGGGCCTTGATGGCCTGTTCGACCGGATCGTTCTGGGCAAGGCTGGCAAGCGGAACCGCAGCAAGAGCGGCGGCAGTAAGTATCAGGCGCATGTCGTCGTTCCTCTTATGTGGCGTATGGCTGCAATCGGGTTCGCGCCGGATCAGAGTTGCACAGCCCGCCCAGCCTGCCAACGCATCGGTAATGCCATTTTCGTGAAAACCCTTGGCCTCGCGGAGCTTTTCCTGCGCCAACGCTGGCTTTTTTCCGCTGCTGGTCTGCCTGAATGGTCAATATTTGGGCAAAACCACTCTATCCTTGGTTGCGTGCACATGCGGGGCTTGCACCATGCTGCGTTGCGGCGCAGGCTGGAATGGACGGGCCGCACCGCCCGTTACCCCGCGCCGCACGGGGTTCTTCTGGCAGTAACTGCCGTCCATGCCGCGTCTCCTCCCTCCGCGCGGTATGGGCGGCGGCTTTTCAGCCCGCGGGGATGCGCAGCTTCAGGCAAAAGCGCAGCCGCCCGCAAGGCCGGGCATCCGCGATCCAGCCATCGGGTGCTGCCAGATAGGCGCGGATCGTTGCCGCCACATCGGCGGCATCCTTTGCGCACAGGTCGTGGAACAGATAGGCGCCGCGTCCGGGCGCCTGCAGTGCCATCACCACCGGTCGGGCATCGCGCGCATGCAGCGCCGCACGGCGCAAGGCAACGCCGGGACCAAGACCGCTTAGCGCGTCGGCCAGCGCATCTGCCCTGGCGCCCGGTGGCAGGGTCAGCGTGACCGGCATCGCTCGATCAGGTAGATGTCCATGATCCAGCCATGCTCGGTCCGGGCGCGGGCGCGGGTGTCAAGGATGTGTGCCGCGACCTCGGGCAGCGGCCCTTGGATCAAAAGCTGGTTCGGCATGCCCAGGAAAGCCCCCCACCAGATATGCAATCCCTTAGGATCGAGGTGCTGGAATGAGCATTCCCCGTCCAGCATCACCACCAGCCGGTCCAAGTTCCCATTCACCATCTCGGGCCAGCCATGGTCGCGGATCTGGCGGCCGGTGGTGATCTGCACCGAGGCGCCCACTGCATTCAGCGGTATGGCATGGGCGGCGCACAGCGCCTGTATCGCGGTGATGCCGGGGATGACGCGCAGGCGCAGCGGCAGGCGGCGCGCCACCCGTTCCGCGATGCGCAGCGTGCTGTCGTAAAGCGAGGGATCGCCCCAGACCAGCAGTGCCGGCCGAAGGGCGCCATGGTCGCGGATCACCTGTTCCCATCGGGTGGCGATGGCGTCGTGCCACGCCTCGACCCCCTGCCTGTAACCGTCTCTGACGTCGCGCAGGGGCATGTCGAACAGGGCCAACGGCGGAGGGCTGGTCAGCACCTGCTGGCAAAGCGCGCGTCGGAGATCGGCCAGATCGGCCTTGTCGTCGCCCTTTGCGGGTATCAGGATCAGGTCGGCATCCGCCATGGCGGCGATACCTTCGCGCGTCAGGTGGCCGGGACTGCCTGTGCCGATGCCGATCAGCGCAAGCTCGATCATGGCGCTTCTCCGATCAGATGGAAGAAGGTGCCGGTGGCATGGCCGCGGCGCGAGCCGGTCTCGGGGACCGTATCGCCATTCGCATCGGTGACTTGGGCCAGCGGCGCGTCGGGCTGGGCAAGAATCGTGGCATAGTGGAACTCGTGTCCCGCAAGTGCGCGCTGGTAAAGCCCGGCCAAAGGCGCGGCGCGGCGATAGCCAAGGTGCATCCGACACTTTTCATAGCTGGTCTCCAGCCCCAGCAGCCCGGCCATGCGATGCCGTGTGCCGTCCGCATCGATCAAGCCCGCCCCCATGGCCATATAGCCGCCGCATTCGCCATGCACTGGGCGGGTTTCGGCAAAGCGGCGCAGCCCGTCGCGGAACTGTGCGGCCTGTGCCAATTGGCCCGCGTGAAGTTCGGGATAGCCACCCGGCAGCCAGCAGACCCCGGCACTTTCGTCGGGTGCCTGATCCGCCAGCGGGGAAAAGGGCAGGATGGTCGCCCCCGCCGCGCGCCATCCGGCAACCAGATGCGGATAGACAAAGGAAAATGCGTCGTCCTGCGCCAGCGCGATGCGTTCGGCAGGCGGCGGCAGTTGGCTGAAAGGCTGTGTCGCGATGCCGCCCGAGGCTGCGGCGATGATGGCGTCAAGGTCCAGATGTTGCGCCGCCGCCTTGCCCGCCGCAAGCAGCAAGGCATCCAGCGCCGCGTGTTCCTGCGCCTGCACAAGGCCCAGATGCCGCTCGGGCAGCTCTATCCCGGCGGCGCGCGGCAGGACACCCAGCACCGGGATGGCCAGCGCGTCCAGCGCGTGCCGCATCAACGCCTCGTGCCGGGGCGAGGCAACGCGGTTCAGCACCACGCCCGCCAAACGCACATCGCGGCGCATCTCGCGAAATCCCAGCGCGATGGCGCCGGCCGATTGCGCCTGCCCCTTGCAATCCATGACCAGCACCACCGGCCAGCCGGTCAGCGCCGCGACGTCGGCGCTGGCGCCGTTGCCGCAGCCGCCCGCGCGGGCCACGCCGTCGAACAGCCCCATCGAACCCTCGGCCAACGCGATATCCGCGCCCGTGGCCGCGCCAATCAGATGCGCGATCTGCGCCCGGCCCATGGCCCAACTGTCCAGATTAAAGGATTCGCGTCCAGCCGCCGCGCGGTGAAAGGCCGGGTCGATATAGTCAGGCCCGCTTTTGAAAGGCTGCACGACCAGCCCCCGGGCGCGCAACGCCGCGATCAGCCCCAGTGTGACCGTCGTCTTGCCCGACCCCGAGGCCGGCGCGCTGATGACCAGACCGCGCGTCATTCGGGGAACCTCGGCTCGGTGCCCACAGGGCGAAAGCGGCGGTCGTAATCGCCGGCATAAAGCCGGCTTTCGTCAAAGCTTTCGGCTGCCAGCGCCCGGCCGACAAGGATCAGCGCCGTGCGTTCCCCCGCGCCGATGCCGGGGTCCAGTGAGCCCAGCGTGGCGCGGATGATGCGTTGGTCCGGCCAACTGGCGCGGAACACCACGGCCACCGGGCAATCCGCGCCGTAATGCGGGATCAGCTCTGCCTGCACCCGGTCCAGCACATGCACCGACAGGTGGATCGCCAGCGTCGCGCCGGTGGCGGCGAAATTGGCCAGCCGCTCACCCTCGGGCATGGCGGAGGCGCGGCCAGAGGTCCGCGTCAGCACCACCGACTGCGCCACACCCGGCAGGGTCAGTTCCGCCTCCAGCGCCGCTGCGGCCGCGGCAAAAGAGGGCACGCCGGGCGTCACGTCATAGGGGATGCCCAGTTCGCGCAGTCGCCGCAATTGTTCGCCCATGGCCGACCAGACCGACAGGTCGCCCGAATGCAGCCGCGCTACGTCATGGCCGGCCTGATGTGCGGCAGCGATCTCGGTCATGATCTGGTCAAGGTCCATCGGTGCGGTGTTCACGATCCGCGCCCCCGGTGGACAATGACCCAGCAGCGCCTGCGGCACCAACGAGCCGGCATAAAGGCAGACCGGGCAAGCGGCGATCAGGTCGCGCCCGCGCAGGGTGATCAGATCGGCCGCGCCGGGGCCGGCACCGATGAAATGGACGGTCATACGGGATCTCCTTCTGCGATGGCGGCGGTGGCCATGCGGTCTTGCGAGGTGATGCGGGTGGTCACGATGCGTGCGCCGGGGCCGAGCGCCGCGATGGCGGCGGCCTCGGCCAGCGAGCCGGTGCCGTGCAGGGCAAGGATACGCGGCGATTGCGTGGGGGTGGCGATGCCGCCGACCTCGACGGCGATCAGCGGCAGCCCGGTCTGTGCGGCCAGCGCCTGAATGACCGGGGCCTGCGCCTTGGCGCGGCTGGTCGCCAGCGCGTCGGCCCGACCTGCGCGGGCCAGTGCCTCGGCCAGCGAGGCAAGGCTGGCCGTGCGTCGAAAACCGATGCCCGCAACCCTCATGGCCAGCTCCATTGCGTGACGCTGCGGGCCGGAGTCCAGCCGCGCATCCGGCCAAGGGGCGCGGCCTCTTCCAGCGCGATCCGGGTCAGGCTGCCGCCGCGCCTTGCGTGCAGGTCCAGAAGCAGCGCCTCGGTCTCAAGCGTGACCGCGTTTACCACAAGACGGGCGGTGGCGGGCAGGGCGTCGACCAGCGCCGCACCGGAGCCGCCGCCGATAAAGATTGCATCGGGGGGCGGCAGAGCGTCCAAAGCCTCGGGTGCGGCGCCATGCAGGGGGCGCATGCGGTCCGCCAGCCCGAAGGCCGCAATATTCGCGACAATATTGGCGATACGATCGGCGCGTGGCTCAATGGTCATGGCGCGGCCGCCGTTCAGGCACCATTCCACGCTGACAGAGCCAGAGCCGCCGCCGATATCCCACAGCATTTCACCCGGTCTTGGCCCCAGTGCCGCCAGTGTCACCGCGCGGATGGCGCGTTTGGTGATCTGGCCGTCATGGGCAAAACTGTCGTCGGGCAGGCCGAATCCGCGCGGCAGGCCCGCACCGCGGGGCAGATCAGCCCCGTCCAAAGCCACGGCGACGGGGGCGGTGCAGTCAAGCGCGAAGCCTTTGGCGCGTGTCTCGCGGATGCGTTCGCGGGGCCCGCCAAGCGCCTCCAGAACCACCATGCGAGTGGCGCCCAGACCCTGTGCGGCCAGCCATTCGGCAAGCTGCGCCGGGGCGGTGGCATCGCGCAACAGGCAGATCGCCCGCGCCCCCCGTGCCATTACCGGGCGCAGCCGTGCGAAGGGGGTGGCATGCAGGCCAAGGCAGGCCGTCTCTTCCAGCCGCCAGCCCATCCTTGCGGCAGCCAGAGAAAAGGCGCCCGGTGTGGGAAAGGCCCGCCATTCTTCCGCAGGCAGGACGGCGGCGATGCTGCCGCCCGCGCCATGCCAGAACGGATCGCCCGACACCAACGCCGCCACGCTTTGCCCGCGCAGCGCCAACAGGGGCTCAAGGCCGAAGGGCACCGGCCATTCCCGCGCCCGTTGGCGGGCGATTCCCGCCAGCCTCAGATGCCGGGGCGCGCCGAAGACGATTTTTGCCCGATCCAGCGCATCGCGGGTTGCAGGTGGCAGGCCCGCAAGTCCATCTTCGCCCAGACCGATAATGGAAAGCCAGGGATCACCCATGATGCGTATCCTTTTGCTGGGCGGCACCACCGAGGGAGGCGAGATGGCCCGGACGCTGGCCGAGGCCGGCGTGGACGCGGTCTATTCCTATGCCGGACGCACGGCCGATCCGGTGCCGCAGCCGCTGCCCACCCGCATCGGCGGTTTCGGCGGTCCCGAGGGGCTGGCCGATTACCTGCGGACCCAGCGCGTCAGCCATGTCATCGACGCCACCCATCCCTTTGCCGAAAGCATGAGCCGCAACGCCGTCACCGCCTGCGCCGCCACGGGCACGGCGCTGATCGCGCTGGAGCGCCCGCCGTGGGTTGCAGTGCCCGGGGACCGCTGGCTTCACGCAGCGGATTTCGAATCCGCCGCCGCTGCATTGCCCGCCGACGGTTCGACGGTGTTTCTGGCCATTGGACGGCAGAACCTGCAACCCTTTGTCGGGCTGAACCATCTGTGGATGCTGCGTTTCGCCGAAGTGGCCGCGCACCCGTTGCACGATGCCACGCTGATCGTGTCGCGCGGGCCCTTTACCATTGCGGGCGACGTTGCGCTGATGCGCCGCCATGCCATCAGCCATGTGGTCGCCAAAAATGCCGGGGGTGCTGCGGCCGAAGCCAAGCTGGCTGCCGCGCGCGAACTGGGGCTGCCTGTGATCATGATCGACCGACCCGCCTTGCCGCTGCGCCGCGTCACCGCCGCGCCTGCCGAGGTGATGAACTGGCTTCATGGTGCGGATCGCGGGGTATAGACCCACGCCCCGACCCTGCGCGTTGCGCCGTTGCCCAGAATGACCACGGTGCGCATGTCGGCCATGTCGGGGCGGGCCTCGGCCAGCGTGACGGTGCGGATGCTTTCGTCCGGGGTCGAGACGGCGCGCGCGAACGAGATGAGCCGCCCGGGGCCGCAGGTGTCGCGCAGGATCTCCAGCGCGCGGGCGAAACCCTCGGGCCGGGACCTTGAGCGCGGGTTGTAAAGGGCCATGGCGAAATCGGCCTCGGCTGCCAGCCGCAACCGGCGCTCGATCAAGGCCCAGGGCTTGAGGTTGTCCGACAGGTTGATGGCGCAGAAATCGTGACCCAGCGGCGCGCCGATCCGGGCGCTTGCGGCCAGCATGGCGGTAATACCGGGCAGGATACGGATATCGGGCGCCGGGTCATACCCCTCCAGCGCCTCGAACAATGCCGAGGCCATGGCAAAGACCCCCGGATCGCCTGACGAGACCACCACGACACGCCGCCCATCCGCCGCGAGATCAAGCGCGAAACGTGCCCGCTGCAATTCGACGCGGTTGTCGGAAGGGTGCAGAACCAACCCCGGACGCGGGGCAATGCGGGCGACATAGGGGATATAGCCCACGACGTCGGTGGCCTCGGCCAGTGCTGCCTGCACCTCGGGCGTGACCAGATCGGCAGCGCCCGGACCAAGGCCCGCCACAACGACCCAGCCGCTCATTCCGCGGCATCCGCCAAGGGGCGGCGGCCATTGCCATGGACCAGCACGGTGGCGAAATAGGGGCAGGCGTCCAGATCGGCCTGCGACAGGGGCGTTACGCGCTGGTTGGGCATGGTGCCGCGTTCGACCAGCCAAGCGTCGGCGATGCGACCGGCCGAGGCAAGGGCGCGGGCGATCTTGGGCAGGTTGCGGCCGGTTTTCATCACCACCACCGCGTTGGCGGCGCGGATATGGCGGGCAAGGTCGGCTTCGGGCAGGGTGCCCATTAGGACCGTCATTGCATCGTCGCCCCATGTCATCGGTTGGCCGATGGCATTCCAGCAACCGGTCATTCCGGGGATGCCGGGGATGATCTCGACCGTGGCGATATCTTGCAGCCGCGCGTGCAGATGCATGAACGAGCCGTAAAACAGCGGGTCGCCCTCGCACAGCACCACCACGTCGGATTTTGCCGCCAACTCTGCCAGCCGTGCCGTCCAGTCGTCGTAAAAGGCCGAAAGCAGCCGGTTATATTCCGGGCTGTCAAAGGGAATTTCGGTGGTGACCGGGTACTCCATCGCATGTTCGACGACGTCGGAGGCCAGCATCTCGGCCACGATACGGCGTGCCTGACCTGCGCGGCCCTTTTTGCGGAAATACGCGATCTGCCGCGCGCCGCGAATGGCGCGGTCGGCACGGACCGAGATCAGGTCGGGATCGCCCGGGCCAAGGCCCGCACAGATGATCTTGCCCATTGCTATTCCTTTCGGCTTGCCAGCGCGTTGACGGCGGCGACGGTGATGGCCGAGCCGCCAAGCCGCCCGCGCACGATTAGCGACGGGGTCGGCAGATCGGCCATCAGCGCCGCCTTGGATTCGGCCGCGCCGACGAAACCGACCGGGCAGCCGATGATCGCTGCGGGACGCGGACAGGCCGGGTTCCGCAGCATGTTCAGCAGGTGAAACAGCGCGGTCGGCGCATTGCCGATGGCGACCACCGCGCCTGCCAGATCGTCGCGCCACAGCTCCAGCGCGGCGGCGCTGCGCGTGTTGCCCATCCGCGCCGCCAGTTCGGGCACGGATGGGTCGTTCAGCGTGCAGATGACACGGTTGGCGGCGGGCAGGCGGGCGCGGGTAATGCCTTCGCTGACCATGCGCGCATCGCACAGGATCGGCGCGCCTGCGTTCAGCGCATCGCGCGCAGCCGGGGCCATGCCGGGCGAAAACTCTACCTCCCGCTCCAGCCCGACCAGCCCGGCGGCATGGATCATGCGCACCACGACCGGCTCTTCGTCGGGGTCGAAACGGGTCAGGTCGGCCTCGGCCCGGATGGTGGCAAAGGACTGCGCGTAGATCCGCGCGCCGTCGGTTTCATATTGGTGCAGCATCGGGGCGGTTCCGTGGGCTGGTTGTGGCTGATTCATGCGGGCGGGTGTCGGAAAGGGTCACAGCGGGATGCGATGCGGCGAAAGGTTGCCTTGCACGGCGGGATCGTTCGGGCCGCCGTCCCGGATCAGGTCGAAACGGTCAGGTGCCTTGGCCAGCAACGTAACCGAGGCCGCGCCGCGATAGGCACAGCCCTTGGCGCAGCCGCTGACATGCAGGCTTTGCCCGGCGCGCAGACGCGGCGCGAGCGCCCGGGCCAGTCCCCGCACATCGGCGAGCGCTTGCGGACAGCGGGGCGCGCCGGTGCAGGCATGGATGCGCAGCAGCGGGTCATCGAGGTCCATGATCGCGCCCGGGATCAGCGGCTGGCGTGCGCCCTCGATCAACAGCGCGCGCCATGGTGTCAGACGCAACGGGCCAAGCGCGGCTGCGGCGGTCAGTTGTGCGGGCGTGATCTGACCAAAGGCAAAGCCCAGCAGCCATCCGTTCGGCGCAGGGCCGGGGCCGGTGTCGGGCACGGAGTAGGACGATGGCGGGGGTGCAAGCGGCTTTGCGCCCGGCGGCGGGGCGGGGTTGCGGCGCAGGAGGTCACGCATCCGCCCACGCCCGTCTTGCACACCGTCCTGCATGAACCAGCGCGCCAGATCGACAGCCCGGTTTGCGGCCTCGGCCACGTCCGCCGCCTTTAGCGACCAGTCGCCGCCATCGGGCACGATCCGCCAGCCCGAGCCACTTGGGCGCAGCCGGATGTCCGAGGGTGTGTCGGCCAATGCCAAGGTGTCAGTATCGACGGCGAAGCCGAACTTGCCGGGCACCTGCGGCGCATCGGGTGCGGTCATCGCGGCGGCAATGGCCTCGGCCAGTCGCCAGGCGGCGCTGCCCACGGGGGCAAAGGGCGACAGGATCACGTTGCGCCGCGCCTCGGCCGCCTCGTCGCGGTCGATCAGGCCGATGCCTGCAAGGGCGGCGACGGCCTCGGCATGACCCGCATGATCCAGGCCCCGCAACTGCAGGTTGGCCCGGCTGGTCAGGTCCATCAGCCCATTGCCGCAACGCGCCGCAAGCCCGGCGATCAGCCGTGCCTGATCGGGTTCCAGCCGGCCGTTCCGCGTCCTGATACGCAGCACCAGCCCATCGCCCGAGGCCATCGGCCGCAAAGCGCCGGGACACCAGCCCTTGATCTCGAAACCGGTCACGGCGTTATCCCCAGCCAGTTGCGCCGCGTGACCCATAGGCCGGATTCCAGCAGCCGTGCGAACATGGCGCGCAGGGCGGCCAGTGCAGCCGGGTTTTCGCGTTCCATGAAGGCCACCACCTCGGGCCGGCCAAGGGTCGCATCGTGATAAAGGTCGAAAAGATGGGCGGGCACCACGCCGGCCAGATTGGCGAATGCGGCCATGTGGTCCAGCGTCGCCGCGATCTCGGCCGCGCCGCGAAAGCCGTGCCGCATCATCCCGTCGGTCCAGATGGGGTTGGCGGCGCGGGCGCGGGTGACGCGGGCGATCTCTTCGGGCAGGCTGCGGGCGCGGGGCGCGTCGGGCCGGGTGGCGTCAAGGTGGTAAAGGGCGGGTGCCGCGGCACCGATCCGCGCCATGGCGGCCGCAAAACCCGCCTCATGCGCGGCATAGTCGCTGGCCAGCAGCAGGTCGGATTCCGGCAGGTCCTGCGCATGGACAAAGGCATCGGCCCGGGCCAGACGGTCGCGGATCGCCTGCGGCTCATGCCGGATGGTGCCGTCGGCACCGATGGCGTGGGACGAGGCGGCAAGCCACGCCTCGCCTGCCGCTGCCCGCGCCTGTGGGTCAAAACTCTCGGCCAGCCTGGTGATGCCGATGCCGAAGGAGCCCGGCTTGGGACCGAAGACACGGGGCGTGCGGGATAGATAGGGGTTGTCGTCGCGGGTCTCATCGCGGGTGGAAAGCGCCTCGGCCCCGGTTTCGAAGAGTTGCGCGAGGCCCGGAAAGATGTCGCGGAAAAGCCCCGAAACCCGCAAGGTCACGTCGATGCGCGGGCGGCCCAGTTCGGCCAGCGGCAAGATCTCGATCCCGCAGACGCGACCCGAGGCGGCGTCCCAGCGCGGCGCCATCCCCGCCAGATGCAGCGCCATGGCGAAATCCTCGCCCGCCGTGCGCATTGTGGCGCTGCCCCACAGGTCAACCACCAGCCCGTGCGGCCAGTCGCCGTGGTCCTGCAGATGGCGGCGCAGCAGTTCCTCGGCCAGTTTCACGCCCTGCGCATGGGCATGGCGGCTGGGCACGGCGCGTGGATCGACGGAGAAGAGGTTGCGCCCCGTGGGCAGCACGTCCTGCCGGCCCCGCGCCGGCGATCCCGAGGGGCCGGGCGCGACCCGCCGACCCGCCAGCGCCGTGGCCAGCCCCGCGCGCTCACTGTCGGCGCAAGGACCGGTGCCATAGACATGCAGCCCATCGCCAAAGCGGCTGTCCTTGAGATCGCAAAGAAAGCGGTCGATCAGCGGGATCGCTTCGGCCGGCGCGGCGTCGGGGGGCAGGCCAAGGTCGGCCTCGACCCCGGCGGCGCGGGCCTCGTCGCGGATGGCAAGGATCAGCCGGTCGCGGCGGCGCGGGTCCAGCCCGTCGGCGGTGGAGTATTCGTCAAGCAGCCGCTCCAGATACGTCAGGCTTTCGGGAATCGCCGACTGCGCCAAGGGCGGCGGCAGATGGCCCAAGGTGACGGCGGAAAGCCTGCGCTTGGCCTGCGCGGCCTCGCCCGGGTCATTGACGATAAAGGGATAGACCACGGGCAGATCGCCCAGCAGTGCCTGCGGCCAGCATGCGTCCGAAAGCGCCACAGACTTGCCCGGCAGCCACTCCAGCGTGCCATGCGCGCCCATGTGGACCAGAACATCGGCCTGTGTCCGCAGCCACAGGTAAAAGGCGACATAGGCATGGCGCGGGGTGCGGGACAGGTCGTGGTAATCCTCGGACCGGGTTTTCACCTCGCCGCGTTCGGGTTGCAACGCGATCAGGTCGTCGCCATGGCGGAGCGCGGCAAAGCGAAAGCCGTCCGGGGCCTCGGTTTTGGGCTCGCCCCAGGCGGCGGCAAGGTCCTCGCGCAGGCGCTGGGGCAGGCCGGCCAGCGCACGGAGGTAATCCGAAAGCGGCCAGTCGATGCCTTCGGTCATCAACCGCCGGCCCAGATCGTCATGCGGGATGCCAAGGATTTCACCGGTCGAGGCCAGCGCGTCCAGCCCGACCGCATGGGCCAGTTGATGCGATTTGCCGGGATAGGTCGAAAGGACTACCGCCTTGCGCGTGCCCTTGCGCAGGTGGTGCCACGCCCGGATGCGACCCACGGCCGAGGCGATCCGGCCCGCATCGGGGGCGTGGATCAGGCGCGAGAACTCCAGCGCCGTGTCGCGCGGCTGCGGGGCCTTGAAACTGACCGCGCCCAGAAAGATGCGTCCGTCCACCTCGGGCAGCACGACATGCATGGCCAGATCGGCGGCGGAAAGCCCGCGATCCTCGGCAGCCCACAGCGCGCGGGGGGCGGTGGACAGCGCCACCTGAAACACCGGGCAATCCGTGCCGTCAAAGGGTGTGGCGCCCTGATCGTCGTGGGCGGAAAAGGCGGTCATGTTCACCACCGCCGCAAGGCCCGGCAGATGCGGGGCCAGCCATTCCGCGAAACCCGGCACCTTCAGCGAAGGCGCGAAAACCCCGCTCGCGTTGAAGCCTGCCTTACGCAAGGCGCGGATCATCGCATCCACCGGCGCAAGATCGGCCGATGTCAGATAGCTGCGATAAAAGCTGACCAGAACCGGATTTGCACCGAATGCCGGATTTGCGATGACGCCTGCCTGCGGGTCGTAGAACCCCCATTGCGGAATTGTGGCCTGACCAGTGACCGGGCCTGCGGTCAACCCGGCAGCCTGTGCCAGCTCTGCCAGCGCCATTTGCGCAGCGACCGCGCCGCCCTGTTCGCTAAGCGCCGATAAGTGGCGCAGCACCGGCACCGGCAGGGTCGAAAGGCGGTCCAGCGTCGGGTCGGGCCGCCCGTCCGCCGGCAGGAACGCCAGCGCGATCCCCCGCCGCCGCGCCATATCCTGCAGGCTGGCGGCACCATAGGACCAATAGGGCTCGCCGCCGATCAGCCGGACCAGCACCGCGCGGGCACCCAAAAGCGTCGTCTCGCAATACTGATCGACCGAGACGGGATGGCGCAGCGCCGACAGGTTGCACAGCCGCAGCGGCGGCAGCCCCCCTTGCGCACGGTGCCACCCCGCCGCGAAAGCGCCAAGGTCGCTGTCGGAATAGGACAGCACCACCAGATCGGCAGGGCTTTGGCCGGGGTCGGTCGGGACCTCGGTTTCCTCAAGCCCATGGCTTTCGCGAAAGACGACGTGCATGGCGTCAGGCGGCCAGAACCGCCCGGATCGCGGCCTCGTCGATGTCGTCATGTTCGGCGATCACGACAAGACGCGAGGCGCGTGGCTGGTCGCCCCATGGGCGGTCGTATTGATGGCGCACTCGCTCTCCCACCGCTTGCACCAACAGGCGCATGGGTTTGCCCGCGACGGCGACGTGACCCTTGACGCGCAGGATGTTCTGTTCGCGGGCCAGCCGCTCGATGCGGGCGGCAAGGTCCAGGGGGTCGGCGATCTCGGCCAGTTCGATCACGACCGAGTCGAAATCGTCATGTTCATGGTCGTCCGCGCCGTCGTGGTGGCTGGGGCGGGCGGCAAGGTCGTCCTCGGCGGCGGCGCCCAGTCCCAGGATCACGCGCGGGTCGATCACGCCATCGGTCAGGGGCAGGATCGGCAGCTTGCGCGGGGCCTCGGCCTCGATAACGGCGCGGGCGGCGGCAAGGCCGTGCTCGCCGGCCAGATCGGCTTTCGACAGCAGCACGATATCGGCGCAGGCGATCTGGTCCTCGAAGACCTCGGACAGGGGCGTTTCATGGTCGAGGCTGGGGTCAGTTGCCCGCTGCGCCTCGACTGCGGCCTCGTCCGGGGCAAATCGCCCCGCCGCCACCGCCTCGGCATCGGCCACAGCGATCACGCCGTCCACGGTGATGCGCGAGCGGATCGCCGGCCAGTCGAATGCCTTGAGCAAGGGCTTGGGCAGCGCAAGGCCCGAGGTCTCGATCAGGATATGATCGGGCTTGGAGGGCATCGCCATCAGCTTTTCCAGCGTCGGGATGAAATCGTCGGCGACGGTGCAGCAGATGCAGCCGTTCGACAGCTCCATGATGTTTTCCGCCGGGCAGTTGTCGTCGGCGCAGCTTTTCAGGATCTCGCCATCGACCCCCATGGTGCCGAATTCATTGACCAGAACCGCCAGCCGCTTGCCCTGTGGCTGCGACATCAGGTGACGGATCAGCGTTGTCTTGCCGGCGCCGAGAAAGCCGGTGATGACGGTCACGGGGGTCTTGGTCAGATCGCTCATGTCTTATCCAATCGGTGGAATACGCGCGAGGCTGCGCTTGCGGAAAATTGTGACGCGTTCGCGCCAGGACACGATACCGTCGGTGGTGCCGGCATAGGCTGCGGCCCCGGCAAGGATCTGGGGTGCGTCCTCGGCCGTCATATGGCCATAGACATAGGTCCAGCGGCCCGGCGCCGACAGCGCGATGGCGGCGCCATTGGTGCAGGCGGACAGGCATTCCACGGGGACGATGCGCACACCTTCGGGGGTTTCCTGAGCGGTCAGGGCATCATGCAGCCGCGCGCCGGGAACCGGCTCACCGTCGAGGACGGGGTGGCTGGCGCGGCAGGTAATGCAGACATGCAGCGTGACGATCATGCGCCCTTATCCATCAAGGCGGCGCGAGGCAGGGCAATATGACCCAAGCCCCAGCAGGAACACCCCGTCCGCCGGTCAAATCCTTCGCGCTGGCAGGTCTCCCGGCTTGCGGATTCGGGCTTTTGGCCCACGGGCACCCCGCCTTCCCGGCTTTCGCCAGTGGCTTTGGGGCGACCTTTCCGGTCACGGTCGCGGGGGCGGCTGCTTTCAGGCGCAAGCCTGTCGCATTCCCTCTTCGCCTGTCGTAGGACAGGAACCAGCGCCAATTGTCTGTGCGCGCCCGGTCCCGACTTGTCAAGCAAAGGAGTCCCCGATGCAGACCGACGACAATACCCGCCACGCCGAAAAAATGGCCAAGATCAAGGTCGCCCGCGATAAGATGATGCAGGACAAGCAGGGCGAAAAGGGCCTGATCGTCGTCCATACCGGCAAGGGCAAGGGCAAGTCCTCGTCCGGGTTCGGCATGATCCTGCGTTGCATTGCGCATGAGATGCCCTGCGCCGTGGTGCAGTTCATCAAGGGCGGCTGGGATACGGGCGAACGTCGGGTGCTGACCACGCATTTCGGCGATCTCTGCCGGTTCCACGTCATGGGCGAGGGCTTTACCTGGGAAACCCAGGACCGCGAGCGTGACATCGCTGCCGCCCGCGCCGGTTGGGAAAAGGCCAAGGAGCTGATCCGCGATCCGGACATCCGCATGGTGCTGTTGGATGAAATCAACATCGCACTGCGCTATGATTATCTGGAACTGGACGAGGTGCTGGCGTTTTTGCGCGATGAGAAACCGCCCATGACCCATGTGGTCCTGACCGGACGCAACGCCAAGCCCGAACTGATCGAACTGGCCGATCTGGTGACGGAGATGGAGCAGATCAAGCATCCCTTCCGCGCCGGCATCAAGGCCCAGCCGGGAGTGGAGTTCTAGACCGATGGACAAGCCGAAGCTGCTTTCGGGTGGCAACCCGCAGATCCCCAAGGGTTATGGCGAGGCCCCCATCAGGGCCTATATCGCCGCGATGCCGGGCTGGAAGCGGGATATCGGCCAAAAGCTGGACGATATCATCACCCGCACCCAGCCGGGGGTGAAGAAGGCGGTGAAATGGAACTCGCCCTTTTACGGGGTCGAAGAGGGGCATTGGTTCCTGAGCTTTCACTGCATGACGAAATACATCAAGATTGGCTTCTTTCGCGGCGCGCAGCTTGAGCCGATGCCGCCCGTCGCCTCGAAACAGCCGGAGGTGCGCTACCTGCACATCCCCGAAGGGCCGTTCGACGAGGAGCAATTTGCCGATTGGGTCCGGCAGGCCAGCCAATTGCCCGGCGAAAAGATGTAGGCGGACGCGGCGGTTGGCCGGCCTATTTCAGGGCGTCGCGCATATGGCCGGGTCGGGCAGACCCTCGGCCTCGGCGCGGATGGTGACGGGGCGTTCGGGCACGGTCAGGCCAACGGCAAGCGGCTGGCCCGCCACGGTCAGCGGGCGGTGGTCGTTCGAGGTCAGTTCGACCAGCAGCCGATCTTGGGGAGCAAGCGCGTCGAGGTGATGGGCCGGGCCATAGAGCCGGGCGACCTTGGTGCCGTTGAGGTAAAGATGCGCGTGGCCTTCGCCCATGCGGGCGGAAAGTCCCGCATGTTCGGGGGCAAAGCCAAAGCCCTGCGCCTGAATGAACAGGTTCCAGCCCGAAACGCTGTCAGGCTCCAGCCGGGCCGAGATGGTGGCGCTGCCGGGCGGCAGGTCGATGGGCGGGCCGTGGTCATGGGTCATGCCCTGTGCGCTGTGCCCATGCCCGCCATGATCGTGGCCGTCCAGCGTGATGCCATTGGCGGCGGCGATGACAAAGCCCATGCCGCCGCCGAAGATCAGGCCGATCAGCAGCATCGGGATCGAGCGGTCCATGACGTTCCCCGGTTCGGTTCTGGAAAAGGCCGGGCGCGCAACACCACGCCCCCGGCCAGCCGTACCTGCCCTGATCAGGCGGTTTGCGGCAGGGGTGCGTTCTGGCCTTCGCGTTGCCAGAACCAGCCGCCCAGCAGGCCAAGCAACACCCAGGCCATCGCCCCGGCACCCAGCGCGCGACCGGCGAATTCGGCCGAAAGCTCGGGCGGGACCGGACCGATATAGGCGTCGGGCTGCGGCGCGCCGATCAGATGCGGCGCAAGGATCAGCACGAGCGCCGCCCCCCAGGCCGCCCAGCCCTTGCCAAAGGCGATCAGCCACAGCGCCAGCCCTGTCGCCAGCGCGGTGCCCAGCCACCAGATGGCACGGATCTCGACATGGGCGGCGCCGACGCCCGGCACCTCGGGGGCAAGGCCGAAGGCGGGGGCAAGCTGCATGGTCAGAAAGCCCGCAAGCCCCCACAGCAGACCCTGCCGCGCCGTGACCGCATTGCCCTGCGATTCGGAAACCGCCATCAGCGCCATCAGCATCAGCCCATAGCCGGCATAGACCATCATGGTGAACAGGACCGACAGCCCGTTGCGGGTCCAGTCGAAGGGCCCAATATCCTGATGCGCGTCGATGACATCGGCGCCGAAGTGAACCAGTTGGCCGGATTCGTAAAGTTCGGCATGAAGCAGTACGGGCTGCACGAAATATAGCTGCAACAGGGCGGCAATCAGCCCCGTTACAGCACCAGCGATCAATCCGCTGGTCAAAATGCGTGAGAACATGTCAGTGGCAGGGAAAGCCGGTGGCGTGACGCACGTCATGGGCGGCGTCATGCAGGGTCTCGGCCTGCACCAGCCCGGCCATGAAGATCAGCCCGAAGCCGATGGCGAAAACGGCGATGGCCGGAAACAGGACCGAGGCCCGGCTGACGCCGGTTGCGGTCATTGGTTTTGCGGTCATTTGCGACCCTTTCCTGTAGTCGTCCAACCCGACGACGTTGTGGTTTCACGCATCGGCAGGTCTCCTGGCTCACGGGTCACGGCAGACGCCCGCCTTCCCGGCCCAATATGATGGCCAGTGGCGTGATGGGCGTCCGCTCTCCGTCTACAGTCGCGGGGGCGGCTGCGGATTGGGCCCCGGATATCCAAGGCCGCACCGCATTCCCTTTTGGCCCCGTATGGGGCACCGATACACGGGCATATTACCCGTGATGCTGCACCTGCGGCAAGCGGAATCAGGGACGGGGAGAATCAGGGGCCGGGGGGCCAGTCCAGATCGACCCAGACCAGCCGATGCGCTGATGCGGTCAGCGCAGCATCGGCCAGCAGCCCCTCGGCTGGCCAGAACACCCCCGCATCCAGCACCGTCAGCGGCTTTGCGGGCAGGACGTAATCAACGCGCAGATTGCCCGGCGGCCTGTCGTCGGGCCAGTCGCCGGTATCAAGGCCCGGATCGCCCCTGTGGCTGTCGTTGACGCCGCCTTTTGCCGCGGCCCCGCCGGCGCTGCGAGGCAGGGGATCGGTGACATGATCCATGATTCGGGCCAGCGCCTCGGGGCGGCCCTCGCTGTCCATGGGGTCCAGGTTCAGGTTCCCCGCCAGCACGAAGGGCCCCTCGGGCAAGTGATGCAGCCAGAACGCCAGTTCGTCATGGTTGCGCCGCCCGTTCAGATCCTCGGGGCCGTCGAAGACCGGAGGCGTCGCAGACATGGCCAGCAGGTGCAGCGGCTCGTTCCCGACCGCGATCACGGCGTCCCAATGCGCGGTCGAGGACAGGCGGCGGACCGCTGCGACCTTTTCGGGCAAAGGCGGCATCAGGTGGCCGGGCAGGTCGCGCCACAGGGCATCCGTGTAATCCGTGACCGGCCCGATCGGATGGCGCGACAGGATCGCCATCCCGCCCTGCCCGGAAAAGCTGCCGAACCCTTGCGCGTCGTCCGCCGTGGCAAGCCGGCCGTCGTCATTCAGGTCCAGCCCGGTCGCCATCCCGGAATTCGGGCGGGCAGCGAAGCGGTGCGGATAATCCAGCCCCGCCCGCGCCAGCTTTGTGGCAAAGGCCTCTAACGCGCGCCCCTCAAGATCCCAGTCGAAATCGGTCAGCAGCAGGATATCGGGCCGGGTTTCGGCAATGACCTGCACCGCTGCCTCGATCTGCTTGTCCTCGCGGCCAAGGTCTCGCAACAAAAGCCCCGGCCCGTCGCGAGACAGGTCGGGGCTGTAACTTGCGATCCGCAGGGGATCGGCGCTGGCGGCAAATCCCAAGGCGGCGACCAGCGCCGCCCCGGCAAAGGCCCTTACACCCAAGGCCGGCTCTGGGTCATCTGCGCCTCATAGGTGTCGATGGCCGAGGCTTTTTCCATGGTCAGGCCGATATCGTCCAGCCCGTTCAGCAGGCAGTGACGGCGGAAGCTGTCCAGTTCGAACGGGAAGCTTTGCCCATCCGAGGTGGTCACGGTCAGGTTTTCCAGATCGACGGTGATGCGGGCGTTGGCGCCCTTTTTCGCATCTTCCATCAGCACGTCCACGACCTCTTTCGGCATCATGATGGGCAGGATGCCGTTCTTGAAGCAGTTGTTGTAAAAGATGTCCGCGAAACTGGTCGAGATCACGCAGCGGATGCCGAAATCCAGCAGCGCCCAGGGCGCATGTTCGCGCGACGATCCGCAGCCGAAGTTGTCACCGGCGACAATGATCTGCGAATCGCGATAGGCTGGCTGGTTCAGCACGAAATCGGGGATCTCGGAACCATCGGGGTTATAGCGCATCTCGTCGAACAGGTTTTTCCCCAGACCCGAGCGATGGATCGTCTTCAGGAACTGTTTCGGGATGATCATGTCGGTGTCGATGTTGACCAGCGGCATGGGGGCCGCGATGCCGGTCAGGGTGGTGAACTTGTCCATATCTTGATCCTCGCAGAATTGACTTGGGGCGCACGTCCCCGTTAACCGAGACCCATCCGGCGCGCTGCGCCCCAAGAATACGGGTTTCGCTGATGTTTTTTGGGTTTTCCAGCTTCTCGGCCCTGCGGGCCTGTATCGCGCACGACTGGACGCCGACCATTGGCGACCCCGAGATCACCGGCTGGCTGACGGTGCTGTCCTATCTGATCTGCCTGCTTCTGGCGCTGAGGGTCCTGTTCCGCCGTCCGGCCGGAGCGGCGCGGGGGTTGTGGCTGACCATTGCCGTGCTGATGGCGTTTCTGGCGGTGAACAAGCAACTGGACCTGCAAACCGCGCTGACCGCCACCGGACGCTGCATGGCTCGCGCGCAGGGCTGGTATGACAACCGTCGCCTGGTGCAGTTGGCCTTCATTGCCGGGCTGGTGCTGGGGGTGGTGATCACGCTTGTCTGGGCGACGAAAATCCTGCGCGGGCACATGCGCCGCAACGGCCTCGCCCTGCTGGGGCTGGCCGTGTTGTGCGGTTTCGTGCTGGTGCGCGCGGTGGGCTTTCATCATGTGGACATGCTCATCAGCGCGGATTTCGCGAACGTCGGATACAATTTCTGGTTCGAGAACGCCGGGCTGCTGTTGATTGCGATCAATGCCGTCGTGCTTTTGCGGCGGGGCCGCTAGGACCCCGCCCAAAGCCGTCAGACGGTTTCCGCCAGAAGCTCGCGCACATCGGTCAGGTGGCCCTTGATCCCCGCCGCAGCCGCCATGACCGGCGACATCAGGTGGGTGCGGCCACCGCGGCCCATGCGTCCCTCGAAGTTGCGGTTCGAGGTCGCGGCGCAGCGTTCGCCCGGCGAAAGCTGGTCGGGGTTCATGCCCAGGCACATCGAGCAACCGGCCAGACGCCATTCGAAACCGGCGTCGGTAAAGACCTTGTCCAGCCCCTCCTCCTCGGCTTGCAGGCGCACGAGGCCCGAGCCGGGAACGACCATGCCGCGCACGCCCGGCGCCAGCTTGTGACCCCGCAGGATCGAGGCCGCGGCGCGCAGATCCTCGATCCGGCCGTTGGTGCACGAGCCGATGAAGACCGCGTCGATCTTGATCTCGTTCAGTGGCGTGCCCGGCTGCAGGCCCATATAGTCCAGGCTGCGGCGCGCGGCCTCCACCTTGCCACCTTCGAAATCCTCGGGGGCGGGGACCTTGTCGGTGATTGCCAGCACGTCCTCGGGCGAGGTGCCCCAGGTCACGACCGGGGCGATGTCCTCGCCGCGGATGGTGACGACCTTGTCCCAATGCGCGCCCTCGTCGCTGAACAGCGTCTTCCACCAGGTCACGGCGGCTTCCCAGGCGGCGCCTTTCGGGGCATGCGGGCGGCCCATGCAATATGCAAAGGTCTTTTCGTCGGGCGCGATCAGGCCGGCGCGGGCGCCGCCTTCGATCGCCATGTTGCACACGGTCATGCGGCCTTCCATCGACAGGTCGCGGATCGCTTCGCCGCAATATTCGATGACATAGCCGGTGCCGCCGGCAGTGCCGGTCTTGCCGATCACGGCAAGGGTGATGTCCTTGGCGGTCACACCCGGGCGCAGCTTGCCGGTGATCTCGACCTTCAGGTTCTTGGACTTTTTCTGGATCAGCGTCTGGGTGGCCAGGACATGCTCGACCTCGGAGGTGCCGATGCCATGCGCCAGTGCGCCAAAGGCGCCATGCGTGGCGGTGTGGCTGTCGCCGCACACCACCGTCATGCCGGGCAGGGTCCAGCCTTGTTCCGGGCCGACGATATGCACGATGCCCTGGCGGACATCGCTCATCGGGTAATAGTTCAGCCCGAACTCGCGGGCGTTCTTGTCCAGTTCGGCGACCTGAATGCGGCCCTCGGGGTTTTCGATGCCGTTTACGCGGTCGGCGGTGGTCGGCACGTTGTGGTCCGGCACGGCGATGGTCTGGTCGGGGCGGCGCACCTTGCGTCCGGCCATCCGCAGCCCCTCGAACGCCTGGGGCGAGGTCACCTCGTGCACCAGATGGCGGTCGATATAAAGGATGCAGGTGCCATCCTCGGAACGCTCGACCACATGGGCGTCGAAGATTTTGTCATAGAGGGTGCGGGGCGCGCCCGCATTGGTGTTGCCGGTCATGGCTGTCTCTTTTCTGGAAGACTAGCTGGGAAAGGGCGGAGGGGTGCCGCAGTTCGCGGCGGGACGCGCGCAAGCGTCCGCTGCCGTCAAAGTCGTGCAGTGACGGACAGGCTTTCGCCGTAGAACCGGCCCGGAAGCCGGGCGCGATCATGAATGTCGAAATAGACGAATCCTCGCATGCCAGAAGTAATAGGCCGGATTCACTTCATATTCAATATCGGCACACGGCTCTGTTAATTCCAAGTTGAGAAATGGGCCCTATTTTCGGCGGAAAAGACACGGAAAGGACCCATCATGCTGATTCGCATCATCCTGCGGGCGATCCCCCTGATCTGCGTGGCCGTTTTTGCGCTGGCCGTGCATGTGGCGGACACGCCGCTTAAGCAGGCACGGGCCATGGCGGGTGTCGAAACCTGGCAGTTGAGCTGGGCGGCGGGGCAGGTGCAATGTGCCGATCCTTTGGGGAATTTGCCATATTTTGTCTGTCGGGCAGGGCCTGCGGCCAGAAATCCGCCGCACCTGCATTGAGCGGACGAGATTCCGTGCTACATTGATAAGGCCCCGGCGCCGGGGGAGATCGGCGTGATGACCGGAGGATGAACCCTGTCCAATACCGTCTCGCCGGCTGCTGTGCCGGCTGCGACCACCGCGGAATCGGGGCTGACAAGCGATCAGCTACTGGACCGCATTCTTGCCTCTCTCGACGACGACAAGGCCGAGGATGTCGTGACCATCGACTTGCGCGGTCGTTCGGCCATGGCCGATCACATGGTGATCGCCTCGGGCAGGAACGCGCGTCAGGTGGCCTCGATCGCCGAAAAGCTGGTCGAGCGACTGAAGGAACAGACCGGCCGTCCGGCCCGGATCGAGGGCAAGGAAACCGGCGATTGGGTGCTGATCGATACCGATGACGTGATCGTCCATATCTTCCGCCCCGAGGTGCGCGAATTCTACCAGTTGGAAAAGATGTGGATGCCCGCCGACGCGCTGCGCTCGGCCACGCTTGACCGGCTGCGGGCCGAACATGCGGCCGACGAGGCCCGCAAGCCCCAGATCTGACCCATGCGCATGGTCATTGCCGCGGTCGGGCGGCTGCGGCAGGGCCCCGAGGCGAAACTGATCGCCGATTATCTGGACCGCCACGCCAAGGCGGCCCGGGCCCTCGGCCTGCCCGCCGTGACGCTGACCGAGGTTGAGGACAGGCGCGGCGGCGGTATGATGGCCGAGGCGGCGCTGCTGGCCAAGGCGATCCCGGACGGTGCCGCGCTGGTGGTGCTGGATGAGCGTGGCCAGATGGCCAGTTCCCCGGAATTCGCAGCACGTATCGCCGACTGGCGCGATCAGGCGCGCGACGTTGCCTTTGTGATCGGCGGCGCGGACGGCATTGACCCCAGTCTGCGCGACCGGGCCGATCTTGCCATCAGCTTTGGCCGCATGGTCTGGCCGCATATGCTGGTGCGCGTCATGCTGGCCGAACAGATCTATCGCGCGACGACGATTCTGGCTGGCAGTCCCTATCACCGGGAATGAACCCATTAAAATGGTTAGAATTTTAGGAAAAAGCCCGGCAAGGAATCGGTGAAAGCCCGATTTCATCCGCTACGCTGGACCCGTCCAGATCACGAACCGTCGGGTGCGTCATGATTCCAACTGTCAACCAGACCCCGGGCCGTGCCGGCCCTGCCGCCACGCAGACGGCCGAAGTTATCAGTTCTGCTGTGACACGTGCCCAGCCCGAGGTGCCTCCGGTCGCGGAAACCGCCGTAGTGGACAGGGATATGCTTCCTGACCGCTGGGGCACCGGTCGACGGGACGGAACGTCCACGACTTCGCAGCAGGATCCGCATTCCACGACCGAGGAGATCGAGGCGCCACTGGATCGCGCCCTGTTTCAAGCCAAGGTGATCGCGCTCCTGACCGAAGTCTATGGCGATGACGCATGTTTTCAGCGCGCGCTGAAACTGGGGACCGTCACTGTCCGCGCCATCGAGGACCAGCCCGCGCCCGAGATGCGGCCCGAATTGTCACATGCGATCTATTGCCATGGTGCGGCCCAAGCGCATGAGCCATCGACGGCCTTGGATCGGCCGGCCGAGGGGCTGGTGCCCGTGAACAATGCCGTGGGGGATTTCATCGCGTGGTGGCCGAAACAGCCGGCGCCCGACTAAACCAGACGGGTCGCCGTTGCAGACAGGATGCCGGGCATTCCCGTGGACATCACCCAAACCCGGACCGAACAGAACGTAGCGGGGGAAACGGATCAGCAGGACGGGCCGGCTGATCCTTGTCCTGATGCCGTCATCCTCAGGGGCAGGGCACCACCCAGTTGTCGATGATCTCGACCGCCTCGTCGGCGCTTTCGACAAAGCTGATCAGGTCCAGATCCTCGGGGCTGATGGTGCCGGCTTCGGCCAGCGCCTCCCAGTTGATGACCTTGTGCCAGAACTCGGGCCCGAACAGGATGAATGGCACGCGCTTCATGCGGCCGGTCTGAATCAGAGTCAGCGCCTCGAACATCTCGTCCATGGTGCCGAAGCCGCCGGGGAATATCGTCACCGCCTTGGCCCGCATCAGGAAATGCATCTTGCGGATGGCGAAGTAATGGAAGTTGAAGCACAGGTCCGGCGTCACATAGGCGTTCGGCGCCTGCTCGTGCGGCAGCACGATGGACAGCCCGATCGAGTTGCCTCCGGCCTCGTGCGCGCCCAGGTTTCCGGCCTCCATGACCCCCGGACCGCCGCCGGTGCAGATCACGTTCTCGGCGCCATAGGTTTTCAGACTGCGTTCCGTCATCAGCCGGGCAAAACGGCGCGCTTCGTCATAATAATGCGACAGGGCGGCCAGCGTGGGCGTGCGCGCCCCTTCGCGCCGCTCGGGCGAGGGGATGCGGGCGCCGCCGAACATCACCACGGTCGAACGAATGCCGCGCGCATCCATGACCATCTGCGGTTTCAGCAGTTCAAGCTGCAACCGCACCGGGCGCAGTTCCTCGCGCAGCAGGAATTCGGGGTCGGTAAAGGCCAACCGATAGGCCGGCGCACGCGTTTGGGGCGTGTCGGGGGTGGTCTTTGCCGTCGCCGCGTCCTGCTGGCTGTCGCGAAACGGGTGGCTGCGCTCGTCTGGTTCCGTCATCCAATCCTCTGGCAGAAACTGCCGCACATTGCGCGGCCGAAGCCCTCGGCTTATAGCCCTTGCACAAGAGTTTCCACCGTTGAGAGGCCAGACCATGTCGAATGACGCACTTGAAGCCGCCATCGAATCCGCCTGGGAGATCCGCGACCAGATCAACCCCACCACCAAGGGTGAGGTCCGCGACGCCGTCGAGGCAACGCTAGAGGCGCTGGACAAGGGCGTGCTGCGCGTCGCCGAAAAACGTGGCCAAGACTGGCATGTGAACCAATGGGCGAAAAAGGCCGTGCTGCTGGGTTTCCGCCTGAAGGATATGGAGATCCACGCCGGCGGCCCGCAGGGCGGCACCTGGTGGGACAAGGTGGACAGCAAGTTCGCCGGCTGGGACGAGAGCCGCTGGCGCGATGCGGGTTTTCGCGGTGTGCCGAACTGCATCGTGCGCCGCTCGGCCTATATCGCCAAGGGCGTGGTGTTGATGCCCAGTTTTGTCAATCTGGGCGCCTATGTCGATGAGGGCACGATGGTTGATACCTGGGCCACGGTCGGTTCTTGCGCACAGATCGGCAAGAACGTGCACCTGTCGGGCGGCGTCGGCATCGGCGGTGTGCTGGAGCCGATGCAGGCCGGCCCCACCATCATCGAGGACAACTGCTTTATCGGCGCCCGGTCCGAGGTGGTCGAAGGCTGCATCGTGCGCGAGGGCTCGGTCCTGGGCATGGGCGTCTTCATCGGCCAATCCACCAAGATCGTGGACCGCGAGACCGGTGAGGTCATGTATGGCGAAGTTCCGGCAGGCTCGGTCGTCGTTGCCGGTTCGATGCCCTCGAAGAACGGCGTGAACCTTTACTGCGCGGTGATCGTGAAACGTGTCGATGCGCAGACCCGCTCCAAAACCTCGATCAACGAACTGCTGCGCGACTGAAGCGTGGCCTGGCCGCATCACCGCACAGCGATGTGATGCGGCCGTGAACCGAACCGGCGCTGGCGCGTTACCCCGCATATCGTCATGCAATCGGAGGTTCACATGCAGGGTTTGGGTTGGCTGGCCGCAATCGTTGTCGGCGGTCTGGCGGGTTGGATCGCCAGCAGCATCATGAAGGCTGATACGGGGGTTTTTCTCAATATCATCCTGGGCATTGTCGGCGCGGTGATCGGCAATACGCTTCTGGGTCTCGTGGGGCTGAATGCGCAGGCGGGCAGTTGGCTCGCGCAGGGTGTGGCCGGTCTGATCGGCGCGGTGGTGCTGATCTGGCTTTATCGCGCGGTGGCAAGATAGCGAAAAGCGGGGCGGGTTTTCCCGCCCTTTTTGCTGTCATGCGGTGAAATCCGCCTGTCGGGCGCCGGTAACACGGATCAGATCGTCCGGCGCGATGGCAAAGACATGGCGGGGCGTGCCCGCCGCCGCCCATACGGTGCCAAAGTCCAGCAGGCGCGGGTCCACCCAAGCCTCGATCGGGCGCAGATGTCCGACCGGTGCCACGCCGCCGATGGCAAAGCCTGTTTCGGCCCGGATCAGATCCGCATCGGCCTTGCCCAGTTTTTGACCCGCTATTTCGGTCGCCTTGGCCGGATCGACGCGATTGCCGCCAGCGGTCAGGAACAGCACGACATGGCCGGTATCCTCGCCGCGAAAGATGATCGATTTGGCGATCTGATCGACCTCGCAGCCGACCGCCGCCGCCGCCCCCTCGGCCGTGCGGGCGCTGTCGTCGGTCTCGCGGATATCCGCCACAAGGCCGGCGGCCTCCAGCGCCGATTGCACGCGTCGCAAGCTCTTGCTCATTGTCACCTCCGTCCGTTCGGGCGATATGACGGCAAATCGCGACAAAGGGAAAGCCATGCAACAGGTCTATACGCTTCTGGTCCAGGTCGGCCGCAGCACGGATGACGGTTTGCCCCAGGACGCTACCGGCGGGGCGCTGGTTTGCTACGCCTCGGGCAAGGACGAGGATGAGGCGGTGCGTGAAACCGTCGCCATCCTGAAGCAGGCCGGCCTTGCCCCCATCGAGGTCACCGGCCATGGCACGATCGACGAACGACTGGCCGAAGGTCACGAGATCCCGGATGAGGAACGCGCCCTCATGGGCCGCGCGCTGAACGAGAACGCGGTGATCGTCGCGCAGATGGAGCCGCTCTACGACGACGAAGACGACTGATCCGCCCCTATCCAGCCGCGCCATGCTGGGCTAGACTGGCTGGAACAAGAAAAAAGAGCAACGGAACGGACAGGCAGAATGACCAGACGCATCTTGCGCATTGCGACCTCGGCTGTGCTGACTCTCGCCCTTGCAGGCTGTGGCGCGTCGATGAACCGGGCCCCCGGAGGTGCCGGGGGTTATTTCGGCGGGCTGCCCACGGCAGGCGGGCAGGGATCCGAGGCAGGTTTCCAGAACTGGAAGCAAAGCTTCCGCCCGCGCGCCTTGGCGGCCGGCATCTCGCCCCAGGTCTTCGACAGCGCCATGGCAGGCGCGCATTATCAGCCCAGCATCGTCGCGCTTGATGGCAAGCAAAGCGAATTCACCAAGCCGATCTGGGAATATCTCGACGGTGCCATCGGCACGCGTGGCGCCACCGGCCGCGCCAAGGCTGCGCAATACGCCAGCACACTCTCCGCAATCGAGGCCCGCTACGGCGTCCCGCGCGAGATCGTGCTGGCTATCTGGGGCATGGAATCGAACTTCGGTGCCAATCGCGGCAATACCCAGATCGTGCCGGCTTTGGCGACGCTGGCCTATGACGGCCGTCGCGGCGAATTCTTTGCCAGCGAGTTGGTTTCGGCGCTGCGTATCATCCAGTCCGGCGATGTGGACAGCAACCACATGGTCGGCAGTTGGGCCGGCGCCATGGGGCATACGCAATTCATGCCGTCCTCTTTCCTGTCGCACGCCGTGGACTTCAACGGTGACGGCCGCCGTGATATCTGGTCGAACGATCCCACCGATGCGCTGGCCTCGACGGCGTCCTACCTGCGCCAGAATGGCTGGCGACCCGGCCAGAGCTGGGGAACCGAGGTCATCCTGCCGCAAGGCTTCGACTTCACCCAGGTCGGAAAGTCAGTGCAGCACCCGGGCTCGCAGTGGGCGGCGATGGGGGTACGCACGGCCAGCGGCGCGCCCGTGCCCTCGGGTTCGATACTGGCCCCGGCAGGGGCTCGCGGCCCGGCTTTCCTGATAACCGACAACTTCCGGGCCATCCTGAAATACAACACCTCGGACAGCTATGCGCTGGGCGTGGCCTATCTGGGCGAGGCCATCGCCGGCCGCTCCGGCATTCAGGGTGCCTGGCCACGAGGCGACCGCACCCTGTCGAACACCGAAAAGGCCGAGATCCAGCGGCTGCTGATGGCAAAGGGCTTCGACACCGGCGGTGTGGACGGCAAGCTGGGCAGCCAGTCAAGCGAGGCGATCAAGGCGTTCCAGCGTTCGCGCGGCGTCACGCCTGACGGCTATGCCGATACTCGCCTGCTGGCCATGCTGCGGGGTTGAAATGAAAAGGGCGGCCCGCAAAGCCGCCCTGCATTTCTCTGTTGCCCAAATACCCATGCGCCCGCGCTGCTGGGCAAGGCGCCGGTAATTCAGGCCAGAATGCCCCGGAAATCCGCCAAAACCCGGGCATAGACATCGCGCTTGAAGGGCACGATGCTGTCGATCAGGTCTGCGGCCCGCATCCATTGCCATCGGTCAAACTCGGGGTGCTCGGTCGCGATCTGCACCGCGGCGTCCTCACCCAGAAACCGCATGGCGAACCATTTCTGTTTCTGGCCGCCATAACGCCCCTTCCAGACCTTGCCCAGCAATTCCGGGGGCAGGTCATAGGTCACCCAACCCTGCGATTCCGCCAGCACATCGACCAGATCGGGGGTGACGCCGGTTTCCTCGACCAGTTCGCGCAATGCGGCCTGCCGTGGAGTTTCGCCCTTGTCGATACCTCCCTGCGGCATCTGCCAGGCTGGGCCGGGATTGTCGATGCGCTGCCCGGCAAAGATCAGCCCAGCCGGATTGACAAGGACCACCCCGGCGCAGGGCCGGTAAGGCAGGCCCGACGGGCCCAGCACTTCCGCGCTCATTCCGCCTGCGCCCCCTGACCCGAGTCCTCGCCGGTATTGGCGGGCTTCACGGCTTCCGAGACCTGCTGGGCGTGATAGTCCACCGCTGCCAGCCCCTTGAGGATATCGACCGCATAAGCAAGCTGATAGTCCTCTTCGCGAAGCTTGGCGGTGGCCTCGACCTGCTTGGCCTCCTCCTCGATCTGCTTGCGCTCTTCGTCGCTAATCGAATCATTGTTCAGCGCACCGCGCAGATCGGCTTCGGAGTTCAGGAATTTCGACTGGGTCCGGGGCTTGCCGGCCTCGTCCTCTTCCTGCGGCTTGGGCGCGGGCTGCTCGACGATGATGTCGGGCTGGATGCCCAGCGACTGGATCGAGCGCCCCGAGGGCGTGTAATAGCGCGCGGTGGTCAGGCGGATGGCGCTGTCGGCGGTGACCGGCATCACCGTCTGAACCGAGCCCTTGCCGAAGCTTTTGGTGCCCACGACAATGGCGCGGCGATGGTCCTGCAGCGCGCCGGTCACGATTTCCGATGCCGATGCCGAGCCGCCGTTGATCAGCACCACCATCGGCTTGCTTTCGGCCAGATCGCCCGTCTTGGCATTCCAGCGCTCGCTTTCCTCGGGCTTGCGGCCGCGGGTCGAGACGATTTCGCCCTTGTCGAGAAAGGCGTCCGAAACCTCGATGGCTTGATTCAGAAGCCCGCCCGGGTTGTTGCGCAGGTCCAGCACAAAGCCCGTGACCTTGTCGATCCCGCCGGCATCCTTGATCGCCTTGGCCATCTCGGTCCGCAGCGTGTCGATGGTTTCGTCGTTGAAGGTGGTCACGCGCAGCACCACGGCATGGCCTTCGATGCGGGTTTTCACCACGGTCAGCTTGATCGTGTCGCGGGTGATCGTCAGATCAAAGGGCTCTTTCTCGCCCTCGCGCAGAATGGTGATAAGGATTTCGGACCCGACCGGGCCACGCATCTTCTCGACCGATTCGTCCAGCGACAGGCCCATCAGCGATTCGCCGTTCACATGGGTGATGTAATCGCCCGCCTTCACGCCGGCCTCGGCGGCGGGCGTATCGTCGATGGGCGAGATGACCTTGACCAGCCCGTCCTCTTGTCCGACCTCGATCCCCAGCCCGCCGAAGCTGCCCCGGGTCTGGGTCTGCATGTCGTCGTAATCCTTGGCCGACAGGAAAGAGCTGTGCGGGTCAAGCGAGGTCAGCATGCCATTGATTGCGGCCTCGATCAGCTTCTTGTCGTCCACCTGTTCGACGTAATCGCCGCGCACGCGTTCGAATACGTTGCCGAACAGATCAAGCTGCTCATAGACCGAAGCGTTCTTGCCCGATTCCTGCGCGACCAGTGGGCCGGCGAATTGGGTGGCGACGGTAATGCCCGCAAGCGTGCCGATCGCCCCTGCCAGAAGATAATGTTTCATTCAGTTCCGTCCTGCCCGGTTGCGTTGCGGCCCGTTTCGTTCGCGGCCTCTCCGACTATGGGATTCATCACGAACCACTCTGTCGGGTCCAGTGTTTCCTTGCCTTTGCGGAGTTCAACATACAGTGTCTCAGTCTGTCCAGCTCCGCCTCCGGCTGCTGCATTGGCGACGAATTCGGCGCCGAACTCCTGTGCGGGCGGTTCCTGCCCCCCCATAAGGCCGACCGGCTCGCCTGCCGCCAATACATCGCCCGTCTCTCCGAATACCTGCGCCAGACCGGCAAATATCATCAGATAGCCCCGCGCGGGCTCAACGATCATCACATTGCCGTAATCCAGCAGCGGACCGCGATAACGGATGGTCGCAGGCCATGGCACCGTTACCAGCGCGACGGGCGAGGTGGCGATGACCAGACCCGGCCGGCGCACGCCCGCAGCGTCGGGTTCGTCATAGCGGTGCAGGACACTGCCCAGCACCGGCAGGGACAGGCTGCCCTGCGCGCCTTCAAAATCGGCCATGGGTGCGCCGACGTCCTGCTCCATCCCGGCGATGCCCGTGGCAAAGGCGTCCAGCGTATCGGCCGATTGCACCAGCGCGGTTAATTCCTGGGGATCTTCGCCAAAGCGCACCGGCAGGCTGGAGCGGTCGGTTACGGCCGAGGCCAAAAGCCGCCGCGCCTCTTGCACCTGTCCCAACCCCTGCGCCAGCGTGTTTGCACCATTAAGCTGGATCGTCCGCACGGCGCGGATCTCTTCCAGCTTCTGTTGCATGTCCCGGGCCTCGGCCTCCAGCCCCGGCGCGACCGAGGCGAGGATCATTCCCGCCCGTGCAGAGGCTTCCGGCCCCGCAGGATGCAGCAGCAGCATGGTTTCGGGTGATTTCTGCATCGAGGTCATCACCCCCAGCACCCGGCCCAGCCGATCCCGGCGTGCGTCGAATTCTGCGCGGATTTCCTGTTCCCGAATGCCGGCGCGGCGCAATCCTTCGCGCAGTGCCGCCAGGCCTTGCTCATAGGCGCGAATCATCCGGGTCAGCGAGGCGACCTGATCGTCCTCGGTCAGTGCCTCATCCAGTTGGCTCACCGCGGCGCGCAGCATATCGGCGGCCTCTGCCGCCTCTTGCGCGGCCTGCGTCAGTTGCGAATCACCTTGGGCAGAGATCGCCGGCTGTGCCGGAGCCGTTGAGCTGATGGCAAAGGCCATCAGGACCGGCAAGAGCAGTCTGGGTTTCATGCGCGCTCGATCAAAGAGGTGCCGGTCATCTCGGGCGGCAGGTCAAGTCCCATCAGGTCCAACACGGTCGGTGCCACATCGGCCAACCGGCCGTTGCGCAGCTTCGCGCCCTCAGGCCCGCCAAAGACGATGACCGGGACCGGGTTCACGGTATGGGCGGTATGCGGGCCACCGGATTGGGGATCGATCATGGTTTCGCAATTGCCGTGATCGGCAATGACCACGGCCGCGCCCCCGGCCTTTTCCAGCGCGTCCAGCATCATGCCCAACCCCCGGTCCACCGCCTCGCAAGCGCGGATGGCGGCGGGCAGGCTGCCGGTATGCCCGACCATGTCGGGGTTGGCATAGTTCACCACGATCAACTCGTAGCCTTCCTGAATGGCCCCAACCAGCGCCTCGCTAACCTCTGGCGCGGCCATTTCCGGCGCAAGGTCATAGGTCGCCACCTTGGGGCTGGAGGGCATGAAGCGATCCTCGCCCGGTTCCGGCGTTTCCTTGCCGCCGTTCAGGAAAAAGGTGACATGCGGGTATTTCTCGGTTTCGGCCAGACGAAATTGCTTCAGCCCTTTCTGGGCGACCCACGCGCCCAGCGTATTCACCACCTGCCGCTTGGGATAGGCGGCATCCATGTATTTGTCATGTTGGGTCGAATAATCGACCATGCCCAGCAAAGCTGCCCATTCAGGCCGGGGACCGGCATCGAAAGCGGTGAAATCCGGCTGGCCGATCGCGGCAAGGATCTCTCGCGCGCGGTCGGCGCGGAAGTTGAGGCAAAAGAACCCGTCGCCATCTTTCGCGCCGGCATAACCGTCGATCACGGTGGGCTGGATGAACTCATCGGTTTCGTCACGGGAATAGGCGTCGACCACCGCTTGCGCGGCATTTTGGGCGGACAGTCCCTCGCCACGCAGCATGGAGGCATGGGCGCGGGCGACACGATCCCAGCGGTTGTCACGGTCCATCGCGTAATAGCGGCCGATGACGGTGCCGATGCGGGCGGCCTTGGGCAGCTCGCCCTGAAGCTCGGCAATAAAGCCCATGGCCGATTTCGGTGGCACGTCGCGGCCATCGGTAACGGCATGGATCACCACAGGCACACCCTTGTCGGTGATTGCGCGGGCGGCGGCGACGACGTGCTGGATATGACCATGCACCCCACCGTCCGAGACGACACCCATCAGATGCGCCGTGCCGCCGCTGACCCGCAGCTTGCGGATAAATTCGCCAAGCCCGGTGTTTTCGTAGAAACTGCCGTCCTCGATGGCGAGGTCGATCTGGCCAAGATCCATGGCCACCACGCGGCCGGCACCGATGTTGGTATGACCGACCTCGGAATTACCCATCTGGCCGCGGGGCAAGCCGACATCGGGGCCGAACGTCACCAGTGTGCCATGAGGGCAGCTCCGCATCAGTCGGTCGAAATTCGGCGTCCTGGCCTGATCCGGCGCGCTTTGCTCGGGGCGCGAGGAAATGCCCCAGCCATCGAGGATGCAAAGGACGACGGGCTTCGAACGGGTCATGCGGCACCTCTTTCGCGGATCCCGACGCTTCTACGACCGCAGGACGCGCAGGGCAAGTTCAGCGCGGGCCGTGCCGGATTCGTGAAGAGACAGCGTTCCGCTGGCGGCACTGTCCTATGGGTATTTATACAACGAAGAAAATCGGGCGCGCCCCGCGTCGGCTTCTTTGTTGCCCAAATACCCATGCGAGTTGGCCGCAACAGTTGCGAAAGAAGCCTCAGGCGCCGGTCTCGGTGGCGATTTGCGCGGCGGTCTTGCGGCCGCGCTCGGTGGCGGATTTCAGTTGGCCGCAGGCGGCCATGATGTCCTCGCCGCGGGGGGTGCGGATCGGCGAGGCGTAGCCAGCCTTGTAGATGATGTCGGCGAACGCCTCGATCCGTTCCCGGCTGGAGCGGCGATAAGGTGAACCGGGCCATTCGTTGAAGGGGATAAGGTTCACCTTGGCCGGGATGCCACGGATCAGCCTGACCAATCGCCGCGCGTCTTCGTCGCTGTCGTTCACACCGTCCAGCATGACATATTCAAAGGTGATGCGTTCCGAGTTCGACAGTCGCGGGTATTCGCGCAACGTGTTCAGCAACGCCTCGATATTCCATTTGCGGTTTATCGGCACGAGCTTGTCGCGGGTTTCATCGGTGGTGGCGTGGAAACTGACCGCCAGCAGGCAGCCGATTTCCTCGGCGGTTTTGGTGATCTCGGGCACGATGCCGCTGGTGGACAGCGTGATGCGGCGGCGCGACAGGCTGATTCCCTCGCCATCCATCACCACCTTCATGGCATCGCGGACATTCTCGAAATTATATAGCGGCTCGCCCATCCCCATCAGCACGACGTTGGATACCAGGCGCGTTTCATCCCGGGGCTCGCCGGGGTTCGGCCATTCGCCGAGATCGTCGCGGGCGACCATCACCTGGCCGACGATCTCGCCCGCGGTCAGGTTGCGCACCAGCTTTTGCGTGCCGGTGTGGCAAAAGGAACAGGTCAGCGTGCAGCCTACCTGGCTGGAAATGCACAGCGTGCCGCGCCCTTCCTCGGGGATATAGACCGTCTCGACCTCATGTCCGCCGGCGATGCGCAACAGGTATTTGCGCGTTCCGTCGGCGCTGACCTGACGGGTTACGATTTCGGGCACCGCGATCTCGAACTTCTCGGCCAGAAGTGCGCGGTAGTCCTTGGCCAGATTGGTCATCTGGGTGAAATCGCGCATCCCCCAGTGATAGACCCATTGCCAGATCTGGCCCACGCGCATCTTGGCCTGCTTTTGCGGTGTGCCGGCCTCGACCAGCGCGGCGTGCAACTGATCCCGGGTCAGCCCGACGATGTTGCGGCGCGATGTCTCGGGCAGCTTGCGCGGGATGGTCAGCAAGTCCTGGGTGATCGGGGCGGAGGTCGGGGCGTTCATGGCTGCGGGTCCGGGCGGCGAGGGGGCAATGGGCCTATATAGGGCAGGGTGGCCCAAAAGAAAACAGGGGCGCGAGCCCCTGCTTGTATTCAGTTCCGACTGGTGCGGCCTATTTGCAGGCGGCCTGCGCCTTGTTCGTGGCGGCGGTGATGCCTGACAGGCTGAAGGTGTCCTTGGTTACCGTGCCGCGCGCCGAGCGCCCGGTAATCACGGCCGAAGAGCCCGCACGCAGCGCGGTAACCAGCTTGGCGTCATCGGCAGGCGACCCGGTCCAGGCACTTTCGCCGTCGGTGAACAGCTTGAAGACATTGCCGCCGATATTCACCTCGACTGCGGAATCCGGTGCGAAGGGATAACCGCCCGAGAACGAGACCTCGCCGTTCTGGCCGGGGCGATAGGCGACGTAAAGCCGGATGTCGCCACGGGTCACTTCCCTGGGCTTGCCGTTGGCATCCAGGTTCTGGGTGGATTTCGGGGCCGATACTGCCCAGCATTCTTTTGGGCTGTTTGCAGAGAAGATAGTCCAGTCGCCCTCGGTCCCGACGACGTTCGTCGAGTCCTGGGCCAGGACCGGCGAAGACGCGGCGATCGCAATTGCGGCGGCTGCCGCTGCGGCGCGCGGCGCGAATTTCAACATGCTCTGGCCTCCTGCCATGGTCCGGTTTGTTCCGGCTTGTTGCCGATGACGGTGGTGTTTTCAACCATCTGTCGGCAAGATAATGCGAAAATGACGGTGTGAAAAACCCCCGTTAGCGAAAAATCGCGTGATTGTCAGAGGAAACAGCCATGACAGCAGCCAGACTCATCGAATTGTGGCGGGGCGGAACGCGTGAAAGTGCCCATTTGGGACATGTGGTGATCTCGGATGCGAATGGCATCGTCGAGGCCTGGGGCGATCCGGGGGCGGTGATCTATCCGCGCTCGTCATGCAAGATGATCCAGGCATTGCCCTTGGTCGAAAGTGGCGCGGCTGAGGCGGCCGGGCTGGGAAGCGAGCAGCTGGCACTGGCTTGCGCAAGCCATGACGGCGCCCGTATCCATACCGACCGGGTTGTGGCCTGGCTGTCCGCGCTGGGTCTGGAAGAGGACGATCTGCGCTGCGGCGCCCATATGCCCAATGATCCTGCCGAGCGAAAACGGTTGACCTGCACGGATGAAAGCCCCTGCCAGATCCATAACAACTGCTCGGGCAAGCATGCCGGGTTCCTGACGCTCAAGCGCCACATGAAGGCGGGACCCGAATATGTCGAGATCGACCACCCGGTGCAGCGTGCCGTACGCCGCGCCTTCGAGGAGATGACCAAAGAAACCGCTGCCGGATGGGGTATCGACGGCTGTTCGGCGCCTAATTTCGCCTGCACGGTCGAGGGTTTGTCCTGTGCCATGGCCGGCTTTGCGCAACCGGGCACGGGTGTGCGGGGTCAGGCGCAGCGGCGTTTGGTCGAGGCGATGCTGACCCATCCCGAACTGGTCGCGGGTGAAGGCCGCGCATGCACAGAACTGATGCGTGCGATGAAGGGGCGCGTCGCCGTAAAGACCGGGGCCGAGGCGGTTTTTGTCGGCATTGTCCCCGAACGAGGGCTGGGGATTGCGGTGAAAATCCTGGACGGCGGCACGCGAGGGTCGGAGGCCGCAATCACCGCCATTATGGTGCATCTGGGCTTGCTGGAGGAGGGTCATCCGGTGGTGCAAAAATACCTGACCGGCCCATTACGCAACTGGCGGGGATTTTCGACGGGCGAACTGCGGTGCGCCGAGGGCTTTCCAAGCTGAAGCTTCTACGGTGGTAGAGATTGGTCCTGCCTGTTTCAATGGCATGGGGGCTTTGCCCCCGCGCGTTCCGCGCTCCCCCAGGATATTTAAGCAACAAAGAAGCTTAGGTCCGGATCTAACCCTTGCCTTGTTTCTTTCGTGGACAAATATCCTGCGGGGGAAGCCCGTCGGCTTGTACGACGGGCGTGGGGGCGCAAAGCCCCCATCTTTATAAAAGCTGCCAGATCAGCCGCAGCGCCAACACGGTTGAGGTCACGACCAGGAGCGGCTTGATAACCCTTGCGCCGATCCTCATCGCCAGCCGTGCCCCCAGCATGGCGCCTGCGATCTGCGCCAATGCCATGATCGCGCCGATCAGCCACAGCGGTTTGCCCACTGCGGCAAAGGCGACCAGCCCGCCCAGATTGGAGGCAAAGTTCAAAAGTTTGGTATGCGCCGTAGCCTTCAGAATGCCGTAACCTGCCAGCATGACGAAACCCAGCATGAAGAACGATCCCGTGCCGGGTCCGACCAGCCCGTCATAGAAAGCGACGAGGGGCACGACCGTGGCGGTGAAGAGGGGCGGTGAGATGCGGCGTATCCGGTCGGTGTCGTTCAGTCCCGGCTTGAGCGCAAAAAAGGCGGCGATGCCGATGAGCACCACCGGCAGGCCGTAGTGCAGGGCCTGCGCTGGGATCCAGGTGACCAACAGCGCACCACACAGCCCCGCCGCGAAGGCAACCGCCGCCGCTCCGATCTGCTGGCGCGGGTCCACGAGCCCTCGCCGGGCATAGGAGATTGCTGCCGTGGCCGCGCCAAAGACCCCTTGTACCTTGTTCGTGGCCAATGCCTGTGCGGGCGGCACGCCTGCCAGCATCAGCACGGGCACGGTAATGAGCCCGCCGCCGCCGGCGATGGCATCGACGAATCCGGCCGCGAAAGCCGCGCCGGCAAGCAGAAGAACCAGGTCGAAGGAGAGCTCGAGCATCGGCCTCCTTTGAGGTTCCATGCAGGAAATGTAAAGCCGGTGCCGGCGGCTTTCGTCATGGGTATTTGGGCAACGAAGAAGCCGGGAGCGCGCAAGAGGCAGAGATTGGTGCGGCAGCTTGGGGAGAGTGCGGCGGTCAGGCGCGGGGGTGGGCGGCGCGATAGACGGCCAGCAGATGCGCGTCGTCCACCCCGGTATAGACCTGGGTGGTGGACAGGCTGGCATGACCCAGCAGTTCCTGAATTGTGCGCAGGTCTCCTCCTGCGGCCAGAAGATGCGTTGCGAAGGAATGGCGCAGGGCATGTGGTGTCGCCGTCGGCGGCAGGCCCAGCACCTGGCGTGCCTGACGCATGGTGCCCGAGATCAGCGTGGGGTGAAGCCGGCCGCCGCGCGCCCCTCGAAACAGGGGTGAGCGGGGTTCAACGGGGAAGGGACAGAGGCGCAGGTATTCGCCGATGGCGTCGCGTGCGATGGGCAGGACGGGCACCTGCCGTTCACGCCCGCCTTTGCCGCGGATGGTCAGCGCCTCGCGCAGCGGCCAATCGGCGCCGTCGAGTCCCAAAGCTTCCGAGATACGCAGTCCGCAGCCCCAGAGCAGCGTCAGAACCGCGACGTCGCGCGCGGCGATCCAGGGTTCCGGGTGGGTGTCGCCGGTGATCGTGAGAACGTCCTGCGCCTGCTGGGGCGCCAGCGGGCGAGGCAGCGAGCGGGTATATTTCGGGCCGCGTGTGGCCAGCGCCTTGGACGCGTCGAAGCCATGCCTGTCCGACATCCAGCGGATAAAGCTGCGGGCCGCCGAAAGCCGGCGCGCCAGCGAGCGGGCGGAAAGCCCGCGGCCGCGTTCGGCGGCGGCAAAGGCGCGCATGTCTGATTGCGTCAGCCCGCCCAGTGTCGCCGGCAGGGCGGGAGAGCCATGATAGCTGCCCAGAAAGGACAGGAAGGCCAGCAGATCGGCTTGATAGGCGCGGATGGTGTGGTCGGAACGGTCACGCGTTGCGCGCTCGCTGTCCAGCCAGCGCGCCAGGTTTTCGGCCATGGCCGGGGCCAGCGCCAATGGCTCGGCCCCGCTGGTCATTTCCGCAGCCAGGAGATCAGCATCAGCCGGAATGCCTGGCCGAAAAAGCGCAAAAGGTCGGTGCCCTGAGCCGGGTTGAAACGCCCCACATCGGCCGACCCCATCAAAAGCAGCGCCGGGACGCGGCCGGGTCCAAGGTCGATCGGCAAGAGCACTTCCGAGCGAATCGGCGCGCGGGCATCGCCATGGAAGGGCAGGGTTTCGGGCGCCACGCGGCGCAGCACGATGTCGTCGCCGCGCGGCATGCGCCGTCCGCCCGAGATAAGCTGCGCCACTGTGCCAGCGGGGGCGATCAGCAAGGGGCCGCCGCTTTCGGGCGCGGGCATGGCGCCACCCGATTCCATGACCAACCGCAGCGTTTCCACGCGCAGGATCGGCGCGACGGCGATTTCAAGGTTTTCCAGAAACTCCTCGAAATCCATCGGTTCCAGCAGGGACAGCACGGCCCGGTGGACGGTGTTCATCCCCGACTGATTGTCATAGGCGGCCGAGATCACCGATTCATGCGCCGCCTCCAGCCGGTCCAGCCGCGCCTCCAGCGCCTGCATGGCCCGGCCACGGATGTCGATGACGTTCTCGCCGACCTCGGCCTCGCGCGCGCCGATCAGCGCGCGCATCAGGTCCCGGTCCGAAAGGATCAGTTCGGGCTGGGCCAGCAGCCGGGTACGGATGTCCTCGGCCAGTTCTGCGCCGGATTGCTCGTCCATCAGACGATCTTTTGCCCGGTCTTGGCCCAGTCGGCGTTGAACTGTTCCAGACCCTTGTCGGTCAGCACGTGATTGGCCATCGCCTTGATGACCGCGGGCGGCGCGGTGATGACGTCTGCGCCGATGAGGGCCGCGTCGGTGATATGGTTCACCGACCGGATCGAGGCCGCGAGGATTTCGGTCTGGAAATCGTAGTTGTCATAGATTTCGCGGATCTGGGCGATCAACTCCATACCGTCGAAGTTGATGTCGTCCAGCCGACCGATGAAGGGGCTGATGAAGGTGGCGCCGGCCTTGGCGGCCAGAATCGCCTGAGCGGCCGAGAAGCACAGCGTCACGTTGACCTTGTGCCCTTGCGACGACAGCACCTTGCAGGCTTTCAGCCCGTCCCAGGTCAGCGGCACCTTGACGGTGATGTTGGACGCGATCTTGACCAGATGCTCGCCCTCGCGGATCATGTCTTCGGCCTTGTTGGCCACGACTTCGGCGCTGACGGGACCTTCGACGATGTCGCAGATCTCTTTCGTGACTTCGAGGATGTCGCGGCCGGATTTCAGGATCAGCGAGGGGTTGGTGGTGACGCCGTCCACCATGCCCAGATCGTTCAGTTCGCGAATCGCGGCGACGTCGGCGGTATCGACAAAGAATTTCATGTGGAGGAGCCCTTCTTGCGGATTTGCTGCGGGTTTAGCGCATAACAGGCAGCGCGTGAAGTCCGGTGCGCGGGTTGCGGCGCGGGGCGTGGACGTGTCACTAGTGGCGGGTATTCAGCCGCACCATATCAGCCACAGCCGCAGGAGAAATGAATTGGAAGTTTTTCAGCCCGATCTTGCCGATTTGCTGCCATTTCTTGCCGCCGGACCGTTTCTGGCCGGCTACTGGCCGCTGTTTGCACTGATCGGCTGGGCGGCGCTGCCGGCCTGAGATGTCCCCGCCGCTTTTTTATCCCCATGGCGCGCGTATCGCGGTTCTAACGCAAGAAGTGGTCGGTGTGCTGGACTATCTTGCGCCCGAAGGAGGGGTGCGGCTGGGCCAGCTTGTCATCGTGCCATTGGGCCCGCGCCGGGTGATGGGCGCGGTCTGGGGGCCGGGGGTCGGTGATTTCGATGCGGCCAAGCTGCGGCCGGTGGCACGGCTGATAGATGCGCCCCCGCTGGCGCCGGGGATGATCGAGTTCCTGACCCGGATGGGGGAATACACGCTGACGCCTCTGCCCTCGCTGTTGCGGATGGCGACGCGGGCGCCGGATCTGGACCAGCCGCCCTCGGCGCGGCGCATCATCCATCGCGCCGGTCCACCGCCCGAGCGCATGACGGACGCCCGGGCCGCCGTCCTGCGGGTGATCGAGGATCATGGCGGCGCTGGGTTCGCCCCCGCCGAACTGGCGCAACTGGCCGGGGTCAGTTCGGGTGTGGTGCAGGGGTTGGTCAAGGCCGGCACGCTGGCCGAGGTTCTGGCGCCGCGCGACACGCCCTATCCGCGGCTGGACCCCGATTTGCCCGGCAAGCCGCTTGCCCCGGATCAGCTTGAGGCGGCCGAGAACCTGCGCGCGGTGCTGAAAAGCCGTGCCTATGGCACGACATTGCTGCGCGGCGTCACCGGCTCGGGCAAGACCGAGGTTTACCTTGAAGCCGTCGCGGAATGTTTGCGTCAGGGACGGCAGGCGCTGGTATTGCTGCCCGAGATCGCGCTGTCGGCCGAGTTCCTGAACCGGGTCGGGGTGCGCTTCGGTGCCCGTCCGGGCGAATGGCATTCCGGCATCACCCGGTCCGAGCGGCGACGGCTGTGGACGATGGCGGCGCAAAACCATGTTGGCATGGTGGTCGGCGCGCGTTCGGCCCTGTTCCTGCCCTTTGCCGATCTGGGTCTTATCGTTGTCGATGAAGAACATGATTCCTCATATAAGCAAGAGGATGTGGTGTATTACAGCGCCCGCGACATGGCGGTGCTGCGCGCCAGTGTCGAACAGGCGCATGTGGTGCTGGCCTCGGCCACGCCTTCGGTCGAAAGCTGGGTGAATGCGGGGCTGGGGAAATACCGCCGTCTTGACCTGCGGGCGCGGTACGGCAGTGCCGAATTGCCCGAGATGGGAACCATCGACCTGCGCCAGCAAGAGATGGAGAAGGGCCGTTGGATCAGCCCGCGCCTTGCCGCCGAGATCAACGACCGTCACCGGCGGGGTGAGCAGTCGCTGCTGTTTCTGAACCGCCGGGGCTATGCGCCGATCACGGCCTGTCGCGCCTGCGGGCAGCAGATCGGCTGCGAGCATTGCGATGCGCGCATGGTCGAGCATCGCTTTCAGAACCGGCTTGTCTGCCATCAATGCGGCGCGACCCGCCCGATCCCGACCGCCTGCCCAAGCTGCGGGGTCGAGGGCAAGATGACCGCCATAGGCCCCGGTGTCGAACGGCTGGCTGAAGAGGTGGCCCAGCGTTTCCCCGAAGCCCGGGCCAGCGTGCTGTCCTCGGACCTGTTCCATTCTGCCCGTGCGCTGAAAGAGGCGATTGCCGAGATCGGCGCGGGTGGCACAGACATCATCATCGGCACGCAGATCGTCGCCAAGGGACACAATTTCCCGCGCCTGACTTTGGTGGGCGTGATCGACGCCGACCTTGGGTTGCAGGGTGCGGACCTGCGCGCGGCAGAGCGGTCGTTTCAGTTGATGCGGCAGGTGGCCGGCCGGGCAGGGCGCGAAGGCGGCGAGGCGCGGGGGCTGGCGCTTTTACAGACCTACCAGCCCGACCATCCGGTAATCCGGACGATCCTGTCGGGTCAGGATGAGGAGTTCTGGGATACCGAGGCAGCGGCGCGGCAGGCGGCGGGCATGCCGCCCTTTGGCCGGCTGGCGGGGATCATCCTGTCGCATCCCGACCAGCCGGTGGTCGAGGATTATGCCCGTGATCTTGCCCGCCGGGCCGCGCCTTTGGCTGCGGTCGGGGGCGAGCTTTTCGGCCCTGCACCCGCGCCGATCACCCGCATCCGGGGGCGCTATCGGATGCGGATGCTGATCCGCGCGCCACGGCAGGCGCCTTTGCAGGGTGCGATTTCGCAATGGCTGGCCCAGGCACCCAAGCAGCCCACGAATTTGCGGCTGACGGTGGATATCGACCCGCAAAGCTTTCTGTAAACCGGGTGAACGCAGACCTGTCTGCCCGGACCTGCGCCGTGGGTCGTCGGCCGCTGAACAAAGTAACACCCGGGAACCCTTCTGGATCCCCGGGCTGCAATCGTTACCACTCTCGGTCCTTCGGATCAGGCCGCGCCAGACGCCTGCCGGAGAACCGATCCATTCACGACTGCAGATCGAAACGGTCGGCGTTCATCACCTTCGTCCAGGCGGCGGCGAAGTCCTTGACGAATTTCCCGGCGTTGTCGTCCTGGGCATAAACCTCGGCATAGGCACGCAGGATCGAGTTCGAGCCGAAAACCAGATCGACGCGGGTCGCGGTATATTTGGCCGCGCCGGTCTTACGGTCGCGGATCTCGTAAAGGTTGTCGCCCACCGGCACCCAGTTGTTGCCCATATCGGTCAGCGTGACGAAGAAATCGTTGCTCAGCGCGCCGTTGCGGTCGGTGAATACGCCATGGCTGGTGCCGCCATGGTTGGTTCCCAGCATCCGCATGCCGCCGACCAGCACCACCATCTCGGGCGCGCTCAGCCCCAGCAGTTGGGCGCGGTCCAGCAGCAGCTCTTCGGGCGAGACGGCATATTCCTGCTTTTGCCAGTTGCGGAAGCCATCGGCGATGGGTTCCAGCACCGCGAAGGAATCGGCGTCCGTCTGCTCGGCGGTGGCGTCGCCGCGACCCGGGGCAAAGGGCACCTCGATGTCATGGCCGACAGCACGGGCCGCCTGCTCGACGCCAAGGTTGCCGCCCAGAACGATCACGTCGGCAAGGCTTGCGCCGGTTTCAGCAGCGATGGGTTCCAGCACCGACAGCACGCGGGCCAGACGTTCGGGCTCATTGCCCTCCCAATCCTTTTGCGGGGCCAGACGGATGCGCGCGCCATTCGCGCCGCCGCGATGGTCCGAGCCCCGATAGGTGCGGGCGCTGTCCCAGGCGGTGGCGACCAGATCGGAAATGCTCAGCCCCGAGGCTGCGATCCGTGCCTTGACCGCCGCCACGTCGTAGTTGGTGTTGCCGGCGGGGATCGGGTCCTGCCAGACCAGATCCTCGGCCGGAACGTCCGGGCCGAGATAGCGCGATTTCGGCCCCATGTCGCGGTGTGTCAGCTTGAACCAGCCGCGGGCGAAGGCGTCGCTGAATGCCTGGAAGTCGTTCATGAAACGCAGCGAGATCTCGCGATAGATCGGATCGACCTTCAGCGCCATGTCGGCGTCGGTCATCATCGGCATGACGCGGATCGAGGGGTCCTCGACATCGACCGGCTTGTCCTCTTCGGCGATCGAGATCGGCGCCCATTGCGAAGCGCCCGCCGGGCTGTGCGTCAGCGTCCATTCATGCTTGAACAGCATGTGGAAGAAGCCATTGTCCCATTGCGTCGGGTTGGTGGTCCATGCGCCTTCAAGACCCGAAACCATGGTGTTGCGGCCGATGCCGCGACCGTTGGTGTTCAGCCAGCCAAGGCCCTGGAATTCCGGGCCGGCGGTTTCGGGATCGGGGCTGAGGTCGGTGGCATTGCCGTTGCCATGGCACTTGCCGATGGTGTGACCGCCCGCGGTCAGCGCCACGGTTTCCTCGTCGTTCATGCCCATGCGGGCAAAGGTTTCGCGCATCTGATAGGCGGTGGCCTGCGGGTCCGAGCGGCCGTTCACGCCCTCGGGGTTGACGTAGATCAGGCCCATCTGAACGGCCGCCAGCGGGTTCGACAGCGACTGAGCGTTGCTCACGTCTCCATAGCGACCGTCGCTGGGCGCCAGCCATTCCATTTCATCGCCCCAATAGGTGTCTTTCTCGGGGTGCCAGATGTCTTCGCGGCCGAAGGCGAAGCCATAGGTTTTCAGCCCGGCGACGTCATAGGCCACGGTGCCCGCCAGCATGATCAGGTCGGCCCAGGAAATCTTGTTGCCGTATTTTTTCTTGATCGGCCACAGCAGGCGGCGGCCCTTGTCGGTGTTGACGTTGTCGGGCCACGAGTTCAGCGGCGCGAAACGCTGGTTGCCGGTATTGGCGCCGCCGCGACCGTCGCTGGTCCGGTAAGAGCCGGCCGTGTGCCAGGCGGTGCGGGCGAACATGCCGACATAGCTGCCCCAGTCGGCGGGCCACCAGTCCTGGCTGTCGGTCATCAGCTGGCGGAGGTCGGCCTTGAGCGCCTCGACATCCAGCTTTTTCAGCTCTTCGCGGTAGTTGAAGTCCTTGCCGAGTGGGTTGGTCTTGCTGTCATGCTGGTGCAGGATGTCCAGATTCAGCGCATTCGGCCACCAAGCCGTGACCGAGCTGCCCATTGCCGTGTTACCGCCATGCATCACGGGGCATTTCCCCGTCGAAGCGATATCCTTGCCGTCCATGATAGCTCTCCTTTACAGGGCCGCGCCGCAGGGGCGGTGGGCCAGTTGACCTGGTGCGGACTGCGGCGTGAGGTGCAACCGCAGCGGATGGCTTTTTCGAATCTACGCACCTTCTGCGAGAGGTTTTAGCAGGTTTCGAAATCATTGGAATTTATAACTTTTAATGCCTAATATAATTTTTAGTTATGGATCGGAATAAACCACTGCGACCCCGGCCATTGGTATGGACACGGGGTTGCCGTGTGCCGAAGCTGGATCAGCTGCGGGGCCGGGCGCGATCCATCAGGCTGCGGATCCAACGACCCGCGGCCCAGCCCGCCGGGACGCCCAAGGCCAGCGCGGCGCCGGCCGCCTGCCCGGGCGGCAGGACGGGCAAGCCAAGCCAACTGGTCAGCAGCGACAGCATGAACAGGTTGATCCAGACCGCCGCCGCCGCAAAGGGGTAAAACAGCAGTGTCAGTTTCCAGACTGGCCAGCCGTCATCAGTGGCTGGTTCCGTCCTCGAAGGTGATCTTGTTCCAGACATTGTATTTCCCCGAGGGCTTGCGCATCGGCAGCCGTTTCACCTCTTCCAGCGTTTTCGCATCATAGACCACGACCGCGCCGTCGTCCTCCCACAATGAGGCCAGAACATGGCTGCCATCGCGGGTGAATTCGGTATGGGCAAAGGTCAGGCCCGGGAAGGGTTCAAGAGTCTTGACGATTTCCAGTGTTTCCTTGTCGATGACATACATCTTGCCCTTGTTCGGGCCAAAGAACACATCGGCCCAGACATAGGGGCTGGTGGCATGGCCGCGCAGGAAAAAGCCCGGACCATCTGTCTTGATCTGCTTGACCAGACTCCAGTCCTCCATGTCGATGACCGAAATCACGCCCTCTCCCAGATGCGGCGTGGCCATGACGCGGTGTCCCTCGCGCTCCCATGTGATGCCCGAACCCAGATGCGGCATACCGGGCAGCGGCAATTCGGCAATGGCGCGGCCGACATCCAGATTGACCACAACGCCCTTGTTGCCGTCGCGATTGGCACCGATGACCTCACGATAGTCGGGTGAAAAGAAGAAGTCGTCCAAAGGCTCGTTAATCGGAATTCGGCGGCGGGCGAACAACCCCTGTTCGGCGCCCACGGCTTCCTCCATGCCCTTTTCATAGCTGTGCACCAGCCCTTCATGGAAGGGGCCGGCGTCTGGATCGGTGGCGATTTCCCAGATCTCGGCAGCGTCCTTGAGCGCCAGAACAAAGCTTTTGCGTTGCGGGGCCTGATAGACGGCGCTGACCCGGCTGGGTGTTCCGTCGCGGGAGACGACATTTACCAACCGGACCGGGGCCAGATCCTCGGTCGAAAGGATGGTCAGGCTGGTCGGCAGGTAATTGGCGACAGCAAGCCATTTTCCGTCATGGCTCATGGCGATATTGCGGCTGTTCAGCGCGGCACGGATGCGGCCCACTTCTTGCAGCGACCAGATGTCGTATTTCTGGACCCAGCCGTCGCGGGACATGACAAAGACAAAGCGCCCGTCCGGGCTGAATTTCGGCCCGCCATGCACGGCAAAGGGGGTGGCGAACCGGTCCAGCACCTCGAACGTGTCGCCGTCAAGCACGCTGACATGATGGTCGCCGGTTTCAACCACCAGCGTGATGTTCATCGGGTCGGCGGCAAAGACCGGCTTTTCGGCGGGTTGGTAATCGGTGTTCATCTCGCGGCTGGCGGCGATTTCGTCCGCGGTCCAGTCCGGCAGGTGATCCAAGGGCGAGGTGATGTAATCCTTCAGCGCGGCAATACTTTCCGTGGTCAGTTCCGCCGCGAACCCCTCCATCTGGGTCGAGACGCGGCCTTCGGCGATGACCTGTTCGATACCCGGCACGCGGCCAAGTGTTTCGGGGATCAGTGCCGGGCCCGTGCCACCAAGGCGATCCTCGCCATGGCAACTGGCGCAATGGTCGGCGTAGTCGGTGGCCGGATCGGCTTGCGCCATCAAGGGCGCGGCCAACAGCAGGCTAAAGGAAACGATGTGCCGGATCATGGCTTTTTCCCCGGAAAGGTGTGACGGCGAGGCGGTCCAGATCGGCGCCTTGCGCGCCGATCTCGGTGCCCGAGAGATAGCAGGCCGGGTCCTCGGCCCAAGGGTCGCCGGTCAGTTGCAGCGCGCGGATACGGGTATTGCCCCCGCAGACCGTCTGATAGGCGCAGGCACCGCATCGGCCTTTCAAAGGGCGTGGCCGGGTGCGCAACGTGGCAAGGATCGGGTCGTCCCCGGTCCAGATATCCGAGAACGGTCGTTCCTTGACCGAACCCAGCGTATAGTCTGACCAGTAGGTGTCGGGATGAACCTTGCCTTGCGGGTCGATATTGCCAACACCCAGCCCCGAGGAATTGCCGCCCCAAGCCTCAAGATGCGTGCGCAGATGGGCGATGGCTTCGGGTGGGAAGCGCGTCTCGGCCCACCGCAGGAAATAGACCGCATCCGCGTCGTTGTTGCCGGTGACCACCTCCAGCGGTTCGCCCTTTTCCACCGCATCCCAGGCGCGGGCGATCAGCAGATCAAGGGCCCGGCGGGTGTGGGTGTGGGCGGTATCCTCGCCCCGGTGCTTGTCGCCGCGACCGGCATAAACCAGATGCGACAGATAGAATTTGTCCACCCCTTCGTCGCGGCAAAGATCCAGCATGGCCGGCAGGTTATGGGCATTGCCCTCGGTTATGGTAAAGCGCAGCCCGACCTTGACACCGCGCGCCTTGCAGGCCCGCACCCCCGCCAATGCCTGATCGAAGGCGCCTTCGACGCCGCGGAACCAGTCGTTCACCGCGCCGATGCCGTCCAGCGAAATGCCGACATAGTCAAAGCCCAGATCGGCCAGCCGGTCCACGTTCCCGGCGTCGATCTTGGTGCCATTGGTCGAAAGCGACAGGTGACGAAAGTTCAGTTTCCGCGCCTCTTCGGCCAGTTCCCAGAAGTCGAAGCGCGACATCGGCTCGCCCCCCGACAGGATCAGCGCGGGAATGCGGAAATCCGACAGGTCGCGCAGCACCGACATGGCCTGTTCATGCGTCAACTCGCCCGGAAAGGGCCGGTCGGCCGAGACGGTATAGCAATGGCGGCATTTCAGGTTGCAGCTTCGCGTCAGGTTCCAGATCACCACTGGCTTGACCGCACCGGGATGGCTGCGGCGGCTGGGCGGTGAAGGGTCCAGAAGCTGGTGCATATATTGGGTCAGGCGGAACATGGTGCCCTCCGTCTCAGCCGTCGCGCAAGCGAAGGCCGGTTTTTTTCAAAATCCGGGTGGAATACAGGATGTCGTCACCGCGGCAGGCCGGGCCGAGCAACGCGCGGACCTGAGCGCGCTTTTCCTCGACTTCGGCACGGCTTTGGCCATGCAGCATGGCAAAGAGGTTATAGCGCCAGACCGGTGCGCGCGGGCGCAGATAACAATGGGTTACGAAATCCAGCGCGCCGATTGTTTCGCCCAAAGGCGCGGCCTGCGCGTCCTCGACGTCCCAGACGCTCATACCATTGGCAGTCATGCCCAAGGCGTAATGGTTGGGCGCAATGGCGATGCGGCGGATCACGCCCTGGGCCTGCATGGCGGTCAGGCGGGCAATGACCTGCGCCTCGGTCAGGCCCAGATCCTCGGCGATGCGGGCATAGGGGGCATCGACAAGCGGCAGCCCGGCCTGAGTGGCGGCGATCAGCCGGCGGTCGGTGTCGTCCAGGACCATCATGCCGCCACCCGAAAGCCGATGAAGAATTCGCGCAGCTTGGGGAACTGCCAGACGGTCAGCCCGGTCTCGGCCTCGATCCGGCCGGCTGTTTCCGCGATGCCTTCAGGCGTGTCCGTGGCAAGGACGAACCACATGTTCAATTCGTGATCGCGGGCATAGTTATGCGCCACTTCGGGATGGGCGTTGACCAGTGCGGCGATGCGGTCAAAATCCGTCTCAGGCGCGGAAAGCGCGCAAAGACAGAATGCGCCGCCCATCGCTGCCGCGTCATAAAACGGACCAAAGCGTGTAATTGCACCAATCCCCCGCAGCCGTTTCAACCGCTCGATCAATTCGGTGCCCGGCAGGCCAAGCGCCGCGCCGGCGTCGTCAAAGGGACGAGGGCTAAGCGGAAAACCTTCTTGCAGGGTGTTCAGGATGGCGCGGTCGATGCCATCCAGCGCCTCGGGCGGCAGGGTCTGGCGCTTCATGCGGCCTCCCTCGCGATGGTGGCGCCGCGCTGGCGAAAGCAGCGGGTCGAGAACAGAATATGATGCGGTATCCCGGCCAGTTCCGGCAAGGCGCTGGCCTTGGCCAGCACCTCCATCGCCTCGGCGCGCGAGCGGCCATGGATCATGCAGAAAAGCGGGCAATCCCACAGGCCCGGTACCGTGCGGCGCTGATAGCACAAGGTCACGCCCGGGACCGCCGCCAGCGCCTTGCCGGCCGCCTCGACGGCGGTTTCGGGCAGGCGCCAGACCACCATGGCATTCTCGCTCCAGCCAAGTGCGCGGTGTTTCACGATGACGCCGACGCGGGTCAGCAAACGCGCTTCGGCCAAGGCGCGGATGCGCGAGATCACCTCGGCCTCGCTGCGCTTAAGCGCCTGCCCCAGCGCCATGAAAGGGCGTGGAACCAGCGCAAGCCCTGTCGATAGCGCCTGCATCAGCGCCTTGTCCTGCGGGCGCAACACATCCAGATCGGCGGGCCGATCCAGCGCCATGGCGCGGCGCGGACCCATCAATGGAAAGCCAAGGTCGATGTTGAAAGCGCGGACCAACGGCAGGGACAGCACCTGCAGATCTGTCGCGGCTTCGATCCGGGCAAGGCTGTGGGCCAAGGCCTCGGCGTCGGGGGCGGTGGCGACGAACCACAGGTTCCAGTCGCTGCCTTCTCGCAGGTAGGAATGGTTGACGCCCGGTTCGGTGCCGACCAGCGCCGCGACCTCGTCAATGCGCGGGGTTGGGACCTGCAGCGCGGCCAAGGTCGAGGCGCCGGCGGTGTTCGGCCGGCTGGTGGCGCCTACGCGGGCGACAACCCCCTGTTCACGCAGATGCGTCAGCCGGGCGATCACCTCGGCCTCGGTGGTGCCGAGGCGGGATGCCATGGCGGCGAAGGGCCGGGTCTGCAACGGCAAGTCGCGTTGGAAGCCGTCCAGCAATCTCAGGTCCAGATCATCCATAGTCATAACCCCGTGCGATGCGCGCGGTCGGTGAAGAAGATGCCCGAGGGCGCGAGTGCCTCGATCTCTCCCAGGATTTCGTGAGTGCGGGCATCGCGGATTTCGACCCGGTTCTCGTCGCGGACGGACATCCAGACCTCGCGCCCGCGCGGGGCGAATTCCATGTGCAACACCCCCTTGCCGGGGGTCAGGGTCCGGATGACCTCATGGGTCAGGACGTCGACCACCTGTATCTTGTCGTTGTCGGGGGGGGCGAAATTCACCCACACCTCGCGCCGGTCGGGGCGAGCCAGGGCAAAGACCGGCTGCCCGGCCAGATCGGTGCGCGCAATCTCGGTCAGGTCCTCTGCATCGACCCAAAGCAACTGGTGGAGCCCGACGGCGGGAAGGGCAAAGACCCCGTCCGCCAAGGTCCAGCCCTGCAGGTGCGGCATCTTATAGACCGGCAGATCGGGTTGATCCTTGCCATAATCGGGCAGGAAACGCGTAACCTCGGGCGGGTCCTGCCACAGGTCGACCTGCGTCAGCCCCTTTTCCCCGAAAAGCCCGACGATATAACGCCGCCCGTCTGCGGTCAGCAGCGCGTCATAGGGGTTGGCGCCGATCCCTTCGAGCTTCGTAATCGCGGGCTGTGCCGGATCGGCCGAGTGGTCGAGAATCCAAACCTCGCCCGTGTCCCAGGTGGCGACGACAAAACGGGACCCCGGCGCATCGGCGATGCCCACGGTCTTGGAGCCCATCGGCACATCCGCCACCTGCTCCAGCGTGTCCGCGTCGAAGACCTTGACGCCGCCCGGCTCGTAATTGGCCACGGCAATCAGCCGGCCATCGTCCGAGATCGCGCCGCCGATGGAGTTGCCCCCTTGCACGACGCGGTTGACGATCTGCCGGGTCAGGATATCGACCTTGGTCAGCCCGCCGTCGCGGCCAAAGACATAGGCGAAACGCTCATCAGGGGAATAGACCAGACTGGCATGGGACAGATCGCCCAACCCCTCGATCCGGCCAAGGGCGGCCCGCTCGCTGCGGTCCACCACCAGAAGGGATCCGGCCTCGCGTTCGACGATCAGGCCCAGATCGCCGGTGCCGCGCAGGTCATCGGCAAGGGCAGGCGTGGCGATCAGCAGGGCGGCAAGAAATGCCTTGAGCATCATTCCGTCTCCGTCAGAAGGTAGTCGGCGATCCAGCGGGCGTCATCCTCGGTCAAAAGCGGGCGCCAGCCGGGCATGGCTGTGCCCGGCATGCCGTCCAGAATCACACTGCTCAGATCCTCGATATCGCGGCCGTCAAGCGCCTCGGCGGTGATCGGGCGGCCCAAGCCACCCGTCATCCGTAAGCCGTGGCAAGAGCCGCAGTCCTGCCGGACCATGTGACGCAACTCGTCCTGGCGTGCGGCGTCGGGAGGTTCCGCGATGGCGGAACCGGCCAGCAACACCAGCAGGAGCGCCAGTTTAGCCATGCGCCACCATCCGCCACTCGGGGCGGTAAAGCTCGGAAGGCAGGGCGCAGTCTTCGGCCATGGCCGCGACATGACCGATGACGAACAGCACCGGCGCGGGCAGCGGCTCGCGTGCCAATACGGCGGCGATATCCGCGAGCGTCGCATGCAATCGGCGCTCTTGCGGGGTGCTGGCCTGCGACACCGCCAAGACCGGCAGGTCAGAAGGCATGCCGTGGCGGATCAACTCGCATGTAATCTGTGTCATGTTGGCCGCGCCCATATAGACGACCAACGTGGTCTGCGGATCGGCGAGCGATGCCCAATCAAGGTCCAGCGCCGCGTCCCGCGCCCGATGGCCGGTGACGTGCCGCAGCCCGGTGGCCAGTCCGCGATGGGTCAGTGGGAAGCGGGCCGAGGTCGCGGCGCCCTGTGCCGCCGTGATGCCGGGGACATAATCACAGGGAATACCTGCGCGCCTCACAGCCTCAAATTCCTCGCCGCCGCGGCCAAAGATCGTGGGATCGCCGCCCTTGAGCCGGGCCACGGTCAGGCCGGACAGGCCCAGTTCGACCAGAAGATCGTTGATTTGTTCCTGTGGGACCGGATGAAAACCTGCCGCCTTGCCCACTGCGATACGCCGCGTATGAGAGGGGACGCAGGCCATCACCTCGTCCGAGACCAGCCGGTCATGCACCACCACATCGGCCTCTTGCAAAAGTCGCAGCGCCCGCAGTGTCAGCAGGTCCGGATCGCCCGGTCCTGCGCCGATCAGATGGACCTTGCCCACTGCCGGTCCGCCTGCCGGAGCCTTGCCTGCCGTGTCGCCCGTCGCCGTCTTGCCGGCCATGTCGAACCCCATTGAATTACTGCCGGGATGGGGGCGCGAACGCCCCCACCTGGGTTGTTATCGATCAGTAGACGTCAGCCATGGTGTTGTAGACGTTGAACTTGCCGGTCGGCGTGATCAGACGCTCGTCCTTGAGAACGTGCTTCAACTCCAGCGTCTTGTCGTCCACGATGACCAGTGCGGATTGCTGATCCTTGCCGTTCCAGACGCTGAACCAGATCTCCGTACCTTCCTTGTTGAACTCGCCCTGCACGATGCGGGGCTGGCCCTCGGAAATGCCGGCCCATTCGGCGATGGGCAGCGTGGTGAACTCGGGGTCCGATCCATCGCCCTTCATCGCATTGATGTCGAAGACCGCGATCGAGCCCGAGATCTCGAGTTCGGGGTTCAGTGTCGCGTCGACATAAAGGTAATGCGATTTCGGGTGCGTCTTGACGAACAGCGAGCCGCCGCCAAGTGCCGGGAAGGTGTCCACGATCTTCCAGGCCTGGTCGGGATGCCCTTCGGGGTCGGTCCCGATCAGCGCCACCGATTCGTCGCCCAGGTGCGAGGTCGCCCAGACCGGCCCGAAGGTCGGGTGAACGAAGTTTGCGCCACGACCCGGGTGCGGGGTCAGGCCCTCGGTGTCTTCGACGGCAACCAGTTTGCCCTCTTTGGTGTCGATCACCACCAGCTTGTTGCGGGCGTTCGCAGCAGTGATGAAGTACCGGTGAGTGCTGTCCAGACCGCCGTCGTGCAGGAACCGCTCGGCCTCGATCTCGGTGGTCTTGAGGTTCTTGAGGTCGGTATAGTCGACCAGCAGGATCTTGCCGGTTTCCTTGACGTTGACGATGAACTCGGGCCGGTAGTGGCTGGAGAGGATCGCGGCAACGCGCGGTTCGGGGTGATATTCCTGCTCATCGTAGGTCATGCCGCGGGTCGACTGGATCTTTTTCGGCTCCAGCGTTGCACCGTCCATGATGACATATTGCGGCGGCCAATATGCGCCGGCGATGGCGTATTTGTCCTCCCAGCCCTCCATCTTCGAGGTCTCGATCGAGCGCGCTTCGGAGCCGATCTTGATCTCGGCCACGGTGGTGGGCTCTTTCATCCACAGGTCGATCATGTTGATCTTGCCGTCACGACCGATGACGAAGAGGTTGCGGCCCGAGGCCGACAGACGGCTGATGTGGACTGCGTAGCCGGTGTCGATGACGGCCTTGATCTCATAGGTGGCGCCGTCGATCAGTGCGATCTGACCCGCGTCGCGCAGCGTGACGCTGAACAGGTTTTCCAGATCCCAGTCGTTTTCCTGCTTCGTGGGCCGGTCTTCCGGGGCAACGTGGACTTTCCAGGTTTCCAGCATCTCTTTCATGCCGAATTCCGGCGGAGCGGCGGGGTCCTGAAGCACGTATTTGGCCATCAGATCGACCTGCTCGGCCGTAAGATCGCCCGAGGTGCCCCAGTTCGGCATGCCTGCGGGGGACCCATAGGTGATGAAGCTTTGCAGGTATTCAAACCCCAGCTCGCGCGTCAGGTCCGGGGTCAGCGCCTTGCCGGTCGCGCCCTTGCGCAAGACGCCATGGCAGCCGGCGCAGCGTTCGAAATAGATCTTGTTGGCTTCGCTGTATTCGTCGGCAGTCAGTTCCGGGATGCTATCATGTTCTTGTGCGGCGACCGCAAGCGGTCCAAGGACAAGGGCCAGGGCTGCCGAGGCCAAGAGGCCGGGTCTGGCGAATGGTGTCCTTTGTCTCATCTGGCTTTCCTATTTGCTGGCGCGCGTTCGAGCCGTTCCTGGGCGCAAACCGCGTTCACGGCTTTGACCTTAATCAAGAGGGGGGTGCGGCATTTGCGCGGTCGGCAGGGCGAATTTTCCGACCACGAGGGCGCTGGACGACAAGTTTGTCTTCGCGGTCCGCTGCCTGCTGCGACCCTGCTGGTCTTGATGCCGCTGCATCCGGAAGGCCCGGATGGGCCGGCAATGCCAGTCGCGAGGGCCGGATGTCGGGTATCGGCTGGTGGGGAATCGCAACGACCAAAGGCTATTGTGGAAGGCTGCCGGATGTTTTGATTGCGGCGACGTCTCCGGGGCGAGATCGGTGGTGCGCTGGCCTGGACCTTGGCGTTACCAAGGTCCGTTCGCAGAGTTCGGGGTGTCGATCTGTCGCAGGGCGAAAAGCGCGGCAAGCGCCGTTGGCCACAATCTATCGCGTCACGATTTCAGTGGGGGTGATTCGCGATGGTATCCCGTGCCGCGTCCGGGTGCTGGTGCCGATGCGCGACGCGTTTCCTGCGGTTTCTTGCCGGCAGATGCACGCCGCCCTGCACTTTGGAAGTGGTTTTCGATCCGCGTGGACAATCCGGCGCAGGCGGTCGGGCTTTCGGCTGTGCTTTGCCTGATAGGCCTTCGCGCCGGTCAGGAGTGTCTGCCGGATTGACGCACTGAACGGATGATTCTCACAAAAGCGGCCGAATTTCCTTGCAAAATTCAGGGGATTTCCAAAGCTTGACTTCCGTCAATGAATGACTCGGCCACCCGGTCCAGTCAATCACCATTCGATAATAACAGATAGGGACCCGCGTCATGAGCGAAATCATGACTAAGAACATGGCCCGAAACGTCTTCTATGGCGGGTCCATATTCTTCATTCTGATCTTTGGCGCTTTGACTGTTCACAGCCACATCTACGCCCGCACCAAGGCCGTGGATGAAAGCCAACTCACCCCCTCGGTCGTCGAGGGCAAACACATCTGGGAGCGCAATACCTGCGTCAACTGCCATAGCATCCTTGGCGAGGGCGCCTATTTTGCCCCCGAACTGGGCAATGTCATGCGGCGCTGGGGGGTTCAGGACGATCCCGAATCTGCTTTCGAGACCATGAAAGGATGGATGGAATCCATGCCAACGGGGATCGAGGGTCGCCGTCAGATGCCCCATTTCGATCTGACGGATGACGAATACCGGGCGCTGACCGACTTCCTGCTGTGGACCGGCACGATCAACACCCAAAACTGGCCGCCAAACGACGCGGGCTGAGGGGGACACATCAATGAGATATCAATCGCAACGCATCGCCTATCTCTACTTCCTGGCGGCCATGGCGCTGTTCGCCATTCAGGTCAGCGTCGGGCTGCTCATGGGTTGGATTTACGTCAATCCGAACTTCCTGTCCGAACTGCTGCCCTTCAACATCGTAAGGATGCTGCACACCAACAGCCTCGTCGTCTGGCTGCTCCTGGGCTTTTTCGGCGCCACCTATTACATCCTGCCCGAAGAAGCCGAACGCGAGATCCACTCGCCGCTTCTGGCCTATATCCAGCTTGCCATTCTGGTGCTGGGCACGCTGGGCGCGGTCGTGACCTATGTCTTCGACCTGTTCCACGGCCACTGGCTGCTTGGCAAAAACGGGCGCGAGTTCATCGAACAGCCGACGTGGGTCAAGATCGGCATCGCCGTTGCCGCTGTGATCTTCATGTACAACGTCAGCATGACCGCGCTGCGCGGCCGGCGCACGGCGGTTACCAACGTGCTGATCATGGGGCTTTGGGGCCTTGTCGTGCTGTGGCTCTTTGCCTTCTACAACCCGTCGAACCTCGTGCTCGACAAGCAATACTGGTGGTGGGTCATTCACCTCTGGGTTGAGGGTGTGTGGGAGCTGATCATGGCCGCGATCCTCGCCTTCCTGATGCTTAAGCTGACCGGCGTGGACCGCGAAGTGGTCGAGAAATGGCTCTATGTCATCGTGGCCACGGCGCTGTTCTCGGGCATCCTGGGGACCGGGCACCACTATTACTGGATCGGTCTGCCGGCTTACTGGCAATGGATCGGCTCGATCTTCTCGAGCTTCGAGATCGTCCCCTTCTTCGCCATGATGTCCTTTGCTTTCGTCATGGTCTGGAAGGGTCGGCGCGACCACCCGAACAAGGCCGCGTTGGTCTGGAGCTTGGGCTGCACCGTGCTGGCCTTCTTCGGGGCCGGGGTCTGGGGCTTCCTGCACACTTTGCACGGGGTGAACTACTACACCCACGGCACGCAGATCACTGCCGCGCACGGCCACCTGGCCTTCTATGGCGCCTATGTCTGTCTGGTGCTGGCGCTCGTGACCTATTGCATGCCGATCATGAAGAACCGCGACCCCTATAACCAGGTGTTGAACATGGCCTCGTTCTGGCTGATGTCCTCGGGCATGGTGTTCATGACTGTGACGCTGACCTTCGCCGGCACGGTCCAGACCCACCTGCAGCGTGTCAATGGCGAGTTCTACATGGACGTGCAGGATGGTCTGGCGCTGTTCTACTGGATGCGCTTCGGTTCGGGCGTGGCCGTGGTGCTGGGTGCATTGCTGTTCATCTATGCGGTGCTGTTTCCGCGCCGCGAGGTGGTCATCGCCGGCCCGGTGCAAAAGCACAAGGACGGCCATCTTGAGGCTGCGGAGTAAGCCATGAACGCGCATGCGAAAACTGAACGGAAAGGGGCGGCTGACGCCCCCTTCTACCTGCCGCAGGGCGACGAGGTCGCCGTTTTCGAGGCTGCCGCCGCGAACGACCTGCCGGTGCTGCTGAAAGGCCCGACCGGTTGCGGCAAGACCCGCTTTGTCGCCCATATGGCGGCGCGGCTGGGCCGGCCGCTTTATACGGTGGCCTGTCACGACGACCTTTCTGCCGCCGACCTGATCGGGCGTTATCTGCTCAAGGGCGGTGAGACGGTCTGGGCCGACGGTCCGCTGACCCGCGCCGTACGGGAGGGCGCGATCTGCTATCTTGACGAGGTGGTCGAGGCGCGCAAGGACGTGACCGTTGTGCTGCATCCCCTGACCGATGACCGCCGCATTCTGCCCATCGACCGCACGGGCGAGGAAATTGAGGCGGCACCCGGCTTCATGCTGGTCGCGAGCTACAACCCCGGCTATCAGAACATCCTGAAAACACTCAAGCCTTCGACCCGGCAGCGGTTCGTCGCCATGGAGTTCGACTTCCCCGAACCCGAGCGCGAGACCGAGATCGTTGTCCGTGAAAGCGGGCTGGACCGGGATCGCACGCTTGGGTTGGTGCGGCTGGCCGGCAAGATCCGCGGATTGAAGGGTCAGGATCTGGAAGAGGGTGTCTCGACCCGATTGGTGGTCTATGCCGCCACGCTGACCCAGCGCGGCATGAACCTCGACCGTGCTATCGAGGCTGCGATGATCGAGCCCCTGACCGACGACGCCGAGGTCAAGCGAGGTCTGCGCGACCTTGCCGCGGCGATCTTCGGCTGAAAAGGGGGCGCGGCATGGGTCTGGATCTGGAACCTTGGGAGCCAGAGGAAACTGTCGGCAAGATCTGGCACGTCTGGGCCAGCAGCTTTGGCGCGCCGCAGGATTTCGAGGATCAGGCGGTGGCGCTGACCGAGGTTTCCGGACGCATTGCGGTGCTGTTCCGGGCTTTGGGCGGCGGTGCTGCGATTGAAATCCGACCCGCGGCCGCGCAGGCCTCGCACCACCGCATCCGCTGGCGCCGCCGATTGGGCACGCCGGTCGAGATAACGCCCGTGGCCCGCTTCGACGGTGAGATCCTGCGTCTGCCGGAACGGCTGTCGGTGCTGCCGTCGCGTCAGGCGAACGGGGCGCTCTATCTTTGGCTTGCGGCCTGTGCGGCACATGGCGACATGGCGCTGCCGCAGGACGATCCGCTTTGTCGTGACCTCGCGCGGTTGGGTGCGGCAAGACGGGCGGTTCAGGCCACGTTGCAGGATGCGCCAGGTCTGGCGGGGCTTTATCACGACCTTTCCGAAATGGTCCTATCGTTGCGCCCGGTCGCTGCTCTGCCCCGGGCCGAAGCGGCGGTCGAGGCAATCATCCGCCATCTGCTGGGCGACCCGGCACCGCTGCCGCCCCTTGCCAGCGAGTGGCTGGCGACGCTGGACGAACCGCAGGCCCGGGCGCCGCATGGTTATCGGCCGATGCGGCCGGTGCCGCTTTGGCCCGATCTGGCCGCGCCCGAGACTGCACTTGCCGCAGCGCCCGGCGATGCGCCCGACGGCATTGCCGCCGATCCGGCCAGCAACCGGATGTTTCGCGCCCGCCGCCGCCGCAGCGATCAGCCGCAGCGCCGCGACAGCCTGATCCTGCACAAATTCGAGGCTCTGCTAAGCTGGGCCGATCTGATGAACCTCAACCGGCATGTCGATGATGATGATCAGGACGACGCGAAGAAGGCGGCAGAGGATCAGGAAGAACTGGGCCTTGGCCAGGTGTCGAAGGCACCGGCGACGCGCCTGCGGCTGCATCTCGATCTTGCGCCCGAGGACGCGGATCTTGAGGCTGTCGCCGGTATCCACACCTATCCGGAGTGGGATGCGCGCCGGGGCCGCTATCTTGCGCATCATGTGCGCGTGCTGGAAAACCGCGCGCCCGAGCATGACGAGCCGCTGGCCCCCGACGCCGGCGCACAAGCCCGCATCCGCGCCGTTCGCCGCCAGTTCGAGGCCTTGCGCCCCGGCCGCATCACAACCACCGGTCACCGCGACGGAGAAGAGCTGGACTCGGAACTGACAGTTCGGGCCGCCGCTGATCTGCGCGCGACCGGGCAGGGCAGCGACCGCATCTGGCGCCAGTCCCGGCCCTTGGCGCGCAACCTTGCGGTGTCGATTTTGCTGGATGTATCGCGGTCGACCGAAAGCGCGGTCACGGGGCGTGGGGTGATCGAGGTTGAGCGCGAGGCGCTGGCGGCGCTGGCTTGGGGGCTGGACGCTTGCGGTGACCGATTCGCGATCAACGCTTTTTCCTCGCTGAAACGCGACCGGGTGTTTCTTAGCACGTGCAAGGGTTTCGACGAACCGATGGGGGTTGCGATCGAGCGGCGCATCGCCGGACTGCGCCCGCGCTTTTACACAAGGCTCGGCGCGGGAATTCGCCATGCCTCGGCCGGGCTGGCGGCGCAAACAAGCAGCCGGCGGCTGTTGCTGGTCATTACCGACGGCAAGCCCAACGACCTTGACCACTATGAAGGCCGTCATGGCATCGAAGACAGCGCCATGGCGGTGCGCGAAGCACGGCGGGCGGGTCATGCCGTGCATGGCATCACTGTGGACCGCGACGGCAAAAGCTGGTTTCCCCGTATATTCGGCCAAGGCGGATTTTCGTTGATTCCGCACCCCGACCGATTGATGGCGGCTTTGCCGGTGATCTATCGGCAGTTGGTGGGGTAATGCGGGCTCAGGACCTTCCCGGCGAACCCATCATGTGGGTGCTTATTGCCTCGGAACTGCTGGTTTTTGCTGCCGGCATCACCGCAATGGCCGCTGTGCGATTGACCGATCCCGCAGGATTTGCGCAGGCTCAGGGTCAGTTGCACGGCTGGATGGCAGCGTTGAACACAGCGATCCTTGTCACTTCCGGCTTTTTCGCCGCTCAGGCTGAACTTGCCTGCCGAAACGGCAACCGGCGTCGAGCGCGGGTGGGGCTGTTGCTGGCGTCGCTTGGCGGGGTGGCTTTTCTGGCCGTGAAAGGCTTGGAATATATCGGCGATATCCGGGCTGGCCTTGGCATGGAAAGCCATCCGTTCTTTACGTTCTACTATCTGCTGACAGGTTTTCACGCAGCGCATGTCCTGTTCGGTATCGGCGTTCTGGCACTGGTCGCGACAAGGCTGCGCACAGAGGAGGTGCAGGCGGGAGCCGCCTTTTGGCATATGGTCGATCTGGTCTGGGTGCTTATTTTGCCGCCGATCTATCTGTTGGGCTAGGGTATGGAACTGACGCGCATCTGGTTGACCCTGCTGGCGTTGACGGCCGTGACGACGGCGCTGGCCTTTGTTCCCGGTCCCTTAGCGGCCGCAGGGCTGCTGGTGCTGGCGCTGCTCAAGGCCCGCGCAATTTTGGGCGGTTTTCTGCACCTTAGCCGTGAAACGGGATGGCGAGGGGTCTTTGTCGTCCCGCTGACGATCTGGTTGGCGCTTATCTGGGGGCTGCATGTCATATGAGCGGTCAGATCGTCCCGCTGCCCTTGCGGCCATCCGCGCGGCTAATCCATCGCCAGCGTGCGCAACTGGGCGATATCGGCGATGATCGCCTTGTCGGCCTCGACCTCGACCCCATGTCGGCGCAGGCGGGCAAAGGCGCGCGACAGGCTTTCGGGCTGCATGCCAAGATGCCCGGCGATCAGGCGTTTGTTATAGGGCAGCCGCACCTCGGCGGGGCCTTCCTCGATATCGGAAAGGTCGGCCAGAAACTGCGCCACGCGCTGCACCCCGGTATGGGCCTTGAGGTTTTCGATCTGGTCCACCAGCCCTTGCAGATGCACGAAGGTCGAGGCCAGAAGCCCGATGGCGAATTCCTGATTCTCCAGCAGGAACTGCCGCAACCGCGTTCCGTCGATCTGCAGCAGCGTGCAGTCCGAAATCGCCTCGGCCGAAACGGGATAGGGCGTGCCACGCAGGACCATGGCCTCGGCAAAGCTCCGGTTGCGGCCCAGAATCGCCACCACCGCCTCGGTCCCGTTTGGAGTCAGCCGTGATAGTTTGATGAAACCGTTCAGCACGATGAACACCGCGCGGGCCGGATCGCCTTGCACGAAGATCGTCTCGCCTTCGTGATAGCTGCGGCGCTGCGCGTCCTTGAGCAACTTGTCGCGCATCTCGGGCGTCAAACCGTTCAGCAGCACGGATTTCTTCACCGCCTCGGGCAGGGGGGTGCTCATCGGATCCTCATCCTTCGTTTCGCGCGAAGCCGACTTTCGCACGAGCGGCGGATAAGGGAAAGACCGTGCATGCCCCCTGCGGCGGGCTATTCCGTCGCGGTCAGAATGAAAGCCAATGCTCGCGCAGGGAAAAATCCGAATCCAGCAGCACCAGATCGGCCTGACGACCGGGGACGAGCGCGCCATGGCGGTCCTTGATCCCCAGAAGCGCGGCGGGAATGGCCGAGGCCATGCGCAGCGCGCGTTCGGGTGCGATGCCGACCTGATGGACCAACACGGCGATGGCCTGCGGCAAGGTCAGGTCGGCCCCGGCCAGCGTGCCGTCAGACAAGGTCAGCCGCCCGTTGCGGCGCAGCACCTTGCGGCCACCCAGTTCCATCTCGGTCAGGTCGGTTCCGGCAAATGCCATGCAATCCGTGACCAGAAACACGCCCTCGGGTCTTGCCCCCAGCGCGATACGCATGACCGCCGGGTGGACATGGACCCCATCGGCGATCAGCCCTGCCGCCACATCGCCGGCCAAAACCGCTCCGGCAAGACCCGGGGTGCGATTGCCCATCTGGCTCATGGCGTTGAACAGATGTGTGGTGCATCGGGCCCCAGCCGCAAAGGCGGCTTGGGCGATTTCAAAGCTGCAATCGCTGTGGCCAAGGCTGACGATCGCCCCTGCGCCGGCCAGCGCCGCGATCTGTTGTGGCGTCACCGTCTCGGGCGCCAGGGTGACCATCAGTGCCGGCAGCTTTTGCGCCGCTTCGCACAGCCGGGCAAGGTCGTCTTCCTCCATGGGTCGGATCAGCGTCGGATCATGCGCCCCCTTGCGGCGTGGGTCCAGATGCGGTCCCTCCAGATGCAGGCCAAGAAAGCCCGGCACGCCTGCCTCAGTCGCCGCAATTCCCAATGCGATGACATGGGCGGTGGCCTCGGCCGTGTCGGTGATCAGCGTCGGCAGCACGCCTGCGGTGCCAAGCGCCCGGTGCGCTGCGCAGATGCGGCGCAGCCCGTCCATATCGGTCGAGCCGTCCAGCATCAGCCCGCCGCCGCCGTTCACCTGCAAATCCAGAAATGCGGGGGCAAGGATACCGGCTACGGCCCGGCGCCCTTGGGTAGGTGCCTGGGCTTCGGGCAGGATGGCGGCGATCCTGTCCGCCTCGACCACCAAGGCGTGGCCGTCAAGGAAACGCGTGCCGTCAAAGATCCGCGCGCCGGTCAGAACCTCGGCCATCATACCGTCTCCGTCACCTTGCGCAGATGCGGCGGCGTGTCAGGGTCGAAACCGCGCCGGCGCGCCAACGCCTCGATAAAGGCGTAAAACCCGGCGATGGTGACCAGCGGGGCCACCAGAGGGTGCAGCCCCGCGACCGAGGGCAGGGTGACTGCGCCCCCCACCTCGGTGCCGGTGATGAAGACATCCGCCCCCTGTGCCGCCAGCCGTTCGGCGGTCGCCTTGAGTTGCGGCAGGGCGGCATCCTCGACCCCCAGTGCCAGCACCGGAAAACCGGCCTGCACGATGGCGGCGGGGCCGTGCAGCACCTCGGCCGCCGAATAGGCCTCGGCATGAATGCCGGAGGTTTCCTTGAATTTCAGTGCCGATTCGCAGGCGATGGCAAAGCCCGGACCACGGCCCAGCACGAATGCCGATCCCGCCCGCGCCAGCCGCGCCGACAGCGGCGACCAATCCAGTGCCACGGCTTGGGCAAAAGCCTCTGGTAGGGCGGCCACGGCATCCTGCAAGGCGTGATCCTCGCGCCATTCGGCCAAAAGCGACAGGCCGGCCAGCACCGAGCACACGAAAGTCTTGGTGGCCGCAACGCTTTTTTCCTCGCCCGCCTGCAAGGGCAGGCAATGGGCTGAAACCTGCGCCATCGGGCTTTGGTCGAAATTGGTGATGGCGACGGACAACGCCCCGCCCTCGCCCGCCGCGCGCATCATCTCGACGATGTCCGGGCTGCGGCCGGATTGCGAGATGCCGATGCAAGCCGCCTTGCCCAGCCGCAGGGGTCGGCGATAGATCGAGGCAATCGAAGGGCCGACCGAGGCGACCGGCACCCCGGCCTCCAGTTCGACGGCGTATTTCAGATAGGTCGCGGCATGGTCGGACGACCCCCGCGCCACCGTGACCACAAGATCGGGGTCCTTGCGGCGCAGGGCAGCGGCGGCATCCAGCACCGCATCCCGCGAAAGATCAAGGAAACGGGCGACGGCCTGCGGGATCTCGGCCACTTCGCGCGCCATATGCGTCTGGCTCATCACGGGTTCCTTTCGCCTTCCGGGGCAAGTTTCAACTCGACGGCAAAGTCATAGGCATCGCCGCGATAGAGTGAGCGGGTGAATTCCACCACCTTGCCCGAGGGCAGGTAGGAAATGCGTTCGATCTTTAGCCCGGCCACGCCGGGGGGCACGCCCAGCAATTCGGCATCGCTTTCGTTCAGGTTCGCGGCCGAGATGCGCTGCACCGCGCGCACCGGCCGCAACCCGCGGCTTTCCAGCTCTGCGTAAAGCGAATCGTTGACCGTTGCCGGGTTGGGCAAGGTTGTTTGCGACAGTGCGGCGCGCTCGATCGCCAGCGGCACGCCGTCCGAACTGCGCACCCGTTCCAGCCGCGCCACCATCTCGCCGATGCTTAGCCCCAGCGCCATCACCTCTTCCGGGGCGGGGGCGTGCAGGCCACGTGCGATCCAGCGGCTTTCGACGCTGCGGCCGCGTCGGGCCATGTCTTCGGTGAAGGAGGTCAGCAGCGATAGCGCTTGTTCCAGCTTTTCGACCCGGGGCGCGACAAAGGTGCCTGATCCGCGTTTTTGCACCAACTGCCCCGAGGCGACCAGTTCCGCCACCCCCTTGCGCACGGTCACGCGCGACAGGCCGGTCATCGCCGCAAGTTCGCGTTCCGAGGGCAGGCTGTCGCCGGGTTGCAGCCGACCCGAGGCGATGGCATCGGCGATCAGCCGGTGCAATTGCAGATAAAGCGGGCCGCTGCCGGTTTCCTCGAATGCCTCTGGGGTGAAAAGCTCGGCCATCACCCCTCCTGTCGGGCAAGGTGCAGCGCGCCATCCAGCCCCGAGCCCTTGGGCGGCCGGATCGGCCACAGACCTTGCAGCCGGGCGGCGTAATGCGCGCCAAGCCCGCCCAGAAACACCACCGGCAGGTCGCGCCCGGTCTGCAATGTGTCGATCATGGCGCGGATATCGTCCACGGCCGTGGCAAAGATGCGCTCGCCTGCCGGATCGTTGCCCGTGACGATGCGCGGTGCAAAGGCGGCGAATTCGGCGGGCCGTGCGCGAAAACCGAAAGAGATCACGCCTTCGATTCCGCCCAATTCATCCAGCACGGCCTGCAGCAGCGGGCTCATGGGGATAAAGCCGTCTTCGGCGCGCAGGGCCTCGGCCAGCAGCGCGCGACCCAGCACGGCGCCGCTGCCTTCATCGCCCAGCACGAAGCCGCGCCCGCCGTATTGGCGCATTTCTCCGCCCAACTGGACTGCGAGGACCGAGCCGGTGCCCATGGCGACGACGATGCCATCCTCGCCCCCCAGCGCGCCGGTGGCGGCGGTTACCGCATCGGTGACGATGCGCGCCTTGCGGAACGGCAACATCGCCTGCAGGCTGCGGGCGGCGGCGGTGACATTGGCGCCTGCTAGGCCCAACACCGCGGTCAGTTCGTCCAGATGACCCCGTCCGGCCTCATCCAGTGCCGCGCGGGCGGCGGCAAGGATATTGGCGCAGGCGCCCTCGGTCTCGACCGAAATATTGGCTGGTCCCGCCGCGCCCTGGCCGATGACCCGGCCCTGCGCATCCGCGATGGCGGCGCGACAGCCGGTGCCCCCTCCGTCTATGCCCAGAAAATATGACATGGCGCCCCCTTTAATACTGACAATACCAAAGCAATACCAAAAGGGAAGGAGTTTTTGATTAATCCTAGGGATGGGCCGGAATGGTGGCGAATATAAGAAGATACTTTACAAGTGGTATTGTTTTGGCATTATCAATGTCACAGGGGGAATCATATGACTGCATCCGGCACCGAGGCAAGGCATCCGGCGTCCAACGGGCTTCATGCGCGTCCTGCGTCCGAAGTGCTGCGCATCTTGCTGGAGGCGCAGGTTACGGCGCTGGGTGCATTGCAGCTTGCACTGCCGGCGCTGGAGCGCGTGGCCGATGCCGCCGCCGCCTCTCTGCATGCGGGCGGCAAGCTGGGTTATGCGGGCGCCGGATCCTCGGGATTGATGGCGCTGGCGGACTGCCTTGAACTTGCCGGCACCTTTGGCCTCGCGCCCGAACGGACACCGATGATGTTTGCCGGCGGGGCCGATGCGCTGTTGCATCTGAAGGGCAGCGTCGAGGATGACCCGGCACTGGCCTTAGCCGATCTTGAGCGGGTGCAGCTTGTCGCGGGGGACACGTTGCTGTGCCTGTCGGCCTCGGGGCGCACGCCCTATGTGCTCGCGATTGCCGCGGCTGCGCAGGATCGCGGCGTGAAGGTGGCCGGGTTCGCCAATGTGGCGGGCTCACCCTTGCTGGAGCGCGCCGACATCCCGGTTCTGATCGAAACCGGGGCCGAGGTCGTTGCCGGCTCGACCCGCATGGGTGCGGCGACGGCGCAAAAGGTGGCACTGAACATGCTGTCGGTGCTGGTCGCGATTCGCTTGGGCCATGTCCATGACGGCTATATGGTCAATCTGGTGGCCGACAACCTGAAGCTGGTCGATCGCGCCGCGCGTATCGTTTCCGACGTCGCGCATGTCAGCCGGGACGAGGCTGAGACCGCATTGACGCACACCGGCGGCGCGGTAAAGCCCGCGATTCTGGTCGCGCGCGGCATGACACCCGAAGCCGCCGCCGAGCGGCTGGCCGGAACCGGGGGGCATCTGTCCCCCCTGATCTGATTTCAACCAGAGGGTCCGCGAGAGACCCGATGCCGAAGGGAGAAGACCATGACCAAGACCATCCGCCTTGCGCTGCTGGCCAGTACCTTGCTGGGCGGTGCCGCCTGGGCTCAGGACGTGACTCTGACCATCGAAAGCTGGCGCAACGACGACCTTACCATCTGGCAGGAAAAGATCATCCCGGCCTTCGAGGCGGCCAATCCGGGCATCAAGATCAACTTCGCCCCCTCGGCGCCGCCGGAATACAATGCGGTGCTGAACTCCAAGCTGGATGCCGGCTCGGCGGGCGATCTGATCACCTGCCGGCCCTTCGACGCCTCGCTGGAACTGTTCAAGAAGAACAAGCTGGCCGACCTGAGCGATCTGCCCGCGATGGCGAATTTCTCGGATGTGGCGAAATCGGCATGGCAGACCGATGACGGGGCGCAAACCTTCTGCGTGCCCATGGCCTCGGTGATCCATGGGTTCATCTATAACAAGACCGCCTTCGAGGAACTGGGCCTGACCCCGCCCGGGACCGAGGCGGAGTTCTTTGAGCTTCTGGACAAGATCAAGGCGGACGGCACCTATATTCCGATGGCGATGGGCACCACGGACCAGTGGGAAGCCGCAACCATGGGCTATCAGAACATCGGCCCGAACTATTGGAAGGGCGAGGAAGGCCGCAAGGCACTGATCGAGGGCACCTCGCGGCTGACCGACGAGCCTTGGGTCGCACCTTTCCGGCAGTTGGCGAAGTGGCGTGACTATCTGGGCGACGGGTTCGAGGCGCAAACCTATCCCGACAGCCAGAACCTGTTCACCCTGGGCCGCGCCGCCATCTATCCGGCTGGTTCGTGGGAGATCGGTGTCTTTGGCCCGCAGATCGGCGGTGCCTTCGAGATGGGCGCCTTCCCGCCGCCGGTGCCGGCCGCGGGCGATACCTGCTACATCAGCGACCATACCGATATCGCGCTGGGTATGAATGCGGCGACCAAGCACCCGGAAGAGGCAAGGAAGTTCCTGGAATGGGTGGGTTCGTCGGAGTTTGCCACGCTTTATGCCAATGCGCTGCCGGGCTTTTTCTCGCTGAACTCGGCCGCGGTCGAAATGGAGGACCCGCTGGCCAAGGAGTTCGTCGGCTGGCGCGAGACCTGTGAACCCACCATCCGCTCGACCTACCAGATCCTGTCGCGCGGCACCCCGAACCTGGAGAACGAGACCTGGACCGCCTCGGCCAATGTCATCAACGGCGCCGAGACGCCCGAGGTCGCTGCGGAGCGGTTGCAGAAGGGGCTGGAAAGCTGGTTCGCGCCACAGCAGCAGTGATCCTCTGCCGGGCCTGGCGGCCCGGCGATGGCGGGGGGCTTCCTCCCCCCCGCACCCCCCGAGGGTATTTTTCCAACGAAGAAGAGGAGGGGCGTCATGGCGCGGCGGAAACCGTTTCGCTGGCATATCGCGGTGTTTCTTGCCCCGGCGGTGCTGGTCTATACCGCCATCATGATCGTGCCGTTGTTCGGGACGCTCAATCTGTCCTTGTTCAATGCGGCAGAGCAGGGCCGCGTCTTTGTCGGGCTGCGCAATTTTGCCACTCTGTTCGGCGATCCGCGCTGGTCGGCGAGTTTCTGGAATGCATTGGGCAATAATGCCTGGTTCTTTCTGGTTCACATGCTGGTGCAGAACCCTGTCGGCGTAGCGTTGGCGGCGCTGCTGAGTTCACCGCGGTTGCGGGGGGCGGCGTTTTATCGCACCGCGATCTTTATCCCGACCATCCTGTCCTTCGTCATCGTCGGCTTTGTCTGGAAGCTGATCCTGTCGCCGATCTGGGGCATCGCGCCCGGTATGCTGGATGCGGTGGGGCTGAAGAGCCTGTTTGCGCCCTGGCTGGGTCGTGAGGGGACGGCGCTGACCACGCTGGCGCTGATCTCGGTCTGGCAATTCGTAGGCATCCCGATGATGCTGATCTATGCTGCGCTGCTGACCATCCCCGACGAGGTGATCGAGGCGGCAGAGATGGACGGTGTCACCGGCTGGTCGCAGTTCTGGAAGATCAAGCTGCCACTGATCCTGCCATCGATCGGGATTATCTCGGTCCTGACTTTCGTGGGCAACTTCAACGCTTTCGACCTGATCTATGTCACGCAGGGCGCTTTGGCGGGGCCGAATTTCTCGACCGATATCCTGGGCACCTTCCTTTATCGCACTTTTTTCGGCTTCCAGCTGCAGATCGGCGACCCGCATATGGGGGCGACCATCGCCACCGCCATGTTCGCCATCATCCTGCTGGGCGTTTGCTTTTACCTGTTCGCCATCCAGCGCCGGTTGCGGCGCTATCAGTTCTGAGGTCCGGTCATGAGCCAAGCCCGCCGTTCCGTCAGCCGTAGCCTTGCCGCCCATGCCGTCTTGCTGCTTTACACGGTGATCGCGCTGTTTCCGGTTTTTGTCGTGGTCATCAACAGTTTCAAAAGCCGGCGGGCGATCTTTGCCGATCCGTTGGCCGTGCCGACGGCCGGGACATTCGACCTGATCGGCTATCGCACGGTGCTGGCGCAGGGGGATTTCCTGCTGTACTTCCAGAACTCGCTTATCGTGACGGTGGCCAGCCTGTTCTTTGTGCTGCTGTTCGGGGCCATGGCGGCTTTTGCGCTGTCGGAATACCGGTTTCGCGGCAATATGCTGATGGGGCTTTACCTGGCGCTTGGGATCATGATCCCGATCCGGCTGGGCACCGTTGCGATCTTGCAGTTGATGGTGGCTTCGGGGCTGGTGAACACGCTGACCGCGCTGGTGCTGGTCTATACTGCGCAGGGCCTGCCTCTGGCGGTGTTCATCCTGTCGGAGTTCATGCGCGGCGTTTCGGACGACCTGAAGAACGCCGGCCGTATCGACGGGCTGTCCGAGTACACCATCTTTTTCCGGCTTGTGCTGCCCTTGGTGCGGCCGGCCATGGCCACGGTCGCCGTGTTCACCATGATCCCGATCTGGAACGATCTGTGGTTTCCGCTGATCCTCGCGCCATCCGAGGCGACCAAGACCATCACGCTGGGCAGCCAGGTCTTTATCGGCCAGTTCGTCACCAACTGGAACGCGGTGCTGGCCGCGCTTAGTCTGGCCATTCTGCCGGTGCTGGTGCTGTACCTGATCTTTTCGCGCCAGTTGATCCGCGGCATTACCGCCGGCGCCGTGAAATGACTGCCATCGCCATGAACAAGGAGACATCCCGATGGGAGCCCTGACCCTTACCCAGGTCACCAAGGCCTTTGGCACAACGCAGGTCATCAAGGGGGTCGACCTGCAGGTCGAGGATGGCGAGTTCTGTGTCTTCGTCGGCCCCTCGGGCTGCGGCAAGTCCACGCTTTTGCGCATGATCGCGGGGCTGGAGGATGTCAGTTCCGGCGATGTGGCCATCGACGGCGTGCGCATCAACGACCTTGCCCCCGCCAAGCGCGAGATCGCCATGGTGTTCCAAAGCTATGCGCTCTACCCGCACCTGACCGTGCGCGACAACATGGGGCTGGCGCTGAAACAGGCCGGCACGCCCAGGGCGCAGATCCTGCAAGCGACCGAGAAGGCGGCCGAGATGCTGGCGCTGGCGCATCTGCTGGAGCGGCGCCCGGCAGAGCTTTCCGGTGGCCAGCGGCAGCGTGTCGCCATTGGCCGCGCCATCGTCCGGCGGCCAAAGCTGTTTTTGTTCGATGAGCCGCTGTCGAACCTTGACGCCGCGTTGCGGGTAAAGACGCGGATCGAGATCGCAACGCTGCACCGTGAACTGGGCGCGACGATGATCTATGTCACCCACGATCAGGTCGAGGCGATGACGCTTGCCGACAAGATCGTCGTTTTGCGCGGCGGCGTGGTCGAGCAGGTGGGCCGGCCGATGGATATCTACAACGACCCCGACAACACCTTTGTCGCCGGGTTCATCGGCAGTCCGCAGATGAATTTCCTGCAAGCCGGTAAGCTGGGGTTGCGCTCGGATACGCTGGGCATCCGGCCCGAACACCTGACGCCGGGCGGGGACCGTATCAACGGCCGCGTCAGCCATGTCGAGAAGTTGGGCGGCGAGACGCTGGTCTATATCTCGTCGGACGATCACGGGCTGCTGACCGTGAGGCTTTTTGGCGAACGGGACTTTGCCGTGGACGAAACGGTCGGGCTGGGTTTCGATCCGAACCGCGCCTTTCATTTCGATGCCGGGGGGCGGCGGCTGCGTTAGATCACCACAACGCCCGAATGCTTGGCCTTGTGTTCGGGCTCGACATGGATGGTGATCAGCGCACCGGGCAGCTTTTGCATAAGCGCCTGTTCGATGCGGTCGCAGATGGCATGGGCGGCATCCACCGTGGTATGGCCGTCCACCACCAGATGAAAGTCGATGAAGGTGCGCGGCCCGGCATGGCGGGTGCGCAGGTCATGCGCCTCGATAGCGCCGGTGGCGGCGTCCGAAATGGTGGTGCGGATATCGGTCAGCATGTCTTCGGAAACCGCCTCGTCCAACAGTCCCGACAGCGAACTCGCCATCACCTTCCAGCCCGACCAGAGGATGTTCAGTGCAACCAGCGCTGCCAGCGCCGGGTCCAGAATCGCCCAACCGGTGACAACCGCCAGCGCCACGCCCGCCACGACACCCACCGAAGAGATCACGTCCGACAAAAGATGATGCCCGTCGGCGACCAGTGCGGGCGATTTCAGCCGTCGGCCGCGGCTGATCAACACCCAGCACCACAGCGCGTTGATGGCACTGGCCACCGTGTTGATCAGCAGTCCGCTGAGCGGTGCATCCAGCATCCGCGGATTTTGGAAACCGTGCCAGGCTTCGCGCAGGATCAGCATTGCTGCGACGATGATCATCACCCCCTCCAGCACGGCGCTGAAGAATTCGGCCTTGTGGTGGCCATAGGGATGATCGCGGTCGGCGGGCTTGGCGGCGATGCGGATGGCGATCAGCGCGGCGACGGCGGTTGCCACGTTTACCGTGCTTTCCAGCGCATCCGACAAAAGCGCGATCGAGCCGGTCAGTTGCCAAGCCAGCGCCTTCAGCGCCAGCACGATCAGGCCGACGATGATGCTGCCGATGGCGATCTTTACGGTTGCGGCCACGGCGCTTCCTTTTCGAATCCTGTTGCGCGGGCGTTTTAGACCCTATCGCGGCAGGGGCCAACCGCACTTTAACGAACCCACGGTGACAAGCGTGGATATCGCCGGCGATGCCTTGCGGTGTATCGACCCTCGTCGCGCCGAAATGAAACGGGGGCCATAACGGCCCCCGTTGCTGTCATGTGCGCCCCGCCTATTCAGCCGGAACGGCCGCCATATCGTCCACATGCGCGATGGGGTGCTTCAGATGCGGCAGCATCTCTTTGGGGCAGACTTGCAGGAAGTGCGCTTTCTCTTCTTCCCAGTTTTGCAGGATCTGCTCGGCCCGGCGCGAGCGGGTTTCGGCATGGTGCCGCTCGATCAGGTCGCGAAGCTGCTCTTCCCAATGCGCCTGCGTGACCGGGCACAGGACCAGCGTCTCTTCGTTGATATAGTCGCGTGCCATGCCTTCGGGGTCATAAAGATAGCCCATGCCCCCGGTCATGCCGGCGCCGAAGTTCGCGCCGATCCGGCCAAGGATGACCGCGACGCCGCCCGTCATGTATTCGCACCCGTTCGAGCCGCAGCCCTCGATCACCACCTTGGCGCCCGAGTTGCGCACGCCGAACCGCTCGCCCGCGCGGCCGGCTGCGAACAGATAACCGTCGGTCGCGCCGTAAAGCACGGTATTGCCGACGATGGTGTTTTCGGCCGCGTCAAGCGGGCTGGCCATCGCCTGCCGCACCACGATGGTGCCGCCCGACAGCCCCTTGCCGACATAGTCGTTGGCGTCGCCCGATACCTCGATCTTCAGGCCCGGCGCTGCGAATGCCCCCAGCGATTGGCCCGCGCTGCCGGTCAACCGCACGGTCAGGTGATCGGGTTGCAGCTTGTTGCGCATGCCGAAGGTTTGCACGATCATCGACGAGGTGCGGGTGCCCACCGTCCGCTGCGTGTTGCGCACCGCATAGGACAGTTGCATCTTTTCGCCATCGCTGAAAAAGCGTCCGGCATCGCGGATGATCTCGGCGTCCAGCGTGTCGGGCACGGCGTTGCGCGGTTTGCTGCGGTCATAGACGATCTTTTCCGACCCATCGACAGTGATCAGCAATGGGTTCAGGTCCAGATCGTCCAGCGACTTGTCGCCCCGGCTGACCTGGGTCAGCAGGTCGGCGCGGCCGATGATTTCGTCCAGCGAACGCGCACCGATGCTGGCAAGGATCTCGCGCACTTCGGTCGCATAGAAGGTGATCAGGTTCACCACCTTGTCGGCCGAGCCGTTGAACATGGCGCGCAGCTTTTCGTCCTGGGTGCAGACGCCGACCGGGCAGGTATTCGACTGGCACTGGCGCACCATGATGCAGCCCATGGCGATCAGTGCGGCGGTGCCGATACCGTATTCCTCGGCCCCCATCATCGCCGCCATGACGATATCGCGGCCCGTGCGCAGCCCGCCGTCGGTGCGCAGGGTCACGCGGTCGCGTAGCCGGTTCATCGCCAGCACCTGATGCGCCTCGGTCAGGCCCATTTCCCACGGCAGGCCCGCGAACTTGATCGAGGTCGCGGGCGACGCTCCGGTGCCGCCATTATGGCCGGAAATCAGGATGATGTCGGCCTTGGCCTTGGCGACACCCGCCGCGATGGTGCCCACCCCGGACGAGGCCACCAGCTTGACGGTGATCTTGGCGCGCGGGTTGATCTGCTTGAGGTCATAGATAAGCTGCGCCAGATCCTCGATCGAGTAGATGTCGTGATGCGGCGGCGGGCTGATCAGCGTCACCCCTTTGGTCGAGTGCCGCAGCCGGGCGATCAGGTCGGTGACCTTCATGCCGGGAAGCTGGCCGCCCTCGCCGGGCTTGGCGCCTTGGGCCACCTTGATCTCCAGCTCTTCGCAGGCGTTCAGATATTCGGCGGTGACGCCGAACCGGCCCGAGGCGACCTGCTTGATCTTGGCGCAGGGATTGTCGCCGTTGGGCAGCGGATGGCTGTGCGCCGGGTCCTCGCCGCCCTCGCCCGAGTCGGACTTGGCGCCGATCCTGTTCATGGCGATGTTCAGCGTCATATGCGCCTCGGGCGACAGCGCGCCAAGGCTCATCCCCGGCGTCACGAACCGTTTGCGGATCGAGGTGATGGATTCGACCTCTTCGATCGGCACCGGCTTGCCCAGCGGCTTGATGTCCAGCAGGTCGCGGATATGGATCGGCGGGTTTGCCCGCATGGTCGTGGTGAACTGCTTCCAGATGTCATAGGACGCCTTTTCGCAGGCCAGTTGCAGCAGACGCATGGTATTGGCTTCCCAGGCGTGCTTCTCGCCAGAGCGGCGGGCCTTGAAAAACCCGCCCACCGGCAGCAGGTCGACCAGCGGCGCGCGGAAACCCTTGGCATGGGCCTCTTCCAGCTTGGCTTGCAGGCCGTGCAAACCGATGCCCGAAATGCGCGACTGCATGCCGGGGAAATACTCCGCCACCATGGCGCGGGACAGGCCCACCGCCTCGAAGTTCAGCCCGCCGCGATAGGACGACAGGACCGAGATCCCCATCTTGGCCATGATTTTCAGCAGGCCGGCGTCGATTGCCTCGCGATAGCGGGACATGATGTCGATCAGGTTGCCGTCCAGCAGGCCGCGCTCGATCCGCTCGGCCAGCGTGTCCTGCGCAAGATAGGGGTTCACCGTGGTCGCGCCGCAACCGATCAGCACGGCGAAATCATGCGGGTCGACGCATTCCGAGGCCCGCACGTTCAGCGAGCAGAAAGTCCGCAGCCCCTTGCGCGTCAGCCAGCTATGCACCGCGCTGGTCGACAGGATCATCGGCACACCCACGCAGTCGGCCGAGATTCCCTCGTCGGTCAGGATGATATGACCGTTGCCCGAGCGCACGGCATCCTCGGCCTCGGCCCGGATGCGGGCCAGCGCCTCGGCAAGGGCGTCCTGCCCGCCGTTGGCCGCAAAGGTGCAGTCGATCTGCGTCGCCTGACCCTCGAACATGCGGGTCAGTTCCTCGAACTCGCCATTGGCGAGAAAGGGGCTTTCCAGCATGGTGATCTCGGCATGGGCCGAGCTTTCCTCGAGCACGTTCTTGAGGTTGCCAAAGCGGGTGCGCAGGCTCATCACCCGGCTTTCGCGCAGGCTGTCGATGGGCGGGTTGGTCACCTGGCTGAAGTTTTGCCGGAAATAATGCGACAGCGGCCGGAACTGGCGCGACAACACGGCGGGTGGAGTGTCGTCGCCCATCGAGGCCAGCGCCTCTTTCGCATCCTCGGCCATCGGCACCAGCATCTGCTCGACCAACTCGACCGAATAGCCGGCGGCGATCTGGCGGCGGCGCAGCTCTTCGCCGATATGCTGCGAGGTTTCGGGCAGTTTGGCCATCAACTCGGACGGCTGCACGACCTTTTCCACCCAATCGCCAAAGGGTTGGCTGGCCGCCAGATGGTCCTTGATCTCGCGGTCGTGGTAAAGCTTGCCCTCTGCCATATCGACGGCGATCATCTGGCCCGGTCCCAGCGCGCCTTTTTCGCGGGTGGTGGCTTCGTCGACCGGGACCATGCCGGCCTCGGACCCTGCGATCAGCAGGTTGTCGCCGGTGACGACATAGCGCAGCGGACGCAACCCGTTGCGGTCAAGCCCGCCGCAAACCCAGCGCCCGTCGGTCATGGCCAGTGCGGCCGGACCGTCCCACGGCTCCATGATCGAATTGCAATAGGCATACATGTCCGCCCATGCCTTGGGCATGTCGGTCGTCGCCTTGGACCAGGCTTCCGGCACCAGCATGGTCTTGGTCATCGGCGCATTGCGGCCCGAGCGCACCAGCACCTCGAACACAGCATCCAGCGCGGCGGAATCGGACGAACCGCCGGGGATGATCGGTTTGATGTCCTCGGCCATCTCGCCAAAGGTCCGCGACGCCATGCGGATCTCATGGCTGCGCATCCAGTTCGAGTTGCCTTTCAGCGTGTTGATCTCGCCATTGTGGGCCAGCATGCGGAAGGGCTGCGCCAGCCACCATTGCGGGAAAGTGTTGGTCGAATACCGCTGGTGATAGATGGCAAAGGCGGATTCGAAGCGTTCGTCCTTGAGATCGGGATAGAATTCCGCGACCTGCTCGGCCAGCATCATGCCCTTATAGATGATGCTGCGGCACGACAGCGTGCACAGATACATTCCCGCGATCTGCGCCGCCACCGCCGCCTTTTCGATCCGGCGGCGGATGATATACAGCTCGCGCTCGAACTGCTCTTCGTCGATGTCCTTTTCGCAGCGGATCAGGATCTGTTCGATCTCGGGGCGGGTGGCATTGGCCTTTTCCCCCAGAACCGACGTGTTCACCGGCACATGACGCCAGCCATAGATGTAATGGCCCATGCGCAGCACTTCGGATTCCACGATGGTCCGGCAGCGTTCCTGCGCGGCGAAATCGGTGCGGGGCAGGAAAACCTGACCCACGGCGATCAGCTTGTCATGGTCGGGTTCATGCCCGGTGCGACGCACCTGGTCGTAAAAGAACGGCACCGGGATCTGCACATGGATGCCCGCGCCATCGCCGGTCTTGCCGTCCGCGTCCACCGCGCCGCGATGCCAGATCGCCTTCAGCGCGTGAATGCCGCTTTCCACCACCTTGCGGCTGGCCTTGCCGTCGATGTTGACGACCAGACCGACGCCGCAGGACGAATGCTCGTCCTCGGCACGGTAGAGCGAATGCTTGTCCATCCAGTCGCGGCGGGCCTGTTCCTGCTGCTCCCAGCTTGTCATGTCACAGTCCTTCACGTCCGTGCCTCCTTCATAAGCTGCCACAGGATGCCGGCACCTTCGCCGCCCACCATCTGCAGGTCGCAATCATATTCCGGCGTGGTCGAGCCAAAGCCGGCCTGGCCCGGGAACGAGAACGTCACCGGACTGTCGTTGGTCTGCTGCACCGCGCCGGTCCAGTCCTCGGAGGTTTCGACCCCGCCGTAGAACCGCCCCTGCGTGCGGCTGATGAACTGCTGACCCTTGCGGTGGATCAGTTGCTGACCCGATTCACTGAAGGTGGTCAGGTCAAAGCGCGTCATCTCCAGCGTCACGCCGTCGATCTGCACCGTTTCGCCGGTCAGCTCGTCATGACCGACATGACGCAGCCGCTCGCCGCTGTTCGAGCGGGTCCAGAAATCGAAATCGTCGCGCCCGGTGCTCAGCAGGGTGCTGAACGAGGCATGGTCCTGCGCCTCATCCTCCAGCACATCCGTCAGGCCGCTGCGCAGATCGGTGCTTTCCATCCAGCGCGTCTCGCGGTCGATGCGCGACTGGAAGGTGGCGCCTTCGCGGGTGAAATAGGTCACGCGCTGATCACCCGGCGCATCCGCGCTGCAGCGGTAATGCTGCGAGACGGTGCAACCGCGGTTCTGCACGGTGATTTCCAGCTTGCAGCCCGAGGGCGGGGTGAAATTCGCCGCGGCAACCGGCTGGGCCAGAAAGGACAGTACGGTTGCCATTCCGGCCATCAGCACTGCGGGCAGGGCGCGCAGCCCGTGTGGCGCGCAGCTGGTGCATGGTTGGAGTTCCATGGTCACGCTCCTTCTTACTCGGCGGCGACGCGGGCCGCGCCGGACAGGTAGCCAACGATGCTGTCGGCGGCCTCGCGGCCATCACGGATCGCCCAAACCACCAGACTGGCGCCACGCACGATATCGCCCACGGCAAAGACGCCCGGCAGGCTGGTCTGATGCGTCTGGTAATCGGCCTTGATGGTGCCCCAGCGCGTCACGTCCAAACCGTCCACCCCCCAAAGGCGCGGGAGTTCCTCGGGTTCGAAACCCAGTGCCTTGATAACCAGTTCCGCCGGTTCGTCGTAATCGGCGCCCTCGATCAGTTCCGGCGTCTGCCGGCCCGAGACGTCCGGCGTGCCCAGTCGCATCTTTTGCACACGCACGGCGCTGATGGTCGGGATCTCGCCCGTGTCGTCCACGTCGCGTTCCTGCGCCACCATCGCCTCGCCGGTGACATGACCGCTGAAAGCGCCGGGGGCGGAAAGCCAGACGAACTCAACGCCTTCCTCTTCGGCGTTTTGCACCTCGCGCTGGCTGCCCGGCATGTTCGCCCGGTCGCGGCGATAAAGGCATTTCACCGATTGCGCGCCCTGACGGATGGCGGTGCGCACGCAGTCCATGGCCGTGTCGCCGCCGCCGATGACCACGACGCGTTTGCCGCGGGCGTTTAACTCTCCGTCCTCGTAATCGGGGATCTCGTCGCCCAGATCGACACGGTTCGACGCGGTCAGGTAATCCAGCGCGCGGACCACGCCGCGCGCGGCGGCATTGTCGATGTCCAGATCGCGGGTCTTGTAGACGCCCGTGGCGATCAGCACCGCATCGTGTTTGCCACGAATGGCGTCAAAGCTGATATCCACGCCGACATTGACGTTCAGCACGAACTCCACGCCCCCATCGACAAGCTGCCGGGTGCGCCGCTCGACCACCTGCTTTTCCAGTTTGAAGCCGGGGATGCCATAGATCATCAGCCCGCCGGCGCGGTCGTGGCGATCATAAACCGTCACCTGATAGCCCATGCGGCGCAGCCGGTCGGCAGCGGCAAGGCCCCCGGGACCCGCGCCAATGATCCCGATGGATTCGGGCCGTTCCTGCAGGGGCGCGACGGGGGTGATCCAGCCTTCCTCCCATGCGGTGTCGGTGATGTATTTCTCGATGGCGCCGATGGTCACCGTGCCGTGGCCGGACTGTTCGATGACGCAGTTCCCCTCGCACAGCCGGTCCTGAGGGCAAATGCGGCCGCAGATCTCGGGGAAGGTATTGGTTTCCTGACTGCGCAGATAGGCTTCCTGTGTGCGGCCTTCGGCGGTCAGGCGCAGCCAGTCGGGAATGTTGTTGTGCAGTGGGCAATGGCTTTGGCAATAGGGTACGCCGCATTGGCTGCACCGGCTGGCCTGTTCCTTGGCCTTGGCGTCGGCAAACTCGCGATAGATTTCGTGAAAATCTTCCGAGCGGGATGCTGCGTCACGTTTCTGGGGCATCTCACGCCCGATCGTGACGAATTTAAGCATCTTTTGCGTGGCCATGGCTGCGCGTCCTTCGATGACGAGGGTGTTCATCGCCTGATAAATCAGGCCGTCATCAAATAAAAGTCAGCTACACTTACCTAATTAACGATTTTTCCGTCTCGCCTTTATTTTTTCATGCTGCGGATGCGGAAAATAGGTCAACTTGGTTTACCAACCTGCCTGCAAAGCCAGCAGAACCACGGCGCCGACAACGATTCGCCACCAAGCGAAGAAGCCATAGCCATAGGTCGAGACATAATTCAGCAGCCCTCGCACCACGACGACAGCGGCCAGAAAGGCGCAGACAAACCCTACGATGATGTTCCCGGTCGCCGCCGAATCCAGAATGTCGCGGTTCTTGTAGAGGTCAAAGACGAAAGCACCCAGCATCGTCGGCATCGACAGGAAAAAGCTGAATTCCGCGGCAGAACGCTTGTCCGCGCCCAGAAGCAGGGCACCGACGATGGTGGCGCCCGAGCGCGAGACCCCCGGAATCATTGCCAGACATTGGATGAAGCCGATCTTGACGGCCATCGGCAGCGGGAAATCCTCGGCCGAGAAATAGCGCGGCCGGTTTGCCATCCGATCCACGAACAGCAACACCACACCGCCGACGATCAGCATCACGGCGATCAGAGCAGGGGTTTCGAACAGGACTTCCTTGATGATCCGATGCGCCAGCACCCCGATCACCACGGCAGGCAGAAAGGCCAGCAGCACCGCCAGGATAAAGCGCCGCGCGTGCGGATCATGCGGTGCCGTGGAAAAAATCCGCCACAACCGCCCGGCATAGACGCCCAGGATGGCCAAGATCGCCCCAAGCTGGATCAACACCTCAAAGGCACGGCCCGGCGATTCGAAACCCAGGAAATGCCCTGCCAACAGCACATGGCCGGTTGAAGACACGGGAATGAACTCGGTCAGCCCCTCAAGCAGACCAAGGGCGGCGGCAACGATGGTGTTGTAGTCCATCAGCTATCGCGCATGTTCTTCGCCGAGGCGGTGATCGCCTCATATTGGCCTGCCGACCGAAAGCGCCACAGGTATTCCCCGATGATGGCAGAGGCGGCCGTCGGTTCAATGCCCAGATCGGCAAAAGTCTTGACCTGACCGGAAACCCGGTTCGGCGCGGCCAGCAGGCGCACCTGATCCCGGGTCAGGATGCGGTTGGTCAAAAGCCCGCCGGAAACGGTCTGCACCATATCCAGCGCGAACCCCATCACCCCGGCCAGCCAGCGCGGCAGGCCGATGATGGCGCGGCGGCGGTCGATGGCGGTCAGCACCTGCTGCGCCGCCTCGCGCATGGTCACGACATCGGGGCCGCCGAGTTCGTAAATGCCCGGCTCGGCATCGCCGGCAGCCGCCATGGCTGCCGCAAGTGCCGCATCTGCGACATAGACCGGCTGCATCTGCGTCTTGGCGCCCGGAACGAACAGGATCGGCCCCAGCCGCGTCATCGCGGCGATACGGTTATAGAAATGGTCGTCCGACCCAAACAGGACGGATGGCCGCAGGATCACCGCATCAGGGCGATGGCTCAGCACGGCGGTTTCGCCCCGGCCCTTCGAGGCAGCATAGCTGCTGGTCGAGTCAGGATTCGCGCCCAGGGCCGAGACATGCACGAAACGCTTTACGCCCTGTTCCGCTGCGATGCGGGCGATGCGGGCGGCAGCCTCTTCGTGAATGGCGTCGAAGGTGTTCTTGCCCTCGCGCACCATGATTCCCACGCAGTTGATGACGGCATCGGCATCGGCCATGCAGGCGGTTACGGACAGATCGTCACGGACGTTGCAAGGGACCGGCTCGACCTGACCGGGTGAGCCATAGGTGCGGACGACGCCGGCTTCGTTCGGACGGCGGACGGCGACCCGGATGCGCCAACCTTCGGCGGCCATGGTCCGGGCGATCTGCCGGCCCAGGAATCCAGACCCGCCATAGATGGTGACAAGCTTGGCTGCGGACATGCGGCGCTCCCTTCGTGCGTGCTTGTCCGTTCAATACCCAAGGCTTTCGCCAGCGGCAAGCCGTGCCCGCTGGCCTGCGACGATTGCGTCCGCGACGCGCAGCGCATTGGCGGCGATGGTCAAGCTGGGATTTACCCCGTTCGAAGTCGGCATGAACGAGGAATCGGCCACGAAGAAATTGCTGATCCCATGCATCCGGCAATCCGGGTCCAGCACGCTGGTCGCCGGATCGGTGCCAAAGCGCAGCGTGCCGCAGGGGTGGGCAAAGTTCAGCTGTGGGGCGGCGCCCATGAACATTGCTCGATGCGGTTGGAACGCTGTGCGCAATGCCTTGCGAAAGGCGGCGCGCCGGCTGCGCAACTCGTCCGAGATATCATAGCTGCACCGCATCCGGTCGGGATCTGCCGGATCGGCCAGGACGCGGTTATGCGCATAGGGCAAATCTTCCAGCACACCGACGAACAGCTTGGCATTGCCCAGCATCCGCGCCGCGATCATGGCGGGAATGCGCAACCCGTGCCGCAGCGGGCGGATACGACGCAGCGCCGACTGATCGAAGCGGCCGTGCAGCGCATGCAATATCTCGCCATATCCAGCGGTCAGGCCCATGGATTGCACCGTGCCGAAACGCTGGCCGTCCATGAAATACAGATCGCGCATGCTGATCGAACGCGAAGCACCGTTTTCGCGCCGACTTTGTCCGGCCCAAATGGCGATGATCTCACTGAGGTGGAACATCAGGTTGCGGCCGACCAGCCCGTTGCGGTTGCCCAACCCGTCAGGCCACGCCTCACTGGCCGAGCGCAGCAGCAGCGAGGGGGAGGCCAGCCCGCCCGCCGCCAGCACATAGGTTCGGGCGCGCAAGGTGAATTCATACCCGTCACGGCGGCAGGTCACGCCCAGGACACGCTGGCCGTCGGCCTCGATCCGGGTAACCGAGCAGCGGTCGATCAGGGCAGCCCGTCCCGTTTCCAGTGCCGGCAACACACCGGCGGTGCGGCCATCCATCTTGCAGCGACGCGTGCAACGCTGGCCAAAGCAGTTTTCGCAGCCGGGGACGAAGCGCGCCGCCATATGCGTGCGATAGGGATGCATCCCTGCGCTTCGCAAAGCCGTCATCAGCGCCGCGTCGGAAGCTGGCAGCGACTGGACCGGCGGCAAGATGCGGGCACCGGCCGGCGCCAGCGGATCGACTTCTCCATTGATGTGGAAATAACGCTCGGCCAGTTCGAACCAAGGCCGCATCTCGTCATAGCCGACGGGCCAGCCGCCCGTGGGGTGGGGATAATCGCTGGACGTATCCAGATCGTGGCGTTCGGGTCGTTCCAGCGTCGCTGCGTAAAAGGCCGAGGTTCCGCCGACGCCGGCGCCGATCATGCCGTCCAATTCGTACCAGGTGCCGTCGAGCTGCGCTTCCAACATGCGTGGCCAGGCGCCATGGGCCATGCGTTCCTCGGGGTCGCGGGTTTCCAACCCAAGCGCGGACAGCGCCGTGTCGCCCAGATCCGGGCCTTTCTCGATATAAAGGACGGACAACCCTGCTTCGGCCAGGCGCCGGCCTGCCGTTCCCCCTCCGATCCCTGTGCCGATTACGATGGCATCCCATTCACGGGTCTTGAGATCGTCCATGGAAAATCCGTTTATCAGAGAACTGGTGACAAATAACTTCTGTAAGGATTTCTAGTCCCGCGTGCTTTGCGGCAGCAACCTGACCGAAAGGACAGGGTATTGCCCATCCGACATGCGCTCCGGTCGGCCTGTCAAGCCGCGGGGGCACGCATGGAAACGGCGATAAGATCGGGTGCGGGAAAAAGATCCGAAGCCGCCGAAGATTTTTGTCGATCCCCCGTTGACACCCCCTGCGGCTGGGCTTAATCACCCGGCTCACGCGACCTGCCCAGGTGGCGGAATTGGTAGACGCGCACGGTTCAGGTCCGTGTGCCGCAAGGCGTGGAGGTTCGAGTCCTCTCCTGGGCACCATAAAACAAAAGCCGCGCAAGCCTTTGGGTTTGCGCGGCTTTTGCATATGGCGGCGCTTTCAGATGGGCAGGTTGATGCGGTCGGCACCGTCGCATGGGTATTTGGTCAACAGAGAAGTTTTGTGGCGTGAAGCGCGGGCCGCCCGGGTTGCAGGCATCCTGTGTCGGGGAAGGTAGGGGAACTGCATGATACCGCGTTTTGGTTTGCCGCCGGAGCGGCGCGCCTATCGTTTGCGGCCGGGGGCCTATGCATTGTTGATTCGCGACGGGGCGGCGCTGCTGACCTTTCAACAAGCCCCAGAACCGGAGTTTCAACTGCCCGGTGGGGGCATCGATCCCGGAGAATCCTCCCTGGCGGCGCTGCATCGCGAGGTTCGTGAGGAAACCGGCTGGAGTATCGGCTCTCCGCGCCGCTTGGGCAGTTACCGGCGCTTTTGCCATATGCCGGAATATGGGTTTTGGGCGGAAAAGCTTTGCACCGTTTGGCTGGCACGTCCGGTGGTCCGGCGCGGAGCGCCTGCCGAACCGGGGCATGAGGCGCATTGGGTGCCTCTGCCGCAGGTCGAACGGTTGCTGCCCGACCCGGGTTCGCGTGCTTTCGTGCGAGCGGCGTTGCGCCGGATTTGAGCTTTGCATCAGCCCCATCGGGCAACGCCTGCCTTTCGCCGCTCGATCAATACGGCCGAGATGTCGTCGTTGCGTTGCCCGCCGGCGTAATGCGCCGCAGACCAGCAGATCGATTCGAGCAGTGCTTCGCCCTGAAGCGTGGCATTGGTGCGCAGGATGGCTTGCAGCCCGTCTTCGCCCAGTGGTTTGCCATGCTCATTTTCGCTTTCTGTCAGGCCGTCAGAACTGATGAACAACCGGTCGCCGGGGCAGATCGTCAGTTTCACCTCGTCATATTCGGCGTCTAGGAACACCCCGACGGGCAAGCCGCCCTGACCGATACGCTGGATCCGGCCATCGGCGCGTTGCAGCATCGGATGGGGATGGCCCGCCTGCACCAGCCGCACCTGCCCGGTCAGGAAATCCAGATCGGCATAAACCATGGTGAAATAGATTTCGGTCCGCAACTCTTCGATCATCAGCGTATTCAGATGGCGCAGGACCCGGGATGGAGAGGGGGCGGCGTAGTGTCCCTGCTCGGTCATGCGTATGGCGATGTTCTGGTCCGCCGCCCCCGACAGCAGCGACGCAAGCCGGGCGCAAAGCAAGGCCGAGGCGACGCCGTGCCCCGCGACGTCCAACGCGAACAGCCCGACGCGACGGGCGTTGATCGGGAAGAAGCCCACCAGATCGCCGCCGATATGGCCGGCCGGGCGCATTAGCAGCGACAGGTCGAAATCGCCATAGCGGCCATGTCGTTCCCGCACCAGCCCTTGCTGAAGGCGCTGCGCCTCGCGCAGGTCGCGTTCAATCGCGGCCTGGGTTTCGCGCAACTGTGTCAGCGTAGTGCTGAGTTGGGCGTTCGCGTTGCGCAGGCTTTCCTCCATGCGCAGAATGCGCTCACTGGCCGAAAGCCGGGCCAGCAGTTCCGCCCCTGAGATCGGTTTGGTCAGGAATTCGTCGGCGCCGGCGCGCAGCCCTTCGGCAACGTCCTTTTTGTCGCTGCGAGAGGTCAGCAGGATGAAATAGCCATAGCGATCGGACTGCATCTCGCGGAAGCGGCGGCAGAACGACAGCCCGCTTTGGCCCGCCATCATCCAGTCGGAAATCACGATGTCCGGTCGCCGCTCTAGACAGAGGCGGGTGGCTTCGTCGCCGTTCGATGCCTCGACCACCTGATAACCGGCGCGGAGCAGTTGCATGCGCAGGGTCCGTCTTTGCGCCCGGCTGTCGTCGACAAGCAGCACCAGCCGCTGGCTGTGCGACATGGAACTTACGGCCTGTGCATCGAGGATCATCATTGCCAAGGTCTAAGTCACAGGCTCTGAACGGCCAGTTAATCCAGACAATTTTCGCGATTAAGACATTAGAGATGAAATATGTGCCATGAGGAGAGCGTAATATCTCCGAGGGCTGTCTATGCTGGATTGCGACCGTATCAATGAACGGCGGGGGGCGGCGCTGCTGAATTCCGGCTGATCCTGATGTTGTTTCTGGACGAGGTTGAAGGCGTCATCATGCGTCTGTTGCGCCGTCACGCGCCGCAAATGGAAACCGACCTGCATTTTCCGAAAAGCTGCGCCTGAAATCTGGGCTTTGCCCATTCCGTCAATCTATGTGCTGCGGGTGGGCGCGCGGCCGCCCCGATAAGGTCGATACACAGCCTTTGTCGATCAGCTATTCCGCCTCGACACAGGCGCTGATCTGCCGGTTGGGCCCGTTGCCGCATCCTTACAGAAAGGCGTGCCGTGTGTAGACCAGCGCAAGAGCTTGGGTCAGATCAGGAATTCGGCCAGCACCGGATCGCGCGTGATATCGCGATAGCCGATTCCCGCCGTTTCCAGCCGTTCGCACAACCGCTCCAGATGCTCGGGGGTGGTGGTTTCGATACCAATCAGGACCGAGCCGAAGTTGCGCGCGGACTTTTTCAGGTATTCGAACCGCGCGATATCGTCCTCGGGGCCCAGCAACTGCAGAAAATCGCGCAACGCGCCGGGTCGCTGCGGCATGCGCAGGATGAAGTAACGCTTCAGACCCGAGAAACGCTGGGCGCGCTCCTTGACCTCGGGCAGGCGCTCAAAATCGAAATTCCCGCCCGAGCAGATGCAGACCACCCGCTTGCCGGTCAGGTCGGGGATGTCGCGCAGCACGTCCACCGCCAGCGCCCCGGCGGGTTCCAGCACGATGCCCTCGATGTTCAGCATCTCCAGCATGGTGGTGCAGATGCGATCCTCGGGCGCGGCATGGACCCGATCGGCACCAAAGCCGCAAAGTGCGCGAAATGGCAGGTCGCCGATTCGCGCCACGGCCGCGCCATCCACGAAATTGTCCACCACGGGCAGCGTCACGGGCGCGCCCGACAGCAGCGCCTCGCGCAGGCTGGTGCCGCCTTCGGGCTCGGCGAATTCGGCTTGGGTGTTGGGTGAAAGTTCGGAAAGCAGCCGGGTGATACCGGCGGCCAGACCGCCGCCGCCGACAGGCAGCACGACGATATCGGGCGCCGCACCGCCCAGTTGGTCAAGCAGTTCCAGCCCGACTGTGGCTTGTCCTTCGATGATATCCGCGTCGTCGAAGGGCGACAGGAAGGTCGCGCCCTGCGCCCGGGCGAACTCCTGCGCCGCCGCCAGCGTCTGGTCGAAATAGTCGCCGGTCAGCACGATCTCGACCGCGCCGTTGCCAAAGATGCGTGTCTTGTCGATCTTTTGTTTCGGCGTGGTGACCGGCATGAAGATGGTGCCGCGGGTGCCGAAATGCCGGCAGGCAAAGGCCATGCCCTGCGCGTGGTTTCCGGCACTGGCGCAGACGAAATGGCCCTGCGATCCGGCGCCGATCTTGCGCATGGCATTGAAGGCGCCACGCAGCTTGTAACTGCGCACCGGCGTCAGATCTTCGCGTTTCAGCCAGATCTCGGCGCCATATTTGGCCGAGAGGTGGTCGTTCTTCTGCAGGGGCGTCGGCTCGAAGAGGTCGCGCAGTGCGATCTCTGCCTGGCGGACAGAGGCGGCAAAGTTTTCCATGTCCCGGCCATGGCGCGAAATGCGTGGATTCGCAAGGGCGTTCGCGCATTCACCGTTGGTCACGGTTATTTCTGCAGCCCTGCATGCCCTGACGTATTTGCCGGATTCTGGGCTGTCGGTGCCGCACGGCCGCTCTGCCCTTTGTCGCAGATAATCGGTCAGCCTGGCTGCGAGGTAAAAGAGCGTTCCTGTTTTCTGTTGCAAATGAAGGCGTGTTATTTCGCCCTTCCCCTTGTTCCAACCAGCGATTGGTCCTATTCCCTGCCGAAATTCCACTGGGGGTTAACGCATGTCCGACGCGCCGAAGAAAGTCGTCCTTGCCTATTCGGGCGGGCTCGACACCTCGATCATCCTGAAATGGCTGCAGACCGAGTATGGTTGCGAGGTCATCACCTTCACCGCCGATCTGGGCCAGGGCGAAGAGCTGGAGCCGGCGCGCCAAAAGGCGGAACTGCTGGGCATCAAGCAGGAAAACATCCACATCGTCGATGTGCGTGAGGAATTCGTTCGCGATTTCGTTTTCCCGATGTTCCGCGCCAATGCGGTTTACGAAGGGCTGTATCTGCTGGGCACCTCGATTGCCCGGCCGCTGATCTCGAAACATCTGGTCGAGATCGCGCATAAGCACGGCGCCGATGCCATCGCCCATGGTGCGACCGGCAAAGGTAACGATCAGGTGCGGTTCGAACTGTCCGCCTATGCGCTCGACCCTTCTATCCGGGTGATTGCGCCGTGGCGGGAATGGGACCTGACCTCGCGCACCAAGCTGATCGAGTTCGCCGAACAGAACCAGATCCCGATCGCCAAGGACAAGCGTGGCGAGGCGCCGTTCTCGGTCGATGCGAACCTGCTGCACACCTCGTCCGAGGGTAAAGCGCTGGAAAATCCGGCCGAGGAAGCGCCCGATTACGTCTATCAGCGCACGGTGAACCCCGAGGACGCGCCCGATCAGCCCGAATATATCGAGATCAGCTTCGAAAAAGGCGATGCGGTGGCGATCAATGGCCAGGCGCTGTCGCCGGCGACGATCCTGACCGACCTGAACGAATACGGCCGCAAGCACGGTATCGGTCGCCTCGACTTCGTGGAAAACCGCTTTGTCGGCATGAAGTCGCGCGGCATTTACGAAACCCCCGGCGGCACCATCCTGCTGGAGGCGCATCGCGGCATCGAACAGATCACGCTCGACAGCGGCGCGGGGCATCTCAAGGACTCGATCATGCCGCGCTATGCCGAGCTGATCTATAACGGCTTCTGGTATTCGCCCGAACGCGAGATGCTGCAGGCGCTGATCGACAAAAGCCAGGAGCGTGTGACCGGCACGGTGCGGCTCAAGCTCTACAAGGGTTCGGTGAACTGCGTGGGTCGTTGGTCGGATCATTCGCTCTACAGCGAAAAGCACGTCACTTTCGAAGACGATGCCGGCGCCTATGACCAGAAGGACGCGGCGGGCTTCATTCGGCTCAACGCACTGCGGCTGAAGCTGGTCGCGAACCGCAACGCGAAATTCAAGTAAACGAACCGGCCGCGGGCAGCCCCCGCGGCCTTTTTTCAGCCAAGGCACCGCCATGACCCGCCCCGCCCATATCGCCATCGTCACCGTCTCGGACCGCGCTGCCCGTGGCGAATACGAGGATAAGGGTGGTCCGGGGGCCGAGGACTGGCTGCGCGCCACCATCACCTCGCCCATGAACATAACGCGCCGGATCATTCCGGACGGACGCGAAATCGTCGCCGATTGCCTGCGCGACCTTGCGGACAACCAAGGCGCCGACCTGATCCTGATCACCGGCGGCACCGGCCCCGCGCCGCGTGACCTGACGCCCGAGGCCATGGCCGACGCCATCGAAAAGGAACTGCCCGGCTTTGGCGAGGAGATGCGCCGCGCCAGCCTGCGCGAGGTGCCGACCGCGATCTTGTCGCGCCAGACCGCAGGCATCCGTGGTGCGACGCTGATGATCACGCTGCCGGGCAAGCCCTCGGCCATCGCCACCTGCCTTGACGCAGTTTTCGCTGCAGTGCCCTATTGCCTCGACCTGATCGGCGCGGCCTATGTCGAAACCGACCCGACCCGGATCAAGGCGTTCCGGCCGCGGAAATAGACGCCGGCCCAACTGTCAGATCGGCAGGCAGCGAATCGCGCAGCACCAGTTCCGCATTGGCAAGGTCGTTGTCCAGATGCGCTGCTATTTCGGCAGGCTGGCAGCCAAACCCCTGCCAACGCGTGGTCAGGCGCCGCTCCAACTCCTCCATCGCCACATCCAGCATGACCGACAGATCCCACAATCCGGCCAGCTTGTGCCACGGGCGGCGGTCCAGCAGCAGGTAGTTGCCCTCGACCACCACCAACCGGCTCTCGGCCCGAACCCGGCCCGCGCCGGCTATGGCCATGTCCAGCGCCCGGTCGAAAACGGGATAAATCACCTCGCCTCCTGCCTTCAGCCGTTCCACCAGCGCGACGAAACCCTCGGCATCAAAGGTCTCGGGGGCGCCCTTGCGCCCGCGCAGCCCGTCCGGGTCCAACAACCGATTGTCCAGATGGAACCCGTCCATCGGCACCAGCACCGCACCTTTCAGCACGGCGACAAGCTGTGCGGCCAGCGTCGATTTGCCGGAACCGGGTGCGCCGGCAATTGCGACAATCCGCCTTCCGGGTCCCAGCCCTGCAATCCGATCCAGTATTTCTTCCATGCAAAAATATCCCGGGGGGAGTCCGAAGGACGGGGGGCAGCGCCCCCCATTCCCGTGCAGTTCAGGCTGCCGTCGCCGCTTCCTCGGGGACCTTGGCCCCGGTCATGAAGGCCACCGCATCCGACATGGAATAATCGTCGGGCTTGATGACGCACAGCCGCCGGCCCAGACGATGAATATGGATGCGATCCGCCACTTCGAAGACATGCGGCATGTTATGCGAAATCAGGATGATGGGGATGCCGCGCGAGCGGACGTCGCGGATCAGTTCCAGCACGCGACGGCTTTCCTTGACGCCAAGCGCCGCCGTCGGCTCGTCCAGGATCACCACCTTGGAACCGAAGGCAGCGGCCCGCGCCACTGCGACGCCCTGACGCTGTCCGCCGGAAAGCGTCTCGATCGTCTGGTTGATGTTCTGGATCGTCATCAGCCCCAACTCGGTCAGTTTCTCACGGGCGAATTTCTCCATTGCCGGGCGATCGAGCTTGCGGAACCATTTGCCCATGATGCCGGGTTTGCGCAATTCGCGCCCCATGAACATGTTGTCTGCGATGGAAAGCGCGGGCGACATGGCCAAGGTCTGATAGACGCATTCGATGCCGTGGCTGCGCGCATCCAGCGGACTTGCGAACCGCACGGGCCGGCCCTCCAGCGTGATCTGCCCGTCGTCGGGCTGGATCGCACCCGACAGTGCCTTGATCAGCGACGATTTTCCGGCACCGTTGTCGCCGATGACGGCCAGAATCTCGCCCGGCATCAGGTCGAAGTCGCATTGATCCAGCGCCGTCACCCTGCCGTATCGCTTGACCAGACCATGCGCCTTCAAAAGTGGTTCCTGTGTCATGCCGATGCCTTTCTGATCCACTGATCCACTGCGACGGCAAGGATGATGAGCAACCCAATCAGGAAAAAGGTCCATTGCGGATCGGTTCCGACCATCTTTAGCCCCATCTCGAACACGCCGACGATCAGCGCGCCAAAGAACATGCCGACGATTGAGCCGCGTCCGCCGAAAAGCGAAATCCCCCCGATCACCACCGCGGTGATGGACTGGATATTGCCCAGTTGCCCGGTCGAGGCCGAGGGCGAGACCGAGCCGAAGCGGCCGATCATCACCCAGCCCGCCACAGCGCAAAACAGACCCGCCAGAGTATAGACCTGGATCAGAACGCGGCGGGTGCGCACTCCGGCCAGTTCTGCGGCCTCGGGGTCGTCGCCCACGGCATAGACATGGCGGCCCCAGGCGGTATGGCGCAGGACATAGGCAAGGGCCGCGACCAACGCGACCATCAGGAACACGGCATATAGGATTTTTACCCCGAAGGGCTGGATCGAATAACCCCAGAATTGCAGGGCGGGGGCGTGCTGCGCGATTTCCGACGAGCGGATCGTTTCGTTTGCGGAATAGATATAGTTCGCGGCCAGGATAATTTGCCACGTGCCCAGCGTGACGATAAAGGGCGGCAGCTTGATACGGGCCACCAGCCAGCCATTGGCAAAGCCCATGGCCGCCCCCGCTGTCAGCCCCAAGGCGATGGCAAGAGGCGCCGGGATGCCATAGCGAAAGGTGAACTGCCCCATCAGCACCGAGGAAAACACCGCGATTGCGCCGACCGAAAGGTCGATCCCCGCGGTCAGCACCACCAGCGACTGGGCGCAGCCCAGAATGCCGACGATGGCGATCTGTTGCAGGATGGTGGACAGCGTCACCGCCTTGAAGAAATTCGGCGACAGCAGGCCGAAGGTGATGACGGCGGCAACCAGCACGATCATCGGCACCGCCGAGGGCGTCATGTGCAACCATTGCTGCAGCCGTTTCAGGGCGGTTTTCTGTTCCTGGAACTCGGCAACCTTGTCAGAGGCGCCCTGCAGGCCCTCTTCATAGCTGGCGGCCGTCTTGGTGTCGGATGACATGGACCGGCTTTCCCCTTTCGCAAGGCACCGCAGGCAGCACCCTTGCCTTAAAGTCAGGGCGAGGCACTCCCCGCCCTGCGATCACTTGGGGTTCAGCCCCAGCAAAGCTCGCCGCCTTTGGCGCTGTCGATGGATTCAACGCCCTCGGCCGGCTTGTCGGTAACCAGTTGGACACCGGTATCGACAAAATCCTTGCCCTCGGTCGGGGCGGGCTTGGTGCCATCCTTGGCGAAGGCGGCGACGGCCTCGATGCCCCGCGCCGCCATGTCCAGCGGATATTGCTGCGACGTGGCGCCGATCGCGCCTTCCTTGACGTTCTGAACGCCGGGGCAGCCGCCGTCGACCGAGACGATCAGCACGTCATTCTCGCGTCCGACGGCCTTCAGCGCCTCATAGGCGCCGGCGGCGGCCGGTTCGTTGATCGTATAGACCAGATTGATATCGGGATCCTTGGCCAGCAACGTCTCCATCGCCTTCAGCCCGCCCTCTTCGTTGCCCGAGGTAACCTCATGCCCGACGATGCGCGGATCGGTTTCGTCACCCCATTTCGCCGGGTCGCCCAGTTCGATGCCGAAACCTTGCAGGAAACCCTGATCGCGCAGAACATCGACCGAGGGTTGCGAGATGCCAAGGTCGAGCATGGCGATCTTGGCGCTTTCCGCGCCATCGCCCATGGTGGCCTTGGCCCATTGCCCGATCAGTTCGCCGGCCTTGAAATTGTCGGTGGCAAAGGTCGCATCCGCCGCGTCGATCGGGTCCAAAGGCGTATCCAGCGCGATGACCAGCAGACCCGCGTCCCGCGCAGCCTGAACGGAATCGACGATGGCCTTGGTGTCCGAGGCGGTGATCAGGATACCCTTGGCCCCGTCGGCGATGCAGGCCTCGATGGCGGAAACCTGGCTTTCGTGGTCGCCGTCGATGCGTCCGGCATAGGATTTCAGCTCGATCCCCAATTCGGCGGCCTTGGCCTGCGCGCCCTCTTTCATCTTCACGAAGAAGGGGTTGGTGTCAGTCTTGGTGATCAGGCAGGCGCTGTCGGCCTGTGCCACGCCGGCAATCAGGGTCAGGGCCGTGCCCGCCAGCGCCGCGCGCAGCAGTTTGGTCGTGGTCATGATGTTGTTCCTCCTCTGGGCGGGTTTAGCCGCCGCCTCCCGTCGAAAGGCTGCCGAAGAAACGAGGGCTTGTCAATAAATCAATCTCGTTGATTTATGTGGCGTAGAGAGGAATCACCATGCCCAGCACCACGCCGACCGAACCGACACAGCACGGCGGCCTCAGCCAGAATGAGCGCAAGATCCTGTGGCTGATTCGCCGCCACGGGCCGATGCCCCGGGCCGAGCTGGCCCAGGCCACGGGGCTGTCGGCGCAGGCCGTCACCAACATCACCCGTGAGTTGATCGCTGCCGGCCTGCTGGATGCCGAGGGCGAGCGCAAGCGGGGCAAGGTCGGCCAGCCGCTTCGCCCGCTTGCCTTGGCGCCCGAGGGGGCGCTGTTTCTGGGTCTCAAGGTCGGGCGGCGGGTGGCCGAGCTGGTGCTGGTCGATTTCGCCGGTCAAACCCGGCAGATCCTCGTGCTGCCCCATGCCTATCCGCATCCTGACGCGATCCGCGATTTTGCTGCCTCTGGCACCGCGCGAATCCTGTCGGGGTTGACGCAGGTGCAGCGCGGGCGGCTGTCTGGCATGGGCATTGCCAGTCCCTTTTACCTGTGGGATTGGGCGCCAGAGATGCAGCCGTGGCGTGGTCGCGACCTGCGCGCGGAACTGGCCGAGTCGCTGGACATGCCGGTCTGGTTGGAGAACGACGGCTCATGCGCATGCGGGGCCGAGATGATGTTCGGCACAGAGGATCTGCCCCGCGATTTCCTGTATTTCTATATCGCGCATTTCGCCGGCGGGGGTGTGGTGCTGGATGGCCGCCTGCGGCTGGGTCCGTCGCGCAATGCCGGGGCGATGGGTTCATATCCGGTGCCGGGCGGGCGACAGGTGCTGGATGTGGCCTCGGTTTCGGTGCTGGAGATGGCGCTGGCGCGCGAGCTGCCGCTAAATGACGCGGAGTGGGACTTGGCGCCTGCCATCGTCCGGGAATGGCTGGACGAATCGGCGCGAGTGCTGTCCCATGCGGCCTTGGGAGCGGTGGCTGCCCTGGACCTGCCGCTGGTGGTGATCGACGGCGCCATGCCGGCCGGGTTGCGCGGCGCGTTGGTGCGGGCGACCGCGGCCAGTCTGGCTGGAATGCGCCATCACGGCATCACCTTGCCCGAGGTGCGCGCCGGAACCCTTGGCCGCCGCGCCCGCACGCTGGGGGCCGCTGCATTGCCGCTGGGCGCGGGCTTCATGCCGGGCGGCAGCTTCTCGGCCCCGCGGCCGGGCCGGAATGGGCATGAAACCCAGGGTGCGCCGGTGCGTTCCCCTGACGACAGGTGAAGAAAGGAAAACGCGGCCATGGCCGACGATCCATACAAGGCGCTGGGGCTGAACAAGAACGCCAGTCAGGATGAAATCAAGAAAGCCTATCGCCGGATCGCCAAGACCGACCACCCGGACCTGACCCCGGACCCCGCTGCGCATGAGCGTTTCAAGGCCGCGTCATCGGCTTATGATCTGCTGAAGGACCCCGAGCAGCGCGCCCGCTTCGACCGCGGAGAGATCGACGCATCGGGACAAGAGCGGCCGCAGAGGCACTATTACCGCGAATATGCCGAATCGGGCGACAATCCTTATCGCCAGCCCCACGGTTTCGACGATTTCTCGGACGTGTTCTCGGATCTGTTCGGGCGTGGCGGTGCTGGTGCTGGTGCTGCTGGCGGCGCGCGGCGCGGCGGGGCGCGCAGCTTTGACATGCGCGGCCCGGACCAGCAGTTCACGTTGGAGATCGATTTCATGACCGCGGCGCGCGGCGGCTCGACCCGGATCACCATGCCCGACGGCAGTGTGCTGGAGGTCAAGATCCCCGAGGGCGCGCATGACGGACAGGTGGTCCGGTTGCGCGGCAAGGGCGGTCCGGGGCTGGGCGAGGGCGGGCCGGGTGATGCGCTGCTGACGCTGATCGTGGCCGAAGACCCCGACTGGCTCCGCGATGGCAACGACGTGGAAACCACGCTGCCCATCACCATCGACGAGGCCGTGCTGGGCGGCAAGGTCGAGGCATTGACCATCGACGGCCCTGTCATGCTGACCATCCCCCGCGGCGCAAGTTCCGGCCAGAAGCTGCGGTTGAAGGGTCGCGGCATCCGGGGCGCAGATGGGCGGCGCGGCGACCAGCATGTCGTCCTCAGGATCGTCATGCCGTCCAGAGTCGACGATGATCTGGCGCATTTCATGGAGGAATGGCGCCGCAACCATGCCTATGATCCAAGGAGGGGAAAATGACCCAGCGCCATTACACCCTGACCGAGACGCTGGAAGCCGTCAGCGAAATGACGCCCGAGCAGTTGGAACGCTATATCCGCGCCGGCGTGGTGGTGCCGGTGCAATCCGAACAGGGTCCACTGTTTCGTGAAATCGACCTGGCGCGGCTGAATCTGGTGGTGGATCTGGCCGAGGGCTATCACCTTGACGAAGAGGCGCTGGGTTTGGTGCTGTCGCTGGTGGATCAGTTGCATGGGCTGCGCGGCGACATGCGGGCGATCCTGGACGCCGTGGCGCGCGAGCCGGTCGAGACGCGGGTGCGGCTTAAGACCGCGATCCGCGAAGTGCGGGTGGTGACGCGCTAATCCGCCACCTGACGTTGGGGCAGTTGGGCCATGATCGCCCGCCGCTCGGCTTCGGTCATGCGGCCCCAGCGGGTGATTTCGTCAATGCTGCGCAGGCAGCCGGTGCAAAGCCGGCTGGCAGGGTCGATCCGGCAGATATTGATGCAGGGGCTTGAGGGCTTCATTCCCCGGCCCCTATCCCAGGAAGCGCAGCCGGTCCAGCGCACCTTGCAGGATATAACCTGCCGCCACTTGGTCGATCACTTCGGCGCGGCGCTTGCGCGAGGTGTCGGCCTCAAGCAGCGCGCGTTCGGCGGCGACGGTCGAAAGCCGCTCGTCCCAAAAGGTGATCGGCAGCGGCGTCAGCCGTTCCAGATTGCGGGCAAAGGCGCGGGTTGATTGGGCGCGCGGACCCTCGCTGCCGTCCATGTTGCGCGGCAGGCCCAGCACCAGCCCGACCAACGCGCGGTCTTGCACGATTTTCAGCAGCGCCTGCGCGTCGGCGGTGAATTTCGTGCGCCGGATCACGGTCAGCGGCGAAGCGACGCTGCGCAGCCCGTCACTGACCGCAACGCCGATGGTCTTGGTGCCCAGATCCAGCCCGGCGACAGCACCGGCACGGGGCAGGGCCGCGACGAAGGACTCGATGTTCTCGCAGATCATTCCAGCCCGGCCTGTTGGGCCGCAGCCTCGATTAGTTCCAGAGCTGCGGGATCGCTGGCAAAAACCTTGCGCGCTTCGCCAAGCACATCGGCGGCGTGGTCCTTTTGCCCGATCATCGGCAGGGAGGAAATCAGCCGGGCCCATTCCTCGGGGGTGCCGCCCTGATTGGCCAGCCGGGTTTCCAGCCCCTTGACCATGCCCTCGATCATCTGCTCGCGCTCCTCGGGGGTCATGTCTGCGGCGGCAGACATGGTATCCGCATCCGGGCCGGGCAGCGCGGCGGCGGATTCGGGCGGCGTATAGTCAGGGTGGCCGGCGAACCAGGCCAGATCCCCGATCGAGCCGCGGATCGCCGCGATCCAGGGCGCGCTTTCCGGCCCTTCGGCCAGCAACCCGGCCCAGATCGGAAAGGCGCGGTCAGGGCGTCCGTTCTGCAGATGCAAAAGCCCCACCATGAAACGTGCCTGCGGATTTCGGGCATCGCGAGCCAAGGCACGCGCCACTGCATCCTCGCCTTCGCTGGTGATGATGCCGCCCGCTGCTTCGATGGTCAGCCCGGCCAGCCGTGCCAGTTCATCAGCGCTGACGTCGTCGCCGCGCAGCGCGACCAGCCGACGCTGCGCGTCCTTGGCAGCGATCACATTTCCCAGCCGCTCTTCGTGCTCGGCCAGAAGCTCTAGTCCGCGCGGGTCGTTGGGGTTCTTTTTCACCGCCTCGCGCAGGCGTTCGATCAGCGCGGCATAGTCCGCGTCGGCCTCGGGTCGGGGGCGTTGGGGGGCGTCGGCCTCGGCCTCGGCCTGGCTGGGACGGCTGTCGTACAACTCCTGCGCCTGCGCGATGCGCTGCGCGATGGGGGCATCGGGACGTTCGGGCTGCCCGATGCGCTGATAGATCAGGAAGGCGCCGCCCAGCAGCACGGCCAGCACGGCCAGCGCCGCCCAGCCGCCCGTGGCCCGCAGGGTGCTGCCCGAGCGTTCCAGCGCACGGTCGGCGGCCAGCACCTTGCGCCCGATCTCGACCCGCAGGCGTTCGGCATCCGCCAGGTCGATCACGCCGCGCTCCAGATCGCGTTCGACCTCGCGCAACTGGTCGCGATAAACTCGCAGGTCATAGGCGGCGGTGGGCTCGGCCCCCGGGCCCTGCCGACGCAAAAGCGGCGCGGCGATGGCCATGGCCACCACCCCTGTCAGCGCGGCGCAGACGATCCAGAACATCGGCTTCCTCTCATTGGCTGGTCTGGTGATAGCGGTTTTCGGCAGGGCGAGAAAGTCAAAGCCCTGCGACAAAACGCAAGGTGCATTTGGGACATCTGCGCCGGGGTCTGACGCAATTCGACAATCAGCCCGTCGCAACCCGGCTTGCCCGGAAATCGTGCTGACTTCACTCTGCATGAACCCGAGTCGAATGAGGTTCCCAATGCCCGCAGCCCCCGCAAGTTCCAGCACCGGCCGCTATTCGGTCTTTGCCATCGCGCGAGAGGCGCTGCGCCTGCACACCGGCTGGAAGCGCGCCTGGGCCAGTCCCGAACCGAAAAAGAAATATCAGGTCATCATCGTCGGCGCCGGCGGGCACGGTCTGGCGACGGCCTATTACCTGGGCAGGAATTTCGGCATCACCGATGTCGCGGTGATTGAAAAGGGTTGGCTGGGTGGCGGCAATACCGGCCGCAATACTACCATCATCCGCTCGAACTATTTGCAGGACCCCTCGGCGGCGATCTATGACAAAGCGCTGAAACTTTACGAAAACCTGTCGCAGGACCTGAACTATAACGTCATGTTCAGCCCGCGCGGCCTGTTGATGCTTGCGCAGACCGAACATGAAGTGCGCGGCTATAAGCGCACCGCTTATGCCAATCAGTTGCAGGGCGTCGCGACCGACTGGATCAGCCCCAAACGCATCAAGGACATGCTGCCGATCATCAATATCGACGGGCCGCGCTATCCGGTGCTTGGCGGGCTTTATCAGGAACGCGGCGGCACGGCGCGGCACGACGCCGTGGCCTGGGGCTATGCCCGCGCCTGTTCCGCCATGGGCATGCACATCATCCAGAACTGCGAAGTGACCGGGATCGAGACGCAGGGCGGCCAGGTCGTCGCGGTGAATACCGGCAAGGGCCGGATCGAATGCGACAAACTGGCGTTGGTCGCCGCCGGCCACAGCTCGGTTCTGGCCCATATGGCGGGGTTCCGTCTGCCCATCGAATCACTTGCGCTTCAGGCGCTGGTCAGCGAACCGATCAAGCCGTGCTGCGATCTGGTCATCATGGCCAACACGGTCCACGGCTATCTGTCGCAATCCGACAAGGGCGAGATGGTGATCGGCGGCGGCACCGACGGCTTCAATAACTATACCCAGCGCGGCTCGTGGCACCATGTCGAGGAAACCGTGCGCGCGTTGATCGAGACCTTTCCGATGCTGTCGCGGCTGAAGATGCTGCGGCAATGGGGCGGCATCGTGGACATGACCGGCGACCGCTCGCCCATCCTGTCCGCCACGCCTGTCGGCAATATCTTTGTCAACTGCGGCTGGGGCACGGGCGGCTTCAAGGCGATTCCGGGGTCGGGCTGGGCCATGGCCGAACTGGTGGCCAAGGGTCAGCCCGGGCCCCTTGCTGCCGATTTCGGGCTGAGCCGGTTCGCCGAGGGCCGCTTTATCGACGAAAGTGTCGCAGCCGGGGTGGCGCATTGATGCGTGATGGGGGCGCGATCATGCCGGTTTGCGGAAATCTTGAGCCGATTTTTGCCTGTTTCCCCGAGGTTGTGAAAAATTCCGTGCAAGTTGCGGGAAACTCTTTCCTGTCTTGTGAATTGTTAAGTTACGTCCCCATGACCAAGGAGTTTTCTTTATGGCCGAACAGAACAAGAGCAACCTATGGCTCATCGTCGGTGTTGTCGTTGTCGTGCTGGTTGTCATCTATTGGTTCGTGTCCTCGGGCACCGAGCCGGCTGCGACCGAACCGGCAACCGCGCCGGTCGTCTCGTCCGAACCCGCGCCGATGGATGACGGTGCCGTCTCGGTCGAGCCGCCGGTGGATGCAGCTCCGGTTGATCCCGCTGCTCCCGCTCCGGCCGAGCCTGAGGCGCCTGCCGCCAACTAAGGCGCTTGTTCCGGCGCCCTCGGGCGTCCTTTCTTCCCAAAGCCGGGGGGCGGTTCGCCCCTCGGTGTTTTGGCGTATCATGGGGGCTGACTGCCGCCCCGATCCACTGCACCTTTCCAGCACAGCTCTGGCAGCCCTTGCCATCCGCGCCAGCCATCAGGGCCGCGCGCGCCTGACCCCGTTACAGTTTTCCATCGACTTTGCGCGCGTGCGGCCGACCTGCCGGACGTCGGATCGCCTGCGCAACTTGCCGCCAAGGAGTAATCCATGCTGACCCTGACCTGTCCCTATTGCGGCATTGCCGCCGAGGAAACCGAGTTGCAGCCCGGCGGCGAGGCACATTTGAAGCGTTTCGGCCCCGGCTCGTCCGATAGCGAATTCGAGGGCTATCTGTTCGCCCGCAAGAACCCCAAGGGCGTGCATTTCGAACGCTGGCGCCATGCCTATGGCTGCGGAAAGTGGTTCCTGGCCGCGCGCGATACTGCGACATTGCAGGTCTTTGGCACCTACAGCGCCCAGACCCCGCATCCCACGCCCGAGATCGTTGCCGCCATACAGGCGCAGCGCCCGGACTGGGAACCCGACTGGCTGGCCGCGCCGGCCAACACGAATTCCGCTGACACCTCCGCCGAAAGCCCGAACGCATGACCGACACCGGACCTTTCCGCCTGCCGCGCGGCGGCCGCCTGATCGACCGCGCCTATCCGTTGCCCTTCCGTTTCGACGGACGCCAGATGCGCGGCGTTGCGGGCGATACGCTTGCCTCGGCCCTGTTGGCGAATGGCCAGTTGATGATGGGCCGCAGCTTCAAATACCACCGTCCGCGCGGCCCGCTGGCCTCGGGTGTCGAGGAACCCAACGCGCTTTTGGGTCTGGGGCAGGGGGGCAGATTCGAGCCTAACCAACGCGCCACCACCACACCGCTGGTCGGCGGCATGGTCACGACCAGCCAGAACGCGTGGCCCAGCCTCAACGCCGATATCGGTGCGGTGAACAACTGGCTTTATCGCTTTTTTCCGGCGGGCTTTTATTACAAGACCTTCATGCGCCCGCGCGCGTTCTGGAAACATGTGTTCGAGCCGATCATCCGCCGCTCGGCCGGGTTGGGCAAGGCGCCGACCCAAGCCGACCCTGACAAATATGAACAAGCCTATGCCCATGTCGATGTCGTGGTCGTGGGCGGCGGTATCGCCGGACTGACGGCAGCGCGCGACGCGGGCCGTGACGGCAGATCGGTCTGGCTGATCGAGCAAACCCCGCATTTCGGCGGCCGCACGCCCACTGACCATGCTGACGGACAGTCCCGCGTCGATGCGCTGCTGGCCGAACTGCGGGCGCTGCCCAACGTGACCCTGCGCCGCTCGACCATGGCGACCGGGCTTTACGATCACGGCTATCTGCTGGCGCGGGAATCGCTGGCCGATCACGACCCGAACGCGGGTATTCCCCGCCAGCGGCTGTGGCGTATCCGGGCGGGCCATGTGGTCGTGGCCTCGGGCGCGCTGGAACGTCCGCTCAGCTTTGCCGGCAATGACGTGCCCGGCGTGATGCTGGCCTCTGCCGTGCGCGATTACGTCAGCGATTACGGTGTCGCGCCGGGACGCCGGTTCGTGGTCGTCACCAATAACGACGATGCCTATCGCACCGCGCTCGTCGCGCTGGATGCGGGACTGGAGGTCGTGGCGGTGATCGACGCGCGCAGCACAGCCGCAGGGGCGCTGCCCGAGGCGGTGCGCGCGCGGGGCGTGCGGGTCCTGACCGGCAGCGCCATCGCCGGCATCAAGGGCAGCCATCGCGTCGAGGCAGTCAAGGTCTGCGCCCATTCCGGCTCTGGTCAGGTTACCGAGACTGTAGAGGCCGATTGCGTCGCCATGTCCGGCGGCTGGTCTCCGGTGGTGCATTTGTGGAGCCATTGCGGCGGCAAGCTGAACTGGTCCGACACGCAATCGATGTTCGCCCCTGACCCGAACCGCCCGCCGACCGGCGCAGATGGCAAGGCGATGGCCAGTTGCGCCGGTGCGGCAGCGGGCGATCTGCTGGTCCCCGAACTGACCGGTGCGCAGGCGGAATCGGCGACCATGCCGGTCTGGGTCATGCCGACCCACGCCACGCGCAAGATGAAGTTCAAGATGTGGCTGGATTATCAGAACGACGTGAAAGTCTCGGATGTCGAGCTGGCTGCGCAGGAAGGTTATCACAGCGTCGAACATACCAAACGCTACACCACGCTGGGCATGGCGACCGATCAGGGCAAGGTCAGCAACATCAATGGGCTTGCCGTGCTGTCCAATGCGCTGAACCAGCCGATCCCGGCCACGGGCACGACCACCTTCCGCCCGCCCTATACGCCGCTGACCCTTGGCACCATCGCCGCCGAGGCCCGGGGTGAACTGTTCCAGCCGTTGCGCAAGACCCCGATGCATGGCTGGCATGAACGCCGCGGCGCGCATTGGGAGCCGGTGGGCCATTGGCGCCGCCCCTATTGCTATCCGAAAGGCGGGGAAAGCCATGGTGACGCCGTGGCACGCGAAATCCGCGCGGTGCGGGATTCTGTCGGGACGCTGGATGCCTCGACGCTGGGCAAGATCATCGTCAAGGGGCCGGATGCGGGCAGGTTCCTCGACATGATGTATACCGGCATGATGTCCTCGCTGCCGGTCGGCAAATGCCGCTATGGCCTGATCTGCAGCGAAAACGGCTTTCTCATCGACGACGGGGTCGCCGCGCGCCTGTCCGAGGACACCTGGCTGGTCCATACCACCACCGGCGGCGCCGAGCGCATGCACGGCCATTTCGAGGATTGGCTGCAATGCGAATGGTGGGACTGGAAGGTCTGGACCGCCAACGTGACCGAGCAATGGGCGCAGGTCGCCGTGGTCGGCCCCAAGGCCCGCGTTCTGCTGGAACGGCTGGGCGGTATGGATCTGTCGCCCGAGGCGCTGCCCTTCATGGGCTGGGCCGAGGGCCAGATCGCCGGCATTCCCGCCCGCGTCTATCGCATCAGCTTTTCGGGCGAGCTTTCCTTTGAGGTGGCAGTGCCTGCCAGCCGCGGTCTTGAGCTATGGGAAAAGCTGCACGAGGCGGGCCGCGACCTGAACGTCACCCCCTATGGAACCGAGGCCATGCACGTCATGCGCGCCGAAAAGGGCTTTATCATGATCGGGGACGAAACCGACGGCACGGTGATCCCGCAGGATCTGGGCATGAGCTGGGCGATCAGCAAGAAAAAGCCCGACTATATCGGCAAGCGCGCGCAGGAGCGCAGCTTCATGACCAGTCCCGACCGCTGGAAGCTGGTGGGTCTGGAAAGCCTTGATGGCCGGGTGCTGCCCGACGGCGCCTATGCGGTCGAGGACGGTGCGAACGGCAACGGCCAGCGCAATACGCAGGGCCGCGTGACCTCGACCTATATGTCGCCCACGCTGAACAGGCCCATCGCCATGGGGCTGGTGCGGCACGGTCCCGAGCGTATGGGCGAGGTGCTGGAATTCCCGGTCGCGGGTCAGGAAAGCTACAAGGCGCGGATCGTCGATCCGGTCTTTTACGACAAGGAAGGGAGCCGGGCGAATGGCTGAGGCGCTGGCAAATATCTTGCAGGTGCAGGACTGGGGCATGATCCAGATCCGTGCCGACCTGACACGCGCGGGCGATGCCATCGCCGGGGCGGCGGGGCTTGCGCTGCCTGCGCAGGGCCGCATCACCTCTGATGGCAATCGCAGTCTTGGCTGGATGTCCCCGGATGAGCTGTTGCTGGTCCTGCCGCAAGCTGAGGTGGCCGAGGCGCTCGCCGCCCTGTCCGATGCGCTTTCCACCGAACATGCGCTGGTGCTGGATGTCAGCGACATGCGCGCAGCGTTCCGCATTCAGGGGCCCAAGGCGCTGCAAGTGCTGATGAAGCTATGCCCCGCCGATCTGGCTGCGATGCCCGAGGACGGGCTGCGCCGCACCCGCGCCGCGCAGGCGGCCTGCGGCATCTGGCGCGAGCCGGGCGGTTACGTGCTGATCGGGTTCCGCTCGGTCGCCGACTATCTGCGCGGCATTCTGACGGGGGCGGCGGCGCCGGGAACGCATCTCGAACCGCGCTAGGGCTTGTGGTGGCGGCGGTGCCGCGTATGGATGGTGGGTGAAAGCTATCCGGTTGATTCCATGCGCTGCGCCCTGTCCTTGCCTGTCCTGTTGCTTGCCGGCCTTATGGTATCGGTCCCTGCCGCCCGGGCGCAGCAACCCATGCAAGAGCCGCCGGCGGTGATGATGTGCCAGATCGTTGACGAAAGCGGCGTGGGCTGGGTGCCCGAGTTCATCATGATAACGCGCCAGATCTCCGGCCCGCGCGAGGGGCGGATCGAGGTGTTCGACCCGATCCTGCAGCGCCTTGTCGGCCAGCCGATCGAGGCGCGCATCACAGCGGAAGATCGCCGAAGCCGCACCTATGGCTGGGCGCTGGCCGGGGTGCGCAATGCCTCGGGTCAGCGTACCGAAAGGCTGGATTACCGGCTGACCGTGCAAAAAGCCGATGGCACCGCGCAAGTGACGGCGACAGCGCTTGGCTATGACAACATCATGACCGGAACCGGGTTCTGCGGCTCGCCGGGCAGCGAATAGGTCAGGAACCCGCGCCATGTTGAAGGCGTTTAGCCGCCGACAGGGCTTTTCCCCGTTTGGCACCTATGTCAGAACATCATTCCGAAACCGTTGGAAAGGAAATCGAAAATGGCCTTCACGCTTCCCGATCTTCCCTATGCTCACGACGCGCTCGCCGCTGGCGGCATGTCGCAGGAGACGCTGGAATACCACCACGACAAACACCACAAGGCCTATGTCGATAAGCTGAACGAGCTGGTGGCCGGCACCGAATGGGAAGGCAAAAGCCTTGAGGACATCGTCAAGGGCACCTACCAATCGGGCGCCGTGGCGCAGAACGGCATCTTCAACAATGCCAGTCAGCATTGGAACCACACTCAATTCTGGGAAATGATGGCCCCGAATTCCGGCGCAATCCCGGGCGAGCTGGAAAAGGCCCTGACCGAAGCTTTCGGTTCGGTCGATGAGTTCAAGAAAAAGTTTTCCGAGGCCGGCGTCGGCCAGTTCGGTTCCGGCTGGGCCTGGCTGGTGAAGGATAAGGACGGCTCGCTGCAGATCACCAAGACCGAAAACGGCGTGAACCCGCTGTGCTTTGGCCAGACCGCGCTTTTGGGCTGCGACGTTTGGGAGCACAGCTATTACATCGACTTCCGCAATGCGCGGCCGAAGTATCTGGAAAACTTCCTCGGCAAGCTTGTGAACTGGGAAAATGTGGCTTCGCGCCTCTGACCTTCCCGGCATTGCTTTTGCATCAAGGCCCGCCCCATCAGGCGGGCCTTTCGCATTGTGGCAGGCTGCGGGGCAGGCTGCTTTGCCTCGGCCCAGGAAATAGGGATGCGGCTGTGCCGGTCCGGCGCTAAGCTCGGCCCGACCTGCCCGGAGGAAAGATGAAACCGCTGCTGTCCGCCCTTTGCCTTGGCCTGATCCCGCTTGCCGCATTTGCGCAGGACGACGGGACGCTGATCGTCCATGATGGCTACGCCCGTGCAGCCAATCCCCGGTCCGGCGCGGCCTTCATGGTGGTCGAGAATCGCGGGTCCGGGGCCTGTATGCTATCGACGGTGACCTCGGATGCCGCTGAACGGGTGGAACTGCACACGCATCGGGAAGAGGGCGGCGTGATGAAGATGGTCAAGGCCGATCCCATCCGCATCCCTGCCGGCGGCCGCCACGAGCTGGCGCGGGGCGGCGATCATGTAATGCTGATGGGGCTGAAACAGCCGCTTGGCGATGGCGACACAGTTGCGCTGACGCTGGACTTCGGTCCCTGCGGCAAGGTCCAGACCACCTTGCCGGTGGATAACAAGCGCATGCCCGCCCAAGGTGCGGTGGCGCATTAGCGCCGGGCTTCGGCCTGCGCGATCAGGGCTTCCACCTTGGGACCAAGCGATTGCACGATCAGCCCGACTCCCTCGGCCGAGGCATGCAGCCCGTCGGGTTGCAGCATGGTCTTGTATCCATCGTCAGGCATATCGAAAAGCGGCTGATACAGGTTTTCCATCAGCAGCGTGTCGTGCTGGGCCGCCATACGTGGCCAGATATCGGCCCAGTCGCGACGCAACGGGTCGTCGGGATCGGGGGAGGCGATGCCGACCAGCAACAACGGCTTGCCGTCCTTGCCGGCCTGGCTGAGGATCGAATCCAGGTTCTCCTCGACCATGGTGGGGGAAAAGCCCATCAGCAGGTCGTTGCCGCCCAGTTCGACGATCACCGCATCGGGCTTGTGACGGGCCAGAGAATAGCCGATCCGCACCCGTCCACCGGCGGTGGTGTCGCCCGAAAGCCCGCCGTTCACCACCACCACGTCATGGCCGCGCGCCCTTAGCCATTTTTGCAGCTGCGGCACCAACCCGGCCTTGCGCGGCAGGCCGTATCCTTCGGTCAGGCTGTCGCCAAAGGCAAGGATGCGCAGGGGCGCGGCGGCTGCCGGCATAGCGGCAAGGGCCAGGATCAGGACAAGGGTTCTTAGCATCATACGGCACGCCTCAATCGCAACGCGTTGCTGACGACGAAGACCGAGGACAGCGCCATCGCCCCGGCCCCCAGCATGGGCGACAGTTGCGGTCCGCCAAAGGGGACCAGCGCACCCATCGCCACGGGAATCAGGGCGACATTATACCCGAAGGCCCAGAACAGATTCTGCCGGATATTGCGCATGACGCTGCGTGACAGGCGGATTGCCCGCGCCACGCCCGCCGGATCGCCGCCCACCAGAACCACCTCGGCCGATTCGATGGCCACGTCGGTGCCGGTGCCGATGGCGATGCCGGTTTCGGCGGCAGCCAGTGCCGGGGCGTCATTGATGCCGTCACCGACAAAGACCGTGCCCCGACCCATTTCACGGATGGCTTGCAGCTTGCCTTCGGGCAGGACCCCGGCTGTCACGCGGTCGATGCCCAGCTTGCGTCCCACCGCCTCGGCCGTGGGCTGCACGTCGCCCGAGATCATTGCGGTTTGCAGGCCAAGCCGGTGCAGCTCGGCGATGGCTTCGGCGGCCTCGGGGCGGATCGGATCGGCCAGTGCCATGGCGGCGGCATGGCGTCCGTCCACGGCCAGATGCACCGGGGTTGCGCCATTCGCCGCCCAGCCCTCGGCTGCCGCGATCAGGGCGGGAGCGTGCGCGATGCCCGCATCCGTCAGCGCGGCGGCATTGCCGATCAGCAGGGCGCGCCCTTCGACCCGGGCTGAAAGGCCGCGCCCGACCGAGGCCCTGACGTCTTGGGCCGGGGGCAGTTCCAGACCCTTGTCCCGCGCGGCGGCCGTGATGGCGGCGGCCAGAGGATGTTCCGAGCGCGCTTCGGCCGCGGCGGCAAGGCGCAGGGCTTCGGTCGGGTCGATGTCCACGGCCTCAAGGGCGGTCAACGCGGGGGCGCCTTGCGTCAGCGTGCCGGTCTTGTCAAAGGCGACGATGCGGGCCTCGGCCAGGTTTTGCAGCGCATCGCCGCGCCGGAACAACACGCCCAGTTCTGCGCCCCGCCCTGTGCCGACCATGATCGAGACCGGCACGGCCAGCCCCATGGCGCAGGGGCAGGCGATGATCAGGACCGAGATCGCCGCGACCAGCGCCGGACCCAACGAGCCGGTAAAGATGATCCACAGCATAAAGGTCAGCGCCGCAAGCGCCATCACGGTGGGCACGAAAACCGCGGTGATCCGGTCCACCAGCGCCTGAACCGGCAGCTTGGTGGCCTGCGCGTCGGCGACAAGGCGGATGATGCGGGCCAGCACCGTGTCGCCGCCGGTGGCGGTTACGCGATAGGCCAGCGCCGAGGCGCCGTTCACCGTCCCGCCCGTCACCGGATCGCCGGGGTGTTTGACGACAGGTACGGGCTCTCCGGTCAGCATGGCTTCGTCGATGGCGCCGCTGCCCTGGGTCAGCACGCCGTCCACGGCCACCCGTTCGCCGGGTTTCAGATGCACGATGTCGCCGGGATGCAGCTCGGCCACGGCGATTTCCACGATCTGGCCGTCACGCTCGACATGGGCGGTGTCGGGGGCAAGCTCGATCAGACGGCGGATGGCATCGCCGGCCCGGCCCTTGGCGCGAGCTTCAAGCCAACGGCCCAGCAGGATCAGCGTGACGATGACGGCGGCGGCCTCGAAATAGACATGCACGGAATCCGCTGGCAACAGGCCCGGCGCAAAGGTCGCCACGGTGGAATAGGCCCATGCAGCCGAGGCGCCAAGCGCGACCAGGCTGTTCATCTCGGGCGCGCGACGCAGCAGCGCGGGAAAGCCGATGCGAAAGAACATCCGCCCCGGCCCGGCCAATACGGCGGTGGTCAGCAGGAACTCCAGCACCCACAATGTCTGCTGGCCGATGGTCATGTGCAGCCAGTGATGAAAGGCCGGAAAGGCGTGTCCGCCCATCTCGGCGACAAAGATCGGCAGGGTCAGGACCAGCGCGATCAGGAAGTTGCGGCGCAACCCCGCCGCGTCGCCGCCATGATCGTGCAGATGCGGAGCCGCTTCGCGCTGCACTTGCGCGGGATAGCCCTTGGCGGTGACCGTATCGGCCAGCACATGCGGGGCGATGCCCGGCCCATGCCGGACCGTGGCGCTGCCAGTGGCCAGATTGACCTGCGCCGAGGTCACGCCGGGCATGGCCGTCAGCGCCTTTTCAACCCGGCCCACGCATGAGGCGCAACTCATCCCCTCGATGCTCAGGCGGGTTTCCAGCGGCTCGGCGGGGTAGCCTGCCTTCTCCAACGCCTCGACTGCGCGGGGCAGGGCGTCGGAGGTGTTCAGGCGGAAATGAGCCCGGCCGGTGGCCAGGTTGACTTGCGGGTCCTTGACGCCGGGGACGGCCCGCAGCGCCTTTTCGACGCGCCCTACGCAAGAGGCGCAGCTCATGCCGGTAACGGTCAGTTCGGCATCGCTTTGATGATGTTCCATTGGTTTTGTCCTGTCGGAATTGCGGAAAAAGACGCGATTCAGACAGAAGGCGGCGGCGCCTGCGGATATTGCGGCGGGTGATGCAGGATCTGGTTCCGCGCCGGCCCGTCGTCAGGCAAGGGCCGCCAGTGCAGCGGATGGCCGTTCCCGGCCAGCACCGGAAGGGCCAGCGCCGGGCGGGCCGTGACATGGCAGCGGCAACCGCGCCCGCCCCGGCCCCGGCACAGATGCGGCGCGCGCGTGGTGGCACGGCGTGGCGGGTGGCGATAGGATGGGCAGGATGCGCAGGTCATGACAGGCGGGTCCTTTCCCGATGCAAGCTAGTCACGTTTCCGGCCCGTTTCAACCGCGTCACGGCGCTTTGAGTTGATCCCGCGGCGGCAAGCGGTTAGGCGCATGATCAAGGAATGCAAGGATTCAGGACGCAAAGATGAACCGCAGACAGATGCTGATGGCCTCGTTGCCGCTGGTAGCCGCGCCTTCGCTGGTTTTTGCCCAAAGCAAGGCGCAGCCCGCGGCGGTGACCACGAAAGCCGAACCCAAGCGCGACCCCTATGCCCCGACCGAAGTCTCGATCCGCAATGATTTCGAGGTGGGCAGCATCGTCGTGGTCTCCAAGGACTTCTTCCTTTATCACGTCGTCGCGCCGGGCCGGGCGATCCGCTACGGCGTCGCCGTGGGCAAGAATGAGCTGGTCTGGAAGGGCCGCGCCACCGTCGGCCGCAAGACGGAATGGCCAAGCTGGACCCCGACGCCGGCGATGATCAAGCGCAATCCGGGGCAATATGCCAAATGGGCGGACGGCATGCCGGGCGGCCCCAGCAACCCGCTGGGCGCGCGGGCGCTGTATCTTTACGATGCCAAGGGCAACGACACCTCGATCCGCATCCACGGCACGACCGAGCCGAATTCGATCGGCCGCGCCGTCTCGAACGGCTGCATCCGCATGCGCAACGAGGCGGTGATGGACCTGTTCGAGCAGGTTCCGACGGGAACGCCGGTCTACGTCTACTAAGTGGACATCTGTCTGACATCGCTGTCGGATCCGGTGCTTGCCGGGTTCGACACCATCATCGACGCGCGCTCGCCCCAGGAATTTGCCGAGGATCACCTGCCCGGCGCGATCAACCTGCCGGTGCTGTCGGACGAGGAACGCGCCCAGGTCGGCACGATCTATAAACAGATTTCCCCCTTTGATGCCCGCAAGCTGGGCGGCGCAATGGTCGCCGCCAATGCCGCGCGCCATATCGCCGGGCCGCTGGCGGGCTTTGGCGGCGGCTGGCGGCCGCTGATCTATTGCTGGCGCGGCGGGCAGCGGTCGGGTGCATTCGCCACTATCCTGGCACAGATTGGCTGGCGGGTGGGTCGGGTTGAGGGCGGCTACAAGGCATGGCGTGCGCTGGTGGTCCAGCGGGTGCAGCATACGCCCATCGGCTCGGCCGTGGTGGTGCTTGACGGCAATACCGGCAGCGCGAAAACCGAAATCCTGCACCGCCTTGCTGCGCGCGGTCATCAGTTCCTTGATCTGGAGGGGCTGGCGAACCATCGCGGCAGCCTGTTCGGCGCCATGCCCGGCGGTCAGCCCAGCCAAAAGCTGTTCGAAAGCCGCCTTGCCGTGGCGTTGGAGGCGCTGGACCCCGCCCGCCCGTTGCTGGTCGAGGCGGAAAGCTCGCGCATAGGCGATCTGAACCTGCCTCGCGTTATCTGGCAGGCCATCATCGCCGCGCCTCGGCTGCATCTGGCGGTTCCGATTCAGGCGCGTGCCGCCTATACAGCCCGCGCCTATGCCGAAAGTTGCGCCGATCCCGAGGGGGTGGCGCGGATCGTGAACCTGTTGCGCCCCCTGCATCCCGCCGACCGGATCAAGGACTGGTTCCGCCGTATCGACGCCGCCGACTGGACCGGCCTGTCGGAAGGGCTGATGCGCGATCATTACGATCCGCGCTATGAAAAGCACCGGATGCGCCATGACGACGGGCGGGGCCCGGTGGTGGCGCTGGAGAATCTGGACGATCTGGACTCAGCCGCCTCGGCGGTCGAGGGGGCGCTGGCCCGCCTTTAGCCGCCAAAGTCGCGCAGGAAACGCCGCAGCACCTTTTCCAGCTTTACTGCCCCCAGTGGGGCCATGGCCTTGGTATGTTCATGGCTGATCGATTCGTCGGACAGCCCTGCGCCCATGTTGGTGATCACCGAGACGGCGGCGCAGCGAAGGCCCAGGAACCGCGCCAGGATCACCTCGGGCACCGTGGACATGCCGACAGCATCGGCGCCCAGCACGCGCGCGGCGCGGATCTCGGCCGGGGTTTCGAAGCTCGGTCCCGAAAACCAGCAATAGACGCCTTCGGGCAGATCCACGCCCTCGGCCTCGGCGGCGGCTTTCAGCCCGGCGCGGATCACCGGATCATGCGCATCGGTCATCGGTACGAAACGCGCCTCGGAAGGTTCGCCGATCAGCGGGTTGGTGCCGGCAAAGGCGATGTGATCGGCCAGCAGCATCAGCGCGCCGGGCGGCATATCAGCCTGCAAGCTGCCGGCCGCATTGGTCAGGATCAGCCGTTCGCACCCCAGCGCCTGCAGCACCTCCAGCGTGGGGCGCATGGCATCCGCACGCCCCGATTCGTAATAATGCGCCCGCCCGCCCAGCACAGCGACACGCCGCCCCTCCAGCCAGCCAACGACCAGTTGCGGCACATGACCCGAGACACCGGCATGGGGAAAGCCCGGCAGGTCGGAATAGGGAATGGCCACGCCCTCGACCGCCGCCGACAGGTGCCCCAGACCCGAGCCCAGGATCAGGCCGTATTCCGGCGCTTCTTCGCCGGCACGGTCCCGGATCAATCGGGCAAGCTCAACGCTCTTTGACATAGGGCTCTCCTCCTGCGCGTGGCGGAATGGCGCGACCGACGAATCCGGCCAGAATGATGACGGTCAGGATATAGGGCAAGGCGTTCATGAACATCGAGGGCACGGTGACGACACCCAGATCGAGGTTCGGAAAACGGTTCGCCACCGCCTCCAGCAGGCCGAACAGGAAGGTTGCCCCCAGCGCGCTCCACGGTCGCCATTTGGCAAAGATCAGCGCCGCCAGCGCGATGAAGCCGCGCCCGGCGGTCATCTCTTTGACGAACCCGGCCGAGATACCGGTGGCAAGATAAGCCCCCGCGACGCCGCACAGCACGCCGCAGATCATTACGGCGGCAAAGCGCAACCGGGTGACCGAGATCCCGGCGGTATCGACCGAGGCCGGGTTTTCGCCCACTGCCCGCAGCCGCAGGCCAAAGCGCGTGCGATACAACACCCACCACGTCAACGGCACCATGGCGAAGGCGACATAAACAAGGATCGTGTGACCCGAGATCAGATCGGCATAGATGCGCCCGATCACCGGCACGGGGCGCAGGCTGTCGGCAAAGGGCAGAGTGATCTCGTTGAACCGCGCCGCGCCGGACAGCGACGGCGTGCGTCCGCCCAGCCCGAAGATCCGCTGCCCCAGCAGGACCGTCAGGCCCGAGGCAAGAAAGTTGATCGCCACGCCCGAGATCAACTGGTTGCCTCGAAAACTGATCGAGGCAAGCCCATGCAGCCCCGCCATCGCCCCCGAGCCCGCGATCCCCGCCAACAACCCCAACCAGGCGCTGCCCGTGGCATAGGCCACCGAGGCCGAGGTAAAGGCCGCCATCAGCATTTTGCCCTCAAGCCCGATGTCGAAGACCCCGGCGCGTTCCGAATATAGCCCGGCAAGACAGGCCATCAGCAAGGGTGTCATCAGCCGGATGGCAGAATCGAGGATTTGCAGGGCGGTCGCGAAATCCATCATGCCCCCTTTCGGCGCAGCGCCTTGAACAGCCGTTCCAAGGGCATGCGGACCATATTGTCCAGCGCTCCGGTGAACAGGATCACCAGCGCCTGAATGACGACGATCAATTCGCGCGGAATGGTGGTCCACAGCGCCAGCTCGCCCCCGCCCTGATAGAGAAAGCCGAAAAGCAGCGCGGCCAGAAACACGCCAAAGGGATGGTTGCGCCCCATCAGCGCCACGGCGATGCCGATAAAGCCCGCGCCCTCGACGGCGTTCAGCATCAGGCGCTCGGCTTCGCCCATGACGTTGTTGATCGCCATCAGCCCTGCAAGGCCGCCCGAAATCAGCATTGCCGACACCGTGATCCGCACGGGCGAGATGCCAGCGTAAAGCGCCGCAGGTTCGGATTTGCCAAAGGCGCGGATCTCATAACCCAGCCGGGTGCGCCAGATCAGCAACCAGACCAGCAGGCAGGCGGCGACGGCGACAAAGAAGGTGACGTTGGCAGGCGTGTTCCGGCCCCATTCGATACCAAACCCCAGGGCCATTTCCGAAAGCTTCGGCAGATGCGTGGAGGCTGGAAAACTGGCCGAGGCCGGGTCCATGCTGCCCACCGGACGCAGCAGGTTGACCAGCACATAGTTCAGCAGCGCCGCGGCAATGAAATTGAACATGATCGTGGTGATGACGATATGGCTGCCCCGCCGGGCCTGCAGCCAGGCCGGGATCAGCGCCCAAAGCGCGCCAAACAGCGCCGCCCCCACAGCCGCCGCCGGCAGCGCCAGCGCCCAATGCGGCCAGGGCAAGGCCAACAGGACCAGCGCCACCCCAAGGCCCCCGATGGCGGCCTGCCCCTCGCCGCCGATATTGAACAGCCCGGCGTGATAGGCGACCATCACAGCCAGCCCGGTAAAGATGAAATTCGTCGTATAATACAAAGTGAAGCCCCAGCCATAGCTGGAACCCAAAGCCCCCTCGACCATGACCTTCAGCGCCTCGGCCGGGCTTTCGCCGATGGCCAGGATGACCAGCGCCGAAATGGCAAAGGCCAGTATCAACGAGATCAGCGGCGTCAGCATCACGTCCGCCCATTTCGGCATCCGCTCCATCAGCCGGCCCCCGCAAGGCTGGTGCTTCTTCGTTGTTCAAATACCCCCGCCGGAGGCATGCGACGCGTCATCCCGCGCTCCCGCCACTTTCGGGGTCCGGCATCACCGCTGGCCAATGCGCCGCGTCCCGCGCCGTTGCCACAGGATCGACCCCGGCCATCAGGCAACCCAGATCGGCGGTCGTCGCCTCCTCGGACAGTCGCTCCCCCATGATGCGGCCGTCGAACATCACCGCGATACGGTCCGACAAGGCCAGGATCTCGTCCAGCTCGACCGAGACCAGCAGAACCGCCTTGCCCGCGTCGCGCAGTGCGACGATGCGTTTGTGGATGAATTCGATGGCGCCGATATCGACGCCGCGGGTCGGCTGGCCGATCAGCAGCAGGTCGGGATTGCGCTCGACCTCGCGCGCCACGACGATCTTTTGCTGGTTGCCGCCTGAAAAGCTTTTGGCCGGCAGGTCCGGGTCTGGTGGGCGAATGTCGAAACGCGCGATCTTGCCCTCGGCATCTGCCCGGATCGCGGCATGGTCCATCAGCACGCCGTTCCGGAACTCGGCCGCGTGGTGATAGCCGAAGGCCATGTTCTCCCATGCAGAGAAATCCATGATCAGCCCCTCGGTCTGCCGGTCCTCGGGGACATGACCGATACCGGCGCGGCGTCTTGCGCGGCCATCCGCCCCAGCGCCGTCCAGAGGCAGGGGCTTAGCGTTCAGCCGGATCTCGCCTTCCAGCTTTGCCCCGGCCTCGGGAAAGCCGCCCAGAATCTCCAGAAGCTGCGTTTGCCCGTTTCCGGCCACGCCGGCGATGCCCAGGATTTCACCAGCCCGGATTTCCAGGTCGATACCGTGCAGTCGCTGGATCCCGCTGGCATCGATCATGCGCAGGCCACGTATCTCCAGCACCTTTGCGCCGGGTTGCGCGGGCGGCTTTTCCACGCGCAGCAATACCTTGCGTCCGACCATCACTTCCGCGAGCTGCGCCGGAGTGGTCACTGCCGTCCGCACTGTGGCCGCCATTTCGCCCCGGCGCATGACCGAGACGTTGTCGGTGATCTCCATGATCTCGCGCAGCTTGTGGGTGATCAGGACGATGGTTTTGCCCTCGTCCCGCAGCCCGCGCAGGATACGAAACAGATGATCGGCTTCGGGCGGGGTCAGAACGCCGGTCGGTTCGTCCAGAATCAGGATGTCGGCCTGACGATACAGGGCCTTGAGGATCTCGACCCGCTGCTGGTGACCGACAGACAGGTCCTCGACCAGCGCGTCAGGATCGACCTGCAACCCGTATTCGCTGGCCAGCCGCCGCAACTCGCCCCGCGCCCGCGCCAGCGACGGGCGCAGCAGGCCACCGTCTTCGGCGCCCAGAATCACGTTCTCCAGCACGGTGAAATTCTGCACCAGCTTGAAATGCTGGAACACCATGCCGATGCCGGCGCGGATCGCGGTCTGGCTGTCGGCGATGGTGACGGGCTTGCCGCCGATCAGGATCTCGCCCGCATCGGGGCGATAGAACCCGTAAAGGATCGACATCAACGTGGATTTGCCCGCGCCGTTTTCGCCGACGATGCCGTGGATCGTGCCGCGCTGCACGATCAGGTCGATGCCCTTGTTGGCCTGCACCGGCCCGAAGGCTTTCGAGATCCCCCGCAATTCGATCGCGGGGGCGCCGGCCGCTGCCGCCATTACTACACCGGGCAGCTATTGTCGGTCATGTAGTCATGCACCTTGATCTCGCCCGATTCGATGCCCTTGGTGGCTGCGTCGATGGCGGCGGCGATCTCGTCCGAAATCAGCGGTTTGTTGTTGTCGTCCATGGCCAGCGAGACCCCGCCCGAGATCAGGTCCATGATCCTGACGCCCGGCTCGACATCCGCCCCTGCCTTGAAGGCTTCATAGACGGAATTGTCCACGCCCTTGACCATCGAGGTCAGCACCTTGCCCGGATGCAGGTGATTTTGGTTGCTGTCCACGCCAATCGACAGGACGCCCGCATCCGCCGCAGCCTGCAACACGCCGATGCCGGTGCCGCCCGCCGCGGCATAGACCACATCCGCCCCTTGCGAGACCTGCGCCCTCAGCAACTCGCTTCCCTTCACCGGATCGTTCCATGCGGCGGGGGTTGTGCCGGTATAGTTGATGATGACCTTGCCCTGCGGGTTGGCGGCCTTGAAACCTTGGGCATAGCCGCATTCGAACTTATGGATCAGCGGAATGTCCATGCCGCCGATAAAGCCCACCGTGCCGGATTTCGATGCCTTGGCCGCAGCGACACCGGCCAGATAAGAGCCCTGTTCCTCGGTAAAGACAACGGATTGCACGTTGGGCTGTTCGACCACCATGTCGATGATGACGAATTTCGTATCGGGGTAATCCAGAGCGATCTTGTCCAGCACCTCGCCAAAGGCGAACCCGGTCATCACGATGGGGTTGGCGCCCGACTGGGCCAGCCGACGCAGGGCCTGTTCGCGCTGCGCCTCGGATTGCATCTCAAGTTCCTTGTAGCTGCCCCCCGTCTCGGCCTTCCAGCGCTCGGCGCCGTTATAGGCGGCCTCGTTGAAGGATTTGTCGAATTTGCCGCCCAGATCAAAGATCAGCGCCGGATCGGCCAAGGCCGCGATGGGCAGCAGGGTCAGGCAGGCGCCAGCAAGAAAGGAGTTCATCAGGGACATGTCGAACCTCAAGACGGGTTGCGGGCGAGTCGGCCCGTGGTCTTGGGATTAGGACGCATGGGTCAGAATCCGTCAACAATCTTGTCTTGAGCTACAGCACGCGCCGCATCACCACCGCATCCGTTCCGGGCGCGTAATAGCCCTTGCGGCAGCCAACAATGTCCCAGCCGGTGCCGGAATAAAGCGCCATGGCGGCTGCATTGTCCGAGGCGACCTCCAGAAAGCCCTCGGTTGCGCCCCGCGCCTGCGCGGTGGCGGCGAATTCGGAAAGCAGGGCAAGGGCCAGTCCTTGGCGTCGTGCCTGCGGGGCGACGGCAAGCGTCAGCAATTCCGCCTCCTCCGCGACGGTACGGCCCAGCAGGAATGCCTGCGGGCGTGTCAGCAGGAAATTCAGCGGGTTGTTCAGAAGATTGGCAAATTCCAATGCAGTCCAGGGCCGGGGATGCGCGGTGAAGCAGACGCCATGCAGCGCCGCCAGTTCGTCCGGCGTCATGGCAGGATCAGCGGGCCACGGTCACGCGCCGGCGCGGCATCGGCGGGGCGCAGATAGATCGGCGCAGGGCGCGGCAGGTCGGGCTGGTCGCGACGGCTGGCGGCGATGTGGGCGATGGCCTGGGCCGGCGGCATGACAGGGGGCAGGGGTGCGGGACCGGGCGGCAGGTCATGCGGTGCGGCTTGCCGGGGCAAGGTCGCAGTGCCGGTGCCGAAATCCTGCCAGATCACCTCGCCATGGCGGGCGGGAATGGCGACGCGGCAGGGGCGGGGCAGACCATATGCCGCAGCCTCGGTCGCGCTGACGCCCACGGCGGGAATGCCCAGTGACAGCGCCAGCCCACGTGCCGCCGCAACCGAGATGCGGATGCCGGTGAAATTGCCCGGACCAATGCCGCAGCCCAGGACCGAAAGGTCGTGCCAGCCGGCACCGGCCTCGGCCAGCACCTCTTCCAGCAGGGGAAACAGCCGTTCGGCCTGACCGCGCGCCATTTCCTCGTGGCGTTGAACCAGCACCCGGTCGCCCTGCAGCAAAGCGGCCGCGCAATGCGCGGCCGATGTATCGAAGCCCAGCGACAGCGTGTCAGCCAACGGGCCGCACCTCGGTCACCTCTGGGATATAATGACGCAGCAGGTTTTCGATACCCATTTTCAACGTCAGCGTGGATGAGGGGCAGCCGGCGCAGGCGCCCTGCATGTGCAGATAGACTACACCGCGGTCGAAGCCGTGAAAGGTGATGTCGCCACCGTCCTGTGCCACGGCCGGACGTACGCGGGTGTCCAGCAATTCCTTGATCTGGTTCACGATATCCGAATCCGGCCCATCGTGGTCGCTGTGGCCGCTGGCCGCCGCGCCCTCGATCGCCGAGGCGCCGGACTGGTAATGCTCCATGATCGCGCCCAGAACCGAGGGCTTCAGATGGTCCCAGACCACATCCTCGGCCTTGGTCACGGTCACGAAGTCCGAACCAAGAAACACTCCGGTCACGCCGGGGACGGCAAAGATGCGGCGGGCAAGCGGGCTGGTGACCGCTGCCTCGGCCGCAGGGAAATCGGCGGTGCCGCTGCCAAGGACGGTTTCGCCCGGCAGGAATTTCAGCGTTGCCGGGTTCGGCGTGGTTTCGGTCTGGATGAACATGGCGCGGACTCCTTTGATCGGGGATATGGGGATCGAAGGGGGGGCAAGTCAAGTCAGAGCGGCACGTCGCCCGCTGCGGCAAACCGTGCAAAGGCAAAGAAACTTGCCTGCAGGCCCGCCGGGACCCTAGCAAGCCCCGCCTCCAAAACGGGCTCAGGGTGGTGTGGCCGGCGCAGACCGCTTGTTTTCCGGCCAACTGGCGTGTGCCAACGGCGGGTGTTCTAGGTGATCTGCTCCAGCCGCTCGCGCGAGATGTCGCCGGGAACGATGGTAATCGGGCAGGGCAGGCTGGCCACCTCTCGCAGCAGCCGCGTGACCAGCGGCCCCGGCCCCGCGGTTTCGGTCGAGGCGGCCAGCACAACCACGCCTATCTCGGGGTCGTCGTGGATCTGGGCCACAAGCTCGGCCCCCGGCTCGCCCTCGCGCACGACCAGTTCCGGCTCGATGCCGGGTCGGTCGCGCATCCATTTGGCGAAAACTTCGTAATGCGCCTCGATCCGCTCGTAAGCCTCGGCGCGCATGACGTCGGCCACGCCCATGCCGTGCTGGATGGTATTGGCCGAAATCACCGCCAGCACCTGAACTCCGCCGCCGGTTTTGGCCGCGCGCAGGGCGGCATAGCGGATGGCGTTCAGGCATTCCCGTGAATCGTCCAGAACCACCAGAAATTTCCGCATGAATACCGCCCCGGTTGCGCAAAGATAAGCAAAGACTGGCCGAAAGGTCACGGTTGCGCAAGTCTCGCGCAATTTCCCGCTTGTAGTAGTTTGAAAACAAGGGGCGCTATGTTAGGCGGAATATTAGCCAAAAGCCGATACGGGACGGGATTGTGACGATTCACCAAGATTGGGATAAGGCCGACATCGCTCGGTTCGCCACATTGCCCCAACCCGAAATGTCGTGGTTCAAGGGCGAGGTTCAGGCGCCCCGTCGCACGACCATGCCCTTGTCCAAGCGGCTGTTCGATATCACCCTTGCACTGATCCTGCTGGTGCCGCTGTCCATCGTCATGGGGGTCTTTGCGCTGATCCTGCTGATCATGCAGGGCCGCCCGATTTTTTACGCCGCGCCGCGCATGATCGCGCCGGGACGCAGCTTTACCCACCTCAAGTTCCGCACCATGCTGTGCCAACAGGACGATTTCGGCGTCACCGGTGCGCATAAGGCCTGGCGTATCACGCCCCTTGGCGATTTCATGCGTCGCACGCGGATCGACGAGTTGCCGCAGTTGTTCAATATCCTCAAGGGCGACATGAGCTTTGTCGGCCCGCGCCCCACCATCCGCGAATATGTCGAGCGCTATCCGGTCGTTTATGGGCAGGTGCTGAAAAGCCGTCCCGGCGTTACCGGCCTTGCGACGCTGATCTATCACCGCCACGAAGATCGCATCCTGCGCCGCTGCAAAAGCGCCGAGGCGACCGAGGCCGCCTATGCCCGCCGCTGCCTGCCGACCAAGCTGAAGATCGACCTGATCTATCAGCGCAACCGGACGCTGGCGCTGGATCTGTGGATCATCTGGCGCACCGTCCTGATCGTTCTGTACAAGGACGAACGCCCACGCCGGCGCGGCCGTAAATAAGCCCGGTCATTTTTATCTATTTGTGCATCCATCCGGCCGCCGGACGTTATGGCGGCCGATCCGTGCTTGGCCTATAGGATTCCCAGGCGGCCAGCACGGAAGGGGAAAGGCTTGCAGCGAAAGGTTCTCGTGACCGGAGGGGCCGGCTTTATCGGCTGCCATCTTGTCGATCGTCTGCTTGCGGCAGGGGACGAGGTCGTCGTCCTTGATGATCTGTCAAGCGGCCGGGCGGCCAACCTGTCCCCCAAGGCGCAACTGGTTCGGGGCGATGTTCTGGACAATGCTTTGGTCGGTTCGCTGCTTGGCGGGGTGGACTGCGTTTTCCATCTTGCGGCGCGGGTGTCGGTGCAGCTTTGCATCTCGGACTGGACAGGGGCGCATCGTGTCAATCTGGGGGGCACGATTGCGGTTCTTCAGGCCGCGCATCAGGCCGGAAACATCCCCGTTGTCTATGCCTCTTCGGCGGCGGTCTATGGCAACCGCTCGGGTGCGGAATGCCGCGAAAGCGACCTGCCCATGCCGATCTCGCCCTATGCCGCCGACAAGCTGGCCGGTGAACATCAGGCCCGCGCCATGGCCGAGGTGAATGGCCTGCCTTCGGTCGGGCTGCGATTCTTCAACGTTTATGGTCCGGGTCAGGATGCAGCTTCGCCCTATGCCGGGGTGATCTCGAAATTCTGCGCCAATCGGATGGCCGACCGACCGCATACGATCTTTGGCGACGGCCGGCAGAGCCGGGATTTCATCTACGTGGCCGATGTCGTGGACGGACTGCTTCGCGCCCGCGATCTGGTGGGAAAAATGCCCCGCGCAGAGGTCTTCAACCTTTGCACCGGGATCGAAACCACGCTGCTAGATCTGGTTCATGCCATCGACCGCGTGGCCGGTCGCGGGACCAGCGACATCGAGCATGCCCCGGCCCGCAGCGGCGATATCCGCACCTCGCGCGGCTGTCCGCAGGCCGCGGGCGCGCGGCTTGGTTTTACCGCCCGAACGGACATCGGCGCGGGTCTGGGGGCATTCTGGGCTGCGCTTGGCCCAGGCGCGGGCGCTTAACCGTCGGCGGAAAAGGGCGGGGTCTGATAGCCGACCCCCGTCAGGTAAAGCCCCTGCGGCGGGCAGACCGGCCCGCATGCGGCGCGGTCACAGGCGGCCAATGCCTGGGCCACGCGATCCGGAGGCCACGCCCCGGCCCCTACACGTTCCAGCGTGCCTACGATCGAGCGGACCTGATTGTGCAGGAACGACCTCGCCCGCAGGGTAAAGCGGTATTCGCGACCTTGCGGGATCGCTGCTTCCTCGATGGCCAGTTCGTCCAGCGTCTTTTCTGGGCTTTTCGCCTGGCACATGGTCGAGCGGAAAGTGGTAAAATCATGCCGGCCCAGCAGATGCGCGGCACCCGCGCGCATGGCGGTCAGGTCCAGACGATGTGTCACTTGCCAGGCGCAGCCGCGATCATGGGTCAACGGCGCTCGCCGGGCGATCAGCCGGAACAGATAACGCCGCTCATGCGCCGAAAAGCGGGCATGGAAATCATCCGCCACCCGCGCGGCGGCCAGAATGGCGATGGGGGCGGGTTTCAGGTGCCAGTTCAACGCCTCGGACAGTCGGAAAGGGTCCCAGTCGCGGACCAGATCGGCATGGGCGACCTGTCCGGTGGCATGCACGCCTGCGTCGGTGCGACCTGCGGCGGCGATCCGTGCGCCGGCCGCAAAGCCGGGATCGAGCCGAGCCAGCGCCGCCTCGACCGTGCCCTGAACGCTGGGCCGGTCGGCCTGCGCCTGCCAGCCGGCAAAAGGACCGCCGTCATATTCGATCAGCAAAGCAAAGCGGGGCATGGTCTAACGGCGCGGCTTTTCGGATTCGCGGGGGATCAGCAGGTCGTCAAGCGTCATCGGGCTTTGCAACTCCGCCGGCTCGGCCGGAGTTGGCGGGGGACGCACTCCTTCGCGCGCCAGCCGTTCGCGCAGAACGCTGATCTCGATATCCAGATCGGCTCGGCCACCTTCCAGCAACTTGGCGCGGCGGGCGGCGAATTCGGTTTCCAGATCGTTTAGCAGCGTCTCGTAATCCTGTCGTGCGCGCGGGTGGCGGGTCTGGGCGTAAAGGTCGGCGAACTTGATCGTCGCGTCGCGCGCGCCTTGCAGATAGATGCTGAGGTAGCGGCGCAAGGCGCCGATATTGTCGGGGTTATCCTCGACATGGGTGAAAAGATCGCGTGCGGCGGCGGCGAACAGGGCGACGCGGGCCTCTAGGCGCCGGTCGCCGGTGCGCAGGATGGCGTCCTGCATGGCTTTCAGATGCGCCTCTCCCTCGGTCACGATGCGGTGGACGCGATCCTGCTGGACCCCGTCTATGCCCTCCATGCCCTTGTCGCGCATCGGGTCGCTGCCGAAGGACAGCCAGTGCAGCATGGCGCCGGCAAGGCCGATCACCCCGGCCCCGGCCTCTGCGCCCGGCACATATGCGCCCAAGGCGAGGCCGAGCCCGGTCAGGATGCCGCCGAAAAGCTTGCGCGGGATCGCCGGGCGGCGTGCGACGCGACGGGCGTCATAGGCTGCCTCGGCCTGCAACCCCTCGCGCGTCATCCACATGCCCGAGGCGATGCTACCAAAGGCGAGCAGATGCAGCGCCAGCCCGGCCGGATCCTGCCAGAACGCGCTGATGAGAAAGGGAATCGCCATGATGGTGACCCAGCGCGTGCGCGATTCCAGCGGGTGGCGGATCTCGCCGGGGGCGGGGCGCGCGGACAGGCGCGGGTCGTTTTCGTCAAGCCGGGGCTGGGGCGAGAAACGACCGCCGAAACGTTTTGCCATCGCCGCCCCCTTCAGCCCGCGCCCACGAAAGACGCATAGAGCGTCAAGCCCATCAACAGAAAGAAGGACAGGCGCTGCATCGCTTTCTGGGACATGGGCTTCCTTTCGGCGCATCATGCGGATTTATCGCAGGATATAGGACGTGGCGGGCGAGAACGGAAGAGCAGCCGGGTCAGGGGGCTCTGCCCCCCGCGCCTTATGTGCCCCTGAACGGGGCGCAAAAGGCGCTCCCCCCGGGATATTTGGGCACGAAAGAAACCGGGACCCGCAGAGCGGCTGGCAAAGCGAAAGGATGGAGCGGGTGATGGGAATCGAACCCACGTATTCAGCTTGGAAGGCTGCTGCTCTACCATTGAGCTACACCCGCGTTGCGCCTTTCTATAGGGTCTGGAAAGTCCTTGTGCAAGCGCCGCGCGCTTGACGGTTGCATGGAGGCGGGGCAAGCAGGTCGGCATGATCGATATCCGTCCCGTGGCCAATATCGTCGGCAAGGTCGTCGTCACGCTGGGGACGGCGATGGCGCTGCCCATGCTGGTCGATTGGTGGCATGGCGATGCGCATTGGCTGATCTTTCTGGAATGCGGGATTCTGACCGTGCTGGCGGGCAGTCTGGTGGCGCTGTCCACGCGGCAGAAAGACAAATCGCTGACGATCCAGCAGGTCTTTTTGCTGACCGCGCTGCTGTGGCTGGTGGTGCCGGTGGCCGGGGCGCTGCCCTTCATGCTGGGGGCGCCGCATGCGAGCTTTACCGACGCCTATTTCGAGGCCATGTCGGGTGTGACCACCACCGGGACCACGGCATTCCCCCAGCTTGACGGCCTGCCCAAGGGCACGAACCTGTGGCGGGCGTTCCTGAACTGGTCGGGAGGCCTGGGGATCATCGTTGTCGCCATGATTTTCCTGCCGGTGATGAAGGTCGGCGGCATGCAGTTCTTTCGTTCGGAAGGGTTCGACACACTGGGCAAGATCCTGCCGCGCGCCTTTGACATCGCGCGCGAGATGACGGGCGTATATTTTGCCATGACCGCAAGCTGCATGGTGGTCTATATCCTGCTTGGCATGAAGGGGTTCGATGCGCTGGTGCTGGCGCTGTCCACCTGCTCGACCGGGGGGTTTTCCAACTACGACGCCAGCTTTGCGCCTTTCATCGGGCCGGCCGAATATGCGGCGTCGTTTTTCATGATCCTGGCCTCGATCCCCTTCATCCGCATGGTGCAGCTGATCCGCGGTTCGGTCGAGCCGATCTGGCGCGACATTCAGGTCCGGGCCTATCTGCGCTGGACCTTTTACGCCGTCGCGGTGGTCGTGCTTTACCGGCTTTTATGGCTTGAAGCAAAAAACCCCTTCGATGTGATTCGCGAGACGACCTTCAACGTGATCTCGACCTTTTCGGGCACGGGTTTCGCCTCGACCGATGTGACGCAATGGGGGCATTTCCCCTTTGTCATCCTGATCGTGGTCGGGTTGATCGGCGGTTGCACCGGGTCGACCTCGTGTTCGGTCAAGGTGTTCCGCTATCTGGTGCTGTTGCAGGCGGTCAAGGCGCAGTTGCGGCGCATGCAGTCGCCGCATCGGGTGTTTCCGCTGCTTTACGACGGCCGGCCGCTGGGCGAGGACGTGGTCGATTCGGTCATGGCCTTTTTCACCCTGTTCATCCTGACCTTCGGCCTGCTGATCGTCGGTCTGGCGCTGACAGGGTTGCACCCGCGCACCGCGCTGACCGCAGCCTGGACCGCCATCGCCAATGTCGGCGTGGTCTGGGGACCTGAGTTGACGCCAGACGGGGCGGTGACGGATTTCCCCACCGCCTCGAAATGGCTGATGATCGGCGGCATGTATCTGGGCCGGCTGGAACTGATCTCGGTTCTGGTCCTGCTGCTGCCGCGGTTCTGGCGCGCCTAATCCTGCGCGGTTGCCGGAGCGATGGCGGGGGCGATGGCTGGGGCTTCGGGTTGTGCCTCGGTCGCGCCGGGGGCAAAGCGGGACAGGTTGTCCGAGATTTCCGCTGCCAGACGGTGCTGGTCCTCGGGGTCCGAGACCGGCCAGATCAGCACGAATCCCTGCACGCGCCCGTCCACGACACGGCCCTCGGCATGGCTGATATGGGTCTGATTGCGTCCGTCCAGCGTGATGGCGCCGCGCTCTACCTTGCGTTCCGGCGCCGGCACCCAGCCAAGCGCGGTGACAAGACCGGCAAGGTCCAGCATCTCTTGCTGGCCGCCGGGCTGCGAAAACAGGATCAGCGCCGCCCCCGAGCCGTTCCGGGGCCCATAGATCGACAATGCGCGTTCGGCGCGGTCGAATTGCAGCTTTTCCATGGGCGCGGGCAGCACAAGGCCGGTATGGCTGTCCTGAAGCTGGCTTAGCCCCATCTCGGCGCGCCATGCCTCGCGCCGCGCGATCAGTTCGGCCATGGCGGTCGCGGTATCGGGTGAGGCGCGCAGGCGTACGATTTCCTCGGCGATGGCGGCACGCGTCATTGGGCCGTCCTTGCCGTCGATGCCCCCTTGGTAATGCCCGGCCCAACGCAGGGCGCGCTGGATGTCCTCAAGCGGCGGCATGGCGACCGGTGCGGCATCCGGGGCCGGGGGGGCGCCAAGGTCCGGCACTTTGCCGATGATCGCGATCTCGCCCATGTCCTCGCCCGGGGTCAGGAAGGCGTCCTTGGGCACGGCGCCCGCGTCCTTGAATGCCTTAAGCCAAGCGTTGCCGGTGACCTGTTCCATCGGGCCAAAGGCGATGGCCAGCCTGCCGTTGGGCAGGGTCCAGAGCCCGGCCTCTGGCAGCGTCTCGCGCCATTTCGCCAAAATCTCTTCGGCCTTGGCGCGATCGGTGGTGGATTCGAGGCGCAGGAAGAACTGCTCCGGCCTCTCGGCAACGGCTTCGATGGGCTCAGGTTGTGCCGGCGCAATTTCCGAGGGAGCCTCTGCGTCCATCTGATCGTCATTTTCCCCCGGTGGTTGAGCGGCGCCTTGCGGGAAGGTCGAGGCATTGCCCATCGGCGCTTGCGGCGCGGGCGGGACGGAACCGGCGGCCGCGGTCCCAAGATGGGTCAATTCGCGCCCTTCGGCGGCGGACAGGAAGCTGTCGCCCGGCACCTTGCGCTCTTGCTTGAGCTGTTCCAGCCGCGCGGCCGCCTCGTCGCGCGGCATGGGGCCAAGCGCGATGCCGACCCAGCCGTCCGTCAGCGGAAAGGTCACGACGTCGGGGAATTGCGCGCTCCAGCCTTCGGCACTGGCATGGGCGGCGTCGCTGCCGCGCTTGGCCTCGATGCGGATCACCACATCCTCGGCCTGCGCTGCCGTGACGAAGGCAAGCGGCAGAGCCGTTCCAATGACGAATGCAAAGCGCCGCATGGGCATGTCCCTCTCATTGACCCTGCGCCGCCCTCTGCCTAGAAGGCGGCAGACATTTCCTGCCAGTTATGCCGAAGGACGCAGAGATGACCAGCCCAAAGGACGGCCAAGTGGCGAAACCCGTTTGCTTTCAGGACGTGCTCCTGCGGCTGCAAACCTATTGGGCGGCACAGGGCTGCGCGGTGTTGCAACCCTATGACATGGAGGTCGGCGCCGGCACCTTCCACCCCGCGACCACCCTGCGCAGTCTGGGTGCGCGACCATGGGCCGCGGCCTATGTCCAGCCTTCGCGCCGCCCGACCGACGGGCGCTATGGCGAGAACCCGAACCGCCTGCAGCACTATTACCAGTATCAGGTCATCATCAAACCTTCGCCGCCGAACCTGCAGGAGCTTTATCTGGGCAGCCTCAAGGCAATCGGCCTTGATCCGATGATCCACGATGTCCGGTTCGTCGAGGACGACTGGGAAAGCCCGACGCTGGGCGCCTGGGGGCTGGGCTGGGAGGTCTGGTGCGACGGGATGGAGGTTAGCCAGTTCACCTATTTCCAGCAGGTCGGCGGGCACGATTGCCGTCCGGTTTCCGGCGAGCTGACCTATGGTCTGGAACGGTTGGCCATGTATGTGCTGGGGGTCGAGCATGTCATGGACATGCCTTTCAACCCGCCCGGCAGCCCGATCCCGCTGACCTATGGCGATGTGTTCCGTCAGGCCGAGCGTGAATATTCCCGCTGGAACTTCGAGCAGGCCGATACGGACATGCTGTTTCAGCACTTCAAGGACGCCGAGGCGGAATGCGACCGCATCCTGACCGCCGCCGAGACCGACAGCGCCGGCCGACGTATCCCGATGGCGCATCCCGCCTATGACCAGACGATCAAGGCCAGCCACCTGTTCAACCTTCTGGATGCGCGGGGCGTGATCTCGGTCACGGAACGTCAGGCCTATATCGGTCGCGTGCGCGCATTGGCGAAACGCTGCGCCGATCTGTTCGTCACAACCGAAGCGGCGGGTGTAGCTGCGGGAGAGGCGGTATGAGCTCGGGCAAGATCGTCGTTTCGATGCTGGTGCTGGTGGCCTTCCTGACCGGCTTTGCCGTGTGGTATTTGCAAGTATACGGCTTTTACGAAGAGATGGATGAAATCCAGGGCGCGCAACAGGTCGTCGTCACCGACGCGCAAGGCGTGGTCCACCCGGTCACCATCGGGCAGTTCCGGGCCATCGACGCCACAAGCTCGCCTATCCGCTACCGCGCCTGCTTTATGCTGGATCCGGCCCAGGTCGCGGATGCCGCACCCTATCCCGATGCGACGCCGCTGAACGGGCCGGGGTGGTTCAAATGCTATTCCGCCAAGGCGCTGACCGCCGATCTGGAATCGGGCGCGGCGCGTGCCGTGCTGGGGCAAAGCGAAATCCGCCCCGATGTGGATCTGGTGATCGCGGTCTATCCCGATGGCCGGGCCTTCGGCTGGCACCAATACAACGACAAGACCCCCGAACGCGGAGTGATGGACTGATGCCCGACCTTCTGATCGAGCTTTTCTCGGAGGAGATCCCGGCGCGGATGCAGACCCGCGCCCGTGAGGATCTGAAGAAACTCGTCACCGACGGGCTGGTCGAGGCCGGCCTGACCTATAAATCGGCCGGCGCCTTCAGCACGCCCCGCCGGCTGGTGCTGACCATCGAGGACCTGACGGAGCAAAGCCCCACGACTCGGGAAGAGCGCAAGGGCCCACGCGTCGATGCGCCCGAAGCCGCGCTCGAGGGGTTTTTGCGCTCGACCGGCCTGACCCGAGATCAGCTCAAGGCGCGGGACGACAAAAAGGGACAGGTCTGGTTTGCCACCGTCGTGAAACCCGGCCGGGCTGCCGCCGAGATCGCGGCCGAGGTGCTTGAGGCGACGATCCGCAACTTCCCGTGGCCGAAATCCATGCGCTGGGGCTCGGGCAACCTGCGTTGGGTGCGGCCGCTGCATTCTATCATCTGCCTGCTCAGCAACGAAACCGGCGCAAGCGTGGTGCCGCTGGAGATCGAGGGCATAAGCGCCGGCAACACCACCCGCGGCCATCGCTTCATGGCCCCGGACCGGATTACGGTGTCGGGCTTTGAGGATTATGCCGCCAAGCTGCGCCGCGCCCGCGTCATGCTGGACCCAGCCGAACGCGAAGCCGCGATCCGGCAAGAGGCGGCGAACCTTGCCTTTGCCCGGGGATGGGAAATCGTGCCGGATGACGGCCTGCTTGCTGAGGTCGCGGGCCTCGTCGAATGGCCGGTGCCGCTGATGGGCGCCATCGAAGAGCGGTTCCTGTCGCTGCCCCCCGAGGTGCTGCAAACCTCGATGAAGGAACACCAGAAGTTCTTCTCGGCCCGCAATCCCAAAACCGGGCGCATCGAAGGCTTCGTCACCGTGGCGAATATCGAAACGCCGGATCAGGGCGAAACCATCCTCAGGGGCAACCAGCGCGTGCTTGCCGCCCGTCTGTCGGATGCGGCATTCTTCTGGGAAAACGACCTGCGCGAGGCCAAGGCCGGGATGCAGGACTGGGCTGAGGGGCTCAAGCACGTCACCTTCCAAAGCAAGCTTGGCTCTCAGGCCGACCGTATCGCGCGCATCGCCGCGCTGGCGCGTGAAATCGCACCGCTTGTCGGGGCGGATGCGGAACAGGCGGAACAGGCAGCGCGGGTGGCGAAACTCGACCTGCGCTCGGCCATGGTCGGCGAGTTCCCGGAACTGCAAGGCACCATGGGCCGCTATTATGCACTGAATGCCGGCGTGCCCGAGCCCGTCGCCGATGCCGCCCGCGACCATTACTCGCCGCTCGGCCCCGCGGACGCGGTGCCTTCGGCCCCGGTCTCGGTCGCGGTGGCGCTGGCCGACAAGCTGGACACGTTGACCGGCTTCTGGGCCATCGACGAAAAGCCCACCGGCTCGAAAGACCCCTTCGCGCTGCGCCGTGCTGCGCTTGGTGTGATCCGGCTGGTGCTGGTGAACGGGGTGCGCGCCGATCTTGGCAAGGTTCTTGCCCAAGCCTATCCGGGTGCCGATGCGGCGGATCTGCTCGCCTTCTTCCACGACCGGCTCAAGGTCCACCTGCGGGATCAGGGTATCCGCCATGACGTCATCGATGCCGTGCTGGCGATGCCCGGCAACGACGACCTCGTCCTGCTGGTCAACCGCGCCACTGCGCTTTCGGATGTGCTGGGAACCAAGGACGGTCCCAACCTGCTGCAAGGGCTCAAGCGCGCCTCGAACATCCTCAGCCAGGCCGAGGAAAAGGATGGCGTCGAATACAGCTTCGGCGCCGATCCGAAATTCGCCGAAACCGCGGAGGAACGCGCGCTGTTCGTGGCACTGGACAGGGCCGAACCGGCCATACGCGATGCCGTGGCACGCGAGGACTTCCCCGCCGCCATGACTGCCATCGCCAGCCTGCGCGCTCCGATCGACGCCTTTTTCGAAGCGGTCCAGATCAATGCCGACAACCAGATCCTGCGCCGCAATCGGTTGAATCTGCTGTCCCGCATTCGCGATGCAGGCCGCTTGATTGCTGATTTCGGCAGGGTCGAGGGTTGATCGGCTTCTTTCGTGTCAAAATATCCCGGGGGAACGCTCCTGCGGCCCCGTCGAGGGGCCGCAGGAGCGTGGGGGCAGCGCCCCCGTTTCGGTCGGCGGTTGAGTGACCGCCATCTTGGTCCGGCTGGCACTGTCGCAGGGGTATTTGGCAACGAAGAAGCGGGTGGCGTTCGATCCTCATCCACCGCCGTTCTTCGCACTTGCAGCAATGCAGTGCCCGTGCCTAATGTGACGGCATCATGACCGCGCTGACAGATCCCGGAGCCATCGTCGAAATCACCCCCTCGGCGGGGGTCGAGACCGCGCGTCACGGCTGGCGCGCGAAATGCCTGCAACGACTGATCCGCATGGAATTGCCGGTGCCGACAAGCTTTGCCCTGTCGGCCGAGGCGGTGCGCGCCATTGCCGGCGGCCATATGCCAGACCGCGCATGTCTGGCCGCGATCATCGAGCGGGCTGACGGGCTGATCAGCGTCCGACCTTCGGCGGTGAATCCGGCATGGGGCGGGCCGGGAACGGTGCTGAATGTCGGTATCAACCACGAGCGCCACGCCCGGCTGGTGAAAAGCCGGGGCAAGGCGGCGGCGGATGCGATCTATCTGGGTTTCGTGCAGTCCTATGCGATCCATGTCGCCCGGCTGGACCCGGACATGTTCTCGGACAGCGACGGTGGGCTCGAGGCCGCGCTGCGTGCCTATGAGGATGAGACCGACGAGGAATTTCCCCAGGACCCCGCCCGCCAACTGGCCGAGGTGCTGCGCTCGATGGCGCGTGCCTGGGATGGACCGACGGCGCGGCTGTTGCGTCAGGCAAAGGGTGCGCCCGCCATCGCGCCCTTGGGCTTGGTGGTGCAGGACATGGCGCTGGCCATCGGGCCGGGGGTTACCGGCTCGGGGACCATTCAGTTCACCGACAGCGTGACCGGCGCCCCGCGCATCACTGGCCGCTTTCGTGGCCAGACCCAGGGTCGCTCCAAGGGCGAGGGGGCGGAAACGCTTTATTTGACCCGCGACCCCCGCGGCCCTTCGCTGGAGGAGGCCGCGCCCGAGGTGTTCGCCGATCTGGTCCGATTTGGCGTGGCTGCCCGCGAACGCCTGCGCGAAGAGATGCAGATCGAATTCGTCGTCTCGGACAGCCGGCTTTCGATCATCGATGCAGTGCGGCTGCAACGCAGTTCGCGCGCCAGCGTGCGCATCGCCGTCACGCTGGTCCGCGACGGCATCATCTCGCCGGAAGAGGCAGTGATGCGGGTCGAGCCACGGGCGCTGTCCGATCTGCTGCACCATCAGGTCGATCCGCGCGCGCCCCGCGACGTCATCGCGCGCGGCATCAACGCCAGCCCCGGCGCTGCGACCGGCCGTATCGTCTTTACGGCCGCCGCTGCTCAGGCCGCGCAAGCGCGGGGCGACCGCTGCGTGCTGGTGCGTCGCGAAACCGTGCCCGAGGACATCCGCGGCATGCATGCCGCAGTCGCTGTGCTGACCGAACGCGGGGGGATGACCAGCCACGCGGCGGTGATCGCCCGCGGTATCGGTCTGCCCTGTATCGTCGGCGCCAGCGACATCTCGATCGACGCCCGCGCGCGCACCCTGCTTGTCGGCAGGCGAATGTTCCACGAGGGCGAGGAAATTACCATTGACGGGACCTCGGGCGAGGTGCTGGCGGGTGCCGCCGAGATGCTGGAACCCGCGCTGGATGACAGTTTCACCCAGCTTCTGGAATGGGCCGACGCGCATTGCCGCATTTCGGTCCGCGCCAATGCCGACACGCCCGAGGACGCCCGCACCGCGCGCATGTTCAATGCGCAGGGCATCGGGCTTTGCCGCACCGAGCATATGTTTTTCAACGACCAGCGCCTGCCAGCCATGCGCGAGATGATCTTTGCTGGCAGCCCCGAGGATCGTCGCCTGTCGCTGGAGCGTCTGTTGCCCATGCAGCGCAGCGATTTCGCGGCGCTGTTCGAGATCATGGCCGGCCTGCCGGTCACGATCCGTCTTTTCGACCCGCCGCTGCACGAGTTCTTGCCGCACGACCGCGAGGGGATGCGGGAATTGGCCGAATCGCTGGACCTGCCCTTGTCGGACGTTACCCGACGGGTCGAGGCGCTGAGCGAATTCAACCCGATGCTGGGCATGCGCGGCGTGCGGCTGGGGATTACCGTGCCGGAAATCTATGACATGCAGGCCCGGGCCATCTTCGAGGCCACTATCGAGGCCAGCCATAACGGCGATCCTGTGGTGCCCGAGATCATGATCCCGCTGGTCAGCGCCCGGCGCGAGGTCGAGCTGGTCAAGACCCGCATCGACGCCGTGGCCGCGGCCGTCCGCAATGAGACGCGCAAGGACTTTACCTATCGTCTGGGCGTCATGGTCGAAACCCCGCGTGCGGCGCTGCGCGCTGGTGATATTGCCGAGCATTCGGCCTTTTTGTCATTCGGCACCAATGACCTGACGCAGATGACATATGGGCTGTCGCGCGACGATGCGGGGCGCTTCATGGGTATCTATGTCAGCCAAGGCGTATATGCCGAGGACCCTTTTCACATTCTGGACCGTGACGGGGTGGGCGAACTTGTCGCCATCGGCACCGAACGCGCCCGCAGTCACAAGCCGGACATCACGATTTCGGTTTGCGGCGAGCACGGTGGCAACCCCGAATCCATCGCCTTCTGCCTGCGGGCCGGGGTGAACTATGTCTCGTGCTCACCCTTTCGGGTGCCGATAGCGCGTCTGGCGGCGGCGCAAGAATCGATTCTCATGGCCCGGGAAGAGGCCGAATTGCCTGCGACATCAGCGCATGGCGTTCGCGGGTTTGGGCCGGAATCTGCCCGTTAACCTTTTTCTAGTCGGCGGGTTTCCGCCAAAATCCTTTAATTTCAATCGAATCGTGCCGTTCACGTCCATGTGGGCTGGCACGCCCCGTCTTGTTTCGGGCCTTTAACCCCAGATCGCCGCCCCAAGGGTGGATCTTCCGACGAAACAAGCCGGGCGGGGCCCGGACCGAAAACAGGACCAACATGTCGATTTCGAAGTCATGGCTGGCGCGCGTTTCCGTATGTGTAGCTGTCGCTCTTTCGCCTGTCGCCACCGTTCCGGCCTTGGCCGATGGAAAGCACCAGGTCGCTTATGAAACCAAGGCCACGCGTTCGCGCGAGGCTACCGCCAAGATCAATCCGACCGATCTGCAATGCCTGACCGAGGCGCTGTATTTCGAGGCGCGCGGCGAAGGCGTGCAGGGCCAGCAAGCCGTGGCCGAGGTGATTCTGAACCGCGTGGATCATCCGCGTTTCCCCCAGACCGTTTGCGGGGTTGTGAACCAGCGCGGCCAGTTCACCTATAACAAGAACGCCCGTATCCGCGAAAAAGGTACCTTCGCCCGTGTTCAAAAGGTTGCCATGGCTGCGCTGGCAGGCGCGCCCCGCACGTTGACGAACGGCGCGACCTATTTCCATGCCCGCGGCGTCAAGCCGTCCTGGAGCAACCGTTTCGAGCGCACGATCCGGATCGGCAGCCATACTTTTTATCGTTCGGATCGTCGGCTGGCCTCGAACTGAGGCGGCGACGCAAATCTGCTGCACGATGCGCGGCCCTGTCCCTTGCGGCGGGGCCGTTTTCCTGAATACACAGGCGCTATGGAACAGCCTGATCGTATCCACCTGCGCGACTATATCCTCTCGACCGAGATCGGCGCCTTCCAGACCGAGCGGGGCCAGCCGCAACGGCTGCGCTTTAATATCGAGGTTGATCTTACCTGCCACGTCGTCGGCGTGAACGATGAGGTGGACCGGATCCTGTCCTATGACATCCTGACCGGTGCCGTCGCGGCGGGGCTGGCGGACCGCCGCTATGATCTGCTGGAAACGCTGGCCGAAAAGATCGCCGCGCAGATCCTGGCCCATCCACGCGCGGCGCAGGTCTCGGTCACGGTCGAGAAGCTGGACCGCATCCCCGGGGCGTTGGGCGTGACGCTGGTGAGACGTCAGGCACGGGTCGAGGCAGAGGCCATTCAGGCCCCGATACGCGTCATCTTTCACGGCCGCGAGCTGACGCTGCCCGAGGGTGCGGTGGCGCTGGTGCCCGACGCGCCGAACCTGCCGCTGCCGCAGGGTGGCAACGCGCGCGAGATCGAATTACTGGCGCTGGATCAGGCCGCCTGGGCGCTGGCGGGCCGTCTGGGCTTGACCGTGGCCGACAGCCGCACCGAGCTGGACTGGGCGGCGACCGAACGTCGCGCCGTCGTCTGGGCGCCGGCCCGGATGGTGCGCGACGTGGCGGGGCTTGCGGCGGACCCGATCGTTCTGGCGCCGTGGCTGGCCGAGCGGCTGGGGGCAAGCCAGCTTGACTGGGCGCTGCCTGGGGGCGTGCCCGCGCCGGCGGTGCCGGCAGGTTTCCGCGTTCCGACAGGGCGGCTTTGATCTTCGTCCTTGCATCGTCCGCGCACCGGCATAAAGACCCAAGCCATGACCGAATATTTCCGCCCAATTCCCAGTGAAACGGGCCGCTGGCAACTGGCTGGCGGCTGGGTGCGTTTCTCGCAATTCGAGCTTTTACGCCGGGGGAAGGCGCCCTGCGTCGTGGACAGCGCCCCCGAGGCCGTGCTTGCGGCGCTGACCGCGCCGCGCGCGCCGCTGCTGGGCCTGTCGTTGGAATGCCCGCGCATCATGGGTATCGTCAACACCACGCCCGACAGTTTTTCGGACGGCGGCACCTATGATGGGGCCAAGCAGGCGCGGCTTTTGGCCCGGCAGGGGGCCGAGATCCTGGACATCGGCGGCGAATCGACCCGGCCGGGCGCGCGCGAGGTGCCCGTCACCGAAGAGATCGCCCGCATCACCCCGGCCATTGCTGCAGTGCGGGGGCTGGCGGCGATCTCGGTCGATACGCGCAAGGCTGCAGTGGCGCGGGCGGCTATCGGTGCAGGCGCGGGGCTGATCAACGATGTCTCGGGCTTTGATTTCGACCCTGCCATGGCCGGGGCGGTGGCGTCGGCTGGCGTGCCGGTTTGCCTGATGCATGCGCAAGGCATTCCCGAAACCATGCAGGACAACCCGACCTATGGCGACGTGCTGCTGGATGTCTATGACGCGCTGGCAGCGCGGATTGCCCGTGCCGAAACGGCCGGCATTGCCCGCGACAGGATCGTGATCGATCCGGGCATTGGTTTTGGCAAGACGCAAGAGCATAATCTGGCCATCCTGCGGCGGATCTCGGTTTATCATGGGCTGGGCTGCGCCATTTTGCTGGGTATCTCGCGCAAGCGGTTCATCGGCAGCATCGGCGGGGCCGAGCGACCGGCGGACCGGATGGCGGGAACGCTGGCACTGACATTGGCCGGGGTCGCGCAGGGCATACAGATACACCGCGTCCATGACGTGGCAGAAACAAGGCAGGGCCTTGCCCTTTGGCGGGCCGTGACCACAGAGAAAAAATGAGCGGGGCAAGATGAGCAGGAAACTTTTCGGCACCGATGGCGTGCGGGGCCGCGCCAATACCTATCCGATGACGGCCGAGATGGCGCTGCGCCTTGGCGCCGCCGCCGGCCGCTATTTCCGCCGCAAGGGCGAGGACCACCACCGTGTCGTCATTGGCAAGGACACGCGGCTGTCGGGTTATATGCTGGAGAACGCCTTGACGGCGGGGCTGACCTCGACCGGCATGAACGTGCTGCTGCTGGGCCCGGTGCCGACGCCCGCGGTGGGGTATCTGACCCGCTCGATGCGGGCGGATGTGGGCATCATGATCTCGGCCAGCCACAATCCGGCGCATGACAACGGCATCAAGTTCTTTGGCCCGGACGGGTTCAAGCTGTCCGACGAGGCCGAGGCCGAGATCGAAGCCATCGTCGAAGGCGAGATCATCCCGTCTCAGCCCAACAACATCGGTCGCGCCAAGCGCATCGACGACGGGCGTGGGCGTTATGTCGAATATGCCAAGACCACCTTCCCATCGGGCAAGCGTCTGGACGGGCTGAAGGTCGTGGTGGATTGCGCCAATGGCGCCGCCTATCGCGCCGCCCCGGATGTGCTGTGGGAACTGGGCGCTGAGGTGATTCCGCTGGGGGTCAGCCCCAATGGCTACAACATCAACGACGGGCTGGGTTCGACCCATCCTGAAGCCTGCGCCCAAGCCGTGCTGGAACATGGCGCCGACATGGGCATCAGCCTGGACGGCGATGCGGATCGGGTGATGATCGTCGATGAAATGGGCCAGGTGGCCGATGGCGACCAGATCATGGCGCTGTTGGCCGATCGCTGGGCGACGCAAGGCCGGCTGCGCGGCGGGGCCTTGGTGGCGACCGTCATGTCGAACCTGGGCCTTGAGCGGTTTCTGCAAGGGCGCGGGTTGCGGCTGGAGCGCACTGCCGTGGGCGACCGCTATGTCGTCGAACGGATGCGCGGTGCGGGCTTCAACCTTGGCGGCGAGCAATCGGGGCATATCGTGATGACCGATTACGCCACCACCGGCGATGGGCTGATCGCCAGCCTGCAATTTCTGGCGGCGATGTCGGATAGTGGCAAGCGCGCCTCGGAACTGGTGGCGCAGTTCGAGCCGGTGCCGCAGTTGCTGAAGAATGTGCGCTATGCCGTCGGCGCCGATCCGCTGTCCAAGGACAGCGTGCAGGCCGAGATCGCCCGGGCCGAGGCGCGGTTAGACGGTTGTGGCCGGGTGCTGATCCGCAAGTCCGGCACCGAGCCGCTGATCCGTGTCATGGCCGAGGCCGAGGACGAAACCGTCCTGCGCGAGGTGGTGGATAATATCGTCGCGGCGGTCGAAAAAGCCGCCTGAATGGTGCCCTTGTCTGCGCTGGCGCGCTTGTGGTGGCCTTGGCATGGGTATTTAGGCAACGAAGAAAGCCGGACGTCGCCCTGTTACACGGCTGTCGGGTCGTAGTCGTAGAGCCAGCCGAAACGTTCGATCAACCGCGTGGGCGCCAGGCGCGACACCGCGCGCAGTCCGGCATGTGCCACTGCACGGGTCGGTCCGCGCAGGTGGTAGTTGCGGGCGTTGGCATTGGCCGCAGCGACAATGCGCTGGCAGCGGGGCTGGCGCAGGGATTGGAACCGCGCCAGTGCGGTCTTTTGATCGGGCCCGGCGTCGAGGCAGGCGGCCAGCACCCATGCGTCCTCGATCGCCATGACCGCGCCTTGCGCCATGAAGGGCAGGGTGGGATGCGCCGCATCGCCGATCAGGGCGCGGTTTCCGTCCTGCCAATGCGCCGCGACCGGGTGGCGGTGGAGGCCCCAGATGCCAACCTGCTGGACCTGCGCCAGCCAGCCCGGGACGGGACCGCCGAAACGGGCAAAAGCTGCGCATAAATCCGCAGGATCGCCGGGGATCGACCAGCCCTCTGCCTGCCAATCGGGACGTTCGACCACGGCGACGATGTTGCGCTGGCCAAAGCCCAGCGGATAGCTGACCAGATGCCGGCCCGGTCCCATGAAGACCTGCGCCATCGGCGGCGCATCGGCTTCGCAGGGAACAAGCGCCCGCCAGGCGGTCTGCCCGGTGAAAAAAGGCGTCTCAACGCCGTTCAGAAGCGGGCGCAGGCGGCTTTTTACCCCATCTGCGCCGATGAGCAGCGCAACCTGGGGCAGATCGGTTACCTCATGGTCCAGCTTGATGTGGACGCCGGATTCCCGTGCGGCTTCTTCCAGCATGGCGACCAGTCGGGCGCGATGCACAAGGCGGAACGCATCTTGGGGGCGGTAACGCGCCAGATCCAGCCGCGCCACAAGCCGGCCGGCGGAATCGCAAAGCTCAACCCGTTCGGAGGGAACCGAGATGGCCCGGAATCGCGATTCAAGCCCAAGCGCGGCGAGTACGCGCACCGCATTGGGGGAAATCTGCAGGCCGGCACCGACTTCGCGCAGCGCGCCGGCGCGTTCCAGCACCGTGACCTGCGCCCCGCGTTGGGCCAATGCGCAAGCCGCGGTCAGACCGGCCACGCCTGCGCCGATGATGGTGACGGTATGCTGTTTCAGGCCGGACATGGCGCCTTACCTGCGAAAGCGGCCCCAAAGGGGCCGGCGGTCAGTCGTCGCGATGCACGCGTTCACGCCGTTCATGGCGTTCCTGCGCTTCCAGCGTCATGGTGGCGATCGGGCGCGCGTCCAGCCGTTTAAGGCTGATCGGCTCTCCGGTCATTTCGCAGTAGCCGTATTCGCCGGTTTCGATGCGCCGCAATGCCGCGTCGATCTTGGTCACCAGCTTGCGCTGACGGTCGCGGGTGCGCAGTTCCAGCGAGCGGTCGGTTTCTTCCGAGGCACGGTCGGCGAGATCGGGCACATTGCGGCCGCTGTCCTGCAATCCTTCAAGCGTTTCGGCCGACTGGTCCAGAAGTTCCTGCTTCCAAGCGATCAGTTTACGGCGGAAATATTCGAGCTGCCGCTCGTTCATGAAAGGTTCGTCTTCGGCGGGGCGATAATCTTCTGGCAGAAAGGTCTGGGCTTTCATCGTTCCTCCGGGAGCCGGGCGACTGGATGCCCGGTCCTTGCGGCCCCCTTAAAGTATGACAGATGAATTGTCACTAGCCCATTCCGACAGGTTTGGCCTGCGGCTTGCGAAGCGGGCGGTGGCTGGCTAGGTTCGCGCAGATTACGCAAAGGACAGGCGGATGCAGTTTTCCTCGACCGAGACCTATGTGGCGCCACCCGATCTGGCCATGGCGGTGAATGCGGCGATCACGCTGGAACGCCCCCTTTTGGTCAAGGGAGAGCCGGGAACCGGCAAAACCGAGCTTGCGCGGCAGATTGCCGCCAGCCTGAACCTGCCCATCGTCGAATGGAACGTCAAATCCACCACCCGGGCGCAACAGGGGCTTTACGAATACGATGCCGTGTCCCGATTGCGCGACAGCCAACTGGGCGATGCGCGGGTTCACGATATCGCGAACTACATCCGCAAGGGCAAGCTGTGGCAGGCGTTCGAGGCCGACAGCAAGATCGTCCTGCTGATCGATGAGATCGACAAAGCCGACATCGAGTTCCCCAACGACCTGCTGCAGGAACTCGACCGGATGGAATTCCACGTCTATGAAACCGGCGAGACGGTGCAGGCGCGTCATCGGCCGGTGGTCATCATCACCTCGAACAATGAAAAGGAACTGCCGGACGCCTTTTTGCGCCGCTGCTTTTTCCACTACATCCGTTTTCCCGATGCCGAGACGCTGAAGCGCATCGTCGACGTGCATTATCCCGGCCTGAAGGGCCGTATCCTTGACGAGGCTCTGACCCAGTTCCTTGAACTGCGCGAGGTTCAGGGGCTGAAGAAAAAGCCATCGACCAGTGAACTTCTGGACTGGCTCAAGCTGATCCTGGCCGAGGATCTGTCGCCCGAGGATCTGAAACGCCCGGCGGGCGAGATGCTGCCGAAACTGCATGGCGCGCTGCTGAAGAACGAACAGGACGTGGCGCTGTTCGAGCGGCTGGCCTTTATGGCGCGGCGGCAGCGATGATCCGCGCGCTTGGGCCCGACGACCGCAAGGACTGGCAACGGCTCTATCAGGGCTATCAGGCGTTCTATGGTTTCGAGGACCGGCCGGAGTCCTTTTACGACCGGGCCTTTGCACGCTTGATGGCGCAAGATCCGCGTGACTTTCACGGGCTGGTGGCCGAGGCGGATGGCAGGCTGCTGGGCCTGACGCATTATGTCTTTCACCCCAACCTGTGGCGCGACGAGGGCGTCTGCTATTTGCAGGATCTGTTCACCGCCCCCGAGGCCCGCGGCCGTGGCATCGCCCGCGCCCTGATCGAGGGTGTCTATGCCGAGGCCGACCGTGCCGGCATTCCCGCCGTCTATTGGCTGACGGCCGAAGACAACTATCCCGGCCGCATGCTCTATGACCGGGTGGGGCAGAAATCGCCCTTCATTCGCTATAACCGAAAGCTGTAAAGCAAAGGGCGGCCCAAAGGCCGCCCCCGCGATCTGCTGTCCCTCGCCTTAGCGCAGGCCGGTCGCTTGCAGCAGGCCCTTGCGCTTGGCTTCGTAATAATAGCCACGGGCATACCATTGCACCGCAGCATCCTTGTTGCCGTCGGCGACCATATAGGCGCCGCGCAGATATTTGACGCCGTATTTCAGGTTCGTCTCGGCATCCAGCAACCCGGCGGGCGAGCCGCTGTAGCCCATGCCGCGTGCCGTGGCGGGCAGGATCTGCATCAGCCCATAATAAGGGCCGTTGCGGGCGCCGGGACGATGGCGCGATTCGCGGATGACGACACGATGCACCAGATCGACCGGCACCTCGTATTCCGCGGCGTATTTGTTGATCAGCCGGCGCAGCTCGGGCGTCTCGTTCGGGTGCAGGTTGGCGATCTGCGCGGCCGAGGCGCGCGGCTCTACCAGATAGCGGCGGTCGGGATCGACCCGGTTGTCGCCGCAGGCACCGACGGTCAGCATGCCGCCCAGTACCAACAGTCCGATCATGGATTTCATGACTGCCCCTTGTCTTGTAATTGACTAAGGGATTAGCCACAGCCGGGCCTGCCGGGGAAATCAAAAGAAAGGGCCGCCCAGCAACGAGCGGCCCATCGGCGGAAACCCGCCGCACTGCGGCATGGGTTTCGGTGAAGTTTCGCCGATCAGGCGTGAATCGCGCCGTCGCCGCAGGCCAATGCCGCCTCGCGCACCGCTTCCGAGCAGGTCGGATGGGCGTGGCAGGTCAGGGCGATGTCTTGGGCCGAGGCGCCGAATTCCATCGCCACGCAGATCTCGTGAATCATCTCGCCGGCGTTGGGACCGATGATGTGACAGCCCAGCACCCGGTCGGTTTCGGCATCCGCGATCAACTTGACGAAGCCCTCGGCCTGGAACAGCGCCTTGGCCCGTGCATTGCCCATAAAGGGGAATTTGCCGACCTTGACCTTGCGGTCGCCGGCCTTTGCGGCCTCTTCCGTCAGACCGACCGAGGCGACCTCGGGCGTGGTATAGATCACGCCGGGGATGACGTCGTAATTGACGTGGCCATGCTTGCCGGCGATGACCTCGGCAACCGCCATGCCCTCATCCTCGGCCTTATGCGCCAGCATGGGGCCCGGCACTGCGTCGCCGATGGCATAGATGCCCGGTGCGCTGGTCTGCCAATGATCGTCGATCTGGATAAAGCCACGGTCGGTCAGGGCGACGCCGATCTTGTCAAGGCCAAGCCCCGCGACATAGGGACGGCGGCCGGTGGCGACCAGCACACATTCGGCCTTGATCTCATGTTCGCTGTCGTCCTTGCGCAGCTTGTATTTGACTTCGGCCTTGTCCTTTTCGACCTCGACTTCAGAGACGGCGGCGCCCAGGACGAATTTCAACCCCTGTTTCGCCAGGATCTTCTGGAACTGCTTTTGCACCTCGCCGTCCATGCCGGGGGTAATGGCGTCGAGGAATTCCACCACGGTCACCTCGGCGCCCAGACGGGCATAAGCCGAGCCCAGCTCCAGCCCGATCACGCCGGCGCCGATCACCACCATCGACTTGGGGATCTTGGGCAGGGACAGCGCGCCGGTGGAATCGACGACGATGCCGGCGTCATTGTCCACCTCGACCCCTTTCAGGCTGGCCGGTTCCGAACCCGAGGCGATAACGATGTTCTTCGTTTCATGGATCTGGTCGCCGACCTTGACCTTGCCCGGTGCCTCGATGCTGGCCCAGCCTTTCAGCCAGTCGATCTTGTTCTTCTTGAACAGGAACTCGATGCCCTTGGTGTTGCCGCCCACCGTTTCGGCCTTGTAGCCCTGCATCTTGGCCCAATCGACCTTGGGCTTGGCGCCCATCAGGCCCATCTTTTCGAAATTCTCGTGGGTTTCATGCAGCATGTGGCTGGCATGCAGCAGCGCCTTGGAGGGGATGCAGCCGACGTTCAGGCAGGTCCCGCCCAGCGTCTCGCGCCCTTCGACGCAGGCGACCTTCAGGCCCAGCTGGGCGGCGCGGATCGCGCAGACATAGCCGCCGGGACCGGCGCCGATCACGATCAGATCATAGGTGGGCATTCAGGCTCTCCTTGCAGTTCGCGGCACCTTCCCCGGCACCGCCCGTTCGGTTCAGGTAAACAATGTGGTCAGGATCATCACCATCGTGGCGATGAAACCCACCGCCCAGATGGCCGAGCGCCAAGGCGACCAGCCAAAGGCATAGGCGGGGATGTAAAGCAGCCGCGCCAGCAGATAGAGCCAGGCGCAAAATACGGTCAGGGGCGAGCCCGCATCGCCCAACACCACCAAAAGCACGGCGATGGTGAACAGGATCAGCGCCTCGAAATGATTGTTCACCGCGCGGCGCAACCGGCCGGTCAGGGCCGAGAACTCTGGTTGCGTATCGCGCGGGCTGGCGTTCCATTTGGCGCCCACATCGCGGTTCATCGATGCGGCGGCCAGGCCGATCTGCGCGGCCTGAAGCAGCGCCGCAAGGGCAAGGGCGGTGGTTTCGGCGGCCATCAGGCAGTCTCGACGAAATGGAACCGGGTGGCCGAGACACCGGCCTGACTGTTGAAGACCCCCGCTGCGCCCTCAAGATAGGCCTTGGCGGCCGCGGTGTCGTGGACTTGGTAAAGAGCCCAGACATTTTGGTCGTTCTCGCGCCACAGCTGCAAAAGCGACAGGCCGTTGTTGCGGCGATCCTCGGCATCCGCATCGAAGGCGGGCCGGAAGCTGGCGTAATCTGCGATGCTGTAATGGGCAATCATCTGGTTCATGGGACACTCCTCTGTTTCGGCCCGGCTTGCCTCTTGGGATAAGCGGCAAACGGCCCCTGCGGGTCAACGAAACGGGCCGGAAAGAGTTGCGCGGCATGGATGCCGGTGGTGGTGGACCGGGGGCGGGGCAACCGCCCCCGGAGCAGGGCTTACAGATCCATCAGCAGGCGACGAGGATCCTCGAGCGCTTCCTTGACGCGGACGAGGAAGGTCACGGCGCCCTTGCCGTCCACGATGCGGTGGTCATAGCTCAGCGCCAGATACATCATCGGGCGGATCACGATCTGGCCGTCCACGACGACCGGGCGTTCCTGGATCTTGTGCATGCCAAGGATGCCCGACTGCGGCGGGTTCAGGATCGGCGAGGACATCAGCGAGCCGTAGACGCCGCCGTTCGAGATGGTGAAGGTGCCGCCCTGCATTTCAGCCATGGTCAGCTTGCCGTCGCGGGCGCGCAGGCCAAGCTCGGCGATTTCCTTTTCGATCCGGGCAAAGCTTTTCTGCTCGGCATCGCGCACGACCGGAACCACCAGACCGTTCGGCGTGCCGACCGCAACGCCCATATGAACGAAGTTCTTGTAAACGACGTCGCTGCCGTCGATTTCGGCGTTGACCTCGGGCACTTCCTTCAGCGCGTGGCAGCAGGCTTTCACGAAGAAGGACATGAAGCCCAGCTTCACCTTGTGCTTCTTCTCGAACTGATCCTTGTAGGCGTTGCGCAGTTCCATGATCGCCTTCATGTCCACCTCGTTATAGGTGGTCAGCATGGCGGCGGTGTTCTGCGCATCCTTGAGCCGGCGGGCGATGGTGGCGCGCAGGCGGGTCATCTTGACGCGCTCTTCGCGGGCCGCATCTTCGGCCGAGCTGGGTGCGCGCGGCGCCTGTGCCGGTGCCGGGGCGGACGAGGCGGCTGCAGGTGCCGAAGCGGCGCGGGCCACGTCTTCTTTCATCACGCGGCCGTCGCGGCCGGTGCCGGTGACGGCATCACGCGCGATGCCGGCCTCGGCCATGGCCTTCTTGGCTGAGGGCGCGTCTTCGACATCCTTGCGCTCTTGCGGCGTCTCGGGGCCGGCACCGGGCGATTGCACGGCTGCCGCAGCAGCTTCGGGTTGGGCGGCGGCGGGGCTGGCGGCACCGGCCGCGCCCTCGGTGATGATGGCCAACCGGGCGCTGGCTTCTACCGTTGCGCCTTCGGGGGCGAGGATCTCGGCCAGCACGCCCGCGGCGGGGCTGGGCACCTCGACCGAAACCTTGTCGGTTTCCAGCTCGCACAGCATCTCGTCCTGTGCGACCGCGTCGCCCACCTTCTTGAACCAGGTCGCCACCGTGGCTTCGGTAACGCTTTCGCCCAGGGTGGGCACCATCACGTCGACGGATTTTCCGCTCATCTTTCTCTGTCCTTCCTGAGCCTTCGTGCCCGCATCAGCCTTGGGCAACATTTCTTCCGGGCCAGCATCGCCCTGTTCCATGATTTGTGCGAGCAGCGCATTGGGCGCGACCACCGCACCCTCGGGGGCGACGATCTCGGCCAGCTTGCCGGCGACGGGCGAGGGCACCTCGACCGTCACCTTGTCGGTTTCCAACTCGCACAGCATTTCATCCACGGCGACGCGGTCGCCCGGTTTCTTGAACCAGGTGGCCACCGTCGCTTCGGATACCGATTCCCCTAGGGCGGGGACGCGTAGTTCCACTGCCATCTCAGGCCCCGACAGTGATGGCTTCGTGGACCAGCGCCTCTTGCTCGGCCTTGTGGCGCGAGGCAAGGCCGGTGGCCGGCGAAGCCGCAGCATGGCGGCCGACATAGCGCGCCCGATCATGCTTGGCGCCGATGCGCGACAGGACCCATTCGATATTGGGCTCGACAAAGGTCCAGCCGCCCTGGTTCTTGGGCTCTTCCTGACACCAGACGATTTCGGCGTCCTTGAAGCGTTCCAGCTCTTTGGACATGGTCTGGGCCGGGAAGGGATAGAACTGCTCCAGCCGCAGGATATAGACATCGTCCGCCCCCGCCGCGTCGCGGGCCTGCGCGAGATCGTAATAGACCTTGCCCGAGCAGATCACCACGCGACGGATCTTGTCGTCGGCGACCAGCTTGAATTCGGACTTGCCGCGATCGGCGTCGTCCTGAAGCACGCGATTGAAGGTCGAACCGGCCAGGAACTCATCCGCCGTGGACATTGCAAGCGGGTGACGCAGCAGCGATTTCGGCGTCATCAGCACCAGCGGTTTGCGGAAAGGGCGCTTCAACTGGCGACGCAGGATGTGGAAGTAGTTTGCCGGGGTGGTGCAGTTCGCCACGATCCAGTTGTCCTCGGCGCACATTTGCAGCCAGCGTTCCAGCCGGGCCGAGCTGTGCTCGGGGCCCTGACCCTCGTAGCCATGCGGCATCAGCATGACGAGACCCGACATGCGCAGCCATTTCTTTTCACCCGAGGTGATGAATTGGTCGAACATGATCTGGGCGCCGTTGGCGAAGTCGCCGAACTGCGCCTCCCACAGGGTCAGGGTGTTCGGCTCGGCCAGCGAATAGCCGTATTCAAATCCCAACACCGCATATTCGGACAGCATGGAGTCGATGACTTCGTAGCGTGCCTGACCGCCGCGAATGTGGTTCAGCGGGTAATGGCGTTCCTCGGTCTTCTGGTCGATAAAGGACGAGTGCCGCTGCGAGAAGGTGCCGCGCGTCGAATCCTGACCGGCAAGCCGCACCGGATTGCCATCCAGCAGCAACGAACCAAAGGCCAGCGCCTCACCGGTGGCCCAATCGAAGCCCTTGCCGGTCTCGAACATTTGCTTCTTGGCTTCCAGCAGGCGGCCCACGGTCTTGTGCAGGTCGAACCCGTCCGGCACGCGGGTCAGCGCGCCGCCGATCTCGGCCATGGTCTCGGCGGAAATGCCGGTCTGGCCCAGGTTTTCTTCGGCATGCTCGGCCTCGATGCCAGACCATTTTCCGTCCAGCCAGTCGGCCTTGTTCGGCTTGAAGTTCTTGCCGACCTCGAACTCTTCGTTGAGGTGGGCCTGGAAGGCGGTCTTCATCTCGTCGATCACGCCCTCGGGGACCAGACCTTCGGCGACCAGACGCTCGGTATAAAGCTGCAGGGTGGTCTTGTGGCCCTTGATCGACTTGTACATCACCGGGTTGGTGAACATCGGCTCATCGCCTTCGTTGTGACCAAAGCGGCGATAGCAGAAGATGTCGAGCACCACGTCCTTGTGGAATTTCTGCCGGAACTCGATCGCGACCCGCGCGGCATGGACCACGGCCTCGGGGTCGTCGCCGTTGACGTGGAAGATCGGCGCTTCGACCATCAACGCGATATCGGTCGGATAAGGCGAGGTGCGGCTGAAATGCGGCGCGGTGGTAAAGCCGATCTGGTTGTTCACGACGATATGGATGCAACCGCCGGTACGATGGCCCTTGATGCCGGAAAGCTGGAAGCATTCCGCGACGATACCCTGACCGGCAAAGGCCGCATCGCCGTGCAGCAGGATCGGCAGCACCGCGGTGCGATGGGTCTGATCGGACATCTGGTCCTGCTTGGCGCGAACCTTGCCCAGCACCACCGGGTTCACCGCTTCCAAATGCGAGGGGTTGGCGGTCAGCGACAGGTGTACGGTATTATCGTCAAAGGTGCGGTCGGACGAGGCGCCGAGGTGATATTTCACGTCGCCCGAGCCGTCCACGTCGTCGGGCTTGTAGCTGCCACCCTGAAATTCGTGGAAGATGGCGCGATAGGGTTTGCCCATCACATTGGCCAGCACCGACAGGCGGCCGCGGTGCGGCATGCCGATTACCACGTCCTTCACGCCAAGCGCGCCGCCGCGCTTGATGATCTGTTCCATGGCCGGGATCAGCGCCTCGCCGCCGTCAAGGCCGAAGCGCTTGGTGCCCATGTATTTGACATGCAGGAACTTTTCGAAACCCTCGGCCTCGACCAGCTTGTTGAGGATGGCGCGCCGCCCTTCACGGGTAAAGGCGATTTCCTTGCCATAGCCCTCGATCCGTTCCTTCAGCCAGGCGGCTTCCTCGGGGTTCGAAATATGCATGAATTGCAGCGCGAAGGTGCCGCAATAGGTGCGCTTCATCAGGTCCACGATCTGCCGGATCGTGGCGATTTGCAGGCCAAGCACATTGTCGATGAAGATCGGGCGATCCAGATCGGCATCGGTGAAGCCGTAGGTCTTGGGGTCCAGCTCGCCGTGGTCGGGGATCTCGCGCATATCCAGCGGGTCCAGATCGGCGTGCAGATGGCCCCGGATGCGGAAGGCGCGGATCAGCATGATCGCGCGAACGCTGTCCAGCACGGCCCGCTTGAGCTGATCGTCCGTCAGGCTGACGCCTTTTTCGCCGGCCTTGGCGGCGATCTTGTCCAGTGCCGCCTTGGCCTCGGTCTTGGGCAGGATCGGCCATTCGCCGGTCAGCGCCGCCGTGTTGTCGTCGGCAGGCATCGGCGGCCAGTCGGCACGGTGCCAGCTTGCGCCCTTGGCCTCGCGGGTAACGGTGGTCTCATCGTCGCCCAGGCTGCGGAAGAAGGCGTCCCACGCCTGATCGACCGCCGCAGGGTTTTGGGCCCACTGACCGTAAAGCTGCTCGACATAGGCCGCATTATGGCCCTGCAGAAAGCTTGAGTCGTGGAAGGCCGAGTTGGGGGATTGATCGTTCATTGGCTTGCCTCCGGGGAATCTTATCGGTTCGCGCCTTGATCGGGCGCGGTCGCATTGTTCTGGCCAGGTCCGGGGGGCGCCCCGGACATGAGCCTGGTTTGAAAGTCCTGATACCATGCCGGCAGCCCGGCGCGCGGTTGGCGCAGCAGGGCAGGCAGCTTGCGGCCGGCCAGCAGGGCGCCGCGCAGTTGCGGCAGATCCCAGCGGCCTCCGGCGATGTCTTTTGGCAGTTCGGCCAGCACCATGCGCGGATACCACAGCGCATAGCGGACCATATCGCGGACCTGCCGTTCGGAATTGCGGCGCACGAAATAGGCGATGTTCAACAGCGCCAGCGCGGTATTGATCCGGCGCCTGTCGCGGCCTGCCGCTGCCTCCAGATGACGGATATGCGCATCTGGCGCGATGGCCAGGATACCATGCCGGCCAAAGCGATAGCTGGCATCCAGATCCTCGGCGATCGAACTGCCGTTCAGCCCCTCGTCAAAGGGTTCGCGCAGCGCCAGATGGCGGCGCAGGGTCAGGGCGAAGCCGACGATGAAATTGACCCGGAACAGCCCATCGGGAAGGGTGCCGTCCCCCTGCCAGCGGCGCTCGGGCCGATCATAGCCCAGGAAACGCTGCTCGGCCGGGATCATCAACAGGTGACGCAGGACAAAGTCGATGCTGCGTTGCACAGGACCAGCACGTCCCTCGATCAGCGCGCCGGCGCGGTTGGTCTGTTTCAGTTCATCCGCCGCAGCCCGGCCGGTCTCCTGCGTATTGCGGGCCGACAGGGCCACGATACGGCCGGTCGTATCGGCGCGGTAATGCGCCATGATTTGCCCGGCGCATTCGGGATGCAGCAAGGCGTCATCGTCGATCATGAACAGGATGTCAGCGCGCGCCAGGGCGATGGCCTGATTGCGCTGCACGGTCAGGGATTTGCGCAGGGCGGGCACATAGGTCAGCGGACAGCCACCGGCTTCGGCAATCACCGCCTCGACCCCCTCGCGGTGCTGTGGCCAGTTGGCGCTGGCATCCACGATGACGATTTCGGACGGCCGCTCGGTCGAGGCCAGCGCCGCACGCACGCAATCGCAAAGCAGCTTGCCCCGGTTGTAGGTCGAAACGCACAGTGCCCAGTCCTGCGCCGCCACGGGCGAGGCTGCGCGTTCCACAGGCGGCAGGGGATGCGTGCTCATGCCGCACCTCGCCTTGGCAGGGCAGGGCCGTGAGCCGGACAAGGCATTGCCCCGGCGGTTCTGACGACGATCTGGCGACGACGGCGGTCCAATCTGGCACCTGCTGGTAAAGTCTGGCGCGGCCCCATGTAAGCTAGGCAGGGGCCGCACCTAAGTCAAAAGCCTTACGAAAAGGTTATCGGCCCAGAGCTTTCAGCACAGCCTCACCCAAGCCGGCGGGGCTGTCGGCAACGATGATCCCGGCCGATTTCATGGCCTCGATCTTCGATTCCGCGTCGCCCTTGCCGCCCGAGACGATGGCGCCGGCATGGCCCATGCGACGGCCCTTCGGTGCGGTGCGCCCGGCGATGAAACCGGCGGTCGGCTTCCATTTGCCCTTGCGCTTCTGCTCGGCCAGGAACTCGGCGGCCTCTTCCTCGGCCGAGCCACCGATCTCGCCGATCATGATGATCGACTCGGTCTCGGGGTCGTCCAGGAACATGCGCAGCACGTCGATATGCTCCATGCCCTTGATGGGGTCGCCGCCGATGCCCACGGCCGAGGACTGGCCCAAGCCCACGTCAGAGGTCTGTTTCACCGCTTCATAGGTCAGTGTCCCCGAGCGCGAGACCACGCCGACCGAACCGCGCTTGAAGATGGAACCCGGCATGATGCCGATCTTGCATTCGTCTGGAGTCATGATGCCGGGGCAGTTCGGCCCGATCAGCAGCGATTTGCTGCCTTCCAGCGCGCGCTTGACCTTCATCATGTCCAGCACCGGGATGCCTTCGGTGATGCAGACGATCAGCGGGATCTCGGCGTCGATGGCTTCCAGGATCGAATCGGCCGCGAAAGGCGGCGGAACGTAGATGGCGGTCGCATTGGCGCCGGTTTGCACCGCGGCCTCGTGGACCGAGTTGAAGACCGGCAGGCCCAGATGCTCGGTGCCGCCTTTGCCGGGGGTCACGCCGCCGACCATCTTGGTGCCGTAGGCGATCGCCTGTTCGGTGTGAAAAGTGCCTTGTGAGCCGGTAAGGCCCTGGCAGATGACTTTGGTGTCTTTGTTGACGAGAACGGCCATGATGCGTCTCCTGAATTAGCGGCGCGCAAGCGCCATGATGGTTGTGCCGCGCAGCACGTTGAGATTGGCGTCCTCCTCGATCAACAGCAGGACGGGGATATTCTTGAAAACCCCCGTCCAAACCCGATCGTAACGGCCTGTATCTCCGTGCTTTTCGACTGCATGTGCAATTTTCAGCCAAGGCTGGATCAATACTTCGCCTTCGGCCAACGTCATTGCGCGAACGGTGATCGAACACCCTTCCACGCTGTCCGCAGCACCCGGCAAGATAACGACGGTGCGGAAATTGGCTGCGCTATAGGCGCGCAGCGCGCCCGTGGCTTCGCGTGGCTGGAAGCCTACGGCCCGCAATGCGTCGATCACCCCGCGTCGGTCTGGCATCTGCTCAGCGCAGATCTGCACTGCTTCCGCCGCCTTGCCGATTGCTTCGGCACGTGGCGAGGACTGTGCAAGGACCGGCGACGCGACCAGAAGGCCGAGAGCAAGGACTGCGCGGAGCGAATGACGCATCATCGCCTTGTTACCCCTTCACCGCCTTGACGATCTTTTGCGCGGCATCCGACAGGTCGTCGGCGGCAATCACGTTCAGGCCCGATTCGCCGATGATCTGCTTGCCGAGCTCGACGTTCGTGCCTTCCAGACGCACGACCAGCGGGACTTGCAGCCCGACCTCTTTCACCGCGGCGATGATGCCTTCGGCGATGATGTCGCAGCGCATGATGCCGCCAAAGATGTTGACCAGAATGCCTTTGACGTTCGGATCCGAGGTGATGATCTTGAACGCCTCGGTCACCTTTTCCTTGGTCGCGCCGCCACCGACGTCCAGGAAGTTCGCGGGCTCGGCACCGAACAGCTTGATGATGTCCATGGTGGCCATGGCCAGCCCGGCACCATTCACCATGCAGCCGATCTCACCGTCCAGCGCGATGTAGTTCAGGTCGAACTTCGAGGCTGCCAGTTCCTTGGGGTCTTCCTCGGTCTCGTCGCGCAGCGCCAGGATGTCGGGCTGACGATAGAGGGCGTTGTTGTCGAAGCCCATCTTGGCGTCCAGCGCCTTGAGGTTGCCGTCGGTCATCACGATCAGCGGGTTGATCTCCAGCATCTCCATGTCTTTTTCGATGAACATGCGATACAGGTTCTTAACCAGCGCCACGCATTGCTTGACCTGCGGGCCTTTCAGACCCAGGGCAAAGGCCACGCGGCGGCCGTGGAAATCCGAAAGCCCCGAGGCCGGATCGACGCTGAAGCTGACGATCTTTTCCGGGGTCGAGGCTGCGACTTCCTCGATGTCCATGCCGCCTTCGGTCGAGGCGACGAAGCTGACACGCGAGGTGCCGCGATCGACCAGCAGCGCCAGATACAACTCGCGCTCGATGTCGCTGCCGTCTTCGATATAGATACGGTTGACCTGCTTACCGGTTTCACCCGTCTGGTGGGTGACAAGCGTGCGGCCCAGCATCTGGCGGGTCAGTTCCTCGGCCTCTTCGACCGATTTCGCCAGCCGGACGCCGCCTTTTTCACCGGCTTCCTTTTCCTTGAAGTGACCTTTGCCGCGGCCGCCGGCATGGATCTGCGCCTTGATGACCCAAAGCGGACCGTCGAGTTCCCCCGCCGCCGCTTTGGCTTCGTCGGCCTTCATCACCACCCGCCCGTCAGAGACTGGCGCGCCGTATTGGCGCAGCAGCGCCTTGGCCTGGTATTCATGGATGTTCATGGTACTTCCCCGCAGTTATCGGTTGGCCGGGCTTGTGCCACATTTGATGCGCGCCCCAAAGCAATATGATGGCGGAATCCCCAAAACATGCGGGAATCAGGCTTTTGCGATCACAGTATTCAAGGCTGTGATCACAAAATCTGCTTGACAGCATCGACACCCCAGGAATCCGCGCTTGCTACAACCCAAGGTGCAGCGCTGGCTGGCCGTGGCGCGGCAGGTATCGCGGTCCATTCCGGCTTTGGGTCGCAAGGCGGGCTGCGCAATGAAAAAACCCCGCCGTCGCCGGCGGGGCCTTTAGCAGTCAGGCGTGAGAAGGGATCAGGCCAGCGTGCTGTCGATGCCTTTGCAGGCGGTGACGAGGCCGTTCACCGCCTCCACGGACTTGTCGAACATCGCCTGTTCTTCCTTGTCCAGCTTGATGTCGATGACCTTCTCGATCCCGCCGGCGCCGATCACGGTCGGCACGCCGACATAAAGCCCGTCCAGCCCAAAGGGGCCTTTCACATAGGCCGCGCAGGGCAGGACGCGCTTTTGGTCCTTGAGATAGGCTTCCGCCATCTCGATGGCCGAGGTGGCCGGCGCATAGAAGGCCGAGCCGGTTTTCAGCAGGCCGACGATCTCGGCCCCACCGTCGCGGGTGCGCTGCACGATGGCGTCCAGTTTTTCCTGTGTGGTCCAGCCCATCTTGACCAGATCGGGCAGCGGAATGCCGCCCACGGTCGAATAACGGGTCAGCGGCACCATGGTGTCGCCATGGCCGCCCAGCACGAACGCGGTCACGTCGCGCATCGAGACGCCGAATTCCAGCGACAGGAAGTGGCGGAAGCGGGCCGAATCAAGCACGCCGGCCATGCCGACGACTTTTTCATGCGGCAGGCCGCTGAATTCGCGCAGCGCCCAGACCATGGCGTCCAGCGGGTTGGTGATGCAGATCACGAAGGCGTTGGGGGCGTGCTGCTTGATGCCCTCGCCGACGGATTTCATGACCTTGAGGTTGATGCCCAGCAGGTCGTCGCGGCTCATGCCCGGCTTGCGGGGCACACCGGCGGTGACGATGCAGACATCCGCGCCGGCGATGTCGGCATAATCGTTGGCGCCTTTCATGGTGGCGTCGAAGCCCTCGGACGGGCCCGATTGCGCGATGTCCAGCGCCTTGCCCTGAGGGGTGCCCTCGGCGATGTCGAACAGGACGACGTCGCCCAGTTCCTTCATCGCGGCCAGATGCGCCAGCGTGCCGCCGATCTGTCCCGCACCGATAAGTGCGATCTTGGGTCGGGCCATGTTAACCTCCGATTTCATGATGGTTCGCGCGGTGGCCTAGTCCCTTGGGATGGGAATCGCAAGCCTTCGCTGTGGGGCAAGAGCCGAATTCGGCCTTTGTCAATCGCTAACATGACCACCCGGCCCGCATTGCCCATGGCATCGCGCTGGACTAGTCCGGTTTTCAGGACAACGGAGCGCGCCGATGGATATGTTGGGCTGGGTGTTGGCGGTCATCGCCGCCTTTTCGATCGGGCTGGCCAAGGGAGGGCTGTCGATGGTCGGCACCATCTCGGTGCCGCTGATGGCGCTGGTCATGTCGCCGGTGCAGGCGGCAGGGATCCTGCTGCCGGTATATATCGTCTCGGATATCGGCGGGCTGATCGCCTTTCGGCGGGATTTCGACCGCCGGGTGCTGCGGACGATCGTGCCGGGGGCGGTGACCGGGATCGGGCTGGGCTGGGCCACGGCGCATCACGTGAACGACGCGCAGGTCGGGCTGATCGTCGGGGTCATCGGGGTGACCTTCGCGCTGAACGCCCTGTTGCGCAGCCATGTGAACAGCACCGCCCGCCCGCCGCGCTGGGGGGCGGGCACTCTGTGGGGGCTGGTGTCGGGCTATACCAGCTTTGTGTCCCACTCTGGCGCTGCGCCCTATCAGGTCTATGCCCAGCCGTTGCGCATGTCGCCGCTGACCTATGCCGGGACCACCACGATCTTCTTTGCCATCTGCAACGCCGTGAAGCTGATTCCCTATGCCATGCTTGGCCAGCTTTCGGCGCATAACCTGTCGATGGCCGCCGTGCTGATGGTGCCCGGCGTGCTGGGGGTGTTTGCCGGGCTATGGCTGGTCCGCCGCATGTCGCCGCGCATATTCTACAGTTTCATCACCTGGGCGCTGATGCTGGTTTCGATCAAGCTGATCTGGGACGGGTTCTGATGCCGCAGCGCGGCAAATGAGTGCTTGCGATTCGGGTCGTTTCCGGGCAGCTTCGCGCAAGATTATTACGCGAGGCCCCGATGACCCGTCCCTATCGTTCCGTCCTGTATATTCCGGCCGCCAATGCCCGGGCCATGGAAAAGGCCCAGACGCTGGCCGCCGATGCGATTATTTTCGACCTTGAGGACGCGGTTGCGCCTGCGGAAAAGGCCGGTGCGCGCGAATTGCTGGCCCGGGCATTGCTGGCGGATTACAGCGGGCGGGCCAGAATCGTACGCATCAACGGGCTTGAAACCGAATGGGGCGAAGGCGACGCCCGAGCCTTTGCCACGGGTGCCGACGCGGTGCTGGTGCCCAAGGTCAGCCGGGGCTCTGATCTGGACCGCGTGGCGGCACTGGTGCCCGATGCGCCGCTGTGGGCGATGATGGAAACCGCCGAAGGCATGCTGAATGCCGCCGAGATCGCCGCCCATCCGCGTTTGCAGGGCATGGTCATGGGCACCAACGATCTGGCCAAGGAACTGAACTCGCGCTTTCGCGCCGACCGGCTGCCGATGATGGCGGGGCTGGGGCTTTGCCTGCTGGCGGCCCGGGCGCATGGCCGCGTGATCGTCGATGGCGTCTTCAACGCCTTCAAGGACGAAGATGGCCTGCGCTTCGAATGCGAACAGGGCCGCGATATGGGTTTCGACGGCAAGACCCTGATCCATCCGGCGCAGCTGGCCATTACCAATGAGGTCTTTGCCCCGTCCGAGCCAGAGATCGAACTGGCCCGCCGGCAGATCGCGGCGTTCGACGAGGCCAAGGCGCAGGGCAAGGGGGTCGCGGTGGTCGATGGCAAGATCGTCGAGAACCTGCATGTCGAAACCGCCCGCGCTACGCTTGCCAAGGCGGCGGCGATTGCCGAACTCGCGGGGTGATGGCAAAGTAAGCGCCATTAACATCCAGCGAAAGGACAAGCCAGATGTTCATCCTTATCCTCGGAGTGGCGCTATGGTGGGCGGCGCATCTTCTCAAACGGCTGGCGTTGGGGCTTCGCGACAGGCTTGGCCGGGGCGGAGTGGCGGGCGCGCTGCTGGTCTCGGTCGTGCTGATGGTGATCGGCTATCGCATGGCGGACGGGCCGTCCTGGTGGGGCGCGACGGCGCCGCTGAAGGGCGTCAACAACATCCTGGTGCTCGCGTCCTTCTATCTCTTTGCCGCCGACGGGATGAAGACGCGCATCACCCGGCATATCCGCCACCCGCAACTGACCGGCTTTGCGCTGTGGGCCTTTGCGCATCTGCTGCCGAACGGCGACCTGCCCAGTTTCGTGCTGTTCGGCGGGCTGTTGCTGTGGGCGCTGGTCGAGATGGCCGTCCTGAACCGTGCGCAGCCGGGCTGGACCCCGCCTGCCGGCCCGTTCCCCGCGCGCAAAGAGATCATGGCGGCAGTCGGGGCCATCGTCGTGCTGCTGGTCGTGGGGCTGATCCACGCCTGGCTTGGCTATAATCCGTTCGGAAGCTGATCTGGGGGCCAAGATGCCAAGAATCTATCGCCTGTTGACCGAGGACGACACCTCGGCCTTTTGCCACAAGGTCAGCGCTGCGCTGTCCAAGGGGTGGGAGCTGCACGGCGATCCCGCCTATGCCTTTGACGCGGCGCGCGGTGTGATGCGCTGCGCTCAGGCCGTCACCAAGGAAATCGCGGACGACTATCACCCCGAGATGAAGCTGGGCCAGCAATAAGGAGCCATGATGAGCAAGACCAATCCGGGCCGTTTCTTCGAAGATTACCAGGTCGGCCAGGTGATCCGCCATGCCGTGCCGCGAACCGTGGCCGAGGGTGAGCGCGCACTTTACCACGCGCTTTATCCGGCAAGGCACGCGCTGTATTCCTCGGACGAATTCGCGGCCGCTTCGGGGCTGGACGGCAGCCCGATGGATGATCTGGTCGCTTTTCACATCATCTTCGGCAAGACGGTGCCCGACATCAGCCTGAACGCGGTGGCCAATCTGGGCTATGCCGAGGGGCGCTGGCTGAAACCTGTCTGGCCGGGCGACACCTTGCGCGCGGAATCCGAGGTGATCGGCGTCAAGGAAAACTCGAACGGCAAGTCCGGCGTTGTCTATGTACGCACGCGCGGCCTGAACCAGATGGACGAGGTGGTGCTGGAATATGTGCGCTGGGTGATGGTGCGCAAAGGCGACGCCTCGGCCCCCGCACCTCAGCCGGTTGTGCCGGATCTCGCCAAATCCGTTGCGCCGGAGGATCTGGTGGTCCCCGAGGGGCTGGATTTCGCGCAATACGATTTCACTCTGGCCGGTGAGCCGCATCGCTGGGGCGATTACCGGATTGGCGAGATCATCGACCACGTCGATGGCGTCACCATCGAGGAAGCCGAGCATATGCTGGCCACCCGTTTGTGGCAGAACACCGCCAAGGTGCATTTCGACGCCACCTTCCGCGAGGATGGCAAGCGGCTGATCTATGGCGGGCACGTCATCAGCATGGCCCGCGCGCTCAGCTTCAACGGCCTTGCCAATGCGCAGATGATCGCGGCGCTGAATGGTGGGGCGCATGCCAATCCCTGCTTTGCCGGCGACACGATCCGGGCCTGGTCCGAGGTTCTGGACAAGGCGGATACGCATGCGCCCGGTGTCGGCGCGATCCGGTTGCGGCTGGTCGCGCATAAGGGTTCGGCCGGTGATCACGCTTTGAAGGGAGAGGGCGGGAAATACGCCCCGCAAGTGCTGCTGGATCTGGATTACTGGGCCTTGATGCCGAAATAACCAGCCCTTCTTTCCGGTGCGGAGGGCATGCGAATGCCCCCGCGCCCCAGTTGAACGCGACAGAATCCCTAGGTTATTGGGGGAAATAGTCTGGTTCGACCCTGATACCGCAATCATTCCTCGGGGGCAGGGTGTATCCGTGATCACAGCTGGCAGTTGCGTGATCACAAAAGGGGAAAACTGTCGCATATCCGCCTTATGTCTGGTATCCGCCCGTGACAGATGCGACAAGGCCGCTAAAAGAAAATCCAAATTTCGGCCAGCCCTCGCCGCCAGCCGTCGCGCGTGGGGCCTGAACGCAGGAGAGCGCATCATGGCTGACGTCAACCGGGGTAACCGGCCATTGTCACCGCATTTGCAGGTCTATCGCCTGCCACTTGCCGCAATCACCTCGATCATGACTCGTATCACCGGCCATGCGCTGGTTGCCGGGATCGTGCTGATTACCTGGTGGCTGGTCGCCGCCGTGACCTCGCCGGGCGCCTTCGCCTGCGCCGACTGGGTGGTCCGGTCCTGGCTGGGCTTCATCATCCTGACCGGTTCGATGTGGGCGCTGTGGTATCACCTGCTCGCCGGCCTGCGCCACCTGTTCTACGACGCCGGCTATGGGATGGAGATCGAACAGGCACAGAAATCCAGTCAGGCGCTGATCGCCGGTTCGGTCATTCTGGCCGTGCTGACGCTGATCATCTTCTTTGCGTTCTGAGGAAAGGGCAGGGATCATGCGTTACATCACCCCCCGTAAAACCGCCGAGGGACTGGGCTCTGCCCACGAAGGCACCCAACACCACTGGGCCATGACCGTCTCGGCCGTGGCGCTGCTCGTGCTGACGCCCTTGTTCATGATCGTCGTCGCCCGCGCCATCGGCCTGTCGCAGGAGCAACTGCTGGCCTATTTCGGGCACCCCTTTCCGGCCGTCATCACCGGGCTTTTCGTAGTCGTGGGCATGATCCACTTCATCAAAGGCACGCGGATCATGATCGACGACTATTTCCAGGGTGGGGTGCGCAAGGGCGCCATCATCTTTTCCGTCATCTTCGGCTGGGCGGTGATCGCCTCTGCCGTTTATGCGCTGGCCCGGATGGGTCTTGGCGCAATCGTCGTCCTCTGAGGTTCCGCCATGGCTGCTTACAAATACGAAACACACGAATATGATGTCGTGGTCGTCGGTGCCGGTGGCGCGGGCCTGCGCGCAACACTGGGCATGGCCGAACAGGGCCTGCGCACCGCCTGTGTGACCAAGGTCTTTCCGACCCGCTCGCATACGGTCGCGGCGCAGGGCGGGATCGCGGCATCGCTGTCGAACATGGGCCCGGACAACTGGCAGTGGCACCTGTATGACACCGTCAAGGGCTCTGACTGGCTGGGTGACACCGACGCCATGGAGTATCTGGCGCGCGAGGCCCCCAAGGCGGTCTATGAGCTGGAACACTACGGCGTGCCTTTTTCCCGCACCGAAGAGGGCAAGATCTATCAACGCCCCTTTGGCGGCCATACCACCGAATTCGGCGAAGGCCCGCCGGTGCAGCGCACCTGCGCTGCCGCCGACCGCACCGGCCACGCCATCCTGCACACGCTTTACGGCCAGTCGCTGAAGGAAAAGGCGGAATTCTTCGTCGAATATTTCGCGCTGGACCTGATCATCACCGACGGTGCCTGCACCGGCGTGGTTTGCTGGAAGCTGGATGACGGCACCATTCACGTCTTCAACGCCAAGATGGTGGTGCTGGCGACGGGCGGCTATGGCCGCGCCTATTTCAGCGCCACCTCGGCCCATACCTGCACCGGCGACGGCGGGGGCATGGTTGCCCGCGCGGGTCTGCCGCTGCAAGACATGGAATTCGTGCAGTTCCACCCGACCGGGATCTATGGCTCGGGCTGTCTGATCACCGAAGGCGCGCGGGGCGAAGGCGGTTATCTGACCAACTCCGAGGGCGAACGCTTCATGGAGCGTTACGCACCGACCTACAAGGACTTGGCCAGCCGCGACGTGGTGTCGCGCTGCATCACCATCGAGATCCGCGAAGGCCGCGGTGTCGGTCCCAACAAGGACCACATGCACCTGAACCTGATGCACCTGCCGCCGGAAAGCCTGGCCGAACGGCTGCCGGGTATCTCGGAATCGGCCAAGATCTTTGCGGGCGTGGATGTCACGCGCGAGCCGATCCCGATTCTGCCGACCGTGCATTACAATATGGGCGGTATCCCGACCAACTATTGGGGCGAGGTGCTGAACCCGACGCAGGACAGCCCCGATCAGGTCTTTCCCGGCCTGATGGCGGTGGGCGAAGCTGGCTGTGCCTCGGTCCACGGCGCGAACCGGCTGGGCTCGAACTCGCTGATCGACCTTGTGGTGTTTGGTCGTGCCGCCGCGATTCGCGCCGGCAAGGTGATCGACCGCAAGGCACCTATTCCCGCGACCAACATCGAGCAGGTGGACAAGGCGCTGGACCGCTTCGACCGTATTCGCAATGCCAACGGAACGATCCCGACCGCCGAACTGCGGCTTGAGATGCAGCGCACCATGCAGGCCGATGCCGCCGTGTTCCGCACCGACAAGACCCTCGCCGAGGGCGTCGAGAAGATGAAGGTAATCGCGGGCAAACTGAACGACTTGAAGGTCACGGATCGCAGCCTGATCTGGAACAGCGACCTCATGGAAACGCTGGAACTGACCAACCTGATGCCCAACGCGCTGTCGACCATTGTCGGGGCCGAGGCACGCAAGGAAAGCCGCGGCGCACATGCGCATGAGGACTACCCCGAGCGGGATGATGCCAACTGGCGCAAGCACTCGCTTGCGTGGATCGAAGGCAACGATGTTAAACTGGCTTATCGGCCTGTGCACCTCGAGCCTCTGACCACGCAAGAGGAGGGCGGGATCGATTTGAAAAAAATCGCACCCAAAGCGAGGGTTTATTGATGCGTCTTCCTCTGATCCTGACCGCTGCCACGTTGGCCCTTTCGGGCTGCGTGGTGCAAAATCCCGGCATGGCGCCGGTGGCGCCGCTGCCGCTGCCGCAGGTAACGGCGCCTGATGCGGCGATCCAGTCATCCGCCCGGGTCGTTGTCAACCGCGAGATGGCCAAGCGCCTGCCCGGCGCCAATGTCGCGCCCTATACCGATTGCGTGATGCAGAACGCCACTACGGTAGAACTGACCGGCATCGCCAATTCCGATGCGGCCGCGGCGGGGAATGCCGTGGCGGCCATCGTCGGCCGTCCCGCGACGACGCAATGCATCGCCAGCGCCGCAGCCGCGGCCAAGCAGGCCGCGTGATGAACAGGTGTGGCGCGCTTGGCCTGAGCTTTGCCCCGGCGCTGCTGGGGTTGGCGGCCTGCGCGCCCGCTCCTGTGCAGATTCCGGTCGAGCAGGCCGAGCAGGTCTGTATGGTCCAGGCGCTGGATGCGCGGGCGCCGCGCACTCAGGTCGGCCTCGGCGTCGGTTCGCACGGCCGTAGCGGCGGCTTCGTCAGGGTTGATCTGTCCTCGGATCAGATTCTGGGGCGCGACCCGGCCCAGATATTCAATCAATGCGTCCAGCGTCGCTCGGGGCAGATGCCCACGCGGTCGCTTTACGAACAACCGGGGTGGAGGGTGAATTGACCCCTTCCGCCCAAGCCACCGCATGACGGCGGTCTGACCACCAGGAGAGTCCCAATGGTCCAACTTACCCTTCCCAAGAACAGCCGCATGCGGGTCGGCAAGACCTGGCCCAAACCCCAGGGCGCCACGAATATCCGCCGTTTCAACATCTATCGCTGGGATCCCGATACCGGAGAGAACCCGCGCATCGACACCTATTTCCTTGATATGGACAAATGCGGTCCCATGATTCTGGACGCGCTGATCAAGATCAAGAATGAGATCGACCCAACGCTGACTTTCCGCCGCTCCTGCCGCGAGGGGATCTGCGGTTCCTGCGCGATGAATATCGACGGTGGCAACCACCTGGCCTGCATTTATGGCATGGACGAGGTGAAGGGCGACGTGAACATCTATCCGCTGCCCCACATGCCGGTGGTCAAGGATCTGATACCCGACCTGACGCATTTCTACGCCCAGCATGCCTCGGTCCAGCCCTATCTGATTACGGAAACGCCGACCCCGGACAAAGAGTGGCGCCAGTCGATCGAGGATCGCAAGAAGCTGGACGGTCTTTATGAATGCGTGATGTGTGCCTGTTGCTCGACTTCCTGCCCCAGCTATTGGTGGAATGGCGATCGTTACCTGGGGCCGGCGGCGCTTCTGCATGCCTATCGCTGGATCATCGACAGCCGCGATGAGGCGACGGGCGATCGTCTGGATTCGCTGGAGGACCCGTTCAAGCTTTATCGGTGCCACACGATCATGAACTGCACGAATACCTGTCCCAAAGGGCTGAACCCCGCCAAGGCCATCGCCTCGATCAAGCATATGATGGTGGACCGTATCGTCTGATTTGCATGCCGGTCATGGCCGGTATGTCGCGTTATGCCGTTTGACGCCGCGTCGCAGAACTGGATTTCTCTGCTGCGCGGCGTTATCTTTTCGGTCGGGGAGAGCAAACGTCCACCCGGAGACTTTCGGATGAAAACCCTTGCCGAAACGCAAAAACCAAGCGCCAAACTGGCCGTGCTGAAACCGGCCAAGGCAGAAAATCGTGCGGCGCTGGCCGTGCTGGAGCAGATGTACGGATATTTCAGCTTCGATCCGATGCCGATGGAAGCCGATATCCGCCAAGCTGCCTGAACGCGGCTCTTTCGCTCGCCCATGCGAGCCTTTCAGCGCGGCTTCCCGGCCGCGCTTTTGTTTTTGTCGCCGCTCTTGCTGCACGTTTTCTTGGGTATTTTTACAACGAAGAAGTTGCAGGCTGTGTCTGGGCTTCTCTGTTGTTTAAATACCCCGGCAACAGGCGAGCCGGGCCTGGCGAGGCGGGGCTTCAGCGCCAAGGCTTGCGATAAGGGGGAGCGGCGCTTAGCATTCGTCACATGACCCACATTACTCCTGATGACGCCGCCGCTCGCCGGGCCGTTCGCCCGGTTATTTGTTACCCAAACGAAACGCTTCCTGATCCGGACCTGCCCGGTTTGCAGGCGATACGGCTGACGGCACGAAAAGCCGGAGAATGTATGATCCCGCCCCGAGAGGCGCGCTGTTTTCATGTTCCGGCAGGACATTTCTTTCGCATTACCAGCGTCGAAGGGCCGCAGGTCGGGGATTTGAATCTGTGGTCCGCTGCGGCTCCGCAAGAGCGGTTCTATTCCGGCAAGACACGGGCGCTGCACGGCTCGCATCTGACGCGTGGGGCTCGCATGTGGTCAAGCTTTCCGCATTTGCGCCCCATGGCCACCGTCACCCAAGACACATTGGAGTGGTACGGTATCGATGAATATGGCGGCTCGGTGCATGACGTGATCGGGACGCGGTGCGACCCCTATACGCATCACCTGCTCAACGGGCATGATTATCATCATTGTTGCCATTCCAATCTTGTGAATGCGCTCATGGCCGAGTTGAATCTGATACGCGGCGAGGCCGAGCCCTTGGTGCACGATGTCCTGAATGTCTTCATGTGCACCGGCTTTACCCGCGACACGGGCCAGTATTTCATGAAGGCAAGTCCGGTGCGTCCTGGCGACTACATCGAGTTCTTTGCCGAAATCGATCTGATAGGCGGGCTTTCAGCTTGTCCGGGTGGCGATTGCGGCAGCGCACATTCCAGTGACGCCGCCGCCTGCCATCCGTTGTTGGTCGAGATTTATGCGCCGGCCCAGACCATGGTGCGCCCGCAGTCCGGACCAAACGACTATCGCTGGCCTTAGAGCGAGATTGGCTCCATCACCTCGGGCTCGATCACCTTGACGCCGGGCAGGCCGGCCTTCAGCGCCTCGGCACTCTGCTCCAGCAGCGGGAAGGTCTTGTAATGGCAGGGGATCACGGTCTTGAAGTTGAAGTATTTCCGCGCCGCCCATGCTGCGCGATCCATGTCCATGGTGAAATGTCCGCCTGCGCACAGGATGCCGATGTCGGGCTGATGATACTCGCCCATCCATGCCATGTCGGCCATGATGTCCGTATCGCCTGATACATAGATCACATGGCCTTCCCCCGCGATCATATAGCCCGATTCATGGCCGGCATAGACCGGCCCCTCATTCCCGTCGAAGGAAGAGGAGTGGCTTGCATTCACCATCGTTACCTTCGCCCCGCCCAGATCGACCGTGCCGCCTTTGTTGAAGCCCAACCCCTCGACGCTCTGATGCGTCTGCCAGGTGTTGATCAGGTCGTAGATGCCGACCACCGGAATCTTGAGCTCACGCGCGATGGAAAGGGTGTCGCCGGTATGATCGCCGTGACCGTGGGTCAGCAGAATATGGGTGGCGCCGCGGATCGCCTCGTCGCGCTTGTCCTCGGGAAAGACCGGATTGCCGGAAAGCCAGGGGTCGATCAGGATTACCGCCTGTTCGATTTCCAGCCGGAAGCCGGAGTGGCCAAGCCAGGTCAGTTTCATGGGAAGGCTCCTTTTCTTGCGCTGCCGCATCCTGCCAAGCCGCCGGGCGGTCGTAAAGTTCCGCCTGCACGGGTCCTTGCCCCGCCCCGGCCGCCCCGGTAAAACCCGGCCCAAGCGAAAGGAGCCTCTCATGGCGATCACCGAGGACGAAGCCCGCAAGGTCGCGCATCTGGCGCGGATTGCGGTCAAGGACGCCGACCTGCCCGCGCTGGCGCAGGAGTTGAACGGCATCCTGCATTTCATGGAACAGCTGAACGAGGTCGATGTCGATGGCGTGGAGCCGATGACTGGCGTTGAGCCGATGCGTCTTAAGCGTCGTCAGGACATCGTCACCGATGGCGAGATGCAGGACCTGATCCTGAAAAACGCGCCCGATGCGCGCGAGGGCTTCTTTGCCGTGCCGAAGGTGGTGGAATGAGCGATCTGAACAAACTGACCATTGCCGAGGCCCGCGACGGGTTGCGCAAGGGCGATTTCACCAGCGTCCAACTGACCGATGCCTGCCTTGGCGCTATCGAGGCTGCGGGTGCGCTGAACGCCTATTGCCACAGGACGCCTGAAAAGGCGCGCGAGATGGCGGCGACGGCTGACAAGCGCATTGCTGCGGGCGGTGCACCCGGCATGTGCGGCATCCCCTTGGGCATCAAGGACTTGTTCTGCACCAAGGGCGTCCCCTCGCAGGCGGCGAGCCGGATTCTGGAAGGTTTCCTGCCGCAATATGAATCGACCGTGACCCAGAACCTTTGGGATGCCGGGGCGGTCATGCTGGGCAAGCTCAGCATGGACGAATTCGCCATGGGCTCGTCGAATGAAAGTGCCTGCTATGGCCCGGTGGTGAGCCCCTGGAAGGTCGATGACCGGCAGTTGACGCCGGGCGGCTCTTCGGGTGGCTCCGCGACGGCGGTGGCGGCGGATCTGTGTCTGGCCGCAACCGGCACGGATACCGGCGGCTCGATCCGCCAGCCGGCAGCCTTTACCGGCACGGTGGGGCTGAAGCCCACCTATGGCCGGGTCAGCCGCTGGGGCGTGATTGCATTCGCCAGTTCGCTGGATCAGGCCGGGCCAATGACCAAATCGGTGCGCGACGCGGCGATCATGCTGGGCGCCATGGCTTCGGTCGACGCCAAGGATTCGACCAGTGCCGAGCGGGAGGTGCCGGATTACGAAGCCGCCCTGACCGGCGATATCCGCGGCAAACGGATCGGCATTCCGCGCGAATATCGCATGGATGGCATGTCGGACGAGATCGACGGGCTTTGGCACAAGGCGGCCGAGATGCTGCGCGACGCCGGCGCAGAAGTGGTGGATATCAGCCTGCCGCATACGAAATATGCGCTGCCGGCCTATTACGTCATTGCCCCGGCCGAGGCCTCGTCGAACCTCGCCCGCTATGACGGAGTGCGCTATGGTCGCCGTGCCCGGCTGGGCGCGGGCGATGGCGTGGTCGAGATGTATGAAAAGACCCGCGCCGAAGGCTTTGGCCCCGAGGTGCAGCGCCGCGTCATGATCGGCACCTATGTGCTGTCGGCGGGTTTCTATGACGCTTATTACAACCGCGCCCGCAAGGTCCGTGCACTGATCAAGCGCGATTTCGACCAGGTCTATGCTGATGGTATCGATGCGATCCTGACACCTGCCACCCCCAGCGCCGCATTCGGTCTGGGCGAGATGTCGGGCAAGGACCCGGTCGAAATGTATCTGAACGACGTTTTCACCGTCACGGTGAACCTGGCCGGCCTGCCGGGTATTTCGGTGCCGGTGGGGCTGGACCGGCAAGGTCTGCCGCTGGGCATGCAGTTGATCGGCCGGCCTTGGGACGAGGGCGGGCTGTTGAATCTTGCGCAAAGCCTCGAATCTGCGGCAGGGTTCAGGGCGAAACCCTCGCGCTGGTGGTAACCGGCCTTAAACGGGAGAGTCCGATGCGGAACCTGGCGATTCTGGCAGTGCTTGGCCTTGCTGCCTGCGGCGAAAATACCGGCTGGAACCCGAATTACAGCGCCATGCATAATGGTTCCCCCTATGCCGAATACCTGCAAGCGCGCGAAGGCGCGCTGCAGGGCAAGGGTGCGGTGCCTAAGGTCATTCCCGTTCAACTGCCTGCGCAGGCCCCGACCGCTGCCGAAATCGCCGGGACTTCGGTGAAGCAGCCGGCCGCAGGCGCGCCAGTTGCCGCCCCGGCAACGCCGCAGGCTGTGCCCCCGACGCTGGCCCATTACGCGCAGCAGGAAACGCAGGCCCCCGGAACCCGGAAATACCAGCGCAGCGGCGGTTCCGAATCGACAGCGGCGCGCGCTTGCCGCAGCTATGCCAGCGCGGATGGGGCACAGGCCGCTTTTCTTGCAGCAGGCGGGCCGGTGATCGATCCGCAAGGACTGGACCCGGATGGCGACGGCTTCGTCTGTGGCTGGGATCCGCGTCCACTGCGTCAATCCGGGCTTTGAGCCTGTCGCCCAATCACGGCGACCGGCGTGGACAGCAGCCGGAATTGGTCGTGATTCATTATACCGGGATGGCGGACGGCCCTTCGGCCCGCGAACGGCTTTGCGATCCATCTGCCGAGGTGAGCGCGCACTGGCTGATCCATGAAGACGGGCTGACAGATGCATTGGTGCCCGAGGATCGCCGTGCCTGGCATGCGGGCGCAGGCTCGTGGCAAGGGCGCGAGGATGTGAATTCGCGCAGCATCGGCATCGAACTGGTCAACCCCGGCGACCGCCCTTTTCCTGAACCGCAGATGACGGCGCTGGAGGCTTTGCTGCGCGGCATCATGTCGCGCTGGTCGATCGGCCCTGCGGCGGTCATTGCCCACTCCGATATGGCGCCGGGACGCAAGATCGACCCCGGCCCGAGATTTGATTGGTGCCGGTTGGCCTTGCAGGGGCTGGCGATCTGGCCAGAAGGCGTGGGCGTGGATATGCCGCTGGCCGAAAGTCTGACCGATATCGGCTATCCTGATGTCCCGGCGAGGCTTGCGGCATTCCGCCTGCGCTTTCGCCCTTGGGCCGATGGCCCCGAGGATGCCTTGGATAGGCGAGCGGCGGCGGCGCTGGCTCAGAGTCTGGCGAAAAGCGCCTCGATCCGGCGGGTCTCGGCTTCCGATCCATAGGGCGGGTTCAGCACGAACATGCCAGAGCCGACCATGCCGTGACCGGCCCGGGCGGGTGGAAAGCGCACCTCGGACAGCAATGCGTCGGGATGGTCGCTGCGCAGCGCCTGGATCATGGGCGCATGGCGGTTGTCGGTCAGCAGCGGATACCACAGCACGATCACGCCGATATTCCACTTGCGCGCGAGTTTGGAGATATGGCGGGGAATGGCGGTGTAATCGGCCTTGACCTCATAGCTGGGGTCGATCAGCAGCAGCCCCCGGCGCGGCGTGGGTGGACAGACTGCCTGCGCCATCTGGAAGCCGTCCTGACGGTGCAGATGTGCAAAATCCGTGATCTCTGACAGTGCCTGATGCTCGGTTGGATGCAGTTCGGCCAGATGCGTCACATCGCCCGGACGCAGGAAATGCCGCGCGATCAGGGGTGAACCGGGATAGGCCGTGGCACCGTATTCGGCGCGGACGGCATCCAACGCCTGACATAGCGGGTGATCGGCGGGAAGCCAGTTTTCGGACAGCGCACGGGTGATGCCGTTTGCCGCCTCTCCGGTCTTGTCGGCCTCGGCCGAGGTCAGGTCGTAAAGCCCGCGTCCTGCATGGGTTTCCAGATAGCTAAGCGGTTTGGGCTTGGCCGTCAGATAGGCCAGCATCGACGCCAGCAGCGCATGCTTGTGCAGATCGGCCAGATTCCCGGCATGATAGGCGTGCTGATAGGACAACATGTCCCGCGATTAACCCGATAGCCCGGAAATGAAAAGCGGCGGCGCCCAGGGAGGAGGAGGGGGCACCGCCGCGCAACGCTGGCCCAGGGAGGAGGAGGGGCCGCGTATGGGGTGCGGCAATGGCAGGGAGGAGGAAGCCATTACCGCGTGCTGACGATCCCAGGGAGGAGGAGGACCGTCGCATTCCGTCCCGCACCGAGGCGGGGATTTTGGCAGCGCCCTCCAGGGAGGAGGAGGGGAGGGCGCTGCGCATAACGGGAAGCCCAGGGAGGAGGAGGGGCTTCTCCGTATAGGTTTGGCGGCATCCTCAGGGAGGAGGAGGAGGAGGCTGCCGCCGTAACCGCGAGACCCAGGGAGAAGGAGGGATCTCGCCGTATAAAGTGGCGGCACCCTCAGGGAGGAGGAGGGAGGATGCCGCCTGAACCCGGACCCAAGGGAGGAGGAGTGGGTCGGGTGTTCCGTTTCTTATTTCGTTCCCCAGGCGGCTTCATAAGCCACGCTGCGGATATTGCTGCGGTTCAGGCCCAGGTCGTCCAGTTCGCGGGTCGACAGGTCTGCCAGTTCCCGCAGGGTCTGGCGATAGACCGCGCGGCGGGCCATATAGTCGCGGGCGTTGGCCACGAATTTCGCGATCGCGCCGTTGCCAGCGATGCCGTTGCGGTGCGTACCGCCATGGATCAGATCGAGAACAGCCATTTCATACACTCTTTCGTCTTGCGGATGGCGCGGTCGGTTTTTCCTGTCGCGCTGTTGAGAAGAACATGGCCCTTTTTCTGCATCTGCACAACGGCCGCGGGCGAGATGCTGCTATGCAGAATCTACATGGCTGTTTCGGGGACACTGTTACAAAGCGTTAATAATCCGCGAATTTTTCAGATATTTTACAAGCTCAATCAAGTTTCTCTAGCAGGTGAGTCGTATTTTACGCGGGGTCACAAGCGGTTAGCGGTATCAGTCCGAGACGCGACTTGCCGATCCCGGCTCAAATTGCCATGCTGCGGGCGCTTTGAACCGGGGGTTGCCATGACGATATCGCGCGAACGTGTACTTCAGGAACTTGCTCAGATTGCGGTTCCGGGGGGCGGAAGCCTGGTATCGGAGGATCTCGTGCGCGCGCTCACCGTGGAATCGGGGGTGGTGCGATTCGTCATCGAGGCGGCTGACGCGGCAACCGCCCGGGCCTTTGCCCCTGTGGAGGCCGAGGCCGAACGCCGACTTTCCGCACTGCCGGGCGTCGGGAAAGTGCAGATCGTCACAACCGCCCCTGCCGCTCCGCGCGGTGCCGCGCCGCAGGTGGTTGCGCGTTCGGGTGAAGGCGACGTGCCACCCAGCCTGAAGATTGGCCGCCACCCGACACCGCAGGCCGGACCGGCACCGGTCAGCGGTGTGGCGCGTATCCTTGCCATCGGTTCGGGCAAAGGCGGGGTGGGTAAATCCACCCTGACCTCGAATCTCGCGGTGGCTCTGGCGCGCAAGGGACGCAGGGTCGGGCTGCTTGATGCCGATATCTATGGCCCTTCACAGCCCCGGATGCTGGGCCTGACCGGACAACGTCCGACCAGCGACGGCCAGATGATCGAGCCGCTGCACGCCCATGGGGTCACCGTCATGTCGCTGGGCCTGATGATGAAGGAGGGCGAGGCGGTCGTCTGGCGCGGTCCCATGCTGATGGGCGCGCTGCAGCAGATGCTCAATCAGGTGAAATGGGGCGAGTTGGACGTGCTGTTGGTCGATCTGCCGCCGGGCACGGGGGATGTGCAACTGTCGCTGTGCCAAAAGGCGCAGGTCAGCGGTGCGATCATCGTCTCGACCCCGCAGGATGTGGCGTTGATCGACGCGCGCCGCGCCATCGACATGTTCGACAAGCTCAAGACCCCGGTGCTGGGGCTGGTCGAGAACATGTCCACCTATATCTGCCCGAACTGCGGTCACGAGGAGCATCTGTTCGGCCATGGCGGTGTCGCCGCCGAGGCGCAGAAGCTGGAATTGCCTTTCCTTGGCGAGATCCCGCTGAATCTGGACGTGCGCATGGCGGGCGACGCGGGCACGCCGGTCGCGGCCGGCGACGGCCCGGTGGCGCAATCCTTTGCCCGGCTCGCCGAGCGGCTGATTGCTGGTGGCATGGCGTAAAGCCCTTCCGCCGGCCCCGCGCTGCGGCGTTATGGGAAAACACCGGAACAGTCTCTGGGAAATCATGGGAATGACGCCGGGATTCCGAATCACCGGGCTGTGATTGCGTGTGATACCCCTCCGAATCGCGGGTTCTTTCCCCACCTTTGCGGTCCTGAGGCCCGCCAGCAGTGCGGCGGCGGACGATTCTGGGAAACTGTGGGATTTATTTACCACATTGCGCCCACCTACCACATCTTGTGGTTGCTGGGCGATAGTATCCGAAACCTTCCCCTGTAATCGCGCTGCCGTGAATTTGTTCACGGCTCGTTCGCTGGCGGTAGCCCGCCTGAGTCGAGCTTTGCTCCAAACAAATCCATTGCGTCCCGTAAATTCCCATGGCATCCCTTGATCACGGAACGGGCTCAAGGGGCATCAAGACCCCAAAAGGCGACAAGCAGCTTCATACAGGCAACCCGTATCCGAAACGACCTGCGGCGCGCGAGCAGCACCTCCCCCAGGTGGCGCGAAACGCAGGGCGCGATCCCCGAAACTACGGGGCCCAGAGATGGGAACGAGGGTGGCGGATCGGGCAGTGGCAGCAGCCCGGTCCGCCTTTCCTTTTCGGGCAAACCGGAAAGGTCGGGACAGTGGAAGGAGCGCGGGCCATTGGCACGCAGGTTCAGAGGGTCGGAAGAGGTCAAGGTCGACGCGAAAGGTCGCGTTTCGATCCCGGCCAAGTTCCGCCGCGTCTTTGAAGCTTGCGACCCTGATTGGCAGGCCGGCAAGCGTCCGCAACTGGTTGTCGTCTTCGGAACCCGCGACTGGAAATACCTGCAGCTTTTCACCATGGAAGCCATGGACGAGATCGACAACGGCATCTCGGCCATGAAGCGCGGCAGTGCCGAACGCAACCTGCTGGAAAACATCTATCACGGTCACGCGGAAGAGGCGGATATCGACGGCGACGGCCGGCTGGTCCTGCCGCAGAAGCTGCGCGAAAAGATCGGTCTGACCGACAGCGCCTTTTTCATCTCGGCCGGCGACAGCCTCAAGGTCTGGTCGCCCGAAAACTATGCCGAAGAAGAGCGCCGGCTGGAGGAGCTGGTTCCCGATTTCGAACCGGGCGCCGACCCCTTGTCACTGCTGGCCTCGGGGCCGCGTGAGGAGGGCTAAGGATGGCCGAAGCTCCGCATATCCCTGTCCTGCTTGGCCCGCTGTTGCGGGCCGTTGCGCCTGTGAAGGGCGTCTGGGTCGATGGCACCTTTGGCGCCGGCGGCTATGCGCGCGGCTTGCTGGCGCAGGGCGCGGATCGGGTGATCGGTATCGATCGCGATCCGGCCGTCTTTCGCATGGCCGCGGGATGGGCAGAGGAATACGGCGACCGGCTGCAACTGACCCTTGGCACGTTTTCCGATCTGGACAAGCTGGCCGGCGAGTTGGTCGATGGCGTCGTGCTGGATCTTGGCGTCAGTTCGATGCAGTTGGATCAACCCGAGCGCGGTTTTTCCTTTCTTCGCGATGGTCCGCTGGACATGCGCATGGGCGGCGATGGCCCGACGGCGGCCGAACTGCTGAACACCGCCCCCGAAGAGGTGATCGCCAATGTGCTTTACCTTTATGGCGAGGAGCGCGCTTCGCGCCGTATCGCCCGTGCCATCGTGGCGGCGCGCCCGCTGAGCCGGACGGGCCAGTTGTCGGATATCGTTGCCGGATGTCTGCCGCGGCCCAAGCCGGGACAAAGCCATCCTTCGACCCGCGCGTTTCAGGCGATCCGTATCTGGGTGAACGACGAGTTCGGCCAGTTGGTCGCCGGTCTTGCCGCGGCTGAACGCGCCCTGCGCCCGGGCGGTAAGCTGGCAGTGGTCAGCTTTCATTCGCTTGAGGACCGGATCGTCAAGCGGTTCATGCAGGCGCGTTCGAACAGCGCAGGCGGCGGTAGCCGCTACGCGCCTGAAACCGCGCGGCAAGAGGCGGCGTTCAAGCTGCCCTTCCGTCGCGCCATCGGCCCGGACGAGACTGAGCTTGCGACGAACCCGCGTTCGCGCTCGGCGCTTTTGCGGGTCGGCATCCGCACCGAGGCGCAGGCGGGTCGGGTTGATCCGGCGTCTTTAGGTCTGCCATTGCTGTCGGAAAGGGGTGCGTGATGCGATCCGTGCTTTACCTTTTGACGGCGCTGGCGGTGATGGGGCTGGCTTTCTGGGCCTATCGCGAGAATTACCGCACCCAATCGGCCATCAGCGAGATGAGCGATATCCAGCGCCAGATCGGTCGTTTGCGCGAGGATCTGGGCGTCCAGCGCGCCGAATGGGCGTATCTGAACCGTCCAGAACGGCTGCGCCAACTGGTCGATCTGAATTTCGACCGGCTGAAGCTGGTGCCTTTTGGTTCTGATCAGTTCGTTGATGTCGGCCAAGTGGCCTTCCCGACGCCAAGGGCACCCGAGCCCAGTGCAGATACCGCCGGCAACGATGTGCCGGTGGAACGTCCCGCCGGGTTTCCGCCCCGCAGACCACAGGAGAGCACGCCATGATCCGCACCCCGCTGCGCCCGCTGGCCCGCATCCTTCGCGCCCGCGAAACCGGAGAGAATCCCGACGCCATCGAGGCCGAGAACCGCGCCCAACGGCATGCCGAGATTCAGGAAAAGGCGCGCGGCAGCGCCCGCACCCGGCTGTTCTTCATGTCCTGTGCCTTTGCGCTGGCCTTTGGCACTGTGGGCGCCAAGATGGGTGTGCTGGCTGCCAGCCAGCCCAGCGAGCCCAGAGTTCAGACCACCGGCGCCCAGATCATCTCGCAGCGCGCCGATATCACCGACCGGCATGGGCGGGTTCTGGCCACGAACCTGCTGACCCATTCGCTTTATGCTCATCCCCAGCAAATGGTGGAACCCGAACGTGCAGCGCGTGAGCTGGTGAGCATCTTTCCCGATCTGGATATTGAGCGTCTGAACAAGGACTTTACCGGCAAGCGCACCTTCGTCTGGATCAAGAAGAAGATTAGCCCCGAACAGATGCAGGCCGTGCATGACATCGGCGAGCCCGGCCTTTTGTTCGGCCCGCGCGAGATGCGGCTGTATCCGAACGGCCAGATCGCGGCCCATATTCTGGGCGGCGCCACCTTTGGCAAAGAGGACGTGGCCAGCGCCGAGGTCGTGGGCGTCGCCGGCGTCGAAAAGGCATTTGACCACTGGTTGCGCGACCCTGCCAATGACGGCGCGCCCCTGACCCTTTCGCTGGACCTGACCGTTCAGGCCGCGTTGGAGGAGGTGCTGGGCAATGGCATGAAGGTCATGAACGCCAGGGGCGCCACCGGCATCCTGATGGAAGTCAAGACCGGTGAGATCGTCGCAATGGCCAGCCTGCCCGACTTCGACCCCAACGACCGGCCGCGTCCCCTGCTCAAGGGGGATGCCTCGGACAGCCCGCTGTTCAACCGCGCGGTGCAGGGCCAGTACGAGCTTGGCTCGACCTTCAAGATATTTCCGGTGGCGCAGGCCATCGACCTCAAGCTGGTCAGCCCGGCCACGATGATCAACGCCAAGGCCCCGATGAAGATCGGCAAATACCTGATCAACGAATTCCGAGGCCACAACTACGGCACGCTTTCGGTCACGGATATCATCGTGAAGTCGTCGAACGTTGGCACTGTCCGCATCGCGCAACTGCTGGGCCCGGAACGGCAAAAGGATTTTCTGGAGAAGCTGGGCTTTTTCGAGCCGACTTCGATCGAGATGAGCGAGGCGCCGACGGGTAAGCCTCTCGTGCCGAAACGCTGGCCGGCCGTGACCTCGGCCACGGTGGCTTTTGGTCATGGTCTGGCCGCCAGCCCGCTGCACCTTGCGACCGCCTATGCCACGGTTGCCAACGGCGGCAAGCGGGTGATGCCGACCCTGATTCACGACCGCACCCATCGCGGGGGCGAACAGGTGCTTTCCCCCGAGGCCGCGAACATTGCCGTGCAACTGCTGCGTCAGGTGGTGGTCCGGGGCAGCGGCCGCAGCGCCAACGTCGAGGGGTATGAGGTCGCGGGCAAGACCGGCACCGCCGACAAGCCGCGCCCGACGGGGGGCTATTATGGCAACAAGGTCGTTTCGACCTTCGCCTCGGTCTTCCCGGCCAGCAATCCGCAATATGTCCTGGTCCTGTCCCTGGACGAGCCCTCGTCCATCGGTGCGGGTGGCGAAAGCCGCACTGCCGGCACGACCTCCGTGCCGGTTGCCGCCGAGGTGATACGTCGCGTCGCTCCGCTGCTGGGCCTGCGACCAACCACGGAAACGCAGCTGCCGATGGTTGAACGGCCTTTGCCGGATCGGCTAAAGCTCGTTTCGAACTGATGAGCGGAGGTTCCGTGACTGATCGGGCGATGCGGCTGTCTCTTTTGGGGCTGCGAGGAGACAAGGGGCGCGACCCCGAGATAACGGGGCTTTCCGTGGATTCACGGCAGGTCAAGCCGGGCCATTTGTTCGCCGCGCTGCCGGGTTCGGCCACGCATGGCGGCGAGTTCATCCAATACGCGCTGCGCCAACAGGCGGGCGCCATCCTGACCGACCGCAAGGGTGCCGAGATTGCTGCGGCCCAGCTTGCCGGCTCGGATGCAGCACTGGTCGTGGCCGAGGATCCCCGCGCCGCGCTGGCCGGTGCCGCGGCGCTGTGGTTCGCCGCCCAGCCCGAAACCACGGTCGCCGTCACCGGCACCTCGGGCAAAACCTCGGTCGCTACCTTTACCCGCCAGATCTGGCAGGCGCTGGGGCACAAGGCGATCAGTTTGGGCACCATGGGCGTGCAGGGCGACTATCAGGCCAAGCTGGCCCATACCACGCCCGAGCCGATCACCCTGCATCGCGTGCTGGCCGAGGCTGCCGCCGCAGGCGTCACCCATGCGGCGATGGAGGCGTCGTCGCACGGTCTGGACCAACGCCGTCTGGACGGGGTGCGGCTGAAGGCGGGAGCTTTCACCAATTTCAGCCAGGACCACTTGGATTATCACAAGGATTTCGACGAATATTTCGCCGCCAAGGCGCTGCTGTTCGATCATCTGCTGGAAGAAGGCGCGGGTGCGGTCATCAACATCGACGATCCGCGCGGACGGCAGATGGCGCTGATCGCCAAGGATCGCGACCTGAAACTGACCACCATCGGCCGCGAGGCGGGTGCCGATCTGCGCATCCTCGGCCAGCGTTACGACGCGACCGGTCAGGACCTGCGCTTCAGCTTTCACGGTCAGGCACATCTGGTGCGGCTGGCGTTGATCGGCGGCTTTCAGGCGGAAAACGTGCTTGCCGCTGCTGGTCTGGCCATTGCCGTTGGCGACACGCCCGCCCGCGTGATCGAGACCCTGCCGGGCCTGACCACCGTGCGCGGTCGGATGGAACTGGCTGCCGTGCGCGACAACGGCGCCGCCGTCTTCGTCGATTACAGCCATAAGCCCGGCGCGCTGGCCTCGGCCCTGCAAAGCCTGCGTCCGCATGTCATGGGCCGCATCGTCGTGGTCTTTGGCGCGGGCGGCGACCGCGACCGGCTCAAGCGCCCCTTGATGGGCGAGGCGGCGCGGCAATTCGCCGACATCGTCTATGTGACCGACGACAACCCGCGTTCGGAAGACCCGGCCGCGATCCGCGCCGAGGTCATGGCCGGCGCCGGTCCCGAGGCCATCGAAGTCGGCGATCGGGCCGAGGCGATCCTGCGCGGTGTCGATGCGCTGCAACCGGGCGATGCGCTGCTGATCGCGGGCAAGGGGCACGAAACCGGCCAGATCATTGGCAATGACGTTTACCCCTTCGACGATGCCGAGCAGGCCTCGGTGGCGGTCGCGGCGCTGGATGGCAAGATATGACGCTGTGGACTTCGCGCGATGCCGTGGCTGCGACCGGGGGCCGCGCCACCCGTGATTTCGCGGTGACTGGCGTATCCATCGACACCCGCACCATTCAGCCGGGCGATCTGTTCGTCGCCCTGCAGGCTGCCCGCGACGGCCATGATTTCGTCGCGCAGGCACTGGAGAAAGGTGCCACCGCCGCGCTGGTCAGCCGCCTGCCCGAAGGGGTGCCCGAGGATGCGCCGCTGCTGGTGGTGCCCGAGGTCCTGGCCGCGCTTGAAGCGCTGGGCCGTGCGGGCCGTGCCCGAATGCGTGGCAAGGTCATTGCCATCACCGGCTCGGTCGGCAAGACCTCGACCAAGGAAATGGCCCGTATCGCGCTGACCGGGCAGGGCAATATTCACGCAGCCGAGGCCAGCTACAACAACCATTGGGGCGTGCCCCTGACCTTGGCGCGCATGCCCGAAGACACCGATTTTGCCATTGTCGAGATCGGCATGAACCACCCGGGCGAGATCGAGCCGCTGGCGCGCATCGCCCGGCCGCATGTCGCGATGATCACTACGGTTGCCGCCGCCCATCTGGAAGCATTCGGTGCCATCGAAGGGATCGCGCGGGAAAAGGGCGCGGTCTTTCGTGGCCTGACCCAACCCGGTACCGCCATCATCCCCGAGGATCTGCCGGTTACGCAGTTGTTGCGCGACTGCGCCGATGCGGCCGGCGCACTCGTCATCGGCTTTGGCCAGCAGGGCATGGCAAAGCCGCTCAAGGCCGAAACCGTGGACGGCGCGACCCCGGTGCGCGCCCGGGTGCTGGGCGAGACAGCGGATTTCACGCTGGCCAGTGCCGGCACGCATTTCGTGATGAACGCCGTCGGTGTGCTGGCCGCACTTTCTGCAGCCGGCGCCGATGTGCAAAAGGCCGCAAAACACCTGTCGGACTGGCGCCCGCCGCTGGGTCGCGGCGCGGTCGAGGTTCTGGGCGGCATCCGACTGATCGACGACGCCTATAATTCCAATCCCACCTCGCTTTCGGCAGGGCTGGCGACGCTGGCGCGCCTGACCGGTGGCCGCCGGGTGGCAATTCTGGGCGACATGCTGGAACTTGGCCCGGATGAGATCGCCATGCATGCCGACATGGCCACCGACCCTTCGATGCTGGCTGTCGATCTGGTCCACACCGCCGGTCCGCTTATGCGCGCCTTGCACGAGGCATTGCCCCGGGACAAACGCGGACTGCATGCCGAAACAGCCGCCGAACTGGCTGCGCGTGCGGGCGATCTGGTCGCGCCCGGCGATATCGTGCTCGTGAAGGGTTCGAAGTCCTCCAAGGTCTCGACAGTGGTTGACGCGCTGCGGCGAACCAGCCAAAGCACGCCCCCTGGCGAAAGGACAGCGTAATGCTCTATTGGCTCACGAACCTCTCCGACGGCGGGGATTTCTTCAACCTGTTCCGCTATATCACCTTTCGGGCGGGCGGTGCCTTCTTTACCGCGCTGGTCTTTGGCTTTCTTTTCGGACGGCCGCTGATCGACCTGCTGCGCCGCAAGCAGAAAAAGGGCCAGCCCATCCGCGACGACGGGCCGCAAAACCATTTCTCCAAGGCGGGCACACCGACCATGGGCGGCCTGCTGATCCTGGCCGCGCTGGTGGTGGGCACGCTGCTTTGGGCGCGTCTCGACAATGGCTATGTCTGGATCGTGCTGCTGGTCACGCTGGGGTTCGCCGCCATCGGGTTTGCCGACGACTATGCCAAGGTCACCAAACAGCATCATGCCGGCCTGTCGGGAAGAATACGATTGCTGCTTGGACTGTGCATCGCCGCGGGTGCAGGGGCCGCAGCCGCCTGGATGCACCCCCCAGCGCTCAGCGGGGAACTGGCGCTGCCCTTCCTCAAGGACACGCTGATCAATCTGGGCCTGTTCTATGTGCCATTCGCCGTGCTGGTGATTCTGGGCGCGGCCAATGCCGTGAACCTTACCGACGGATTGGACGGGCTGGCGATCATGCCGGTGATGATCGCGGCGGGCAGCTTTGCGGTGATCGCCTATATGGTCGGTAACGCGAATTTCGCAAATTACCTGGGCGTGCATTTCGTGCCGGGCACGGGTGAACTCGCCGTCTTCGTGGCGGCCCTTATTGGCGGAGGCTTGGGCTTTCTGTGGTACAACGCCCCTCCGGCCGCCGTCTTCATGGGCGACACAGGCAGCCTGGCACTGGGTGGCGCGCTGGGTGCCATCGCCGTCGTGACCAAGCATGAGATCGTGCTGGCCATTGTCGGCGGGCTTTTCGTGGTCGAGGCGCTGTCGGTCATCATCCAGGTGCTCTACTTCAAGCGCACCGGCAAACGCGTGTTCCTGATGGCTCCCATCCACCACCATTTCGAAAAGAAGGGCTGGGGCGAAGCGCAGATCGTCATCCGCTTCTGGATCATCGCGCTGATTCTGGCGTTGATCGGACTTGCGACGTTGAAACTGCGCTGACAGAGTTTCTCCGTTTGCAAATACCCTCAGGGGGTCCGGGGGGCGAAGCGCCCCCGGCTGCTACAGCGAAGGAAATACCATGATCACGGTCCAGGGCGTCCAGAACCAGACCATCGCCGTGCTCGGTCTCGGCCGCTCGGGTCGTGCCACGGTCGCCGCCCTTGCAGCGGGCGGCGCTCAGGTTGTCGTCTGGGACGATGGCGTCGATACGCGCGAACAGGCGGCACAGGACGGGTTGCAGGTTCTCGACCTGACCCGCGAACAGGATTGGGCGGGGATATCGGCGCTGATTACCAGCCCCGGAATCCCGCATCTCTATCCCCGGCCGCATCCGGTCATTGCCCGCGCCTATGATCTCGGCGTGCCGGTGGACAACGATATCGGGCTGTTCTTTCGCAGCTTCGCCACTACCGATTGGGAGCAGTTCGCAACCACGCCCCGGGTGATCGCCGTCACCGGCTCGAATGGCAAATCGACCACCACGGCGCTGATCCACCACATCCTGAGAGAGGCCGGCCGTCCGACCCAGATGGGCGGCAACATAGGTACCGGCGTCCTGTCACTGGAACCTGCTCATGATGGAGAGGTTGTGGTGCTTGAGCTTTCCAGCTACCAGACCGACCTTGCCCGTGCCCTGACTCCGGATGTGGCAGTCTTTACCAACCTCTCCCCCGACCACCTTGACCGGCATGGCGGCCTTGGGGGCTATTTCGCTGCCAAGCGCAGGCTCTTTGCCGAGGGCGGCCCGGACCGCGCCGTGATCGGTGTCGATGAGGTCGAAGGCAATTATCTGGCCAATCAACTCGCCATGAGCGCCGCCGATGATCGGGTGATCCGGGTCGCATCCGGTCAGAAACTGGAAGGGTTCGGCTGGTCGGTCTTTGCCCGAAAGGGCTTTCTCTCCGAATACCGCAAGGGGCGTCAGGTTGCGTCGTTCGACCTGCGTGAGGTGACCGGATTGCCGGGCGCGCATAATCACCAGAACGCCTGCGCCGCCTATGCTGCGACCCGCGCCGTCGGCATCCCCCCCCGAGAGATCGAGCGTGCCTTCCATAGTTTCCAGGGCCTGCCACACCGCAGCCAGACTGTGGCCGAGATCGATGGCGTCCGCTGGGTCAATGACAGTAAGGCGACGAATGTCGATGCCGCCGCCAAGGCGCTGGCTGCCTTTCCGCGTATCCGCTGGATCGCCGGCGGCATGGGTAAGGAGGGCGGGATCGAGGCACTGACCCCTTTCCTTGGGACGGTGGTGAAAGCCTATCTCATTGGCCACTCTGCCCGCGACTTTGCGCTTCAGATCGGCCAGATCCCTTACGAGATCGCGGAAACCATGGAACAAGCCATCGCGCGGGCCAAAGCCGAGGCCCAGCCGGGCGAGACCGTGCTGCTCGCGCCTGCAGCCGCCAGCTTCGACCAATACCCCGATTTTGAGAAACGCGGCGAACATTTCACTGCACTGGTTCAGGCCCTGCAGCCCTGATCTTCACCGTTGCCCAAATACCCATAAACCAGCAACGCCAAAGCCAATGTACTCAGGATAGGGCTACCCCCCATTCCGCCGATTAGGGATTTGTGCACCTAAACCTTCCATCCTCGATGGATCCTGAAAGCAGAACCAAAGCGAGGCATCATGAAAAAGGCCCCGGAACCGCCGGGGCCTTTCTTATATCAGCAGGGCTCAGAAGGAATAGCCGATGCGGACACCGATTCCCCAAACCTCGCTGTCGTCCATTCGGGCCACTTCGTTTTTGTTGCCGCTAGGTCCCACACCGAGCGTTGCATCGCCCAGCTTGCTGTAGTTGATGCCGGTGGCGATCTTGATGTTGTCCATGGTGTAGACCGCCGCCAGTGTCACGCCTTTGCGACCATTGACCGGAGCCAGTGGCGACACCGTGTCGCCCTCGCTCGGCTCATAGAGGAACGAGATTGAACCCGACCAGTTGTCGGTGAACTTGCGTCCGACGCCGATCGTATAGGTGGTCGTATTCTCCACTTCCACAAGCGGGATATCCCCCACCGGCGTAGTGATCGGGAACAGGAAGTTATCCACTTGGAACTCGGACCATTTCACCCAACGGATCGAGCCGAAAAGCAACGTGTCCTGGGCAATACCGGTCTGACCTTCCAGCAACCAGCTCCGCGGTGTTTTTACCGTGTACTTGTCGTTGAAGGCCATTGGCAGCGGGCCGCCGCTTTCGGTCATGTCGAAATCATGTTCGATGGGCGAGTTGTAGGTCAGCGACACCCGTACCGCGATCTCTGGGACCTCGTAGGCGACGCCGGCCACCCAGCCGACGCCCCAGGTGCCGCCGATATCCAGATTGTAGCCCGAGGTGGTCGAATAGCCGGCCCCCTGCAACGTGACGCCACCATCGGCATGTGAGCCGCGAATACCGCCATGCACCGAGAAATTGTTCTCGAATTTATAGCGCAGCAGGGCGGTATAGGTCGTGGAATTGACCTCGACCCTCGTGCCACCCAGCACGGGAGAGCCGTTGGGGGGCGATGGATAGCGAATATCCGCGCCAAAGGGCTGCTCAATGATGATTGCGCCGGAAAGATTGTCGTTGAACTGATGCTTGTAGGCGAGCCCAAAGAAGCCGTAACCCTGTGCGACATCGCCGGTACCAAAGCCCGCGACGTCACGACCGCGCACGCTGGGATCCACGCCGCCAAAGCTTAGTTCCGCATAATTTCCCTGTTCGAACAGCGGCGCAAGCGATTGCGGTGCGCGTTCGATTCCGCCAGCAAGGACTGGTGCCGCCGTAGCCAGCAGGGCGCCAATGCCGGTGATGATCCTTTTCATAGTTTCCTCCCAAAAACAGGTCTTTCGGACCTTCTGAAACCAACCTGCGGCAGGCGCTGCGTTGGCGTCAATCTCCCGCACCTTCTGACGCGGCGTTCTGATTTTTCCCGTTCCGCCGCCGTGTCGTTGTAGCAACGTTTCCTTGACGCAGGGTTAATGTCAGCGCGTGATTGTCGGCATTCGCTTCCATGCGGGCAGGGAAAGGCGGAAATCAACGCTAAATGCCAGTGGAATGCGCCTGACAGGCTGGACAATCCCGCCTGCGCGTGAAAGGGGAAACTGCCAAACGAACCCCTGACAAGGATGCTCCCATGCAGATTCGTGAGGCTTTGACCTTCGACGATGTTCTCCTCGTTCCTGCGGCGTCCTCGGTGATGCCTTCGACCGCCGATGTGACGACCTGGGTCACCAAGCAGATCCGGATGAACATTCCGCTGCTCTCCAGCGCCATGGACACTGTGACCGAAAGCCGTATGGCGATTGCCATGGCTCAGGCCGGTGGCATTGGCGTCGTCCACCGCAACCTGACCGCCGAGCAACAGGCCGATGAGGTCCGCCGGGTGAAACGCTTCGAATCGGGTATCGTCTATGATCCGATCACCCTGACGCCCGAGCAGACCATCGCCGATGCCAAGGCCCTGCAGGAACGCTTCAACGTCACCGGATTTCCGGTGGTCGATACCGATGGCCGCGTCGTGGGTATCATCACCAACCGCGACATGCGCTTTGCCAACAGCGACGACATGCCGGTCCGGGCGGTGATGACCTCGGATAACCTCGCCATCCTACACGAGCCGGCCGACCGGGCTGCTGCGATCGATCTGATGAAGGCCCGCAGGATCGAGAAACTGTTGATAACCAATGCCGCAGGGCGCTTGACCGGTCTGCTGACGCTGAAGGACACCGAGAAATCGGTCCTCAATCCACTGGCCTGCAAGGACGATCTGGGTCGTTTGCGCGTTGCTGCCGCCTCGACCGTAGGCGAAGAGGGGTATGAGCGTAGCCTAGCCCTGATCGACGCCGGAGTGGATCTGGTGGTGATCGACACCGCGCACGGCCATTCCGAGGGCGTGGCCCGCGCCGTTTCCCGCATCAAGACATATTCGAACGAGGTGCAGGTTGTGGCCGGCAACGTGGCGACCGCCGAAGCGGCGCGCGCCCTGATCGATGCAGGCGCGGATGCGGTCAAGGTGGGCATCGGGCCGGGCTCGATCTGCACCACGCGCATCGTGGCAGGCGTGGGTGTGCCGCAGTTGACCGCGATCATGGATGCGGTGCGCGGCGCAGGCGACGTGCCGATCATTGCCGATGGCGGCATCAAGTTCTCGGGCGATTTTGCCAAGGCGATCGCGGCAGGTGCCTCTTGCGCCATGGTCGGCTCGGCCATCGCCGGCACCGACGAGAGCCCGGGCGAGGTGATTCTGTATCAGGGCCGCAGCTTCAAATCCTATCGCGGCATGGGCAGTCTTGGCGCCATGGCGCGCGGCTCGGCCGACCGCTATTTCCAAAAGGACGCCGCCTCGGACAAGCTGGTGCCCGAAGGGATCGAGGGGCAGGTGCCCTACAAGGGTTCGGCCGCAGCGGTCATCCATCAGTTGGTGGGCGGCTTGCGCGCTGCCATGGGCTATACCGGCAATGCGACTGTCGCGGAGATGCAAAGCAATTGTCAGTTCGTCCGCATTACCGGTGCCGGGCTGAAGGAAAGCCACGTCCACGACGTGCAGATTACCCGAGAAAGCCCGAATTATCGGCTAGGCTGACATCCGGCGCGCGGCTGACCGGCCGCGCTTACCGAATCTTAATGGTCTTGCGCTAAAAAGGCCGACGGATTCCTGTCTTGACGGCCGTTTCATGCTCCGCCTTCTTGCGCTTTTACATATTCTTGCGTTGATTTTGGTGCCCGTCCGGGTGGGCGCCCTGCCTTCTGCCGAGGTCTGTGAATGGGCCGCGCAGCAGGTGGCGGCTGAAACCGGTGTGCCGGCCGATATCCTGGGCGCACTGACCCTCACGGAAACGGGGCGCAGGCTGAACGGTCTTGTGCGCCCTTGGGCCTGGAGCGCCAATGCCGAGGGGGAAGGCACCTGGTTTGATGACCCTGTCAGCGCCATCTCCTTTGCTCAGGACCGGGTGGACCAAGGGCGTTCCAACATCGACATCGGCTGCTTCCAGTTGAATTATCGCTGGCATGGCGCGCATTTCTCATCCCTCGCGCAGATGTTCGATCCGCTGGAAAATGCCCGTTACGCAGCCCGGTTTTTGCGCCAGCTTCATGGCGAGATGGGCGATTGGCGTCTGGCGGCGGGGGCATTTCATTCCCGCACCCCGGTTCATGCGCAGCGTTATCTGGCGCGTTTCGATACGTTGCATCAGGTGCTGCGCGAGCGGGGGTTTTCGGGAATGACCGGCTCGCCCGAGACCTATAACAGTTTTGCCGGGATCAATTCGGGCCAGCGCAGGCGGGTGCGGGACAGGGTAATGCTGCTTGGTGCGCCGATTGGCAGTCAGGTCACTGGTCAGCCGGGTTCGCTGGCGGTTCTTGCGTCGGGCCGCTCGCCTGTGGGGGCGAGGGCGGGGCCGCTGCTTGGTGGCGGCCAGGTCGGTTCGGGCAAGGAGGGGGCATCTCTTTGGGGATCGGCCAAGCCACCCTGATGGGATTGACAAAGCCCGGCTGCCATCTTCTCTGGGCGGCATCCTCTATCCGTCGCGCCCGGGACGCAGCCTGACATGACGCCCTCTGCCCGCGTTGCCGCGGCCATCATTATCTTGGACCACATCCTGGAAGGGCAGGCCGCCGAAGCGGCACTGATCCGCTGGGCCCGGGCCAGCCGCTTTGCCGGCTCTGGCGACCGTGCAGCCGTTCGTGATCTGGTATTCGACGCTCTGCGTCGGCTGCGTTCTCGGGCCGCTTTGGGTGGGGTGCTGTCCGGGCGTGGGCTTTTGTTGGGCATGTGCCGTGAAGAGGGGATCGAACCCGCATCCTTGTTCACCGGTGATAGGTATGCGCCGTCCGCGCTATCCGATGCTGAGCATCAGGCGGGCCATACATCCACGCCGGACGAGGCACTGGATTTGCCGGACTGGCTGATACCGCTGTGGCGGCAGGCGTTGGGTCCGGACGCGACGCCGGTTGCCTTGGCAATGCGCGACCGTGCGCCGGCCTGGCTGCGCGTGAATCAGCGGCGCACGGATCCCGACACCGCTGCAGCCGCTTTGGCCGAGCAGGGGGTTGCGACCGCCCCTCACCCCGAATTGCCAACAGCCTTACGCATTACCGACGGGGCCCGGCGGCTTGCCACCTGCTCTGCCTATCGCGAAGGTCTGGTGGAACTTCAGGATCTCTCCCCCCAGATGGCCTGCGCATTGCTGCCGGCGCGCGGCAGTCTGCTGGATTTTTGCGCAGGCGGCGGGGGTAAGGCGCTGGCTTTGGCCGCGCAAGGCGCGGGCCCGGTCACGGTGCATGACATTGATGCTGGACGTATGACTGATCTGCCGACGCGCGCCGAAAGGGCCGGTGTACACCTGCGTCTGACGGCGCCGGGTAAGGTTACAGGTCGGTTCGATACGGTTCTTGCCGACGTTCCCTGTTCGGGCAGCGGAACCTGGCGCCGCAGCCCGGATGCGAAATGGCGTTTGACGCGCGATGAATTGACACAGCTTGCAGCTTTGCAGAGCCGGATTCTAACCCAAGCGGCCGGGTTTGTCGCTGATGGTGGGCAATTGGCCTATATGACCTGCTCGGTGCTTTCCTGCGAAAACGACGAACAGGTGCAGGGTTTTTTAAATGAAAATCCGCAGTTTGAGCGGATTTTGGTGCGGCATTTTTCGCCCCTTTCTGCCTCTGACGGCTTTTATCTGGCTCTGATGCGCCGTCGTTAACCGTCTGTTAATGCGCGGTGGCTATGCAGTGAAAAATCATGGTGACGAGGGGAAGGATGAATTCGGAACGGTCGGAGACCCTGCGTTCGGCACAAATCGTCCTGCCTTTCCTGACACTGCCGGCGGTAGTTGGGGCGCTTTGGCTGGCGATGCAGCCGCAGGACGCGCAGGGGGGAATCACCCTGTTGATCGCAGGTGCGGTTGTAACCGCATGGTACCTGCTGGGCGGCGCTATCTCGGCACGCCATCTTTGGCGTGGGCTGGCAGTCCGGCGTGACCTCAATCGGGTTCTGCCCGCTGTCCTGCGTCATGACCTGCCATCCTTTGCGGTTAGTTCTGACGGTCTGATTTTGGCGCAAAATCAACTGGCGCTGGACAGAATCGGCGATCTGGTCGGCCGTTATATTCACGATACGTTAAGCCGGTGTCACGCCGACCCGATCACGTTCTGGAACGATCTCGGCCTCGGCTTGTCGCGCAATGGCAAGGTTCAGGCCGATCTGGGCGCCGCCGGAGAATATCGGGTGCTGCGAGAGGCTGGCTCCACCATCCAGCTGTGGCAGGCTGCCGCGGCCGAACGACCGATGCGGCCTACCGCCTTACCTCTGCGGCTCGAAGGGGATGATTTCGATCTGCTTCCGGTCTCGCTGCTGATCCTGGACCCCGCCGCCAATATTGTCCGGGCCAATACGGCCGCCTGCGACCTGCTTGGCAGGTCTCTCCCGGGACAGAACCTTGCCGTATTGCTGGACGGGCTTGGGCGTGAACTGGCGGATTGGGTTTCGGATGTCAGTGCGGGACGGACTGTCGGCAGTTGCGAGGTGCTGCATGTCAGGGCCCAGGGACCCGACCGATTCGTACAGTTGTCGCTGACGCGTGGGCGTGGCGAACATGTTACCGCGGTGCTTTCTGACGCCAGTGCACTCAAGACGCTTGAGGCGCAGTTCGTCCAAAGCCAAAAGATGCAGGCAATCGGGCAGCTTGCCGGTGGCATAGCGCATGACTTCAACAACCTTCTGACTGCGATTACCGGGCATTGCGACTTGCTGATGTTGCGCCATGATAAGGCAGATCCCGATTATGCCGACCTTGACCAGATCAGTCAGAACGCGAACCGAGCGGCAGCCCTGGTCCGGCAATTGCTGGCGTTTTCTCGCAAGCAAACACTGAAACCCCGGATCATGGACCTGCGCGACACACTTTCAGAGCTGACCCATCTGCTTAACCGTCTGGTGGGTGAACGGATCGTGCTTACCTTTGATCACGATCCTGCGTTGAGGATGATCCATGCCGATCGTCGTCAACTTGAACAGGTCATCATGAACCTGGTGGTCAATGCTCGTGATGCCATGCCCGAAGGCGGCGACATAACCATCTGCACGGACAATGTCCAACTGGAGACGCGGACGGAATTTGGTCGTGTTGTTTTGCCGGCTGGGGACTATGTCCGGGTGCAGGTGCGCGACCAGGGCTGCGGCATTGCTTCAGACGATCTGATCAAAATCTTTGAACCGTTCTTTACCACCAAACGCACGGGTGAGGGTACGGGCCTGGGGCTTTCGACTGCCTATGGGATCGTCAAGCAGACCGGGGGCTATATCTTCTGCGATAGCATTCCGGAAGAAGGCAGCTGTTTTTCCCTGTTTTTTCCAGCTCATGATCGTAGAGCACCGGAAGAGGTGCAAAGGCCGGCTCCGGGCAGGCCGATGCGTGCGCGTCGTGATGTCGAGGCCACCGTACTGCTGGTAGAGGATGAAGCTCCGGTTCGCGCCTTTGCCAGTCGCGCACTGAAGCTGCAAGGGTTCAATGTCCTCGAAGCGACCTGTGCCGAGGATGCCTTGTCGCTGCTGGCCAATCTCCGGCTGATGGTCGATGTATTCGTGACCGATGTGGTGATGCCGGGTATGGACGGTCCGACTTGGGTGCGTACGGCGCTGCGTGATCGGCCCGACACCAAGGTAATCTTCATGTCGGGCTATGCCGAGGATATTTTCTCGGAAGGGCGGCCGCCTGTACCCGATGCGGCCTTCCTCGCCAAGCCGTTTTCACTTTCGGATCTAACGGCCTTGGTGACCCGGCAACTGGAGGGTGCTGACTAGGCGAGCCCTCTGTCGCACGGCTTGGGTCAGAGCGAATCGTAAAGGGAAAAATCTTGTGCCATGATGTTGCGCAGCACGGTTTCCTGTTGGGCATCCAAGCTGACATCGACAGCTGGCGGTACATTCACGCGGGGCAAGCTGATCGCGCAATCGAGCCGATCCTCAAGAAAATGGGTAAATGTATCCATGTTTTCATATCGAAAGATACAGTCGACACGGTCAGCCTCGGTGGTCAGAAAGTCCGCTTGGGCGCCGACATGTGCTATCTCTGGACCTTCGGGATCGGTATAAGCTTGCGCAAAATCCGCGAAGCTGAGACCGATCATGGCGTGACTGGGATCCTCGACATCGTCACGGAGGCGAAAGCGATACCAGCTGCGCAACCATTCAATCGGTTCGCGCATCAGCGCGATGGTCAAAAATTTCTCTCCAGTGACCGAATGAAGCCAAGGCTCGACATGCTGTCGATAGGTACGAAGATTGGCGTGTTTCAATTCAGCCGGACGTTGGACGGCGACATTGGCAAGGGGTTCGAGTGCGGATTCTATCGCGGTGGATCCAGCCTTCGGCGTCGCGAGGAAGACCAGCCGCTTCTCCCAGAATATCAGCATTCCTGAAACTTTCAGCCATTGCGGCACGCGCGCCGGGATAGCCACTCGTGTTGCGACTGTAAACCGTTTCTTAATCCTTTTGCGGCAACATGAGGCGGTAAACATCTTCCGATTCGTGAACCAAGGCTTGCATTTTGGTGCAAGCAAGCGCAAATAGGAACAACCCGTGAACAAAATGGCGGACGGGCGCTGATTGCCCCGGATGGCGGGGTATGAAATAAGCATGAGGACCGCATGGCAGGGGCAACACTTTTCGACATGAACGACAAGCGATCCGCAGATAAGCAGAAGGCGCTGGACAGCGCACTGGCCCAGATTGAACGGCAGTTCGGCAAGGGCTCCATCATGAAGCTGGGCGCTGATAATCCGGTGGCCGAGATCGAGTCGACCTCGACCGGATCGCTTGGGCTTGATATTGCGTTGGGGATCGGCGGCCTGCCCAAAGGCAGGATCATCGAGATCTTTGGACCAGAAAGTTCGGGCAAGACCACTCTGACGCTGCATGTCGTAGCAGAGGAACAAAAAAAGGGGGGCGTTTGCGCCTTCGTCGATGCCGAACATGCGCTGGACCCGCAATATGCCAAGAAGCTGGGCGTCAATCTGGACGAGTTGCTGATCAGTCAGCCCGACACGGGCGAGCAGGCGCTTGAGATCGTCGATACCTTGGTGCGTTCGGGCGCGGTCAGTCTGGTCGTGATCGATTCGGTGGCGGCGCTGACGCCCAAGTCCGAGATCGAGGGCGATATGGGCGACATGCAGATGGGCAGTCAGGCCCGGCTGATGAGCCAAGCCATGCGCAAGCTGACGGCCAGCATCGGGCGGTCAAACTGCATGGTGATTTTTATCAACCAGATCCGCATGAAGATCGGCGTGATGTTCGGTAGTCCCGAGACGACAACCGGCGGCAATGCCTTGAAGTTCTACGCTTCGGTTCGCCTGGATATTCGTCGCATCGGTTCCATCAAGGATCGGGATGAGGTGATCGGGAACGCTACCCGCGTGAAGGTGGTCAAGAATAAGGTCGCCCCGCCGTTTCGTCAGGTCGAATTCGATATCACATATGGCGAAGGTATTTCGAAGGTCGGCGAGCTGATCGATTTGGGCATCAAGGCGGGCGTGGTCGACAAGTCCGGCTCGTGGTATTCCTATGGCGACGAGCGTATCGGTCAGGGCCGCGAGAATGCCAAGCAGTATCTGCGCGATCATCCTGAAATCGCCTATACGATTGAGGACAAGATCCGGGCCAGTCACGGACTGGATTTCGGTTCTTCCGAGGACAGCGACGAGGTAATGACCGAAGATTGACCTTTGGTCGGGCTCGGCGTGGTGCGCGGGACAGCGCTACGCGTCCGTCGGCCCGGCGGCATTACTCGGTCGTCCTTAGTGTTTCTCCAAGGTGCTGACAGGGAAGGCTCCTCCTTGCGCTTATGACCATGCAGGATTGCTGGACAGCCGCCAAGGCTGGGGCTAGACCGGGCGGCAAACCGGCTCTGGCCGGAAGACCGCTTTGCGACGAAGGCCCCATATGCCCAGCTTGAATGACGTACGCTCAACTTTCCTGAACTTCTTCGACCGTAACGGCCATCGTGTCGTCGAGTCGAGCCCGCTTGTTCCCCGTAACGACCCGACGTTGATGTTCACCAATTCGGGGATGGTGCAGTTCAAGAATCTGTTCACCGGGGTCGAGACACGCGATTACAAGCGTGCCACCACGGCGCAGAAATGCGTGCGTGCGGGCGGAAAACATAATGACCTCGACAATGTAGGTTATACGGCGCGGCACCATACTTTCTTTGAAATGCTGGGAAATTTCAGCTTCGGAGACTATTTCAAGGAAGGCGCCATTCCCTTTGCATGGGAGTTGCTGACCAAAGATTTCGGCATCCCCAAGGATAAGCTGCTGGTTACTGTTTATCACACCGATGACGAGGCGGCGAACATCTGGAAGAAGGTCGCGGGCTTATCGGACGATCGCATCATCCGTATCCCGACCAGCGACAACTTTTGGCAGATGGGTCCGACCGGTCCCTGTGGCCCCTGTACCGAAATTTTCTATGACCACGGTGACAAGATATGGGGCGGACCGCCCGGTTCACCGGACGAGGATGGTGATCGCTTCATCGAAATCTGGAACCTCGTCTTCATGCAGAACGAGCAGTTCGAGGACGGATCCATGCGGGCCTTGGACATGCAGTCCATCGACACCGGCATGGGGCTGGAGCGGATCGGCGCGCTCTTGCAGGGCAAGCACGACAACTATGACACTGACCTGATGCGCAGCCTGATCGAGGCCAGCGCGCATGCGACCTCCAGCGATCCCGACGGTCCCGGCAAGGTGCATCACCGCGTCATTGCCGACCATTTGCGTTCGACCAGCTTTCTGATCGCGGATGGCGTGATGCCCTCGAATGAGGGGCGCGGCTATGTGCTGCGCCGGATCATGCGCCGCGCCATGCGTCATGCGCATATGCTGGGCGCAAAGGACCCGGTGATGCATCGTCTGGTGCCTGCTTTGGTCCGCGAAATGGGCGCGGCGTATCCCGAACTCGGGCGTGCGCAGCCGCTGATCGAGGAGACGCTGAAGCTTGAGGAAACGCGGTTCAAGCAGACGCTGGACCGGGGGCTGCGCCTGCTGGATGATGAGCTTGCGAAACTGCCCGAGGGCGCGAACCTGCCGGGCGAAGCGGCCTTCAAACTTTACGACACCTACGGTTTTCCGCTGGATCTGACACAGGACGCACTGCGGGAAAAGGATCGCGCGGTCGATACCGCTGGTTTCGACTCGGCGATGGCCGAACAAAAGGCCAAGGCACGCGCCGCCTGGGCCGGCTCGGGCGAAACCAAGGACGCGGCGATCTGGTTCGATATTGCCGAGCAGCACGGCATAACAGAGTTTCTGGGCTATGATACCGAGGTTAGCGAGGGTCAGATCCTCGCTCTCGTGCAGGACGGTGCGGCCGTCAAAGAGGCGGGCGAAGGGCAGGCGGTGCAAGTCGTCGTGAACCAGACGCCGTTTTATGCCGAATCCGGCGGCCAGGTCGGGGATACCGGCCTTATCAAAACCGAAACCGGCGCGGCAAGGGTAACAGACACGCGGAAAACCGGCGGCGTCTTCATTCACATTGCCGAGGTGACACTGGGCACCATCCAGTGCGGGCAGGGCGCGCAACTCTCCGTCGATCATGACCGACGCACCGCGATCCGGGCAAATCACTCGGCCACGCATCTGCTGCACGAAGCGCTGCGTCGCGCCTTGGGCGAGCATGTCGCGCAGCGCGGCAGTCTGAACGCCCCCGACCGGCTGCGGTTCGACTTCAGCCATGCCAAGGCTATGACGCCTGAGGAATTGGCCGGGGTAGAGCGTGAAGTGAATGATTTTATTCGCCAGAATACTGCCGTTGAAACGCGGATCATGACGCCGGATGATGCCCGCGCCTTGGGCGCTCAGGCCCTATTTGGTGAGAAATATGGCGACGAGGTCCGGGTGGTTTCGATGGGCGATCTGCCGGGCTCGGGTAAAGGCACCGGCGGCGAAACCTATTCGTTGGAGCTTTGCGGAGGCACCCATGTCGCGCGTACCGGCGACATTGGCATGTTTGCCCTGACCTCGGAAACCGCCTCGGCTGCCGGTATCCGAAGGATCGAAGCCTTGACCGGCCAAGCCGCGATGGATGCGTTGCGACGCTTGGATGGTGATCTGTCCGAAATTGCGGGGATCGTCAAAGCGCAGGCCGGTGATGTTGTAAACAAGGTCCGCGCACTTGCCGATGAACGCAAAGCTCTGGCCAATGAACTGGCGCAGCTCAAGCGCCAACTGGCCATGGGCGGCGGTTCAGACGACAAACCAAAGGAAATCAATGGCATCAAGCTGATTGCCCGCCGGGTTGAGGGGGTGTCTGGCAAGGAACTGGGCCCGCTCGTCGACGAGATGAAATCGCGTCTCGGTTCAGGGGCCGTGGTGGTGCTGGCCGAGGCCGACGGTAAGGCAACCGTGGCTGCGGGTGTTACCCCCGATCTGACCGCGCGAATCAGTGCCGTCGAGCTTGTGCAGGCTGCGACTGCGGCATTGGGGGGCAAAGGCGGCGGGGGCCGTCCGGACCGGGCTCAGGGCGGGGCGCCCAGCCTCGTTGCGGCAGACAGTGCAATTTCCGCCATCGAAATCCTGATCGGAGAGAAATAATGACAGCGCTCTGGATCGCCCATGTGAATGTCACTGACCCCGAGAGTTATGGTCGCTACGCCCAACTCGCCGGGCCGGCGATTGCCGCGCATGGCGGGGTCTTCCTCGCCCGCGGTTCGCGTTATGTGCAGTTAGAAGGCAACGAACGCGCCCGCAATGTGGTGGCGCGCTTTCCCAGCGTCGAGGATGCGGTGACCTGTTACCGCTCGGCCGAATATCAGGCAGCGCTTGAACATGCCAGGAATGCAGCAGAGCGCGACCTTGTGATCGTCGAAGAGAACCCCGCCTGAGACTTTGCAACCTTACGACCCGAGACCGGTGCATCGACCAGAGGATCAGGGGGCGCATTTCTTGCGCCCCTGGGCGGTCAGAACCAGATTCGGTCGCTAAAGACGTAATGCACAATCCGGTCGCGGGTCAGGCCCATCCGGGCCAGTTCGGCGTCGGACTTTGCCTCCAGCGCCTCAATTTCGGCGCGGCGCGACTGTTTCGCGATATAAGCCTCGGTTCCGCGCGAAAGCCACTTGCGAAAGCCGTCGAACAGTGCGGGCAGGCGGGGCGAGAGGATATTGGTTGAAATGTTAGCCACTGGAAACCCTTTCGGTGTTGGCGAATGGTTCCCTCCCTTCATGGCAATATAGGTCATTTTGCCCGTAAAGCCATGGCTCCTTTTGCAATGCTGCATTGCGGCGACCACCCAAGTCATTTTTTAAAAAGAAAAATCCGGGGAAAGGCCGCCGACCCCAGTTTCGACATGCGTCCCATTGGGACCACGGCCATATTCTGCAGTCGCATCCCGCAAGCGACAACAACTCAGGCCCTGTGGTTTCTGCATGATGCAGAACTGCCTCGGGGGTCAATTTCCGCCTTGTCCGGAAGCGCGTCCACCCTGCCCAATTTGTCCGCAGGACGGAATGCGCTTTCCCCCAAGGGCTTCGGCCATTATACGGTTGGCGGCATTTATGATCGCAAGAGGGATCCAACATGGCCAATGTGGTGGTCGTCGGCGCGCAATGGGGCGACGAAGGCAAGGGCAAGATCGTTGACTGGCTGTCGGAACGCGCCGATGTGATCGCGCGCTTTCAGGGCGGCCATAATGCCGGCCACACGCTGGTCATCGGCAATCAGGTGTTCAAGCTGTCGCTCCTGCCCTCGGGCATCGTGCGCAAGGGCAAGATGGCGGTTATCGGCAACGGTGTGGTGCTGGACCCTTGGGCGCTGTTTTCGGAAATCGACAAGCTTGCCGCACAAGGGGTCGAGATCTCGCCCGAAAATCTGATGATTGCGGAAAATACCCCGCTGATCCTGCCACTGCATCAGGACCTCGACCAATTGCGCGAAGAGGCGGCCGGCGCTTCCAAGATCGGCACGACCGGCCGCGGCATCGGCCCGGCCTATGAGGACAAGGTCGGCCGCCGCAGTATCCGGGTCGCGGATCTTGGTGATGCGGAAACGCTGGACTCGCGCCTCGACCGGCTGCTGGCGCATCACGACGCCTTGCGTCAGGGCTTGGGCGCCAAGTCCATTGATCGGGCGGAACTGCGTAAAAAGCTGTTGGATATTGCGCCGAAGCTGTTGCAATACGCCCAGCCGGTCTGGAAAAAGATGAACGATGCCCGCAAATCGGGCAAACGCATTCTGTTCGAGGGTGCGCAGGGCAGCCTGCTCGACATCGACTTCGGCACCTACCCCTATGTGACCTCATCGACCACCATGTCGGGCATGGCGGCGACGGGGACCGGGGTTGGCCCCTCGGCCATCGGTTTCGTGCTGGGCATCGTCAAAGCCTATACTACCCGCGTCGGCGAAGGCCCGTTCCCGACCGAACTGGACGACGCAGACGGCCAACGTCTGGGCGAACGCGGTCATGAATTCGGCACCGTCACCGGCCGCAAGCGCCGCTGCGGCTGGTTCGATGCGGTGCTGGTGCGCCAGACCTGCGCCATTTCCGGCATGAATGGCATCGCGCTGACCAAGCTGGACGTGCTGGATGGTTTCCAGACGCTGAAGATCTGCATCGGCTACGAGGTGGACGGTCAGCATTACGATCATCTGCCCACCGCCGCTGCACTGCAAACCCGGGTGAAGCCTGTCTATGAAGAGATGGAGGGCTGGCAGGAATCGACGCAAGGCGCGCGTAGTTGGGCTGACCTGCCTGCCAACGCGGTCAAATATGTCCGCCGCATCGAAGAGTTGATCCAGTGCCCCGTGGCCCTGCTCTCGACCAGCCCCGAGCGCGACGACACTATCCTTGTAACCGATCCCTTTGCAGACTGACATGGACCTGAAGTCGCGCAAACGCTGGTCGCTGGTGATCCTGCTGATCTGGTTGCCGATCTATATCGTGGTGGCGGTGACGCTGGTGAACTGGATGGACCGGACCTGGGGCCGGCAGCCAATCCTGATCGAGGTTGCGGTCTATGTGGGACTGGGCCTCCTCTGGGTGCTGCCGTTCCGCAAGATATTCACCGGAATCGGCAAGGGCGAATGAGCAGGCTTACCAGCGCTCGTCCGGTCACGCTGATCGGCGGTGCGCCGGTAAGCAAGGCTGATCTGGATCAGGCGCTGGCGCTGGCGCCGGTGGTGGTTGCCGCCGACAGTGGTGCTGACACGGCGCTAAGCTATGGATTGATGCCCGCTGCGGTCTGGGGCGACTTCGACAGCATCTCTGCCCGTGCCCGGGCCGGGATCGCGCCGGAAAACCAGCATCCCATCGCCGAACAGGACAGCACCGACTTCGAAAAATGCCTGTCCCATCTGGACGCACCCTTCGTAATCGGTCTGGGTTTTTCGGGCGCCCGTTACGACCATTTTCTGGCGGCACTCAGCGTGCTTGCCCGCCGCATCGGCCCGCCCTGCCTGCTGATCGCGGGCGAGGACGTGATCACGCTCGCCCCATCCCATATTTTTCTGAACCTTGCGCCAGGAACCCGGGTGTCGCTGTTCCCGATGGGGCCGGCAACCGGCCGTTCGACCGGGCTGAAATGGCCCATCGACGATCTTCGCTTTGCTCCTGCCAGCCGCAGTGGCACCTCGAACCAGGCCACGGGGCCGGTCACGCTGGAATGCGACGGCCCGATGCTTCTGATCCTGCCACGCGCGGAGCTCGCAATGCTCACCCGCGCCCTCTGACCACATTCACGGCCCGCCGAGTCTGGGTATTGCAAGCACTTCTTCGTTGTCCAAATACCCCAAGGACGGTGCCGCACAGCACCCCGGCCGGTATTCAGAGATGCCAGTCACGCGGTCTTGCGGCGCGGGCCGAAAGGCGTAACCTGCGGCCTGAAGGAGACCGTCACATGCCCGTCAAGAACCGCTTTGCCGAATTGCTTCCCGAAATCACTGCCTGGCGCCGCGACTTCCACCAAAATCCCGAGCTGGATTATCAGGTCCATCGCACCGCGGGTCGCGTGGCAGAGTTGTTGCGCGGCTTTGGCGTGGACGAGGTGGTCGAGGGCGTGGGCCGTACAGGCGTGGTCGGTGTCATCAAGGGCCGCAGCGATTCCGGGGGCAGGGTCATCGGTCTGCGGGCTGACATGGACGCCCTGCCGATCCATGAACGGACGGGCGCGGAATATGCCTCGGATACTCCGGGGATCATGCACGCCTGCGGGCATGACGGCCACACCGCCATGCTGCTGGGGGCTGCCAAATATCTGGCCGAAACCCGAAACTTTGACGGCACCGCCGTGGTGATATTTCAGCCTGCGGAAGAGGGCGGGGCGGGCGGTCTTGCCATGGTTCAGGATGGGCTTGTGGAACGCTGGGGCATCCAGGAATTCTACGGCATGCACAATATGCCCGGCTATCCCACGGGAAGCTTTGCGATCCGCGAAGGTGCGATGATGGCGGCTGCCGATCAGTTCGATATCGTGGTGACTGGCAAAGGGGGGCATGCCGCCAAACCGCATGAAGCGATCGACACCACGCTGGTCGCCGCGCAGATCATCGTTGCGCTGCAATCCATCGTCTCTCGCAATGTCGATCCATTGAAAAGCGGGGTCGTGTCGGTCTGTGTGATCCAGACCGATTCCACCGCGCATAACGTCATCCCCCAGGTGGTGAAGCTGAAGGGCACCGCACGCAGCCTTGCCCCCGAGGTCCGTGACCAGTTGGAGGAGGGGGTCACCCGCGTGGCGGTCAACGTCGCTGCGGCCTTTGGCGCCGTGGCAGAGGTAAGCTATGACCGCGGTTATCCTGTGACCATGAACCATCCCCAAGCTACGGTTTTCGCGGCAGAGGTCGCGCGGCAGGTGGCGGGCGACGTGAATATGGAGATGCAGCCGCTGATGGCGGGCGAGGATTTCAGCTACATGCTGAACAAACGTCCCGGGGCCTATATCTTTGTCGGCAATGGCGACACGGCCATGGTGCATCACCCGGCCTATGATTTCGACGACAATGCGATTCCGGCTGGGTCAAGCTGGTATGCCGGCATGATCGAGGCCCGGATGCCGATCCAGCCTTAAATGACTGGACCGGAGGCAGCTTGCCTCCGGCGGGGATATTTAAGCACGAAAGAAACAGGGGGCCTTTGGGGCCCCTTTGCCGTTCAGAAGTGGATGGCACGTCCGTAGGCAGAGAGCACGGATTCGTGCATCATTTCCGAAAGCGTGGGATGGGGGAAGACCGTTTCCATCAGTTCTGCTTCGGTGGTTTCCAGCGTGCGGCCGACGACATAGCCTTGGATCAGCTCGGTCACTTCGGCGCCGACCATATGGGCGCCAAGAAGTTCGCCGGTCTTGGCGTCGAAGACGGTCTTGACCAGCCCCTCGGGCTCGCCAAGCGCGATGGCCTTGCCATTGCCCAGGAAGGGGAAGCGGCCGACCTTGACCTCGTAACCTTCTGCCTTGGCCTTTTCTTCCGTCAGGCCGACTGAGGCGACCTGCGGATTGCAATAGGTGCAACCGGGAATCGAGTTCGGCTTGATGGGGTGCGGATGGCCGCCCGCGATCAGTTCAGCGACCATCACACCTTCGTGGCTGGCCTTATGCGCCAGCCAAGGCGCGCCGGCCACATCGCCGATGGCGTAGAGTCCCGCGGTGCCGGTGCGGCAATATTCGTCGGTGACGACATGGGTTCGGTCGATTTTCACCCCCAGCTTTTCGAGGCCAAGGTTTTCCACATTGCCGACGATGCCCACGGCCGAGATAACCGTGTCGAAATCATGCGTCTCGGTCTTGCCGCCCACCTCGATATGGGCGGTGACTTTCCCCTTGGCACGGTCAAGTTTTTTGACCGCAGCCTTTTCCATGATCTTCATGCCCTGCTTAACGAATTGCTTTTTCGCCAGCCCCGAGATCTCGACATCCTCGACCGGCAGGACACGGTCCATCACCTCGACCACGGTGGTATCGGCGCCCAGCGTATTGAAGAAGCTGGCGAATTCGATGCCGATGGCGCCTGAGCCGATCACCAGCAACTTCTTGGGCATGCGCGGGGGTTGCAGGGCGTGTTTGTAGTTCCAGACCAGATCGCCATCGGGCTCCAGCCCGGGCAGTTCGCGGGCGCGGGCGCCGGTGGCGATCACGATGTTCTTTGCAGTGACTTCCTCGGCGCCCTTGTCGGTTTTGACGCTGATCTTGCCGGGGGCGGTCAGCGTCGCCTCGCCCATGATGACCGTGACCTTGTTCTTTTTCAGCAGGTGTCCGACGCCGCCGGCGAGTTGCTTCGCCACGCCGCGCGAACGCTGCACGACCGCGTTCAGATCATAGCCGATCTTGTCGGCGGATAGGCCGAATTCCTTGGCGCGGTGCATGAGGTGAAAGACCTCGGCCGAGCGCAAAAGCGCCTTGGTCGGGATGCAGCCCCAGTTGAGGCAGATGCCGCCAAGGTGCTCGCGCTCGATACAGGCCACCTTCAGCCCCAACTGCGCGCCGCGGATGGCGCAGACATAGCCGCCCGGGCCGGAACCGATCACCACCATGTCGAAGCTTTGCGCCATGGATTTCCCCCTGTCAAAAAATATAGTTCAGCGTTAAACCATTTCTTAGAAGTCAGCAAGCGACAGCTTGCCCGAGACCAGCGCGCCATAGCCGCCGCCCTCCATGATGCGGATTTCCGCCGGTGTGGGCACGCGTTTCAGCGCCGTGTTGCGCCACGGAAAGCGGCCGAATTTGGCGATCGTGTCGCGGTGCAACTCGGCATGGCGCAGGTTTTCGCCCGGCATGAACTCGGCAAACAGGCCAACCGCGCGGTCCTGATCGGCCGGATCCTCGGAATGTTCGAAGGGCAGATAGACGAATTGGCGGGCGGGCGGTTCGATGCGCAGGTGAAAGCCGTTGGCGATGGCCTCATGTGCAAGGGTGCGGGCCAGCGGGTCCGTGGCAAAGGCGCGCGCGTCCTCACGGAACATGTTGCGTGGAAACTGGTCGGTCAGGATCAATCCGGCCAGCGCGCCTTCGGGCGTCTGGGCCCAGCCGGGAACCATTTTGGTGGCGCGTTCCCAAGCAGGCAGGAAGCGGTCCCGGATGGTGTCGTCCAAGGCATCCGACCGGACATACCAGCCTTTCTCGCCGACCTCGTCCAGCCAGAAGCGGTTGATTTCCTCGGGTGTCGTGGTGTCGGTCATGGCTTTGCCCTCCGTTTTATCGGATGCTTGCAGAGCCAGCCCGTGATCGCAAGCCGTTCAGGCTGGTTTGTCGCCGTCATCGGAACTGGCGGTTTCCAGCGCCGCCTCGACCGCAACGGGTGTGGCCGAGGGCGCGATGACCGCGAAGCTTTGGTCCAGCATCGGCGTCGGACGGCGGGTGCGCCGCCAGCCGGCATAGAAGGTCAGCATCGCCAGCAGCAGACCGATATAGATCCAGAATCCGTCGGGGCCCAGCAGCGACATCAGCCAGCCGGTAATCAGCGGCCCTGCCATGGCGCCGACTCCGTTGATGAACAAAAGCCCAGCGGAGGCGGCGGCCATGTCGCTTTGATCGAGGAAGTCGTTGGTATAGGCCAGCAGCAGCGAATAGACCGGATTGGCCACGCCGCCGATCAGCGCCGCCGCCAGCAACAGCCCCCAGATGCCGGGTTGCAGGGTCACAGTCGCCAAGGTGACGGCAGCACCAAGCGCCGACAACCCCAGCACGATAAAGCGCCGGTCGCGATGGTCCGACAGCCAGCCGATCGGATATTGCAAAAGCAGCCCGCCGGCATAGATCGCGGCGACGAAGGCCGAGATCTCGCGCACCGAAAGCCCGGCGGTCGAGCCCCATACCGAGGCCATGCCGAAAAGTGCCGAAAACACCCCGCCCATCAGAAAAATACCGATGCAACCCAGCGGCGAGACACGGAACAGGTCGCCGAAGCTCATGCGTTTCAGGGTCGAGAACTGTGGGGCGGGCTGGGTCGAAAGCAGGATCGGCAGGAACGAGATGCTGACCAGCACCGAGGGGATGACGAAAAGCAGGTATCCGGCCGGGTCGGCCGTATTCATCAGGATTTGCGCCGAGATGATGCCCAGCATCTGCATGATCATATAGGCCGACATGGCCTGGCCGCGGGTTTCGTTGGTCGTCCCTGCGTTCAGCCAACTTTCGGCGGTGATATAGACCCCCGAGAAGCAAAAGCCGATCAGCAGCCGCAGGGCCGACCACGCGATCCAATGTGGAGCTGCCGCATAAAGGATCAGCACCGACGAGATCAGCGAGGCGAGCGCGGCAAAGACCCGGACGTGGCCGACCTTGCGGATCAGTTCGGGCACTACGCGCGAACCCAACAGGAAGCCGCCGAAATAGGCGGACATCACCACCGACATCTGGGTGGTCGAAATATGCTCGATATTGCCGCGGATGCCCAGAAGCGTGCCCTGCATCCCGTTCCCGACCATCAACAGCAAAATGCCCAACAGCAATGGCCAGGTGGAACGCAGCACGGTCAGCATTACGGATCCTTTGGAATCAGCAGGGAGGCGTCGCCATAACTGAAGAAGCGATAGCCCGATTCCACCGCATGGCGATAGATGCTGCGGATACGGTCCTGTCCCATCAGGGCGCTGACCAGCATCAGCAGCGTTGATTTGGGCAGATGGAAATTGGTCATCAGCGCATCGGTCACGCGAAAGCGATAGCCGGGATAGATGAAGATTTCAGTCACACCGCAAAACGGCTGGACCGTGCCGTCCCCGGCGGCGGCCGATTCGATCAGCCGCAGCGCCGTTGTCCCGACCGGGATCACCCGCCCGCCCGAGGCTCGGGTGGCGTTGATGGCCTCGGCCGCCTCGGGCGTGACCTCGCCCCATTCGCCGTGCATCTTGTGGGTGGTCACGTCCTCGACCTTGACGGGCAGGAAGGTGCCCGCGCCGACATGCAGGGTGACATGGGTGAAACGCACACCTTTTGCGGCCAGCCGATCCAGCAGGTCGCTGTCGAAATGCAGGCTGGCGGTCGGCGCGGCGACGGCGCCCGAGCGGCGGGCCCAGACGGTCTGGTAATCCTCGCGGTCGGCGTCATCCGGGGCGCGCAAGGCGGCGATATAGGGCGGCAGCGGCATGGCGCCCACCTGTGCCAGCGCGGCATCGAAAGCCGCGCCCGTGGCGTCGAAGCGCAGCGACAGTTCGCCCCCTGCGATCTCGGCGACCTCGGCGGACAGCGTATCGCCAAAGCGGATCACTTCGCCCGGCTTCAGCTTGCGCAAAGGCTTGGCCAGCGCCCTCCAGCCCAAGGGCGTGGGTTCCAGCAACGTGACCTCGACCTTTGCCACCACCTCTCCCTGTGGGGTCTGGCGCGCGCGGGTGCCGTTAAGCCGCGCCGGAATGACCTTGGTGTCGTTCAGCACCAGCAGATCGCCCGGCCCCAGCAGGTCGGTCAGGTCACGCACATGCAGGTCGCGAATCGAATCGCCCTGCGCCAACAGCAGCCGCGCCGAAGAACGCGGCCGGGCGGGGCGGGTCGCGATCAGCGTTTCGGGCAGGTGAAAATCGAAATCGTCCAGCTTCATGGGCTTAGCTTCTGTCCGGGTGACCCGAGGGCGTCAAGACGGGCTTCATCACAAAGTGAAAAACTCAGGCTTTACTTATCCGAGGAATTGAGTAAGTTTTTGCGTAACCGAAGGTGAGTATATGATCGTTTGCCACTGCACCCAGATTTCGGATCATGAGATCAAAGCCGCTGTCGACTGGATGCGTGCCTCTGACCCCGAGACGATCATCACCCCCGGCAAGATCTACCACGCACTCGGCAAGCGCGCCGATTGCGGGGGGTGTATGCCTTTGTTTCTGGACACCATGCGCGGATGCGATAATCTGGCTGTGCCCCCGATCTTGCGGGGGTTGAGAGCCAACCGCACAGGGGTAAGCCATGAAGGGCGACGCAAAGGTCATCGAGTATCTCAACGCAGCGCTACGGTCTGAACTCACCGCGGTCAGCCAGTATTGGTTGCATTATCGCCTGCAAGAGGACTGGGGTTACGGCAAGATCGCCGACAAGTCCCGCGCGGAATCCATCGAGGAAATGAATCACGCGGATCGACTGATCCAGCGAATCATTTTTCTGGAAGGTCATCCGAACCTGCAAAAGCTTGACCCGCTGCGGATCGGCCAGAACCTCAAGGAAACGCTGGAATCCGATCTGGCTGCCGAACACGACGCCCGCACGTTGTATATCGAGGCGCGGGAATATTGCGACAAGGTCGGCGACTATGTCAGCAAGAACCTGTTCGATGCGCTGCTGACCGATGAAGAGGGGCATATCGACTTTCTCGAAACCCAGCTTGGGCTTTACGAGGAAATCGGTGCGCAGAACTATGGCCAGCTCAACGCCAAATCCGCCGACGAGGCCGAATAGGTCCGCAAACATATCCACGTATCGGGGGCCTTTGCGGGCCCCCTTTTGTTTTGGCTCAGGCCAGCCAGTCCAAGGCCAGCGCGGGCAGGTCGTCGAAATGCGCCAGCATCGCCTCGGGGGCCAGACGGCTCAGCCCCTCGCCCTCGGGACCAAAGGCGACCAGCGCCACCTTTACCCCGGCGGCTGCGGCTGTCTTGCGGTCGGTTTCGGTATCTCCCACCAGAAAGGATCGCGCCACGCTGCCGCCCGCCGCCTCGACCGCCGCGGCATAGGGGCGGGGGTCGGGCTTGCGCACCGGCAGCGTGTCGGCGCCGATCATCGCGGCGAAACAATCGCGGATGCCCAGTTCGCGCAGCAGGGTTTCCGCCAGCGCAGCGGGTTTGTTGGTGCAGACCGCAAGGCGATGGCCGGCCGATGCCAGCCGCTCCAACGCAGTCTCGGCACCGGGATAAAGCCGGGTATGGACGGCGATGGCACTGCCGTAGTGATCCAGCAGGCGCGGATAATCCTCGTCCTCGGCACCGGGTGGCAGCAGCCTGTCGCCGGGCATGCGGCCATAACCCGCCTGCAGCATGGCCCTCCCGCCGTGAAAGGCGATCAGCGCATCTTCGACCGGGTCCAGCAACGCGCCAAGGCCGCGCGCCTGAAAGCAGGCGTTGGCTGCCGCAATCAGATCGCCCGAGGTGTCGGCCAGTGTCCCATCCAGATCAAAGACCACCGTTCCCGCCATGCTGTAACCTTCCGTCAAGATGTTTGATCTGTCGGGGCCTTCCCCGACTGCCGCCCTCTAGGTAGAACGCCGGGCAAGGATAAGGAACAGGCAAGAGGCAGACATGACCCACAAACCCGTCGCGCTGATCGTTCTTGCTGCCGGGCAGGGCAGCCGGATGCAGTCGGATCTGCCAAAGGTGCTGCACCGGTTGGGCGGAGTGCCGCTTGTCGCCCATGCCCTTGCCGCCGGCCGCACGCTGGAGCCCGAGGCGGTCGTCGTCGTCGCCGGTCATGGTGCCGAGGCGGTGGGCAAGGCGGTCGCAAAACTCGACCCCGAGGCGCAGCTTGCCTTGCAGGAACAGCAGCTTGGCACCGGCCATGCCGTAAGTCAGGCGATGCCACTGCTGGAAGGGTTCGAGGGCCGGGTGATCGTTCTTTACGGCGACACCCCCTTTATCGGCGAAGAAACCCTGGCCCGTCTTGCTTCGCATCCCGCCGATGTCGTCGTGCTGGGCTTCGAGGCTGCCGATCCGGGCCGCTATGGCCGGCTGGTCACCGGCCCCGAGGGGTTGGAGCGGATCGTCGAATACAAAGACGCCGATGAGGCCACCCGCGCCATCCGGCTGGTCAACTCCGGCGTTCTGGCGGCGGATGCGGCGCTGTTGCGCGAATTCCTGCCCCGGATCGGCAACCAGAATGCGGCTGGCGAATATTACCTGACCGATCTGCCGGCACTTGCCCGTGCATCGGGCCACCGGGTCGAGGTGGTGACCTGCGATGAGGCCGAGACGCTGGGCATCAACACCCGCACCGAACTTGCCCAAGCCGAGGCTGTTTTTCAGGCCAGCGCCCGCGCGCAGGCGCTGGAGGACGGCGTGACGATGACCGATCCGGCTACGGTCTGGTTCGCCTTGGACACTTGTGTCGGCCGCGACGCGATCATCGGCCAGAACGTGGTTTTCGGCCCCGGCGTGACGGTGGAAAGCGGGGCCGAGATCCTGCCCTTCTGCCATCTGGAAGGCTGCCATGTCAGCGCGGGCGCCACGGTCGGCCCCTTTGCGCGGCTTCGGCCCGGGGCGGAACTGGGCGGCGATGTGCATATAGGCAACTTCGTCGAGATCAAGAACTCGGTGCTGGATGAGGGGGTCAAGGTCGGCCACCTGACCTATCTGGGCGATGCCCATATCGGCGAGGCGACGAATATCGGTGCCGGCACCATCACCTGCAATTATGACGGCGTATCCAAGCACCGGACCGAGATCGGGGCGAACGCCTTTATCGGCTCGAATACCATGCTGGTGGCGCCGGTGCGTGTGGGCGCGCGGACGCTGACCGGCTCGGGCTCGGTCATCACTCAGGACGTGCCGGACGATGCGCTGGCCTTGGGGCGGGGACGGCAAGTCAATAAGCCCGGCCTTGCTACGCGGCTGATGCAGGCGCTGCGCCAGAAAAAGGAAAACTGACCATGTGCGGCATCATCGGAATTCTGGGTGGGCACGAAGTCTCTCCGCAACTGGTCGAGGCGCTGAAGCGGCTGGAATATCGCGGCTATGACAGCGCAGGGGTGGCGACGGTGGATGGTTCGGGGCGTCTGGACCGCCGCCGCGCCGTGGGCAAGCTGGTGAACCTGTCGGATCGGCTGGTGCATGAACCGCTGACTGGCCACGCTGGCATCGGCCACACCCGCTGGGCCACCCATGGCGCCGCGACCGAGGCCAACGCCCACCCCCATCGCCGTGGGCCTGTCGCCGTGGTCCATAACGGCATCATCGAGAATTTTCGCGAATTGCGCGATGAGGTGGTCGCGCTGGGCATGCAGCCGGAATCGCAGACCGATACCGAAACCGTGGCGCTGCTGACCGCTTGGCACATGGGGCAGGGCATGGACCCGGTTGCGGCGGCGCGCGCGACGCTGAGGCGGCTGCATGGCGCATTCGCGCTGGCCTTTTTGTTCGAGGGCGAGCCCGACCTGATGATCGGCGCGCGTAAGGGCAGCCCGCTGGCGGTCGGTCATGGCGAAAGCGAAATGTTCCTTGGCTCGGACGCCATCGCGCTGGCGCCCTTTACCGACCGGATCACCTATCTTGATGACGGCGATCATGTCGTCATCCGCCGTGCAGGCGCCCAGATCTTCGACGCCGATGGCCGCCCCGCCAATCGCGAGATCCAGCAGATCGACGTGGGGGCGACGCAGATCGACAAGGCCGGCTATCGCCACTTCATGGCCAAGGAAATCGCCGAGCAGCCGGTGGTGTTGGGCGATGCGCTGAATCATTACATCAAGGGCGACCGGATCATTTTGCCCGAGGCGCTGGATTTCCGCGACGTCGACCGGCTGACGCTGGTGGGCTGCGGCACGGCCTTTTATGCCGCGCATGTGGCGCGCTATTGGTTCGAGACGCTGGCCGGCCTGCCCTGCGATCTGGATGTGGCATCCGAATTCCGCTATCGCGAGCCGCCGCTGTCCCCGAAAAGTTGGGCGATCTTTGTCAGCCAGTCGGGCGAAACCGCCGACACGCTGGCGGCGCTGCATTACGCCCGTAACAAGGTGGCCCAGACCGTAGGGGTTGTGAACGTGGGCACCTCGGCCATTGCGCGCGACGCCGACATCGCCCTGCCCACGCTGGCGGGGATCGAGGTGGGCGTGGCCTCCTCGAAAGCCTTTACCTGCCAGCTTGCGGTGCTGGCGGTGCTGGCGCTCAAGGCGGCGCGGGATCGCGGCCGGCTGTCGGAGGCAGAGTTGGCGGCGCATCTGGCCGATCTGCGGTCTTTGCCGGGTCTGCTGAACCAGGCGCTTGCGGTCAGCGACGAATGCCGTCGCCTTGCCGGCTGGCTGTCAGAGGCGCAGGACGTGCTGTATCTGGGCCGCGGGGCGCTTTACCCGGTGGCGCTGGAGGGTGCGCTGAAGCTCAAGGAGCTCAGCTATATCCATGCCGAGGGCTATGCTTCGGGCGAGCTGAAACATGGTCCCATCGCGCTGATCGACCGCAATGTGCCGGTCGTGGTGCTGGCGCCGCGCGACGGGCTGTTCGAAAAGACCGTCTCGAACATGCAAGAGGTGATGGCGCGGCATGGTCAGGTGCTGCTGATCTCGGATGCCGAGGGGCTGGAAAGCGGCGGCCATGGGGCGCGTGCCAAGCTGGCCATGCCTTCTGGCGGCGGGACATTCCAGCCGATCCTTTATGCCGTGCCGATGCAATATCTGGCCTATCACACGGCTGTGGCGAAAGGCACGGATGTCGACCAGCCGCGCAATCTGGCGAAATCGGTGACGGTGGAATAGGGCCTGCGCCCTATCCGTCGCGCCAGCAAGGTTGCAGATCGCCCGGGCGCGGGCTTGCCGCATGGACGCCGCGCGCGATGGCGCGGGCCAGTGTGCAGGCGGCAGCGTGGCCCAGTAGAAACGGGTTCAGCGCCGGGTCGGGCAGGGGTATTGCGCCGGTTGAAACGGCAAAGACCAGATCGCCGTCGAAAGGCGTGTGACTGGGCACGATGGCGCGCGCCATGCCGTCCTGCGCCGCGGTGGCCAGCCGGGTCAGCCCGGCCTTGTCCAATGCCGCGTCGGTGGCGACGATGGCGATGGTCGTCGCCTCGCCCAGCCGTTTCGCCGGTGTCGGTTCATGGCTGGCAGGGTAGGGGCCGGACAGGCCAAGCCCGCCGAATTCGCCCCCAAGCTCCCACGGGGCGGCCCAGAACTGCCGCGAATCGCCCGCCGTGACCGATCCCAGCGCGTTTACCACCACCAGTGCGCCGATGGTGATGCCGCATTCCAGCACCGTCGAGGCCGAGCCCAGTCCGCCCTTCCACCGATGCGTCATCGCGCCCGTGCCTGCACCCTGACTGCCCAAGGGGAAATCGAGGCTTGCCGCCGCCAACGCTGCGCGGCCCAGGCTGGGGTAGGGGTTGGTTCTCCACCCCTTGTCGCCGCCGTTCAGCAGGTCAAAGACGATGGCGCCGGGGACGATCGGCACGCGCACCGGGCCGACCTGAAAGCCCCGGCCCATGTCCCGCAAGCCATCCGCCACGCCGTCGCATGCGGCCAGCCCAAAGGCCGAGCCGCCCGAAAGTACCAGCGCATCGACGCCCTGCACCAACTTGTCGGGGGCCAGCAGGTCGGTTTCCCGCGTGCCGGGCGCGCCGCCCATGATGCTGACGCCGCAGGTAAAGGGTGCATGGCCCAGCAGCACGGTGCTGCCTGACCGCAGCGCGTCGTCGTGGGCGTTGCCGACGCTCAGGCCGGAAACATCGGTAATCAGGTTTCGCGGTCCGGGGTGCATGGGGGCCTCTTGCAGGTCGGTCGGCCCCTACTCTGGCAGATGCGCCCGGCCCGCTGCAAGCCGGGGACCTGAACCCACATGCCTATTCCAGCGTTGCGCGACCGGGGCGTCGCCCCTACCTAATGCGACAGGATATGCGAAAGGACGCGACCATGAGTGCCCCTATTCACAGGATATTTGGCCGGCCGCTGGATGCCGAAATGCCCAAGGGATACGATCAGGCGATTTTCGGCATGGGCTGCTATTGGGGTGTCGAGCGGCTGTTCTGGCAGCAGGATGGCGTCTGGCTGACCGAAGTGGGCTTTGCCGGCGGTGATACCGAAAATCCCAGCTACAAGCAGGTTTGCGCCGGAACCACCGGCCACGCCGAGGTGGTGCGGGTGGTCTATGACAGCTCGCGCGTCAGCTATGAGCGGTTGTTGCAGATTTTCTGGGAAAACCATGACCCCACGCAGGGCAACCGACAGGGTAACGATGTCGGCTCGCAATACCGCTCGCTCATCATGTATTTCAACGACAGCCAGAAGGTGGCGGCGGAACTCAGCAAGGCCGATTACGGAAACCGGCTGGCGGTGGATGGCTATCCCCGCATCACCACCCAGATCATCCCGCCCGGTCCCTTTTGGCGGGCCGAGGATGACCATCAGCAATATCTCGACCGCTATCCGAATGGCTATTGCGGCTTGCGCGGCACGGGTGTCAAAGCGCCCTTGACCGATATAGCCGAGGGACATTGAATGGCGACCTGGACCGCGCTGACCCACACCAAAGGCCGCGAGGCGGCCGAGGCGCTTGCCGAGGCGGGCGAGGAGCTGACGCCCGAACCCGTCGGCAGCGGCGTTTTTGAGATCGAGGACGGCTCGGACCGTTGGGAGGTGGGGCTGTATTTCACCGAAAGCCCCGACGACGTGGGGTTGGCGCTGTTGGCCGCCGCCTGGGGGGCTGAGCCCTTTGTGGTGTCGGAACTGCCCGAGGTGGACTGGGTGGCCCATGTCAAGCGCGAGCTTTCACCGGTCGAGGCGGGGCGATTTTTTGTCCATGGCGGTCATGATGCCGAAAAGGTGCCCGATGGCGCTGAAGCACTGCTGATCGAGGCGGCGATGGCCTTTGGCACCGGCCATCATGCAACGACCAAGGGTTGCCTTCTGGCGCTGGATCGCCTGATCGCAGATGGCGCGTCCCCGCAGCGCATCGTCGATATAGGCTGCGGCACGGCGGTTCTGGCCATGGCTGCGGCCCGGGTCTTTCCGGTGATCGTGCTGGCGGGCGACATCGATCCGCAGGCGGTGGACGTGGCGCGCGCCAATGTCATCGCCAACGGGCTGGACGGGCGTGTCGAATGCGTCGAGGCGGTGGGCTTCGATCATCCACTGATCGAAAACGCCGCACCTTTCGACCTGATCTTTGCCAATATCCTGAAACAGCCGCTGATCGATCTGGTGCCGGACATGGCGCGCTATCTTGCGCCGGGCGGCAGGGCGATCTTGTCGGGCATCCTGACGACCCAGGCCGACGACGTGATCGCCGCATATGCGGCCGGCGGCCTGCGGCTGGAACAGCGCGACGATCTGGGCGAATGGTCCACCCTTGTCGTCCAGCGCAACTGACCGCTGAAAATACTAAAGGCGGCCTTGCGGGGCCGCCTGTTCGCTATGCCCTGATGGGGCAAAAAGAAGGACCGTCTCGGCGCTTTGTGCAGCCGGTTTCTCGTCCTTGGCCGCCGCTTAGCGTGCGTGGGCAATCCGCTCGATATCACCGCGGCACAGGCCGATATCGTCCAGCTCGCGATCCGAAAGACGGCTCAGCGCGTTCCGCGTCACGCGCGCATCGTTCCAAGCAGACAGGCCCGCCCAGATTTTCGAGCCAATACCGAAAGAGCCCGCCCCGCTATGGATGCGGTTCGTGTCAATCGCCGACATAGTTTTTCACCTTGAGATCATTGCCCATTCATCGGGCGCTTCGTTGATGCATCAGCATATAGGCCGGGCAGTTTGCTAAAACCACGCACAAAGGGGCATCTCTGCCATGCAGCTTGTGCATAAGAGGCCGGATTTATTTACTTTTTGCGACAATTGGGCAAAAGCGATGCTGCGCCGCAACATTCTTCTGCCAAGATCGGACTTTTTGGGGAAAGATTGCGCTTTTCAGACCGGTTGGTTCAGCGCCAATCGCCCAAGGATGCCTGCCACAGTGCCAGTGACGCAACGGCAGCAGTGTCCGCCCGCAGAATTCGCGGTCCCAGAGAGATGCGGGTGACGCATTCCATGGTGCAAAGGCGCCGGCGCTCTGATTCTGACCAGCCGCCTTCGGGTCCGATGAGAATCGCCCAAGCGCCATGCGGCAGCCCCGAAAGCACCTGCGCCGGGCCGGCCAGCGCCTCATCTGCCCAAAGAATCCGCCTTTCCATGTCCCAGCCGTCCAGCAGCCGGGCAAGCGGCACCAGATCACAGACCTCGGGAACAAAGGTGCCGCCGCATTGCTCGGCGGCCTCGACGGCATGGGCTTGCAGGCGGTCCTGCCGGATGCGCTCCGAGTTGGTGTGATCGGTCTGCACCGGCAGGATGCGGGCCGCGCCCAGTTCGGCGGCCTTCTCGACGATGAAATCGGTTCGCGTCTTTTTGATCGGTGCGAAGATCAGCCACAGGTCCGGCGGGTCAAGCTGTGGCGCGGTCTGATGCAGCGCGACCATTTCGCCGTTACGCTTTGCCAGTCGCTCGATGCGCGCCAGCCATTCGCCGTCGCGGCCGTTGAATACTGAAATCTCGGCCCCCGGGGCCTGCCGCATCACCGATGAAAGGTAATGCGCCTGATCGGCATTCAGCTCGACGGCTTGTCCCTCGGCCAGCGGGTGATCTATGAACAGTCTGATTTTCGCCATGATGAGGCGCAGCCTAATGCAGACCGACTGTCCGACGCCAGAGGGCCCAAGCACCGTAGCCGACGCGCCTCCCGATAATTGGGTGGACCGCTACGCTCCGCCAGATTGGAGACCGTGGCTGCGCCTGTCGCGTGCCGACCGGCCGATCGGGACGTGGCTGTTGCTGCTGCCCTGCTGGTGGGGCATCGGTCTGGCGATGATTGCCGGCCAGCCCAGTTGGCGCGACCTGTGGATCGCCGTGGCCTGTGGCGTCGGCGCGGTGCTGATGCGCGGCGCGGGTTGCACCTGGAACGACATCACCGATCGCGACATCGACGACAAGGTGGCGCGTACCCGCTCGCGTCCCATTCCCTCCGGGCAGGTGACGGTCAAGGGGGCGGTGATCTGGCTGGCGGCGCAGTCGCTTGCGGGGTTTGCGATCCTGCTGACACTCGGCGGGGCGGCCATTGCCCTGGGCGTGGCGTCGCTGGCGCTGGTGGCTGTCTATCCCTTTGCCAAGCGTTTCACATGGTGGCCGCAGATGTTTCTGGGCCTTGCCTTCAACTGGGGGGTGCTGCTGGCTTGGGCCGCGCATACCGGAAATCTGGCGCCCGCACCGGTGCTGGCCTATCTGGCGGGGATCTGCTGGACGATCTTTTACGATACCATCTATGCCCATCAGGATGCCGAGGATGATGCGCTGATCGGCGTGAAATCCACCGCGCGGCTGTTCGGAACGGATACGCCGCGCTGGCTATCGGTCTTTGGTACGGCTTCGGTGCTGCTATTGGCGCTGGCGGTGCTGGCGGCGGGACCGGCGGGCTTTGGCCTGTTGCTGGGCTTGTTGGGCGTCGTGGGTTTTGCCGCGCATCTGGCGTGGCAGTTGTGGAAATTCGACATGACCGACAACGCGGGTTGCCTGCGGCTATTCCGCTCGAATCGGGATGCCGGGCTGCTGGTTGCGCTGTTTCTTGCTTTGGCGGGGCTGGTCTGATTGCGAAAAGCCGGCGCAGGGTTTACATGCGGCGGGTCGGAAACAGCCCGAAGGTCCACCGGATGGCCAGTCCCCAGCAATCCGCACGACGCCCCGCGCGTCGAAGCCCTGTCATTGTCACCAGCATGATCGCCATCGTGGCGGCGGCTGGGCTGTCATTTTTGGGCGCGCGCGCGGCCGCGGATTTCATCGAGGCCAACGCGGCCCAGGATCTGCGCGCGGCATTGGCGGATTACGATTGGGTGCAGGTCACGACCGACGGCTTGCAGGTGCAGCTTGAGGGTATCGCCCCCGACGAGGTGCAGAGGTTCCGCGCCCGTGCACGGGCCGAAACCGTGGTCGATGCGGGCCGGGTGATCGACAGGATGCAGGTTGCCGCCAGCGCCGAACTGGCCACTCCGGCCTTCGGGATCGAGCTATTGCGCAACGATCAAAGCATCTCGATCATCGGGCTGGTGCCATCGGATCTGGATCGCAATTCGATGGTCGAGCGGTTGAAACGCCAGACCGGCGCGGCCCAAGTCTCGGACCTGATGGAGAGCGCCGACTATCCGGTTCCTGACGGCTGGAAGGACGCATTTTCCTTTGGGCTGAGCGCAGCGCAACTGGCCAAGCGGGCCAAGGTCTCGATTTCGGCCGGAGAGGTTTCGATCCGCGCCATCACCGACAACCCGCGCGAAAAGCTGGAGCTGGAGAAGGCGCTGAATCGCGCCAAGCCGGCAGGTATCACGCTTACAGCGGATATCACCGCGCCGCGTCCGGTGATCGCGCCCTTTACCCTGCGCTTTGTCAAGGATGCGACCGGCGCCCGTTTCGATGCCTGCGCTGCCGATACCGAAACCGCCCGCGACCGCATTCTTGAGGCCGGTCAGGCGGCCGGGGTGCCGGCCGAGGCGCAATGCACGTTGGGCCTGGGCGCGCCGTCGCCGCGATGGGCCGACGCCGCCGTTCCCGCCATCCGCGCTGTCGAGGCACTAGGGGCGGGCTCTGTCACCATTTCGGACACCGATGTGGCGCTGTTCGCCCCGGCCGAGGTCGAAACGGCAATGTTCGACGACGCCGCGGGTCGGCTGGAGGCGCTGCTGCCCCCGGCATTCACCCTTGTCGCTCAGCACCAAAACGCCAGCGAAGCCGAGGCGGGACCGGCCGAGTTTTCCGCCGTGGTCGATCCGGGCGGCGTCAGCCTGCGCGGCCGCATCACCGATGAGCGCATGCGCGACGCGGTGGAAAGTCTTGCGCGCGCGCGCTTTGGCCAGGTCGACAGCACGCTGCGCAGCGATGCCTCGGTGCCCGAGGGCTGGACGCTGCGTGCCATTGCCGCGCTTGAGGCGCTGGACGGGCTGGAGCGGGGCGAGGCCAAAGTGACACGGGATCTGGTGCGGATCAGCGGCGTTTCGGGCAACCAGACCGCCTCGGATCTGGCGGCGGCGCGGCTGGCCCAGCGGCTGGGCGCGGGTGCGCGCTATGAACTGGCGATCCGTTACGACCGGCGCAAGGATCCGCTGCTTGGTCTGCCCTCGGGCATCGAATGCGTGGATCGGCTGAACGCGGTGATGCAGCAATCCGAGATTGGCTTTGAGCCCAACAAATCGGTTATCGCGGGCGATCCCGGGCCGACCTTGTCGGGTCTGGCCGAAACCATGGCACAGTGTTCGGAATTCCGCATCGAGATCGGCGGTCATACCGATTCTCAGGGCTCCGAAGGGTTCAATGCGGAACTGTCGCGCGCCCGGGCGCAGGCGGTGCTGGCGGCGATGACCGAGGCGGGGATCGATACCACGAACATGACCGCGAAAGGTTATGGCGAAAGCCAGCCCATCGCGGATAACGATACCGATGCCGGGCGCGAAGCGAATCGGCGTATCGAGTTCCTGCTGCTGGCGGACGATCCGGTCATGGTCGAGGCACCCGCCCCCGCCGAACTGGTCAAAGGCGTGACCGACAGTGCAGAGGTCGTGGCGGCGCGAACCCAGGCGGCTGCGCTGCATGCCGCGACCGCCGTCATCGGCCCTGCCTTGGGTGTGCCCACCGATCCCGAGGCCGCCATGTATGCTGCGACGGAACCCCTGCGCGTGCTGCTGTCCGGCATAGATCTGTCCCGCGTCGCAAGCCGCCCCGTGCAAGAGGCGGTGCTGCCAGAGTTGCCGGCGCTGCGGGCCGCGACCTTGCCTGTGGCGAGCCTGCTGCCCGAAGGGGCAGAGGTGGTCGGGCCGGTCGAGGCCGCCACCCGTCCGGCCGAGGCGGCGCTGGTCGGGGCGGCCATCAATGCGGCAACCATACCCGCGCGCGATGCACTGCACGTGAACCGCCCCTTGCCGCGTCCCGAATCGCCCTCGACGCCATGATCCGCAACCCCTTGCCCTGAAGCCGCCCGCATGAACCGAACCGAATTCATCATCGCAACTGCGATCATCCTGTTTGCCGCCTTTATGCTGGGGTGGTTCGCAAGCTGGCTGATCCACCGCCTGTCCCGCGTCAGCCGTGCCGATATGGGCGAGCTGGAAAGCATGGCCCAGCAGTTGCACGAGGCTGAGGAGGCCCGCGACCGCGCCGTGGACGAGTTGGAGTCGCGCGAAGCCGATCTGGTCGCCGGGCTGTCGACCGCCGAGGCGGAGTTGCGCGCCGCGCAGGGACAGTTGCGTGAAAGCCAGGCCGAGATCGAGGAATTGCGCGACTATATAGACCGCAAGCTGGGTCGGAGGGGCTGAGCAGCCGGGTCAGTGGACCGGGGCTCTGCCCCGGACCCCGGGGTATTTGGAACACGGAGAAAAGACGGGCGGGTTTTCAGGGCGCTTGCCATGGGCAGCGGCCGCAAAAAGCGCGAACCGCCGGGGATATAGGCCGGCGGTTGCTGATCTGGGGCTGGCGCTTGATCCGTGAGGTCAGACGCCGGCTTCGATAATGGCGCGGGCCAGGATCGGGATGGAGTTGTCGTTCAGCCCGGCGATGTTGATGCGCGAATCGCCCACCATATAGATGCCGAATTCTTCTTTGATCCGCGCCACCTGCTGAGGCGTGGCTCCAAGGCGCGAGAACATGCCGCGATGCGCCGCCACGAAGCCGAAACGATCCGAACCTGAAAGGTCGCGCAGCTCCCCCGCCAGCTGTTCGCGCAGTCGCAGCATGCCGCTGCGCACGGCCTCGAGCTCGGCCATCCAGTCGGCCCGCAATTCGGGCGTGGTCAGCACGGTCGCGACGATCTTGGCGCCATGGAAGGGCGGGAAAGAATAGGTCTGCCGGTTCAGGAAGGACATGGCGCCCTGGGCCAGATCCCTGGTCGCCGTATCGGCGCAAAGCGCCAGCAGGCAGCCGGTGCGTTCGCGATAGATGCCGAAGTTCTTGCTGCACGATGCCGCGATCAGCACCTCGGGGATGCGCGAGGCGATCAGGCGCGTTCCGGCCGCATCCTCTTCCAGCCCGTCGCCGAAGCCCTGATAGGCCAGGTCGATCAGCGGCAGTGCGCCGGTCTTCTCAAGGATCGTGGCGACCTCGGCCCATTGCTCGATGTTCAGGTTGGCGCCGGTCGGGTTGTGGCAACAGCCATGCAGCAGCACCACGTCGCCTTTTTTCGTGGCGGAGATATCGGCCTTCATGGCTTCGAAATCGACTCCGCGGGTCTCGGCGTCGAAATATCGATAGGTCTGCACCGGCAGGCCCATGAAGTTCATGATCGAGACATGGTTCGGCCAGGTCGGATCGCTGACGAAGACCCGGATGTCTGGATTGGCCATGCGTGCCAGTTCCAGCGCCTGGCGGATGGCGCCGGTGCCGCCGACCGTGGCCAGCGTGGCGGTGGTTTCGGGCTTGAGGCCCTCGCCCAGAATCAGTTCGCCCATGGCCTTTTGGAATTCCGGTTCACCGGACAGGCTGGCGTAGGTTTTGGTGGTCTCGGTTTCCAGCATCCGCTGTTCGGCGGCGCGGACCGCGCGCATGATCGGCGTATGGCCGGTGGCATCCTTGTAAACCCCCACGCCCAGGTCGATCTTGCCCTGGCGAGGATCGGCCTTGAACTCTCCCATCAGGGCCAGAATTTTGTCGGGGGCCTGCGGTTTCAGATTGCCCAGCATTACGCGTCTCCGGTTGCGATTTTAAGATCGGGGAAGCTGCCCCATTCGGTCCAGCTTCCGTCATAAAGCGAATGGTCCCGGTGCCCGATGCGTTCAAGCGCCAGAAACAGCGAGGCCGCCGTTATCCCCGAGCCGCAGGTGGTGATGGCCGGTTTCGTCAGGTCCACCCCGGCGGCTTCGAATTCGGCGCGCAGTTCGGGCACGGATTTCAGCGTGCCGTCGGTGTTGTAGAGCCTGCCAAAGGGCAGGTTCCTGGCACCGGGAATATGGCCCGCACGCAGGCCGGCGCGGGGCTCGGCCGCTTCGCCGCGAAAGCGTTCGGCCGAGCGGGCGTCGATGATTTCGTGATCGGCCAGCTTGCTGGCGGCGGCAACCTGGGTGACGTCGCGCACCAGTGCGGCTTGCCGCTGCACGGTGATGTGGCGGTCGCGCAGGATCGGGGGCATATCCTCGGTCTCGCGGCCCTCGGCCTGCCATTTGGCGAAACCGCCGTCCAGCATGGCCACGTCCTGCTTGCCCATCAGTTTGAAAGTCCACCAGACCCGCGCCGCCGAATGGACGGGCGAATTGTCGTAGACCACCACCTGATGGCCATCGCCGATGCCCATGGCGCGCATGCGGCTGATGAACATTTCGGGCTGGGGCGCCATATGCGGCAGTTCGCTGCGCTTGTCCGCGATCTCGTCTATGTCGAAAAAGCGTGCGCCGGGAATATGCGCGGCCATATATTCGGCCCGCGCGTCGCGGCCGGGTTCCAGAAACCACGTCGCATCAATGACGCGCAGGTCCGGGTCACTCAGATGGGTGGCCAGCCAGTCGGTTGAGACCAGCACTTTCGGATCGTCGGACTCGGTGGACATTGGCCTTCCCCCCGCACTCGCAGAAACGACACCGATGTAACCGCAGCCGCGCGGGGCTGCAATGCTTAACCCTGCTTCAGCAAACGTTGTTTCTGCCGGTTCCAGTCGCGTTTGGCTGCGGTTTCGCGCTTGTCGGAGACTTTCTTGCCCTTGGCCACGCCGATCTTCAGCTTAACCTTGCCGCGATGGTTGAAATACATCACCAAGGGCACCAGCGTCATGCCCTCGCGGCCGATGGCTTGCCATAGCCGGCTGAGTTCCTTTTTCGACACCAGCAGCTTACGGCGGCGGCGTTCCTCGTGGCCAAAGATGCCGGCCTGTTTGTAGGGGGCGATATAGGCGTTGATAAGCCACAACTCGCCCTGTTCGACCGAGGCATAGCTTTCGGCGATGTTGGATTGGCCGGTGCGCAGGCTTTTCACCTCGGACCCGGTCAGCATGATACCAACCTCCAGATCGCTTTCGATGAAGTAGTCGAAGCGGGCGCGGCGGTTCTCGGCGATGATCTTGTAATTCGGGTCGGATTTCGTGGCCATGATCGGGCAGAGATAGGGCGGGCGCGCCGGGCTGTAAAGGCCGGGTTGTCATTCCTGCCGGACGATCAGCCGCAGCAGGGCTTGTGCCCCCATGGTCACGTCGCACCAGGTGGCATCAAAGCCGGCGGCCTCGCCGAAGTATGGATCGGCGACCGATTGCCCCTCGCGCCCCGGCACATGATCCAGCAGCAGCGACAGCCGCGCGCTGCCGCCCGAGGGCGCAAGGCGACGCAGGTTCGCAAGATTTTCGTGATCCATCGCGATGATATGGTCGAAGTCGTGGAAATCCCCGGCCCGCACCTGCCGGGCGCGCAGGTCCGAGATGTCAATGCCGGCCCGCGCCGCAACCTCTTGCGCCCGAGGGTCCGGTGCATGGCCCACATGCCAATCGCCGGTCCCGGCCGAGTCGACCAGCAGTTGCGCCCCCGCAGCACTGGCGGCGGCGCGCAGCGCGGCCTCGGCCAAGGGTGAGCGGCAGATATTGCCCAGACAGACGAAAAGAACGGAAGGCTGCGGCATGACGACCTCGGATAACCCGCGCCATCTTGCCAGTTCAACGCAAGCTGGCCCAGACTGTTCGGGAAAGAAAAGCAAGATGGGAAGGTGGGGTGGCGATGCGGCACGGTGGACAGATTCTGGTCGATGCGCTGAAGACGAACGGGGTCGGGCGGGTGTTTTCGGTTCCCGGGGAAAGCTTTTTGGCGGTGCTGGACGGGCTTTATGCATCTGGCATCCAGAACGTCGTCTGCCGGCAAGAGGGCGGTGCTGCGATGATGGCCGAGGCGCACGGCAAGCTGACCGGCCGGCCGGGGGTGGTGTTTGTCACCCGGGGTCCGGGCGCCACCAATGCCAGCGCGGGCGTGCATGTGGCGCGGCAGGATTCGACACCGATGATCCTGTTCGTGGGCCAGATTGCGCAATCCGACCGCGACCGCGAGGCGTTCCAAGAGGTTGATTACCGCGCCATGTTCGGTCCGCTGGCGAAATGGGTTGCCCAGATCGACCAGACTGAGCGCATCCCGGAATATGTCAGCCGCGCTTTCCACCTTGCGATGTCCGGTCGGCCCGGTCCCGTGGTGCTGGCGCTGCCCGAGGATATGATCGCATCCCGGGCCGAGGTGCCCGATCTGCTGCCCGCTGCCGCGCCGCTTTCTGCGGTTGCCGGGGAATCCGTCGCGGCCATCGCGCAGGCTTTGGCGGGGGCCGAGCGGCCCTTGGTCGTGCCGGGCGGGACGCTGTGGTCGCAGGTGGCCGCCGACGATCTGGCGCGTTTCGCGGAAGGCTGGGGCTTGCCGGTCGCCGTGCCCTTTCGCCGTCAGGGGCACATGGACAATGCACATCCGAACTATGTCGGCGATCTGGGGGTCGGCATGAACCCGGTGCTGGGGCAGGCGCTATCGCAGGCGGATTGCGTGCTGTCGCTTGGCTCGCGGCTGGGCGACACCCTGACGCGGGGCTATGACCTGATGGACCCGGTGCGGCCGCATGCCCGGGTTATCCATGTGTATCCCTCGCCCGACGAACTGGGGCATCTGTGGCGGCCAGATCCGGGGTTGGTGGCGGACCCGCGTGCGGTGGTGGCGGCGCTGGCCGCTTTGCCCGCGCCCCGGCGCTGGGACGGCTGGACGGGCGAGCTTCGCGCCGCTTACGAGGCATGGCAGCAACCAAAACCCACCCCCGGCGCGGTGCGGATGGAGCAGGTGGTGCGCTGGCTTTCCGATCACCTGCCGCCGGATGCGATCATCACCAACGGCGCCGGGAATTACGCGGCTTTTGTTCACCGCTATTATCGTTATCGCCGCTGGGGCACGCAGCTTGCGCCGACCTCGGGGTCGATGGGCTACGGCCTGCCCGCAGCAATCGCCGCCAAATTGCAGCATCCTGATCGCGCCGTGGTCTGCATGGCGGGTGACGGATGTTTGCAAATGACCGTGAACGAGATTTCGACAGCCGCCCAGCATGGTGCCGCCGTCATCGTCATCGTGGCGAACAACGGACATTACGGCACCATCCGCATGCATCAGGAACGCAGCTATCCCGGCCGTGTTTCAGGCACGGCGCTGGCCAATCCCGACTTTGTCGCGCTGGCGCGGGCCTATGGCGGGCATGGTGAGGTGGTGGCGCGACAAGAGGACTTTGCCGACGCTTTCGCGCGCGCTCAGGCGGCAGGCACGTTGGCGGTGCTGGAGCTGATGCTTGACCCCGAGGCGCTGAGCACCGGCGCCACCCTTTCCGAGACCCGCGCGGCGGGTGAGGCGGGGTTGCGCCGGGCCTGACGACAGTGATTGGGAAAGGCGGTGCGTCTAGAAACCGCCGACCCAGACCAGCACGGCGGCCAGAGCGGCGGCTGCGGGCACGGTAACCAGCCAGGCCCCCAGGATCATCCGCATATAGGATCGGCGCACCAGATGGCGGCGGCGGCGCTCCTCGACCGGCAGAGGGGCTTGGCCGCCCGTCAGCCGCCGGTCGCGCCATTCCCGATAAAAGCCGACACCGAACACGCCACCCACCGCGACATGCGTGGTTGAAACCGGCAGCCCCAGAAGCGATGCACCCAGCACCGTCGATGCCGTTGCCAGCGACACGCAAAGTGCGCGGGACGAATTCAGCCGGGTGATCCGACTGCCCACCATATGCACCAGCCTGCGCCCGAACAGCAAAACCCCCAGCGCGATGCCAAGACCGCCCAGCAGCAGAACCAGCCGGGCGCGCAGATCGTCCTCGCCCCCCGCCGACAGGCTGTCGAGGATAATGGTCAGCGGCGCGGCCACGTTCGAGGTGTCGTTGGCGCCATGGGCAAAACCCATGACCAGCGCCGTGGCGGCCAGCGGCACCGCCAGCAACTGCCTCATCGACAGCCGCCCGCTGATCTTTCCGCGCAACTGGCGATCGATGCGCCGCCGGGTATACAGCCAGCCAAGCGCGCCGCAGACCAGCATCAGCGCCGCATTCGTGGCCCAGCCCCAGCCATGCCATGCCAACTCGGCCATTCCCGCCAACATGGACGAGGCTAACCCCACGATCACAGGCATCCAGATGCGGGCGGCGGCCACGCGATCCTCGCGATCCGCGACCAGCACCCGCAAAAGCGCCATCATCCCCGCCGCGATCAGTCCCGCAACCAAGGGCGAGGCAATCCAGCCAACCGCGATCAATGCCATGGAGGGCCAGTTCACCGCGCCAAGGCCAAAGGTCGCCAGCCCCGCGCCCGCGATGGCGCCGACTACGGAATGCGTGGTGCTGACCGGCGCGTCGAGCCAGGTGGCAAGGCTGATCCAACTGCCCGCCGCAAGCAGGGCCGCCAGCATCATCCGTGCTGTCGCCTCACCCTCGCCCAGCGTGCTGCCGACCAGCCCTTCGGTCAATGTGGTGGTAACCGCGCGGCCGGCGATGACCGCGCCCAGCACCTCCATCACGGCGACGAGCAACAGGCCTTTGGTCATGCCGATGGCGCCTGCACCCACGGCGGGCCCCAGGGCGTTCGCCACGTCGTTGCCACCGATCGACAGCGCCAGATAGGCGGCGACCGCCATGCTCGCCGCCAGAATCCCCAACCCGGGCTGGCCTGCAAAAAAGCCGGTGCCGATATAGCTGGCGGCGGCGATGAAGATCAGCGCCAGCCCCAGCCGCAAAACCGGGCGCGCGGAATGCAGCACCGCGCGTTCGGTGTTGGTGATGCGGCTCAGGTCCTTGTCGAGTGTGCGGAACTCGCGGTGGTTGCGCCTCATGCCGGGTGCTGCCTGGGCGCGGGCAGGCGGTGCAGGATTTGCTTCAGCCCCGTCTCGGCGACCAAACGGGCGGCGTCCTCGGGCGCGAACCAGCGGCGTATGCGCTCATGCGCTTCGGGAAAGTTCTGTTTCAACTCGTCTACGTAAAGCGGAAAGACCCGCACCTCGACCGGGATGGCAAAGCCGCGGTCCTGATCCTTGTCATAATGATAACGGCCGATCTCGGCCTCGCCGACACGTCCTTTGACGCCGGCTTCCTCCCATGCTTCCTGACGGGCGGCGTCGGCCAGGGTGCGGCCGGCCATCGGCCAGCCCTTGGGCACGATCCAGCGGCCGGTGCCGCGACTTGTCACCAGCAACACTTCGCCGGTCGTGCCATTCAGACACAGCGCGGCGACTTGCATATCGGGCGGGCGGCGGCCGATCAGCCGGGCCAGCTTTTCGCGGAATGCGACGATCATGCCGGGTCCTCCGCGTCGCGAATGCGGCCGCGCATCGCCTTGACGTCGCCGCGCTGGGTCTTGGCGGCCAACCGGCGTCGCTGACTGCCCAGCGTGGGGCGGGTCGGGATGCGCTTGCGGGGCGCGACCAGCGCCTGGCGGATCAGTTCCGCCAGCCTCTCCCGCGCGAGTTCGCGGTTGCGGGCCTGACTGCGCGTTTCCTCGGCCCGGATCAGCACAGCGCCATCCTGCGTCCAGCGCCGTCCGGCCAGCCGACGCAGCCGGGTCTTGACCGGAGCGGACAGGTGCGGCGAGCGTTCGGCCTCGAACCGCAGTTCGACGGCGGTCTCGACCTTGTTCACGTTCTGACCGCCCGGTCCCTGGGACCGGGTGAACTGTTCGGACAGCTCCCATTCCTGAATGGTGATCTGGTCGGTGATGCGAAGCATGGTGCGAATATGGCGCAAAGCCCGGCTAAGAAAAGGTCAAGCGGATGAAGAGACGTTCAAATTGCGTCAGTGCAGCCGGATTGCCGCAGTTGCCGAGGCCCCGTCGGCATCGATAACCGTCAATTCGGCAAATCCGGGGCCGGGATTGGGCAGGCTGGCCATGGGCTGCGGCTGGGCGATGGCGGCAGGCGCGCCGTTCAGCAGAAAGGTCCAGGGCCCGCGACCGCCCCTCGCCTTGGCCGTCAGCGGGCCAGTCGCCTCCACCTCGGCCCCGTTTGGCGGATAGGTCAGGCGCAATGCATCGGGGCTGACGGGGCTTGCAGCCATGGCGCTGGCCCGCCCGGCAGGTGCAAAGCGACGCAGCGGCAAGGGCAGGGCACTGTTGGGCAGGGTCAATGCCTGGGGCGGGGGCGGCGGCAGGGCCACCGAGGGCAGGGCGTCGAACAGGTCGAACAGCACCGGCGCCGCCAGATCGCCGCCAAAAGCGCCGGGCACGGGTGTTCCGTCCGGCCGCCCCAGCCAGACCGCCCCCACATGCGCCCCGTCATAGCCTACCGCCAAGGCATCACGATGCCCGTAAGAGGTGCCGGTTTTATAAGCCATCGGGCGCTGACGTGCGCCATGCGGGGCAGAGTTCTGGCCCAGAATATGGCCGACCTGCCATGCGGCGACGGGGCCGAACATCGGCACAGGCCGTTCCTCGCTTGCGCCGGGCAGCGGCGAAAGCCTGACCCCTCGTCCACCGCGCGCCAGGGCCGCGTAACCCTCGGTCAACCCTTCCAGCGTCACACCCGCGCCGCCCAGCACGATAGCAAGGCCCGCCGTCTCGCCGGGCAGGCGCAACTCGACCCCGCCGCGACGCAGCGCCTGATTGATGCGGTTCGGCCCGACCGCCTCGGCCAGCTTGACCACCGGGATGTTCAGCGACCAGATCAACGCATTCCGCAGGCTGACGGTGCCGCGGAAATTGTGGTCGAAGTTCTGGGGCTGCCAGCGGCCAAAGGCGGTCGGCCGGTCCTCGATCAGCGTCTCGGGATGGGCTAGCCCGTCGTCGAACGCCAGCCCATAGACAAAGGGCTTCAGCGTCGAGCCGGGCGAGCGCCAGGCCCGCGCCATGTCCACGAACCCGCTTGAGGCGCCATCGGTCCAGTCCGCCGCACCGACCTCGGCCAGGATTTCTCCGGTGCGGTGATCGGCCAGAACCACCGCCGCCGAAAGCCGCCGCCCGGCGCCGCGCACGGCACGCGTGGCCAGATCCTCGGCGCGGCGTTGCAAGCGCGGGTCGATGGTGGTCTCGATCCGCGCCGCGCCCGGATGCTCGCGCAGCAGGCGTGCGGCCAGCAGAGGCGCAAGCGCGGGAAATGCCCGGCGGGCCCGTGGCACCGGCTCGGTCATCGCTGCCTGCGCATCGGCGTCCGAGATCAGCCCCGCCGTCGCCGCATGCGCCAGAACCCGGTCCCGCGCGGCCTTTGCCGCTTCGGGAAACCGGTCCGGCCGGCGCGTCTCGGGTGATTGCGGCAGGGCGACCAGCAGCGCGGCTTGCGCGGGATTCAGCAGCCTCGGCTCTTTGCCGAACCATTGCAGGGATGCCGCGCGGATGCCCTCGACATTGGCGCCATAGGGGGCAAGGCGCAGATAAAGCTCCAGGATCTCGCGCTTTTCCAGCCGCTTTTCCAATGCCAGCGCCAGCCGCAACTGCCGGGCCTTGCCGGACCATTGCCCGGTTGGTCCCTCTTCGATCAGCCGTGCGACCTGCATGGTCAGGGTCGAGCCGCCCGAGACCACCCGCCCGTGCCGCAGTGCCTGACCACCCGCCCGCAGCAACGCCCACGCATCCACTCCGGCATGGCGTGAAAACCGCCGGTCCTCCCATAGCACGAGCATAGCCAGAAACAGCGGATCGACCGGCCCGGCGTCAAGCCGCCAACGTCCATCTGCAACCTGAAACGCCCGCAGCAGCGAACCGTCGCGCGCCAACACCTCGACGCCCACCGGAACTTCCAGCCGCGGCAATTCGGTCGCTCTGACCCAATCGTCAAAGCGATCCCGGACGCCTGCTCCCAGACTCAGGACCAGAACGGCGACCATCAGCGACAGGGCAAAGCGACGCGATCTCATACCACCTCAATACGCCGGATCGGGCAGGTAAAGAACCGCCCCGATCTTCTTCGTTGCCCAAATACCCCGACACCCGCGCAATCTGCGGCTAGTTTGCCGCGTCCTCTCCGAACAGCCCCTTTAGACCTCGCGCGACCAGATTGCCCACCTTCGGCCGTGGCTGGTGGATAAAGGGCAATGGCCGGCAAACCTCCATCGCGGCGATGCCGACGCGGGCGGTCAGTGCCCCGTTGACCACGCCTTCGCCAAAGCGCCGGGACACCTTGGCCAGCAGCCCGCCCCCTGCGACGGTGTGGATCAGGTCGTCGCCGGCTGCGACGGCGCCCGTGGCGATCAGATGCGTCATCACCGTGCGCGCCAGCCGCCAGCCGCCCACGGCGCCGGCACGGCCGCCATAGATCTCGGCCATGCGGCGGATCATTCGCAGGTTGGCGGCGAGCGCGGCGATCACATCGGCCAGCGCTAGCGGGATCAGCGCGGTGGCGGCGGCGACGGTGCGGGCGGCGGCCTCGATCTCGCGCCGGGCCTGCTGGTCCAGCGTGGCCAGCAATTCGGTTTCCGCCAGCGCGATCAAGGTCTCGGCGTCATAGGCATCGGCCTTGCGTTCGCGCAGCCGGCTCACGCCCCATTCAAGTTCCGGCCGCGCGCGGTAAAGGCTCTCCATCCGGTCCACGACATGCTGTGCCGCCTTCAGGTCGCTGGAGGCCAGCGCCGCGCCTGCCTCTCGGTTGATGCCATCAATGGCGGCAAAGCGTGCCCAAGCGCGATATTCGCGCCACGCCATCCCCAGCGCGGCCAGACAGAACATCACCATCAGCGCAAAGCCGATCCAGCCCAGCAGCGGATAGCTGTTCAGCAGATCGGTCAGATAGCGCAGCGCGGCCACCGACAGCAGGAATGTGAACAAGGCGACGCCGGTATTGATGAAGAACCGCGTCAGCCGCGACGGTCCGCGCCCCACCAGACGCGCGACCAGTTGCATGGTGCGCGGCTGCGGCAGGGGCGAGGCCAGCCCATCGTCGATCATCGGCGCATCGGCGGGCGAGGGCGCGGCTTCATCCTCGCGCCATTCCGCCCGTGGCGCCTTGCGGTTTCGCTGGTCGTGTCCCGGCGGTGCGGCGGCAGGTTCGGAGGCGGGTCTCGTCGATGCTTCGGACCGGGACTCGCCGGGTTGTGCGCTCATCTCCAGCAGGACAGGTCCGCGCCGTTTCGGAGGTTCAGCCATGGCGCTCTCCTATATCCTGTCGCCGATCAGGAACTCGGCCGCGCGGTCCAGCCGGATATGCGGCGGCCCGTCGCCCGGACGCAGCGTGTGCGGCGCCGGCGCAAAATCCATGATCGCATAATCGCCATCCAGCCAACGTGTTGCGCCTTGACTTGCCGGCACCAGCAACTCGGCCGGATTGGCCGGCAACTCGCCCGGATAAAAGGCCGCCTGCCGCCCATCCATCAATGTGCCGCGCACGGCGGGCAGTTCGTCATCGTCCTGCCGGATCATCTCTTCGGTGGTGGTGCGCAGCGAGGCGATGGACATGGCCTCGGTTCGCGCGCCCGAGAAATCGGCGCGATCGCGAGCATCGCGCAACATGGCGGCGGTGATCGCGGTCAGGCGCGGATGCTGGATGTGGTGCAGGTGGTCGGCCTTGGTCGCGGCGAACAGGATGCGCCCCACCCGGCGCGAGCCCAACAGCTGCGCCAGCCAACCCGCCCGGCCGGGGCGAAAGGCACTGAGGATGTCGGCCATGGCGCGGCGCATGTCCTCGACGGCGCGCGGGCCGGCGTGGATTGCGCCCAGCACGTCCATCAGCACCACCTGCCGGTCGATGCGGGCGAAATGATCGCGGAAAAACGGCTTTACCACGCGCGACTTATAGGCCCCGAAGCGGCGCGAGAACTCGCGGCCCAAGGGCGTTGCGCGCATGTCGTGCGGCAGGGGGGTAAAGGTCAGCGCGGGTGAGCCGTCAAGCTCTCCGGGCATCAGAAAGCGGCCGGGGGTGCAGTCAGACCAGCCCGCCTCGCGCGCCAGATGCAGGTGGCGCGTATAGGTGGTGGCCAGCGCCTGCGCGGCGGTTTCGTCGAACCGGGCCGGATCGGTTCCGGCCAGTGCGGCAAGGAAGCTGTCGGCACCGGGGCGGCCGGACATGCGATCCAGTACCTCTTGCGACCATTGGTCGAAATCCCGGTCCATCAGACGCAGGTCCAAAAGCCACTCGCCCGGATAGTCCACGATATCCAGATGCAGCACCTGCTGGCCCCGCAGTCCCGCAACCAGTCCGCGCGGCTGCACCCGCAGCGACAGGCGCAACTGGCTGACGTGGCGCGTGCCCTCGGGCCAATGCGGGTCGGGGCCGGTCATCGCCGCCAGATGCCGCTCATAATCGAAACGCGGCACGGTGTCGTCGGGCTGGGGTTGCAGCCACGCTGCCTTGAGCGAGCCATCGGCGGCGGCCCGCAGGCCCGCCATCCGGCCCCGGTCCAGCAGATTGGCCACCAGCGAGGTGATGAAGACGGTCTTGCCTGCACGCGACAGCCCCGTCACCCCAAGCCGGATCACCGGGTCCGATATTCCCAGACCCTGCATCAGATCGTCGGCGATACCCATTCCGTCCCTCGCTTTGGCCCGGTCAAGATAGGCAGAGCCGACGCGGATGTGTAGGGGCTGGATTAAGCGCCGCAACGTGCCGCGGCTGCCGATCAGCGTATCGAGGTCGGTTCGACCCAGGGGTTGCGCCCCGGCTGACGTTGACGACGCCTTTTGGGCATGGGAAGCGGCGGGGGCTTTCTCCGCCGTGGCGGCTTTGCCATAAGGCGGGAATGCAACTGCCCATCGACGCCGTATTGCCGCAACTGACCCAGGCGCTTGCCGCCCATGGCCGCGCCGTGCTGATGGCGCCGCCCGGCGCGGGCAAGACCACGCGTGTGCCGCTGGCGCTGTTGCCCGTCATTCAAGGCCGCATCCTGATGCTGGAGCCACGCCGCCTTGCCGCCCGCGCCGCTGCCGAACGCATGGCCGAGACGCTGGGCGAGGTGCTGGGCCAGACCGTCGGCTATCGCATTCGCGGCGAGGCGGTGGCTGGCGCCCGCATCGAGGTCGTGACCGAGGGCATCCTGACCCGGATGATCCAGTCCGATCCCGCGCTGGAGGGCATCGGCTGCGTCATCTTTGACGAATTCCATGAACGCAGCCTGAATGCCGACCTGGGCCTTGCCCTGACGTGGGAGGCGCGGCAGGCCCTGCGCCCCGATCTGGCGCTGGTCGTCATGTCCGCGACGCTGGACGCAGAGCCGGTCGCGGCGCTGCTGGATGGCGCCCCCGTCATCCGCTCGGACGGGCGCGCCTTTCCGGTCGAGACCCGCTGGCTGGGCCGGCCGCTACCGGCAGGCGCCCGGCTGGTGCCCGAGGCGGCGCGGCTGATCGCCGAGGCCGAAGCCGCGACGCGCGACACCGGCGGCACCATCCTGACCTTTCTGCCGGGCGAGGGCGAGATCCGCCGCGTCCAGGCCATGCTGGACCTTGATGCCGAGGTGCTGCCGCTGTTCGGCGCGATGGACTTCAAGGCGCAGCGCGCGGCCCTGCAACCCTCGGGCGGTGGGCGGCGGCGGATCGTGCTGGCGACTTCGATCGCGGAAACCTCGCTGACCATTCCCGATGTGCGGGTGGTGGTCGATGCGGGCCGCGCAAGGCGGGCGCGCTTCGATCCCGGTTCGGGCATGTCGCGGCTGGTGACCGAGCGCGTCAGCCGTGCCGAGGCCGAACAGCGCCGGGGCCGCGCCGGCCGTGTTGCCCCGGGCATCTGCTATCGCATGTGGGCGCGTGCTGAAGAGGGCGCGCTGCCCGCCTTTGCCCCCCCGGAGATCGCCGTGGCCGATCTTGCCGGTCTGGCACTGGAGCTGGCGATCTGGGGCTCGGACGGGCGCGATCTTGCTTTTCTGACCCCGCCACCCGAAGCGGCGCTGGCCGAGGCGCGGGCGCTTTTGCACGACCTTGGTGCGCTGGATAGCGACAACCGCATTACAGCGCATGGCCGCAGGCTGGCCCCGTTGCCGCTGCATCCCCGGCTGGCGCATATGCTTGTCAGCGCGGGGCGGGCGGCTGCCGATCTGGCGGCGCTGCTGGCCGAACGCGACCCGCTGACAGGGGCGCCGACCGACCTGACCCTGCGGCTGGCAGCGATCCGCGATACCAGAGCCTATCAGGACCGCCATCCCTGGCCGATCAACGCTGGCGCCCTGCACCGGATCCGCGACGAGGCAAAGCGCCTGCGCCGCATGACGCCCGCCACGGAATCATCGGGTTCTGCACTGTCGCCGGGTGCCATGGCGGCGCTGGCCTATCCCGACCGTATCGGCCTGCGTCGCAAGGGCGATCAGCCGCGCTATGTGCTGTCGGGCGGCAACGGGGCGGTGCTGCCCGAAGGCGATGCGCTGGCCGCGCAACGGCTGATCGTGGCGACCGACCTTGATGGCGACACGCGAGAGGCCCGCATCCGCATGGCCGTCGCCGTGGATGAGGATGAGGTCCGCGCGCTATTCCCCAACCGCATCGGCACCATCGAGACCGTGGAATGGTCGCGCCGCGACAATCGTGTCATTGCCCGCAGGCAGGAACGCTTCGGTGCGCTGGTGCTGGCCGACCGGGCGCTGGACGATCCCGCCGCCGAGACGCTGGCCCGTGCGGCCTTTGAAGGGCTTCGTGCGAACGGGCTGAACTGGACACCCGGCGCTGCGCGGCTGCGCGCGCGTATCGCGTTGGTCCCGGAACTGGGGCCGGTCGATGACGACAGCCTGCTTGCGGACCCGGACTGGCTGCTGCCTTGGCTGGGCCGCGCGCGGACGCTGGCCGATCTGCGCGCGCTGGATCTGACCGAGGCGCTGAAGTCGCGCATCGGCTGGGACGGCCAGCGCCGGCTGGATGAGGCGACGCCGGCGCATTTCGTAACGCCGCTGGGTCGCAAGGTGCCCATCGACTATGACCACGAGACGCCCTCGGTCGAGTTGAAACTGCAAGAACTATTCGGCCTTGCGCGCCACCCTGTTATCGGCGGCCGGCCGTTGCGCATCACCATGCTGTCTCCGGGCGGCAAGCCGATTGCGGTGACGACCGACCTGCCGGGATTTTGGACGGGCGGCTATGGCGAGGTCAGAAAGGACATGCGCGGGCGTTACCCCCGCCATCCCTGGCCGGAAAACCCGCTTGAGGCCGACCCGACCACAAGGGCCAAGCCACGCGGCACCTAGATGCCTTTTGCCCCTTTCAGGCGGAAGGCCAGCGCAATCATCGCCACGCCGATCAGCAGGGCGAAGGTGCCGATCAGCCAGGCAATGCTAAGCAGTCCCGCCTTTGGCACCAGCGCCATCAGGACGCCCCAGACCACCAGCAACACACCGCTGAGTGCCAGCGCCCATTCCCCCTCGATCTCATGACGCAGGCGGATCGCGGCGATGATGCGCAAGACGCCCGTGACCACCCCCCATGCGGCCATCCAGATGACAAAGGCCAGCGCCATCGCCTTGGGCCAGAACAGCGCCATCAGGCCGATGAGGATCGACAACACGCCGTCCAGCACCCAAGCCCACCAGCGTTCGTCCGAGGACCTGCGCCAGAAGCCCAGAATGATCGACATCACCCCGTCGAAGATCGCATAACACCCAAAGACCACCAGCAGGACAAAGACGGTCAGCCCCGGCCAGACCAGCGCCATCAGCCCGAATATGATCGCGGCGATGCCGCGTATCAGCGGCACCCACCAGTGATCGGCCATTACACGAAGCGGACTTTCCATAATATTCGCCATAATCGTTCCCTTTTCAGGACCGCCGGATCGAAATGCTCTCGAAAACCGGTCTGACAGGCAAAGATTAACATGAGGTTGACCGAAACAGCCCGCTGGCCGTACGTCAACTGCTGGTTGTGGCGAATTTGCTACAGTGAGGTTAGTCAAGCCGATCGGGCAGAGACATACCGCGCAAGATTTCGGCGGCTGGCATGGGACGCTTGCCCTGGCGCTGTGCCTCCAGCACCTCGACGGCATTCTCGCCGCAGGCGATGGTAAAGCCGGACAGCACCGTCCCGGGGATGCCCGAACCAGCGACAAGACGCGAGCGCAGCAGCTTTACCCGCTCATCCCCGATCAGGCACCAGGCACCGGGAAAGGGCGATAACCCGCGGATCTGCCGGTCGATCTGCATCGCAGGGCGAGTCCAGTCGATGCGTGCCTCGGCTTTGTCGATCTTGTGCGCATAGGTCACGCCCTGCTCCGGCTGCGCTTGGGCGGGCAGGGGCAGGCGTTCCAGCGTCCCGGTGATCAGCGCCGCACCCATTTCGGCCAGCCGGTCGTGCAGGTCGGCGGTGGTGTCCCCGGGCCCGATGGCGGTGCGCGCCTCGGCCAGTACCGGGCCGGTGTCCAGCCCTGCCTCCATCTGCATGATGGCGACGCCGGTTTCCGCATCCCCGGCCATGATCGCGCGGTGGATGGGCGCCGCGCCACGCCAGCGTGGCAAAAGCGAGGCGTGGAGATTCAGGCAACCCAGACGCGGCGCCTGCAGCACCGGTTGCGGCAGGATCAGCCCGTAAGCGACGACCACCGCCACATCAGCCTGAAGCGCGGCGAAATCTGCCTGATCCTGCGGCGATTTCAACCGCTCGGGTGTGCGGATGGGCAGGCCAAGCTCCTCGGCAGCGCGATGCACGGGCGAGGGGCGGGGTTTTTGCCCGCGCCCAGCGGCGCGCGGCGGTTGGGAATAAACCGCGATGACCTGATGCTTCGCGGCGATGGCCCGCAGCGCAGGGACCGAGAAATCGGGTGTGCCCATGAAAATGACGCGCATCGCTGCTCTCCTTGTTCCGGGTCTCATATCCCGGGCGGCGGCGCGGCAAAACCCTGCATGAAGCTGCGGATGTCCCGGGTCGCCTGCTCCAGCGCCTTGGGGTCGAACTCCAGCGGCGAAAGCAAGGAGTGTTCGCGCTGGTCAAACCCATGATTGATGCCCGGATAGGTCTTGACCGCCAGTTGCGCGCCATGTTCGGCCATTTCGGTGGCCATCTGCCGGCAGGCTTCGGAATCGATGATCGAATCCTCTTCCGCCAGCAGCATCAGCCCCTGAATATTATCCGGCCATGGTCCCTTGTCGGCCGTGTTCAGCAATCCGCAATAGGGATAAAGCAGCACGACCGGCCCAAGCTGCGCGGCAAGGCTTTCGGGCGGGGCGGGCCATGCGGTCAGGCCCGGAGGCGGTTCGCTCTCGCCCAGTTGACGCAAGAGCTCCATTACTGTCCAGCCGCCGTGCGAGGCACCAAGCAGCGCGACATCCGACGCGTCGACGCCCGGCATTCCGCGCAGCGCCGTCAACGCCACGGCCAGATCGCCTGCGCGTTCGGTTCCCGGCAGGACCTGCCCGGCACAGATTGCGCGCCAGGCTTGGGCCTTGTCCAGATTGCGCGGTGCGTGGCTGTCAAGGATCAGGGCCGCCCTGCCCATGGCCACGAATTCCTGCGCCCAATAGTCCATGTTGTCATAGACCCCGTCGCAGCCAGAAAGCAGCACGGCGGCGGGGTGCGGGCCGGGGCCGTCAGGCGAAATCAGGCGCCAATGCGGCTCCAACCGGGCCCGCCGTTCGGCCGGCGTATCGGTGTCGGGCTGCCAGCCGGCATAGTTGCGCGCCGTGTTCAGCACCAACGCCAGTACCAGAACCCCCAGCACTGTCAGGGCGACGGTCAGCGATTTTCGCATCCGTATTTTCCGTTCTGACCGCAGATCGATTTGAGCCGCTCCGTCTCGGTCGCTGTCCAACCTTCGGGGTCGGTGACCGAGATCCAGCCGTCGATATAGTCGTGGGCGTGATACGTATGGCCAAAGCCCGGCGGTGCCGAGGTCGAGACCAGCATGTCCACTGTCAGTTGCAGTTGTGTCACGACGGGCGTGAAGCTTAGCCGCGGCGAGACGTCGGGCGCCAGCGGCTCGCGCATCCATTCCGGCGCTCTCCACAGCGAGGTGGGGTCGTAGAACACGATCGGATCGCTGGCATATTGCAGGAACAGCATGCGCAACCGCCCCCATGGCCGGCCCGAGCGGTCTGGGGGCTGGAACTGGCTGGCATAGCGGATCACCTCGCTGTCATCCACTTCCGGTAGGACGAAGGGACTGCCGGGCAGGCGCGCTGCATTGGCCTGCCGCCATAGCGTCGAGGGGAAGGGTGGTCCGACCCAGAAAGCACCGTCGACTGGCTCATTCATCATCTGGAACGGGTTGAACGAGTGCATCGAGGACCACGCCCCCAGCGAAATCCCGTGCAGATACAGCCGGGGTCGTTGTTCTGCTGGCAGGTGGCGCCAGTGTTCATAGACCAGGCGCATCAGGGCCGTTATCTGGTCAAGGCCGGCTTCGGTTTCAAATATCAGGGCCAGCGGACTCATCAAATAGGAATATTGCACCGCCACCGTCGCCACGTCTCCGCCATGGATGTATTCCAGCGCGTCGTAGCTGGCCGGGTCCATCCAGCCAGTGCCCGTGGGACTTGCCACCACCAGCACTTTGCGGTCGAAGGCCCCGACGCGCAGCATTTCGGCAAATGCCAGTTGCGCGCGGGCTTCAGGCTGTCTGTCCTGTGCAAGGCCGATATAGATCCGCAAGGGTTCCTTGGCCGGGCGGCCGGTAAAGGCCGAGATGGCAGAGGCGCGCGGCCCGCCCAGTACGAAATCCCGCCCCGGTTTGCCCATCAGGTCCCAGACGCTGTTCGAGACTGCCGAACCCGATTGCCAGGGCTCGGTCGGCGGGGCGACGTTCGGATCGGTCAGGTGCTGGGCCGCGACAAACGAGCCGTCGGCGATGCGCATCGCTCCGTTCACCACTCCGTCGCGGGTCAGCGTCACCACGATCAGCGCCGCAAGCAACAGGCCCAGCACATTGGCGCTGCGCGCCGGGATATAGCGTGCCAGCCGCAACCGCAGCAGGTGGAACAGTGCCTCGATTGCCTTGCCGATCACGAAAAGCAGCAGAAACACCACGAGCGCCAGCAGCAGCATCTTGGCGGTGTTGTTAACCTCCAGATCCGGCATGCCCATGCGGCTGCGGATGCTGTTTTGCCACACGCCCGACAAGATCACGCCGCGCCCGAACACCACCAGCACCGGCACGGCCAGCAGGGCATGGGCGATGCGCGCCGGCCGGCCCTTAAGCACCGGCAGCTCCAGCGCGCGCCACAGTGCCAGTACGAACTGGGTGATCACATAGCCCGCCGCCAGGGACCCCCCGACCAGCAGCCCCTGCATCAGCCAATCCCTCGGGATCAGCGAGGGCGTAAGCGACGCGGCGGCAAACACCAGTCCGACAAGCAGGGGTAGTACGGAAAAAATCATGTCCTACCGTCTCGCTAGGCCCGCGCGACGGGCGGGCAGGTTTCAGCACGAACGGGACGCCCGGCGCGGCTGCGCGGGCACGGGGTCACCGAAGGCCGGTTTCCTTATGCGCCGTTCGCGTTCGAAGGTAGGCCGCTGCCGTGACAAAGAAAAGACTCAGGATCGCCGCAGTGTCAGGGGCGCGAAAGCTTGGCCGATCTCGCCACCAGCATCTTGCGGCGCAAGGGGGACAGGTGGTCGACATAAAGCTTGCCGTTGAGGTGGTCGATCTGGTGCTGGACCGAGGTCGCCCAAAGTCCCACGAAATCGCGATCCTCGACTTCGCCGTCGGCGTTCAGAAAACGGACGGTGACCGCGCGGGGCCGTTCGATCCGGGCAGAGACGCCGGGAAGATTCGGGCTTGCCTCTTCATGGGGGCGCAACTGCACGCTGGCATGCAGCACCTCGGGGTTGGCCATGCGCACCGCCTGACCGCGCTTTTCCGAGGCATCGACAACCGCCAGCCGCTGCATGATGCCGATCTGCGGTGCGGCCAGACCGACCCCGGGCATCGCCTCCATCGTGGCGATCATGTCGTCCCAGATCATCCGCACGGTTTCGGTGATCGCGGGCACCGGCTGGGCGGGCATATGCAGCCGGCGATCTGCATAGGGCAGGAAGAGGCGAATGGTCATCAGGCAGCCTTGGCAAGAATGCCGTCCCGGCTATCACGGAGGCAGATAAAGGTAAATCCGCCCCGGGCTTTCCGACAGCCCGGCATCGTGCCGGACCTGCAAGGAGAATCCTTGCCCAAGGGCTGACCAGATCTTGCGAAAACCCTCACCCCCGGTCAGGCTTGTAACAGATAGCCGCCCATCCATCCAAAAACCGGCGAGCAAGCACAGAAATGCGAACAGAACGGACAAAAGGCACCCCGGCAGCGTCATCTGCCCCGGCTTAGCGGCAAATACCTAAGACAGGTTTAACGTGTGTCGGTATTTTCGGGATCTGGCAGCGAATCAAGGATCAGCCGGCCGTCAAGGTGATCCGCCTCGTGCTGGGCGATGCGTGCCTCGATCCCGGTCAGCGTCAGAAGCTGCAATGCACCGGTCAGGTCGAAACAGCGCATGGAAATCGTGGTTGCCCGCGTCATCGCCACCGGTAGGTCAGGGATCGACAGGCAACCCTCCTCGACCGTTTCGACCTCGCCACCCATGGGGGCGATCTCGGGGTCCAGGACCACGCGCGGGCAGGGCGTGCCGGTTTTCCAGCCCGAATCCATAACGAAGATACGAAAGGTTTCGCCGATTTGCGGCGCGGCAAGGCCACGGCCCCCGGCGTCATACATGGTTGCCAGAAGGTCCGCTGCCAACCGTGAAACCTCGCTCCAGTCCAGCCGCCCGACCGGGTTGCAGATGTGGCGCAGCGTCGGGTGGGGATGGATCAGGACAGGGCGGATATGCCCTTGTTCAGCCAGCCGCGCCAGATCGGGCCCTTGCGGGGCATGCGCGATCTGTTCGTCCGACAGCGGTTCAGGCACGGGTGCGCTCACGCTTCAGCTTGACCATCTTGCGGGTGATCATCTGCCGCTTGATCGGGCTGAGGTAGTCGATGAACAGCTTGCCGTCGAGGTGGTCGATCTCGTGCTGGGCACAGGTCGCCCATAGCCCCTCGAACTCGCGTTCATGCGTCTTGCCGTCGAGGCCCAGCCAGCGCACCCTGACCTCGGCCGGCCGGGTCACGTCGGCATATTGCTCGGGGATTGAAAGGCAGCCTTCCTCATAGGTGTTCAGCGCCTCCGAGGTCCAGGTGACCTCGGGGTTGACCATGACAAGCGGGGTGTGCGGCGCCTCGGGGTCCTTTTCGCAGTCCATGACGTAAAGACGCGACAGAACGCCCACCTGTGGTGCGGCCAGGCCAACGCCCGGCGCGTCATACATGGTGGCCAGCATGTCTGCTGCCAGGGTTTCGATCTCGGGCGTGATGCGGGCCACGGGCTCGCATGGCTTTTTCAGCCGGGGATCGGGATGGAGAATGATATTGCGCAATGTCATGCCCGTGATCTAGGGCAAGCCTTGGCCTTGCGCAACAAGCCGCTATGCTGCCTGCGAACGGAAAATGAGGGAACCATGGCGCAACCCGACTTCGACGAGATCATCGACCGCACCGGCACCGCATGTTCGAAATGGGACGACATGCAGGCCATCTATGGCGTCTCGCCCCAGGACGGCATTGCCATGTGGGTGGCGGACATGGATTTTCGGCCCCCCGCCGCGGTCCAGCGCGCGGTCGAGGGACTGACGACACATGGCGTCTATGGCTATCCCGGCACGAACCGCGCCTATACCGAGGCGATCCGCTGGTGGATGGCGCATCGCCACGGCTGGGAAATCCAGCCCGAATGGATCCTGTCCGCGCATGGTCTGGTCAACGGTACCGCGGTTTGCGTCGATGCCTTTACCCAGCCGGGCGACCGGGTGATCGTCATGACTCCGGTCTATCACGCTTTTGCCCGTGTCATCCGCGCCTCGGGGCGCGAGGTGGCCGAGTTTCCGCTGGCGATCCGGGACGGCCAGTATCGCATGGACTGGGAAAACTGGTCGCGCCTGCTGACGGGGCGCGAACGGATGCTGATCCTGTGTTCGCCCCACAACCCCGGCGGCCGGGTCTGGAGCGCCGAGGAACTGCGCGAGGTCGCGGATTTCTGCGCCGCCCATGACCTGATCCTGATTTCGGACGAGATTCACCACGATCTGGTCATGCCCGGCAGTCCGCGCCATTCGGTGCTGGCTACGGTCGCGCCCGACATGGTGCCGCGTCTGGTGACGCTGACTGCCGCGACCAAGACCTTCAACATCGCCGGCGCCCATATCGGCAACCTGATCGTGGCGGACGAGGGGCTGCGAAAGCGCCTGCAGGGCCGGCTGATGGCGCTGGGGATTTCGCCCGGGCTGTTCGGGCCGGACATGGTCGCCGCCGCCTATTCGCCCGAGGGCGCGGTCTGGGTCGATGCGCTGGTCGAATATCTGGACGGCAACCGGCGGCTGTTCGACGAAGGGGTGAATGCGATTTCGGGCATCCGCTCGATGTCCTTGCAGGCGACCTATCTGGCTTGGGTCGATTTTTCGGGCACAGGGATGGATCGGGCCGAGTTCACGCGCCGTGTCGAACAGGGCGCCCGTATCGCCGCGAACCACGGCGGCACCTTCGGCTCCGGGGGCGAGGATTTCCTGCGCTTCAATATCGCCACCCCGCGTGCCCGCGTGGCCGAGGCCGTCGCGCGCCTGCAAGAGGCGTTCCGCGACCTGCAATGAAACGGTTGGGCGGGCTTTTCTCGGCGCTTTGCCTTGTGGCGGCTTTATGGGCGCTGTGGCTGATATGGGCGCCGCAGCCCGCACCCGTCCAGCCCTCACGGCCTGCCGCCGAGGGCTGGCACTGGCCGCGTCTGCCCGAGTTTCGCCTGCCGCGCATCACCCTGCCGCCGATTTTCCAGCCTCCGCCGGTGCGGCCCGAAACCCCCATCGCCTCGCCGGTTCAGCGCATCCTGGTCGAAAAGGCGGCGCGCCGCATGACGGTTTATCAGGAAAACGGACCGCCCCGCACCTTCAGCATCGCCTTGGGTTTCTCGCCCGAGGGCGACAAGAGCCGCGAAGGCGACGGGCGCACCCCCGAGGGCATCTTTCGCATCGACCGGCTGAACCGGCAAAGCGCCTATCACCTGTCCATGGGCATCGACTATCCGCAGCCCCGGCACCGACAGGCGGCGCGTCAGGCCGGCATAAGCCCGGGCGGAGACATCATGATCCATGGTCAGCCCAATCAGGTCCCGGACGGCTATCGGGTCAAGGGCGACTGGACCGCCGGTTGCATCGCCGTCACCAATGCCGAGGTCGAGGAAATCTTTGCCCATGCCGGCATCGGCACCGAGGTCGAGATCCGGCCCTGAGGGCCCGCCCCCGTGACGACTTGCCGCCGCCTTTGCCTAAGGATAAGGCAGGGCCATGACTTACAGCCGCTACGTCCCTCATCTGCGCGCGACGCTCGCGCTCGGCCTGCCTCTGGTTGGCAGCCATCTGGCCCGCATGGCCATTCACGTCACCGATACCATCATGGTCGGCTGGTACGGGGTCGAGGAACTGGCCGCGCTGGTCATCGCGGTGTCTTTCTTCAACATCCTGTTCTTTCTTGGCATGGGCTTTGGAATCGGGGTGATGGGGTTGATCGCGACCGCCATCGCGCGCGGCGACGAGGTCGAGGTGCGCCGCTCGGCTCGGATGGCGCTGTGGCTGTCGATTGCCTTTGCCGTGGCGGTCATTCCCGCGATGTGGCATTCCGAGCCGATCCTTCTGGCAATCGGACAAGAGCCAGTGGTGGCGCGGCTGGCGCAGGACTACCTGCGCATCGCCGGCTTCGGGCTGGTCGCGGTGCTGAGCCAACTGACGCTCAACAGCTATCTGGCCGCGATGGAGCGGCCGCATGTCGTGCTGTGGATCACTCTGGCCGGGCTGCCGTTGGTGATCGCGCTGAACTGGGTGCTGATCTTTGGCAATCTGGGTGCGCCGGCGCTGGGGGTTCGCGGCGCTGCCATTGCCGCCATTGCTGTGCAGTTTTCGCAGCTTCTGGCCATCGCGGCCTATGCCGCGTGGCTGCCCGTCGCGCGAAAATACCACCTGTTCCAAAGGTTCTGGCGTCCCGACTGGGCTGAGATGCGGACCGTGTTTCTGCTGGGTCTGCCCATCGGCCTGACCATGGTGGCCGAGGGCGGATTGTTCGTCGGCTCGAACGTGATGATGGGCTGGATCGGCACGCGCGAACTTGCGGCGCATGGCATCGCGCTGCAACTCGCCTCGATCACCTTCATGCTGCATCTGGGCATGTCGAATGCCGCGACCGTGCGCATCGGGCAGGCCCGGGGCCGGGGCGATGCGGTGGGGATGCGCGACGCGGGGATTACGGTAACGGCGGTCTCGGTGGTCATCGCCATGCTGGCGGTGGCGGTTTTCGAACTGTTCCCGCGCCAGCTGGTCGGCCTCTACCTGGATGCGGCCCACCCCGAGACTCCGGCGATTATCGGCATTGCGGCGGGACTTTTGTTCTATGCCGGGCTGTTTCAGTTGATGGATGCGATGCAGGTGATCGGGCTTGGGCTTTTGCGCGGGGTGCAAGATACCCGCATGCCGATGATCATCGCCGCCATCAGCTATTGGCTGGTCGGGATGCCCGTGGCCTATGGGTTGGCCTTTCTGGCCGGAATCGGCCCGGCCGGCTTGTGGCTGGGTCTGGTTGCGGGGCTGACCTGTGCTGCGCTGCTGCTGATGCGGCGCTTTTGGCAAGGGCTCGCGCGCGGGGACTGGACCCGCATGTCGGCGGCAGTCTAATCTGGTCCGGCAAGAGATCGAGAGGTTCCCGATGCGCCCGGTTTTCGTTCAGTTCCGTTGTTCACCCGGCAAGACCTATGAGGTCGCCGATGCGATCTACGACCGCGAGATCGTGAGCGAGCTTTACTCGACCTCGGGCGATTACGACCTGCTGGCCAAGGTCTATGTGCCCGAGGATCAGGATGTTGGACGCTACCTTTCCGACTCGCTGTTCGACATCCCGCACATCGTGCGAACGCTGACGACGATGACCTTCAAGGCATTCTAGGGGCTCTGCCCCGTCGCGCGTGCCGCGCGACTCCCCGGGATATTTGGGCACGAAAGAAGCTTTGAGGACGGGACGCTCTTGCGCGTCTGGCGGGATTGCGGTTTCTGTGCTCGCATGACTCGATTGCGTTTTACCCCGATTGCAGCCGCGCTGCCCGCGACGGTTCCCTTCACCGGCCCCGAGACGCTGGAGCGCCTACGCGGTGCGCCGTTCCGTGCCCGGCTGGGTGCTAATGAAAACGGCTTTGGCCCGTCTCCCCGGGCAATCGAGGCCATGGCGCGCGCGGCCGCGGAGGTCTGGAAATACGGCGATCCCGACAGCCATGACCTGCGCCATGCATTGGCAGGACATCACCGCGTGCAGCCAGAGAACGTGATGCTGGGGGAAGGGATCGACGGGCTTCTGGGCCTTTTGGTCCGGCTACTGGTTTCGCCGGGCGAGGTGGTGGTAACCTCGGACGGCGCCTATCCGACCTTCAACTATCATGTCGCGGGTTTCGGTGGCCGGTTGCACAAGGTGCCTTACCGCGATCACGCCGAGGACCCCGATGCCCTGATCGCTGCGGCTAGCGAAACAGGGGCGCGGCTGGTCTACCTGGCCAATCCCGACAATCCCATGGGTAGTTGGCACGTTGGCATCAGGATCGAGGCCATGCTCGACGATCTGCCATCGGGCAGCCTGCTGATTCTGGATGAAGCCTATGCCGAATTCGCGCCCGCAGAGGCGATTCCGCGGATAGATCCGCAAGATAGGCGGGTGATCCGCTTCCGCACCTTTTCCAAGGCTTACGCCATGGCGGGCGCGCGGATCGGCTACGCCATCGGCCCGGCAGAGCTGATTGCCGGATTCGACCGTATTCGGAACCATTTCGGTATCAACCGCATCGCCCAGATCGGCGTGTTGGCAGCGCTGGAGGATCAGGACTGGCTGGCCCATATCTGTGCTGCCACCGCTGCCGCCCGGAGCCGCATCGGAGATATCGCCCGCGCGAACGGTCTGGTTGCATTACCTTCGGCCACGAATTTCGTCGCGATCGATTGTGGCCGGGACGGCGCCTTTGCCCGCGCCTTGCTTGATGCGCTGGCGCTAGAGGGTATCTTCGTGCGCATGCCCGGTGTCGCGCCGATGGATCGCTGCATCCGTGTTTCCTGTGGGCCGGAGGCCGAGATGGATGCTTTCGCCGATGCGCTGCCCCGTGCGCTCAGGGCGCTGGCCTGAACCTTTCTCTGTTGCTTAAATACCCATAAAACCGCGCCATATGCGCCGCCTAGTCCAAGGGAAGCGCCGTCGTCACCTTCAGTTCCTCCATCGAAAGCAAGGCGGTGACGTTATGGATCTTCACCTCGGAAATCAGCGCCTGATAGAAGCGATCATAGGCGCGGGCATTTCGCACCCGTACCTTGAGGATATAGTCGATATCCCCCGCCAGCCGATGCGCCTCGATCACCTCGGGGCGGGCGCGCACGGCGGCAAGGAAGCGGCGCGCCCATTCGGGATCGTGCTCGCTGGTGCGGATCAGCACAAAAAAGCAGGCATCCAACCCCAGCGCGTCGGGATCAAGCAGTGCGACCTGGGCCCTGATCACCCCCGCCTCGCGCAGTTTGCGAATCCGGTTCCAAACCGGGGTCTTTGACGCCCCCACCCGCGCTGCGATATCGTCCAGCGACAGGGTGGCGTCCTCTTGCAGCAGGGACAGGATTTTGCGGTCGGTGTCGTCCAGCCGGATAGGTGTTTGTCTGTTGTCGCTCATGCTGAAACCTGGTCCTTGCAGCCCTGCTGATATGCGAAGATGTTTCTTATTTTTCCGCCCTACTCGTCAATATGGGGGATTTTTTTCTATATAGATACCAGAGAAAACGAAAGGCAAAGGCCATGTCCAAAGGCTTCACCCCGTCCCCCGCCACCCCCGCCGTCATCACTGCGAATGACCTGCGTCAGGGTCATTGCGTGTGGATGCGTGACGGCGACTGGACCGCCGATCCGCGCGAGGCAGAGCTGTTCGAAGACGAGGCCATTGCCGAGTTGGCCCTTCTTGACGCCATCGCGCAGGCAAGCGTCGTTGTCGGGCCCTATCTGGCCGAGGCCCGTCGCGGGCCCGATGGATGCCCCGAGCCCACGCATTTCCGCGAGGCGTTCCGCCGCCGGGGGCCTTCCAACTATTTCCACGGCAAGCAAGCCGAATTCGCCCAGACCGAACTCGAGGCCAGCAATGTTTGATGCGCGTCCCCAGCATAACGACCAGCACCGCGAATACCTGCGCCACCGCGCCCAGCAGTTCCGCCGGCAGGTCGAACGCCGACTGGACGGCAGCCTGACCGAAGAGGAGTTCCGCCCTCTGCGGCTGATGAACGGCGTCTATTTGCAGCTTCATTCCTATATGTATCGGGTGGCGATTCCCTATGGGGCGTTTACGCCGGATCAGTTGCGCATGCTGGGCCATGTCGCCGATCGTTGGGACCGGGGCTATGGGCATTTCACCACCCGGACCAATATCCAGTTCCACTGGCACAAGCTGGTCGACATCCCCGATTCCATGGAAGCGCTGAACTCGGTCGGCATCCACAGCATCCAGACTTCGGGCAACACCATCCGCAACATCAACGCCGATGCCTTTGCCGGCGCGGCGGCCGACGAGTTGGAAGATCCGCGCCCCTGGGCCGAGCTTGTGCGCCGCTGGTCCACCGACCACGCCGAATTTCAGTTCTTGCCGCGCAAATTCAAGATCTCGGTCTCGGCCGGCAAACAGGACCGCTCGGCGGTTTCGGCCTATGATATCGGGTTGCGCATTGTCGAGCAGGACGGCGTGCGGGGCTTTCAGGTCTGGGTCGGCGGCGGTTTGGGTCGGACGCCCCATCTGGGGCAGGTGGTGCGCGAGTTCCTGCCGCAGGCTGATCTGCTGCCTTATCTGGAGGCGATCCTTGCTGTCTATAACCTGACCGGCCGCCGCGACAACAAATGGAAGGCCCGGATCAAGATCACCGTGGCCGAGCGTGGCCTTGAGGTGATGCGGGCCGACATCGAAGAGGAATTCCTGCGCCGCCGCCAGCAGTTCTCGGGGCTGGATCAGGAAATCCTGAACGGCCTGCGCGCCCAGTTCGCACCGCCCGAGTTCCTCGATGCGCCCGTCGAGGGCTATGAGGCGGCGCGCGCGGCAAACGGCGCCTTTCGGTCTTGGACCGACACCAACCTGCATCCGCACCGCATCCCGGGCTATGCCAGCGCCATCATCACCCTGAAGGGGCCGGGCGAAACGCCGGGCGACATGAGCGCCGATCAGATGCGGCTGGTTGCCGATCTGGCCGAGCGGCTGGCCCATGGCGACATCCGCGTGAACCATGACCAGAACCTGGTCCTGCCGCATGTTCGCAAGGCCGACCTGACCGAAATCTATGCCGCGCTGCGCGAAGCGGGGCTGGCCACGGCCAATGCCGGCAAGATCACGGACATCATCGCATGCCCCGGCATGGATTATTGCACGCTGGCGACCGCACGCTCGATCCCGATCGCCAAGGACATCGCCGCGCATTTCCGCGCCCGCGGCCTTGAGGACGAGATCGGCGAGATGAAGATCCGCATCTCGGGCTGCATCAACGCCTGCGGCCATCACCATCTGGGCCATATCGGTATTCTTGGTCTGGACCGGGCGGGGGTCGAGAACTACCAGATCACGCTTGGCGGCGACGGGTATGAGACCCCGACGCTAGGACAGCGTGCCGGCGCGGGCTTTCCCGCAGAAGAGGTCGTCCCGGCCATCAACCGGCTGGTCGACGCCTATCTGGAACTGCGTGAATCGCCTCAGGAGCGCTTCATCGACGCCTATCGTCGGCTAGGGGTGGCTCCGTTCAAAGCGGCGCTGTATCCGGCCGATGCTTGATCAGACGCTGGATGCCCGCGCGACGCGGCTGAACGATCGCTACAGGCATCACGCCGCGACCGAGGTCCTGCGGCGTGCGCTGCGCGACCCCGATCTGGGCCAGACGACCTTGGTGTCCAGCTTTGGGGCGGAATCGGTGGTGCTGTTGCACATGGTTTCGGTCGTGGCGCCCGGGACGCCGGTGCTGTTCATCGATACGATGATGCTTTTCCAGGAAACGCTGGATTATCAGCTGGAAGTGACCGAAAAGCTGAAGCTGACCGATGTGCGGGTGATCCGCGCCACCGAACGCGAGGTGGCGCTGAACGACCCCGACGGCACCTTGCATCAGTTCAATACGGATGCTTGCTGCGATTTCCGCAAGACCATCCCGCTGGAACGTGAACTGGGAAGATTCGATGCCTGGATCACGGGCCGCAAGCGGTTTCAGGGCGGCGAGCGGCAGCAGCTTGAGTTCTTTGAATCCGAGCCCCCTTCGCGGCTGCGCATCAATCCGCTGGCGCACTGGCGTCCGCAGGACGTGCAGGACTATATGGCCGAAAACAATCTGCCGCGTCATCCTCTGGTCGCACGGGGCTATGCATCGATCGGTTGCGCGCCCTGCACCTCTCCGGTCAAAGCCGGCGAGGATCCGCGCGCCGGTCGCTGGCGGGGCAGCCAAAAGACCGAATGCGGCATCCATTTCATCGGCGGGCGCATGGTCCGTGTAGGAGCGAAGGCATGAGCGAATTCATTCTGGTCCGCGATGACGGATTTCATCCCCATGACGGGGCCGAACCCGTTGTGCTGGCGCCGGACACCGATCGGGCCAGCCTGGAGGGCTATCTGGACCAGCAGCTTATCGCCATCGACTTTCCGGCGATGACCGACGGGCGCGGTTTTTCGCTGGCCCGTATCCTGCGCGAAAAAGGTTACAAGGGCCGGCTGCGCGCCGTGGGTGCGCTGATTTCCGACCAATATGCCATGGCGCGCCGCGTCGGCTTTGACGAGGTCCAGATCCCCGCCGCGCTGGCTGAACGCCAGCCGCAGGACCAGTGGCTCTTTCGTGCCGACTGGCAGGACTGGGACCATCGGTCGCGGCTTGCCGGCTGAACCCCGGGGTTTCGCCCCGCCTTCTCATGCATTAGATAAACCGGGACCCGAACATGACACTGGATCTTTCCGTGGACCTCGCCGCCAAACCTGCCAAGACGCTGCCCGATGCCCAAACCGTGACCTCGGTCAGGCACTGGACCGACCGGCTGTTCTCGTTCCGCGTAACGCGCCCCGCCAGCCTGCGTTTCCGTTCGGGTGAATTCGTCATGATCGGCCTGCCGGACGACAACGGCAAACCGATCCTGCGCGCTTATTCCATCGCCTCGCCCAACTGGGACGATGAGCTCGAGTTCTATTCGATCAAGGTGCCGGATGGCCCGCTGACCTCGCGGCTGCAGAACATCCAGCCGGGCGACCAGATCATCCTGCGCCCCAAGCCGGTGGGGACGCTGGTGCTGGACGCGCTGCTGCCCGGCAAACGCATGTGGTTTCTGGCGACCGGCACCGGCATCGCGCCCTTTGCCAGCCTGATGCGCGATCCCGAAACCTATGAGCGCTGCGAGCAGGTCATCATGATGCATACCTGCCGCACCGCGGACGAACTGGCCTATGGCCGCGAACTGGTCGAGAACCTGCGCCACGATCCGCTGCTGGGCGAACTTTACGGCGAGGAATTCGCCAGTCGCCTGCTGTATTACCCCACGACCACGCGGGAGCAGACGCAATACATGGGCCGGATCACGGACAACCTGACCTCGGGCAAGGTATTCGCCGATCTGAACCTGCCGCCGATGGATGCGGCAAATGATCGCGCCATGATCTGTGGCAGTCTGGCATTCAACACCGACGTAAAAGCGGTGCTGGAAGGTTTCGGTCTGCGCGAGGGCGCCAACAGCGATCCCAAGGAATTCGTGGTCGAAAAAGCCTTTGTCGGCGATGGGGTCTGACAAGGTCTGATGTCATAGCCGGGGGCTTTGCGCCCCCGGACCCCCGCAGGATATTTGGTCACGAAAGAAGCCCGGCGTTGACAGTTCGCCGGGCGATGCCCATGTTCCGGCGCCGAATCAAGCGAAGGAATTTTCATGCCTGTCGTCGTCGTTGAGTCTCCGGCCAAGGCCAAAACGATCAACAAATATCTGGGTGACGACTATACGGTTCTGGCCTCGTTCGGGCATGTGCGCGACCTGCCGCCCAAGGACGGAAGCGTCGATCCCGAGGCGGATTTCACCATGAAATGGGAGGTCGCCTCGGAATCGAAGAAGCACGTCAAGGCGATCAAGGACGCGTTGGCCTCGGACCCCAATCTGATCCTGGCCACCGACCCTGATCGCGAGGGCGAGGCGATTTCGTGGCACTTGCTGGAAACGCTTGCGCCGGCGCTGAAAAAAGGGGCGGAGGTCAGCCGCGTTACCTTCAACGCCATCACCAAAGCCGCAGTGACCGAAGCCATGGCCAATCCGCGCCAGATCGACCAGCCGTTGGTCGATGCCTATCTGGCGCGTCGGGCGCTGGATTATCTGGTCGGTTTCAACCTGTCCCCGGTTCTGTGGCGCAAGCTGCCCGGCGCGAAATCGGCGGGTCGTGTGCAGTCGGTCGCATTGCGGGTGATCGTCGACCGCGAGATGGAGATCGAGGCCTTCAGAGCCCGTGAATACTGGTCGGTCCATGCCCGTCTGGCAACGCCCCGGGGCGACGAATACGATGCGGCGATGACCGTGTTTGGCGGCAAGAAGCTGGAACGCTTCGATCTGGCCGACGAGGAACAGGCGAAGCTGGCGGTTGCCGCCATCGCCTCGCGCGAATTGAAGGTTCTGAGTGTGGCCGCCAAGCCCGCCAGCCGCAATCCGTGGCCCCCCTTCATGACCTCGACCCTGCAACAGGAGGCCAGCCGCAAGCTGGGCCTTGGCGCGCGGGCCTGCATGTCGGCGGCGCAGCGACTTTATGAGGCTGGGCATATCACCTATATGCGGACCGACGGGATCGATATGGCCCCCGAGGCCGTGATGGCGGCGCGCGACGCCATCAAGAAGCGATTCGGTGAACAATACCTGCCAAAATCGCCGCGCATGTACAAGAACAAGGCCAAGAACGCGCAAGAGGCGCATGAATGCATCCGGCCGACCGACATGATGCTGTCGCCCGACAGGCTGCCGGTCGCGGACAAGGATCAGAAGGCGCTTTATGACCTGGTCTGGAAGCGCACCATTGCCAGCCAGATGGAATCGGCCCGGATGGAGCGCACCACGGTCGAGATCGGCTCGGCGGACGGACAGGTGGGGCTGCGCGCCAACGGGCAGGTCATGTTGTTCGACGGGTTTCTGAAGGTTTACGATCAGGGCCGTGACGATGATGAGGACGAGGACGGTCGCCGCCTGCCGTTGATCGAAGAGGGCGAACAGAGCGAGCGGCGTTCCGTCACGCCCGAGCAGCATTTCACCCAACCGCCCCCGCGCTATACGGAGGCCACGCTGGTCAAGCGGATGGAAGAGTTGGGAATTGGCCGACCTTCGACCTATGCCAGCATCGTCACGACCATTCAGGACCGCGACTATGTTCGCAAGGATCAGAACCGGCTGATCCCCGAGGACAAGGGGCGGCTGGTCACGATCTTTCTGCTGAAATATTTCCCGCGCTACGTCAGCTATGACTTCACCGCCAATCTGGAAGGCGAACTTGACGACATCTCCTCGGGCGAGCGCGCCTATCGCGAGGTTCTGCGCCGGTTTTGGCGTGACTTCACGGCGGCGCTGGAGGGGACGTCCGAACTGCGCATCAGCGAGGTGCTGGAGGCGATCGACGAAACGCTGGCCCCGCATCTTTATCCGCCACGGCCCGACGGTTCGGACCCGCGCGAATGTCCGCTGTGCCACAAGGGGCGGCTGCATCTGAAAACGGCGCGCTCTGGCGGGGCCTTTATCGGCTGCACGAATTACCCCGAATGCCGCTTTACCCGCCCGATCAGCTCGCCCGATGCCGAGGTGGTCGGCGATGCCGTACTGGGCATCGATAGTGGTGATGAGATCAGTCTGAAGAACGGACGCTTCGGCCCTTATGTCCAACGCGGCGAGGCAACGGCCGAAAACCCGAAACCGCCACGTGCCTCGATACCCAAAGGCTGGGAACTGGCCTCGGTCGATCTGGAGCGTGCGTTGGCACTACTGGCCTTGCCGCGCGAGATTGGTCCGCATCCCGAAGACGGCGTACCCGTGGAGGCCGGGATCGGCCGCTATGGCCCCTATGTGAAGCACGGTGCGAAATACGCCAACCTGCCGGATGTGGACGAGGTGTTCACCATCGGCATGAACCGCGCGGTCGAGGTGCTGGCGTCCAAGCAATCGCGGGGGAGGGCGGCTGCGGTCGCTCCGCTGGCTGAGCTTGGCGAGCATCCCCAAGGCGGGCCGGTGCAGGTGATGAACGGCCGCTATGGGCCTTACGTCAAATGGGGCAAGGTGAATGCGACGTTGCCCCGCGATCTGGAACCCGGTGCCGTCACGATGGAGCGTGCGCTGGAACTGATCGCAGAGAAAGCCTCGAAATCGGGAAAAAAACCGGCGAAGAAGCCTGCCGAAAAGAAACCTGCTGCAAAGAAGCCTGCGACGAAAAAGCCTGCCGCGAAAAAAACGGCCAAGACAACCGCGGTGAAAAACACCGGATAAGGCGCCAGGCGTAACGGCCGCACTTTGGGTATTTTTACAACGAAGAAGCACGCAGAGGCTTGGCAAATAGGGTGCGGCGCAGGTCTTCTCCGTTGCCAAATACCCTTGTCACGACTTGCGGGTTGGCGCATCCGTATGAATTCGGCTTTTTGATCCAAGCCATTGTGCTGCTAGGCTTGGCCGGAAAAGGCTGGGTGGAGAGCGCCATGAAGGATCGAATCGTCGGAATGGGCCGCATGGCGGCTTTCGTGCTGGGTGGCAGCATGGCGTTTTCTGCCGGTGCGCAGGAAGCGGCCATCTTCGATGTGATGGATCGCATCCATCCCGTCTGGGCCGAGAGCGGCATGGTCTCGGTTCAGGAACGTCTGGCCGCCGAGATCGGCCGTGACATACTGGCCAAAGGCGGCAATGCCACGGATGCCGGCGTGGCAGTGGCATTTGCGTTGGCTGTGACCTTGCCGCGTGCGGGCAATATCGGCGGCGGCGGTTTCATGCTGGTCCATGAGGCAGAAACCGGCCAAACCCATGCCATCGACTATCGCGAGATGGCGCCACAGGGCGCCTCGCGTGACATGTTCCTGGATGCGGGGGGCGAGGCCGACAGCGGAAAGTCGCTTTACAGCGGCGCGGCCTCGGGCGTGCCGGGGACGGTGGCGGGCATGAAATTGGCGCTGGATAAATATGGCACCATGGATTGGGCTGAGGTGATTGCTCCGGCCATCCGTCTGGCCGAGGGAGGCATTGTCGTGACCCCCGAGCTTGCCGACAGCATCGAGGCCGAGCGTGAGCATCTGGAGAAGTTTCCCGCCAGCGCAAAGATTTTCTTCAAACCGGACGGTGGGGCTTATCGGCCGGGCGACCGTTTGGTGCAGACTGACCTAGCGAGCACGCTGAAGAAGATCGCCGCCGAGGGGCCGGATGGATTCTACAACGGAGAGGTTGCCGCCGCCATCGCCAAGGCGGTGCAAGAGGCAGGCGGTCTTATCACCCCTGCGGACATGGCCGCCTATAAGCCGGTCGAGCGCGAGCCGGTACGCGGCAGCTATCGCGGGCATGAGGTGGTCTCGATGCCGCCGCCTTCTTCGGGCGGGGTGCATCTGATCCAGATCCTGAATGCGCTGGAGGGCTATCCGATAGGCGCGCTGGGGCAAAACTCGGGCGAGACCATTCACCTGATGGCCGAGGCGATGAAGCTGGCCTATGCCGACCGTTCGGAATATCTGGGCGACCCGGATTTCGTCGATGTCCCTGTCGCGGCGCTGACCAGCAAGGACTATGCCATCGAGATGCGCCGCAAGATCAGCGCCGATTTCGCCACCCCCTCGGTCATGATCCGGCCGGCGGATCTGGCGCCTTACGAATCCGACCAGACCACGCATTTTTCGGTGGTGGACAAGGATGGCAACGCGGTTTCGAACACCTATACGATCAACCTGAATTACGGTTCGGGATTGGTGGCCGAGGGCACCGGCGTCCTGATGAACAATGAGATGGACGACTTTTCGGCCAAGCCGGGCGTGCCTAACGCTTTTGGCCTGGTCGGCGGGGATGCCAATGCGGTGGAGGCGGGCAAGCGGCCGCTGTCATCGATGACGCCCACGATGGTGCTGAAGGATGGCAAGGTCTGGCTGGTCACCGGCTCGCCCGGTGGGGCGCGGATCATCACCACCGTGCTGCAGGTGATCATGAACATGGTCGACCATGGCATGAACGTGGCCGAGGCCTCGACTGCCCCGCGCATCCATCATCAATGGCTGCCTGACGAGTTGCGCATGGAAGAGGGGATCAGCCTGGACACCATCCGCATCTTGCAGGCCAAAGGGCATGACGTCACGGTCAAAGAGGCGATGGGTTCGACCCAGTCGATCATGCGCGACCCGCAGACGAGGACGCTTTACGGCGCATCGGACCCGCGCCGGCCCGATGCGGCAACCCTGGGTTACTGAGCCAGATAGTCGCGCAGGGCGACGGCGTTGTTATGCTCGCGGTCCCTGGCGCTATAAAGCAGCGTGACCGGCCCCTTGCCGATCATCTCGCGCAATTCGCGCAAGGGGCCGGGATTGCTGTCCAGTTCCGCACCGTAGCGGCGGCGGAACTCGGGCCACTTCTCGGGTTCGTGGTTGTACCAATGCCGCAATTCGTTCGACGGTGCGATCTCTTTGAGCCAAAGATCGGCCCCCAGATCCTCGCGTTTTATCCCACGGGGCCAGAGGCGGTCCACCAGCACCTTGCGGCCCTCTGAGGGAAGGGGCGGATCATAGGCACGTCGGATAAAGATGTCTGTCATGGCATGCCTCATTTTACAGGGAAATTCCCAAGCGGGGCGTTGGGTTCCCATGGTGCCGTTTTCTCATGGGGGCAAGGTGACATTGTGCCGCCAGCCGCAGAGCAAGCAACGCCCCGCCCTGTTTGCGGGGTGCTTTTCTCTGCCCTTGGTGCGGGCTAAAGTCGCGCCATGACGCAGACCCTTATGAACCCCGATACCATCGCCAGCCTGTTTACCCGCGAGGGGCGCTTTCTTTGCGCGCGCTGGGGGCGGCCGGTGGCGCCGGTCATCTTTGGCCTGGCCGACGAAAGCCTGGCGGTGTTTCGCGATGCCACGCGGGCGGTGCTGGCTCATGCCCGCCATCCGATCGCCGAAACGGACCCGGAGATGGGTGCGAATCTGATGACCTTCTTTCTGCGCGATTGGCAGGAGTTGGGGGATCTGCCCGATATTGAGGGTCTGACCGGGCAACCCGATCTCGCGGCGCGGCTGCAGGGCAGCGGTGCCGATCAGTACCGGCTGTTCCGCTTTGACGCCGATGGGACCATCCGGGCCTGCATCGGTTTCGTGAATATGGGCGGGCGGCTGGCCGATGCCCACCCCGGTCAGTTGGCCGAGACCGTGGCCGTGCGTGCCATGCTGAGCTTTGCCCGCGATGTCACGCCGACGCGCGAACTGGCGGCGCTGATCCGGGCTGCCTATGATCCGGTGATGCCTGCCGTGGCGACCGATCCTGCGCATGCGCTGCGGCTGGCCGCACGTGTGAGCCGGCAGATTTGACGGTTTCTGCACTTTCGTCCTGTAAGTCGGGGGCAGGGGGACCCGCCCTTTTCCAAGCTTTTTGAGGCATCATGCACCGTTTCCCGATCCGCATCTATTATGAGGATACCGATCTGGCGGGGATCGTCTATTACGCGAACTACCTGAAGTTCATCGAGCGCGCGCGGTCGGAATGGCTGCGCGAACTGGGCGTGGATCAGTCGGCCTTGCAGCGCGAGGGGCTGGTCTTTGCCGTGCGTCGGGTCGAAGCTGACTACCTGTCGCCCGCCCGTTTCGATGATCTGCTGGATGTCCAATCCCGCCTGCATGGGTTGAGCCCGGCACGGATCGTGCTGGACCAGGCGATTGCGCGCGACGGTCAATTGCTGTTTCAGGCCCGCGTCACGCTGGCCTGCGTGGGCGGTGCCGGGCGTCCCGCACGCATTCCGGCGCGGGTGGCGTCGCTGCTGCGGGATGCCGATCTCGCGGGTATTTGACGCAGAATTGACGCGCGCCGGGCTTGTTCCCGTGGACGGTTCTGCTAACTGGCCTTTAGCAGAAGCCGCATGTCAGCGGCCCAAAGGACAGGCCGAATTCCATGGAACAACTCGCCGGAGCCGGGCAGCCGGTCGATTTTTCACTTATCGCGCTTTTTGCGCGCGCCTCGCTGACCGTCCAGATCGTCATGGTGATCCTGATCCTGGCCTCGTTCTGGGCCTGGGCGATCATCATTCAGAAATTCATCGCCTACAACGCCGCTCGGCGTGAGGCGGACCGGTTCGACCGTGCCTTTTGGTCGGGCCAGCCGCTGGACGATCTTTATGATCGCATCGGCGAAACGCCTACGGGGCCGGCCGAACGTATCTTTTCCTCGGGCATGGCAGAGTGGCGGCGCAGTCACCGCGACGACGGCAACCTGATCGCCGGCGTCACCGCGCGGATCGACCGTGCGATGAACGTCACCATCAATCGCGAAAACGACCGGCTGACACGCGGCCTGCCTTTCCTGGCCACGGTGGGTTCGACCGCGCCGTTTATCGGGCTGTTCGGCACCGTCTGGGGGATCAAGACCGCCTTCGAAGAGATTGCGATTTCGCAGAATACCTCGCTTGCCGTCGTTGCGCCCGGGATTGCCGAGGCGCTGGTGGCCACCGCACTGGGTCTGCTGGCGGCCATTCCGGCGGTGATCTTTTACAACAAGCTCAGCGCCGATGCCGACCGTCTGACCAGCGGATACGAGACCTTTGCCGATGAGTTCTCGACCATCCTCTCGCGCCAGTTGGACGACGAATAATGGGTGCCGGGGTCGTCAAGCGCGCGCGCAACGGCAGGGGCCGCGCCCGCAGCCAGCCGATGGCCGAGATCAACGTCACGCCCTTTGTGGACGTGATGCTGGTGCTGCTGATCATCTTTATGGTGGCGGCGCCGCTGTTGACCGTGGGCGTGCCGCTGGAACTGCCCAAGACCGCCGCTCAGGCCGTGCCCGCCGAGCCCGAAGAACCGCTGAGCATCTCGGTCACACCCGAGGGCCCGATCCTGGTCATGACCAGCGAAGTGCCCCAGGATGAACTGGTCACCCGCCTGCGCGCGGTGGCCGCTGAACGGCAAAGCGACAAGATCTATCTGCGTGCCGATGGCTCGATCCCCTATGCCCGGATCATGGAGGTCATGGGCGCGCTGAACGCGGCCGGTTTCAACAATATCGTCCTGGTAACCGAGGCCGGCGGGCCGCGGATGGACGCAGGCGTGGAAGGCTGATCCCATGGATCGGGCGGAGCGCATCGGCTTTTGGGTTTCGGGGGTCGCCCACGCAGGGCTGCTGGGCGCGGCGCTGGTCGGCGGCGCGCTGTTTCGGCCGCAACCGCTGGAGGCCGTGCGCATGGCCGAGGTCGCGACCATGTCCGAGGCTGAATTCCAGTCGCTTGCCGCCGCCGCTGCGGGCCGTGGGCCCGTCTCCGATGCCGCTGCGACCACGCCGGCCCAGCCGCGCCCGCCTGCCGACGAGAATCGCTTGGGAGAGGTCGAGGCCGTCAGCCCGCCCGCCCCCGATGCACAGGCCGCCGAACTGACCACGCCCTCGGCCCGGCCCGAAGCGCGACCCGATCTGTCGGATTTCCAGACGCCCAGCCGGCCGGTCGCTGTCGTGACCGATGCGCCGCGTCCCGAAGAGCCAGAAAATACGATTGAACTGGCGGCGCTGCCGCAAAGCAATGACCGGCCCGATCCGGCGCGCAACCCTGCGCAGTCGCAATCGCCCGCGCCGATCCCACAACGTTCGGCGCAAGCTCCGGCTGAATCGGCGCGCCCGCGCGGTCGCCCGGAAGGGTTGGCCGAGGCCGTGCAGGCCCGTCGTCAGGCGGCCGAAGCGGCGCGTCAGCGTGACGAGTTGCTGGCCCGGCAAGAAGCCGAGGCTGCGGCCGAGCGTGCTGCCGCCGCGAATGCCGAAGAGGCCGCCGCCCGCCGTGCCGCCGAGGAACGCGACCAGGAAGAGCGCCGCGAGGCCGAACGCCGCCGTGCCGAAGCAGAAGCGGCCCGCCAGAGCAGCGATGCCGAAGAGCGCGCGCGCCGTCAGGCCGCGGCAGAAGCGGCCGATAAGGCTGCCGCCGACCAAGCCGCCGCCGAGAAACGCGCCGCTGAACGCAAAGCCGAGGCTGACCGTCGCGCCGCTGCCGAAAAAGCCGCCGCCGAAAAAGCGGCTGCGGAAAAGGCTGCGGCAGAAAAGGCTGAAGCCGAGAAAAAGGCCGCCGAGGCGAAAGCCCGCAAGGAGGCCGAGGAAAAAGCCGCCGCCGAGAAAGCTGCCGCCGAAAAGCAGGCAGCCGAGAAAGCCGCCGCCGAAGCCAAGGCCAAGGAACAGGCCGAGGCCGAGCGCAAGGCTGCCGAGGCCGCCAAGCAGGCCGCGCTGAAAGAGGCGATGGAGGATCAGGGCTCGGGCGGCTCGGGTGGCGGTGGGGCTGCGGCCAGCGGACCTCCGTTGAGCCAGGGCGAAAAGGACGGCTTCCGCGTTGCGGTCGAGCAATGCTGGAACCGGGGCTCGCTTTCGACGGAGGCGTCGCGGACCACGGTTTCGGTGCGCTTCTCGATGGCGCCGGACGGCACGGTGGAAAAAAGCTCGTTGCGCATGATCGGCCATGAAGGCGGCTCGGACGCGGCGGCGAAACAGGCATATGAGGCCGCGCGTCGCGCGATCCTGATGTGCGAGCGGGGCGGCTATGACTTGCCGGCCGAGAAATACAACCGCTGGAAAGACGTTATCATCGACTTCAACGCCAGCGGCGGGGCGCGGGTAAAGTGACATGGTGTCCTGCCGCGCAACGCTTTATCCTGCAACCAAGACCTCCAGAGGGCGATTCATGTTGCGTAAACTCATTCTGACCTCCGTCATGGCCCTTGCCGGCTTTGGTCTTGCCGCGCCGGTACTGGCTCAGGACGGCCCATTGCGGATCGAGATCACCGATGGGGTGATCGAGCCGATGCCTTTTGCCATCGCCCGGTTTCACGACGAGGGCGGTGCTGGCGAATATGTGACACAGGTGCAGGAACTGATCGCTGCCGATCTGACCGGCACGGGTCTGTTCCGCGAAATCCCGGCCAGCGCCCATATCGCCCGGCCGGAAAGCTTTGATGCGCCGGTCTCTTACGAGGATTGGAAGGCGATCAACGCACAGGCTCTGATCACCGGCGCGGTTCGGGTCGAGGGCGGCAAGGTCATCGTCAAGTTCCGGCTGTTCGACGTCTTTGCCGGGCAGCCGCTGGGCGACGGAATGCAGTTCGACGCGGGCACCGGCAATTGGCGCCGCGCCGCGCACAAGGCCGCCGATCAGGTCTATTCGCGGCTGACGGGCGAAGGGCCCTATTTCGACAGCCGTGTCGTCTTTGTGCAGGAAAACGGCCCCAAGGACGCCCGCCGCAAGCGCATCGGCATCATGGATTACGACGGTGCCAACGTGAAATGGCTAAGCGACGATTCCACGCTGGTGTTGAAGCCGCGCTTTTCGCCTGATGGGTCGCGGCTGCTTTATACCAGCTATGCGACCGGCTTCCCGCAAGCCATGATGATGGACGTGAACTCGCTGGCCACCCGGCAGTTGGGCGCGGCCGAGCAAGGCACGATGAGCTTTTCGCCCCGCTTTTCGCCGGACGGGCGCTGGATCGTCTATTCGCTGGAGAAAAGCGGCAACTCCGACATCTACCAGATGGATGCTGCGACCGGGGCGCAGCGGGCGCTGACCAACGCGCCCTCGATCGAAACTTCGCCCAGCTATAGCCCGGACGGCAAGCAGATCGTCTTTGAAAGCGATCGCTCGGGCACGCCACAACTTTACATCATGGGTGCGAACGGCGGTGAGCCGAAGCGGATCAGCTTTGGCGAGGGGCGCTATGGCACCCCGGTCTGGTCGCCGCGTGGCGATATGATCGCCTTTACCCGGCAGGTGGGCGGCAAGTTCCACATCGGTGTCATGCGCACCGATGGTTCGGAAGAGAAAATGCTGACGGAATCGTTCCTTGACGAGGGCCCGAGTTGGGCCCCCAATGGGCGCGTTGTGATGTTCACGCGGGTGACTCCGGGCGGCGACGGCCAGCCACGCCTGCATTCGGTGGATATCACGGGGCGCAACATGCGTCCGGTCAAGATCAATGGCGCCGCTTCGGATCCCGACTGGGGACCGCTGCTGCCCTGAAGCGCGTGAGATGGACAGGATTATGAAAACTTTCATGAAAATTGCCGCAATCGGCGCCGTTCTCGCGCTGGCGGCCTGTGCCCGGCCGGCGCAGGACATGCGGATTCAGGACCCCTATGCCGGGGCGGGCGGTCCCGGTGGGGTTGGCGTAAATGCGCTGCCCGGCACGGCCGAATATTTCAAGGCCGCCGTCGGCGACACCGTTCTTTTCCCGCTGGACCAGTCCACGCTGACGCCCGAGGCCCGGATGATCCTTGCCAATCAGGCCGGATGGCTGAACCAGAATCAGGGCTTCGCTGCCGTGATCGAGGGCCATGCGGATGAACAGGGCACCCGTGAATACAACCTCGCGCTGGGCGCGCGTCGGGCGAACTCGGTTCAGGAATACATGATCTCGCAAGGTATCGCGCCGGGCCGGTTGCGCACCGTCAGCTATGGCAAGGAACGCCCGCTGGCCATTTGCTCGACCGAGGAATGCTTTACCAAGAACCGCCGGGCCGTGACGGTGGTCAGTCCCGGGGCGGGCATGTGATGCGCCGGCTGCTTCTAGCGGCGGGGTTCGTGCTGGCTGCGCTGCCGGTTGCGGCGCAGGATGCGCAGAGTCTGGCCGATATTCGAACCGAGCTGAACCAGCTTTCGGCCGATCTGCAATCGCTGCGGGCGCAACTGGTCGCCTCGGGTCCTGCCGGGTTCGCGGCGGCGGGCGGCGACAGTGCCATCGACCGCATGAACGCGATGGAGGCGCGGCTGGCGCAACTGACCGGCCAGACCGAGCAGTTGCAAAACCGCATCGACCGGATCGTCAGGGACGGCACCACCCGCATCGGCGATATCGAGTTCCGCCTGTGCGAGATGGAGGAGGGCTGCGATCTGGGCAGCCTGACCACTCCGACCCTGGGTGAGCAGGGGGGGGCGAACGCCCTACCGTCCTCGAACCAACAGGGCGCCCTTCGGCAACCCGTGACCACCCCTTCTGCCGGGGCAGCCGTGACCGCGGCGGAAAAGGCTGATTTCGACCGGGCCCAGGAGGTGCTCGGTCAAGGTGACTTTCGTCTTGCTGCAGAGCTCTTTGCGGCCATTGCCGAAACCCATGCTGGTGGCCCACTGACCGCCCAGGCGCTGTTCCTGCGCGGCGCGGCGCTGGATTCCGCAGGCGATCTTGACGGCGCGGGCATCGCCTGGCTGGAAAGCTTTGCGGCCAATCCGGATGGGCCGCAGGCGGCGGACGCGCTTTTGGGCCTGTCGCGGGCTATGTCCGCCAAGGCTGGGCCGCAGGAAGCGTGCTTCTATCTTCAGGAAATCATCACCCGCTTTCCCAACGCGCCGCAGGCCGCCGAGGCAGAGCGGCGCATAGCCGATACCGGCTGCGATGCGCCCGTCCAAGGATCGGCCGAGGATATGGATCCTGAGGCCGCGGCGGATCTGGCGGATGACGGCTGACCCGGTCGAGGCGCGGGTTCATGCCGCGCTGGATGACTTGGCCGGCGCCTGTCCCACGCTTGGCATTGCCCTGTCGGGGGGCGGCGATTCCACCGCATTGATGCATCTCGCCCATGGCTGGGGCCGCGCACGCCTGTCGGCGGCGACGGTCGATCACGGTTTGCGCCCCGGTTCGACCCAAGAGGCGCGGGAGGCCGGGCTTGCCGCCGCCGCCTTGGGCATCCCCCATGAAATCCTGCAATGGACCCGCCGCGGCGACGGCAATCTGATGGCTGCCGCCCGCGAGGCCCGGTTGCAACTGCTGGCAGACTGGGCGCGGCGGAATGGCCTGTCCGCCGTGCTTTTGGGCCACACGCTGGACGATCAGGCCGAGACCTTGCTTATGCGCCTGAACCGGGGGGCCGGTGTGGATGGCCTGTCGGCCATGGCACCCGTGCGCGAGGCTTTCGGCATCACCTGGCTGCGCCCCCTGCTGGGGGTCGGACGCGCCGATCTGCGGCAATGGCTGATGGCGCGCGAACTGACTTGGGCAGACGACCCCTCGAACGAGAACCCGGATTATGAGCGTGTGCGGATGCGCAAGGCCATCGCCGTGCTGGGCTTGCCGATGCCGCAATTGGCGCAATCGGCGGAAAACCTTGCCATGGCACGGGATGCACTGTGCGACTTTGCGGCAAAGGTAGCCGAGGGCGCCCAATCCCGCGCTGGATCGCTGGCGCTGCCGCTGGATGCCTTTCGCACGGCGCCCTTGGAGATTCGGCGGCGACTTCTTGTGGCGGGGCTTCGCTTTGTCGGCGGCGGCGATTATCCGCCTCGGCGCGGCCCGGTGCTGCATGCGCTGGCTGAACTGGAAGGGGATGCCCGGCTGACGCTGGACGGGGTGATCGTCGAGCCCCGCGACGGATTTCTGTGGCTGATCCGTGAACCCGCCGCCGCCCTGCGCAGCCCCGCAGGCGAGGGGGGGGCCATGATCTGGGACCGGCGCTGGAAAGTTCACGGTTTGCAGCCCGGCCAGCAGGTACGCGCTGTTGGCCATGAGCCGTTGCCCGGGTTGGACTGGCGCGCCGCGGGGCTGATGCGGGACGAGGCGGCGGCAAGCCCCGGTATTTGGGCGCGCGGGAAATTGATTGCCGCGCCGACCCTGCATCCCACCCCGGATTACGGCGCAAAGCCGCTGCGCGGGCTCAAGGAATTCCGCGCTTTGCTCTATACGCATTGAACCTGCCGCCGGAATCCCTATTTTCAAGCTGAAGCCAGTTTACCCGCGGAGGACATGCCTTTGGGCAATGCGCGCAATATCGCCTTCTGGGTGGTCCTGTTTCTGATGATCCTGGCGCTGTTCAATCTGTTCAGCGACGGATCGGCCCAGATGAACAGCCGCCAGATCAGCTATTCCGATTTCATCCAGCGGGTGGAAAAGGATGAGATCAGTGCCGTCATCATAGATGGGGAAAATGTCGCCATCACCACCAAGGACGGCAGCCAATACGCCACCGTCAGGCCACAGGGCGAGGAACTGGCAAGCCGCCTGATCGACCAGGGCGTCGATGTTCGGGTCGAACGCCAGCAGCAATCGGGCTTTATGTCGCTGCTGGGCGTCTGGCTGCCCTTTATTCTGCTGATCGGTGTCTGGATATTCTTCATGAACCGGATGCAGGGCGGCGGCAAAGGCGGAGCCATGGGCTTTGGCAAGTCTCGCGCCAAGCTGCTGACCGAAAAGCACGGCCGCGTCACGTTCGATGATGTGGCCGGGATCGACGAAGCCAAGGAAGAGCTTGAGGAGATCGTGGAATTCCTGCGCAATCCGCAGAAATTCAGCCGGCTGGGCGGCAAGATCCCGAAAGGCGCGCTGCTCGTCGGCCCGCCCGGCACGGGCAAGACCCTGCTCGCCCGCGCCATCGCAGGCGAGGCCGGCGTGCCCTTCTTCACCATCTCGGGGTCGGATTTCGTCGAGATGTTCGTCGGCGTGGGCGCGTCGCGTGTCCGCGACATGTTCGAACAGGCCAAGAAATCTGCCCCCTGTATCGTCTTCATCGATGAAATCGACGCCGTGGGCCGTGCCCGTGGCGTGGGAATCGGCGGCGGCAACGACGAACGTGAGCAGACCCTGAACCAGTTGCTGGTCGAAATGGATGGTTTCGATGCCAACGAGGGCGTCATCATCATCGCCGCCACTAACCGCAAGGACGTGCTGGACCCCGCACTTTTGCGCCCCGGCCGATTCGACCGCCAGATCTATGTCCCGAACCCCGACATCAAGGGCCGGGAAAAGATTCTGGGCGTGCATTCACGCAAGGTGCCGGTCGGACCCGACGTGGACCTGCGGATCATCGCCCGCGGCACCCCCGGCTTTTCGGGCGCGGATCTGATGAACCTTGTAAACGAGGCTGCGCTGACGGCCGCACGTATCGGTCGCCGCTTCGTGACCATGGAAGATTTCGAGAACGCCAAGGACAAGGTCATGCTGGGGGTCGAGCGCCGCAGCATGGTTCTGACGCCCGAGCAGAAGGAAAAGACCGCCTATCATGAGGCCGGCCATGCCATCGTGGGCCTGTCCATGCCGAAATGCGATCCGGTCTACAAGGCGACGATCATCCCGCGCGGCGGGGCACTTGGCATGGTGGTTTCGCTGCCCGAGATGGACCGGCTGAACTATCACAAGGATGAAGCCAAGCAAAAGCTTGCCATGACCATGGCGGGCAAGGCGGCCGAAATCATCAAATATGGCGAAGAGGGCGTCTCGAACGGCCCGGCTGGCGACATCCAGCAAGCCAGCCAGCTTGCTCGTGCCATGGTCATGCGCTGGGGCATGTCCGACAAGGTCGGCAATATCGACTATGCCGAGGCGCACGAGGGCTATTCCGGCAATACCGGCGGCTTCTCGGTCTCGGCTGCGACCAAGGAGATGATCGAGCAAGAGGTCCGTGACCTGATCGAAGAGGGCTATCAGATCGCCTACCGCGTCCTGACGGAGAAAGAGGAAGAGTTCGAGCGTCTGGCCAAAGGTTTGCTGGAATATGAGACGCTGACTGGCGAAGATATCGGCCGGGTGATCCGGGGCGAGTCGCTGGGCGACGAACAGGAATCGCCGGCTTCCTCGATCCCCTCGGTCAGCGCGATCCCAAGGGCTGGCGGCACCAAACCCTCACCGGACGCGTCACCCCAGCCGCAAGGCTGAACCTCGACGGAAAACACGAAAACCCCCGGATAGCAGACCGGGGGTTTTTACATAACTGCTTCAAAGCCGGACGGACTAGGGCAAGGTCAGAAAAGCAAAAGCGCCACCGCGCCAAGCGCCAGGCCCAGACCGAAACCCACATTGATCACAAAGCTGACAGTCTTCATCTGATGACCTCTCGATCTTTCTGGAGTCCTTGGCTCCAGTCGGGATCAAAACGCCGATTCTCACGACGCTGTTCCGGACCTGGCGGAAATCCCAGCCTGATGCGATATTTTCGTCACAGCCGGGCTTGCACCCACGACCGGGGCGGGGCATTGGACAGGTATGAGCTGTCCCGAACCCGAATTGCCGCCCGACTCCGCCATGCCCGCATTACGCGCGCGCATCGACGCTCTCGACGCTCGGCTTGTGGCGCTTTTGGCAGAACGCTCGGCCTTGATCGACGAAGCGGCAAGGATCAAAACCCAGGAAAACCTGCCCGCCCGGATTGACAGCCGTGTCGAGGAAGTCGCCGCAAATGCCAGGCATTTGGCGGGAGAGGCGGGGCTGGATCCCGACCTGGCGGAACAACTCTGGCGAATGATGATGGAACACTTCATCGCCCAGGAGGATCGGGTGCTTTCCGCCCCCCGACAGGACTAGGCGGCAAGCCCCTTGGGGGCTTTGCCCCCGCGCGTTCCGCGCTCCCCCAGGATATTTTGGCACGAAAGAAGCGGAGGGGCCGGCCGTCGCCTGCCTTGTTCTTTTGTGTTCAAATATCCTGCGGGGGTCCGGGGGCGCAAAGCCCCCGGTCGCGGCCGTAGAATCTAATGCGGAAGTGCGGCTGTCAGACCGGGATCATCGTTCCTTGAAGCATGGCGACGTGTTTACGGTTTTCGCCGATCTCGGCCCAGACATCGGCTGCAACGACCATGATGCGTCGGCCGGGACGGATCACCCGCCCCTCGGCCACGAGCCGTTCGCCGGTTGCCGGGGACATCAGGTTGATTTTCATCTCGACCGTCATGACCTCGGCGCCTTCGGGCATGAGGGTCAACGCGGCATAGCCGGCTGCCGAATCGCCGATGCTGAAGGCCAGACCTGCATGACCCGCGCCATGTTGCTGTAATGAACTCGGCAGGATCGGAGCTGCTATGGTGATGCGCCCCGGCTCAATGGAAGCAAGTTGCGCGCCAAGCGTATGCATCATGCTCTGGCTGTCGAAACTGGTGCGGATGCGATTTTCAAGATCATTCATCGAACAGGCTTTCTTGTGTGCGGGGGGGATCGACGCCCAGATGTCGCCAGCCCAGCCGCGCCAGCATGCGGCCGCGCGGAGTGCGGCTAACCAGCCCTTGCTGCATCAGATAAGGCTCGATCACCTCTTCGATAGCGTCGCGGCTTTCGGACAGGGCGGCCGACAGCGTTTCGACCCCGACCGGCCCACCGCCATAGTGCTCGGCAAGCAGCGTCAGATAGCGGCGGTCGGCGCTGTCGAGACCGATATGGTCGACGCCCAATCGGGTCAGCGCCGAATCAGCGATGGCGCGGGTAAGCCGCCCGTCGCCTTCGACCAAGGCGAAGTCGATCACACGGCGCAGAAGACGACCGGCGATGCGCGGAGTCCCCCGGGCGCGGCGGGCGATTTCGTAGGTGCCTGCAGACTCGGCGGGGATGCCCATCAGCCGCGCGCCACGGCTGACGATCAGGTCGAGCTCGTCGATGGTATAGAATTGCAGCCGCGTCGGGATGCCGAAACGGTCGCGTAACGGCGTGGTCAGCAGGCCCAGCCGGGTGGTGGCGCCGACCAGTGTAAAGGGTTGCAGCTCGATCCGCACCGTCCGGGCGGCAGGGCCTTCGCCGATCACCAGATCCAGTTCGAAATCCTCCAGCGCCGGATAAAGGATTTCCTCGACCGCCGGGTTCATACGGTGGATTTCGTCGATGAACAGCACATCGCGGGCTTCCAGATTGGTCAGGATCGCCGCAAGATCGCCCGCGCGGGCCAACACCGGGCCGGAGGTCATCTTGAAGTTCACGCCCAATTCGCGCGCGATGATCTGCGCCAGAGTGGTTTTGCCGAGGCCGGGGGGGCCGTAGAACAAGGTGTGATCCATGGCCTTGCCGCGCATGCGCGCGCTTTCGATAAAGACGCGCAGGTTTGCCCGCGCTTCGGCCTGACCGACGAAATCCTCGAGCCGTTGGGGCCGCAGCGCGCGGTCTTCGCTGTCCGTTTCCAGCGGCTCGGGGCGCAGCATGGGATCGGGTTGGCTCATCGGCCGCCCCATGGGCCGGCAGAGGGCGCGCCCGAGGCGGCCATGGCTTGCAGGCGGGCGATCCGCTCTTCAGTGGGCGGATGCGTCGAGAAAAGCCGATCCATGCGCATCGCATGCAGCGGGTTTACGATGAACATCGATGCTGCTGCCGGGTTCTTCTCCGCCGGGATGTTCACCACCTGACCCGCCGCGCGCGAGATCTTGGCCAGCGCCGAGGCCAGCGCCATCGGCCGGCCGCAGATTTCAGCGCCGGTGCGGTCGGCTTCGTATTCCCGGGTACGCGAGATCGCCATCTGCACCATCCCCGCCGCCATGGGCGCGAAGATCATCGCCAGAATCGCTGCCAGCCCACCGCCGCGATTGTCGCTGCGCCCGCCGAACATGGACGAAAACATCAGCATATTGCCCAGCATCGCGATTGCGCCGGCCATGGTTGCGGTGACGGTCATGGTCAGCGTGTCGCGGTGCTTGATATGGGCCAGTTCGTGGGCGACCACGCCGGCGAGTTCGTCGCGATTCAAGGTTCGCATGATGCCCTGCGTGACCGCGACCGCGGCGTTTTCCGGGTTGCGGCCGGTGGCGAAGGCATTGGGCTGCTCGGTTTCCAGCACATAGACCTTGGGCATGGGCATGCCCGCCCGTTGCGCCAGTGCCGCGACCATGTCGACCAGTTCGGGGGCCTGCTGGCGTGTGACCAGCATGGCACCCTGTTGGCGCAGCACCATCTTGTCGCTGTTCCACCATGCGAAGAGGTTGCCCGCGCCGGCGATCACCAGCGCGATCACCGCGCCGCCCTGACCGCCGATCAGCCAGCCCATGGCCATGACCAGCGCGGTCAGGGCGGCCATGAGGATAAAGGTGCGCAGGTTTCCGATCATGGTCTTACTCCTTTGGGGCCAGCAACCGCAGGGCCGCGCGGATCAGCGTCGCAGTTGGTGCGCCGGGTTCCCGACCGGCGGCTTCGGCCACGGCCGATGCGGCCTCTGACGGAGCATAGCCCAGATTTCCCAAGGCCGAGAGCGCGTCGGACGTCGTCTGGGCCGAAGAAGGCAGCGGTTTGATTGGCGCCGCCTGCGTCGCGGTTGCTTCGATCACTTCGACATCTGGCAGCGGGCCGGGATCGACGGTCAGCATGCCCCCCAACGCCATCACGGCGGGGGCCTTGTCCTTGAGCTCCATCACCACGCGTTGTGCCAGTTTCGGCCCGACGCCGGGGGCTTTTCTCAGCGCGGACCAATCGCCAAGCGCCAGGGCGCGGGACAGCCCGTCCGGTCCCAGCGTGCCCAGAACCGCCAGCGCCACCTTGGCGCCCACACCCTGAACCGAGGTCAGCAGCCGGTGCCATTCCTTTTCCAGCAGCGTGGGAAAGCCGAAAAGCTGCAACAGATCCTCTCGCACCAGCAATTCGGTATAAAGTGCGGTGGCCTGCCCGGCAGGGGGCATGCTGGCGGCGGTGCGTTCGCTGACATGGACGATATAGCCCACGCCGCGCACGTCGATCAGCACATGGTCCTGCGCCCGGTGCAGGATCACCCCGGCAATACGTCCGATCATGATCTGTTCCTCATGCGGTTGCCTTGATGCGCAGGGCGCGGCCCTGCAGATGATGGGCATGACAGATCGCCACGGCCAGCGCATCCGCCGCATCCGGTCCGGCGAATTCGACCCCCGGCAGCATGAAGCGGACCATGTGCTGGACCTGTTGCTTGGCGGCATGGCCCACGCCGACCACGGTCTTTTTGACGGCGTTCGGGGCGTATTCGCCGATCTCCAGACCTGCTTCGGCCGGGGCCAGCAGGGCGATGCCACGGGCCTGTCCCAGCTTCAACGTGCCAAGGGCGTCCTTGTTGACGAAGGTCTGCTCGACTGCCGCGGCATCGGGGGTGTGGCTGGCGATGACCGCGCAAAGCCCGCGATAAAGCGCGGCCAGCCGCGGACCCAGATCGCCCGCCTCGGAATGGACGACGCCGTTGCCCAGATGCCGCAGGCGCGGCCCATCCACCGCGATCACCCCCCAGCCCATATTCCGCAGACCGGGGTCTATGCCGATGATCTTCATACCTGTTCCCATTTTTAGGCAAGCGTTAGCACGAAAGGCGAACATCGCCTAGCGGCTTTGTCATCTGCTTGACATCGCCGGCGCCCATCGGGAACAGAGGGGCACGAAAAGGAACGAGGGACCATGTCGCCAGCACTGATCGCCGTGCTTCCGTTCATCGGGGCCCTGCTGCCCGGACTGCTGATCCGATCGGGACGCGATATCGCCGCGATGGCCAGCGCCACGGCGACCTTGATCGCCCTGCTGGGACTGTGCCTGCACATCCCGGCCATCATGGCGGGCGAGGTGGTGACGGCGCGTTTCGCATGGCTGCCCTCGCTGGGGCTGAACGCGCATTTCCGCATCGACGGGCTGGGCCTTTTGTTCGGCATCCTGATTCTGGGAATTGGTCTGCTGATCATTGCCTATGCGCGCTATTACCTGTCGAGCAAGGATCCGGCAGGTGTGTTCTATACCTACCTGATGCTGTTCCAGGGCGCGATGCTGGGAATCGTACTGTCGGACAACATCCTGCTTTTGCTGGTGTTCTGGGAGCTGACCTCGCTAAGCTCGTTCCTGCTGATCGGCTATTGGAAGCATCTGCCCGAGGGGCGGCAGGGCGCGCGCATGGCGCTGACCGTGACCGGCATGGGCGGGCTTGCCATGATCGCGGGCATGCTGATCCTGGGCAATATCGCCGGCAGCTTTGACATCGGCGACATTCTGACCGCGCGCGAGGCGGTGCAGGCCAGCCCTTATTATTTACCGGCGCTGATCCTGATCCTGCTGGGGGCATTCACCAAATCGGCGCAGTTCCCGTTTCATTTCTGGCTGCCCCATGCGATGGCCGCGCCGACGCCCGTGTCGGCCTATCTGCATTCCGCGACCATGGTAAAGGCCGGGCTGTTCCTGATGGCGCGACTGTGGCCGGTGCTGTCGGGCACGCCCGAGTGGTTCTATATCGTCGCCACCACGGGACTTGTGACCATGGTGCTGGGGGCCTGGATCGCCATGTTCCGCGACGACCTGAAATCGCTGCTGGCCTTTTCCACCGTGTCGCATCTTGGCCTGATCACCATGCTTTTGGGTTTTGGCACCGAGGCGGCGGCGGTGGCTGCGGTTTTTCACATCATCAACCACGCGGTGTTCAAGGCGGCGTTGTTCATGACCGCCGGCATCATCGACCACGAGGCCGGCACGCGTTCGATTGCCCGGCTGGGGGGCCTGCGCCGGCTGATGCCTGTGACATTCGCCATCGGCACCATTGCGGCGCTTTCCATGGCGGGCATCCCGCCGCTGAACGGTTTTCTGTCAAAGGAACTGATGCTGGAACAGGCGACCCAGGCTGTCTGGCAGGGCAATCCCAGCCTCATCTTCGTGATGGCGACGCTGGGGGCAGTGTTCTCGGTCTGTTATTCGCTGCGTTTCGTCGGGCAGGTGTTCCTTGGGCCGCAGCGCACGGATTATCCGGAAAAGCCGCATGATCCCGGCTTTGGCCTGTGGTCCGCCCCGGCGTTTCTGGTGGTGCTGGTGGTTCTGATCGGACTGTTTCCCGACACCATGGCCGGATGGCTGGTCGAGGTCTCGGCCAGTGCCGTCACCGGCGCGGCCCAGCATCCGCATCTGGCACTGTGGCATGGCGTGACGCCGGCGCTGATGTTGTCCATTGCCGCGCTGGTCGGTGGGGTGGTGCTGCTGGTGCTGAACCGCCGCCTGCTGGCGCTGCGTGCCGCCATTGCCTGGCCCGAGGCCAAGGTCATTTTCGACGCCATCACCCGCGCCTGCACTTGCGCGGCGATGGTCTTTACCGACCGGCTCACCAACGGTTCGATGTCGCGGGCCTTTGCCGCCTTTTCGCTGACCGTGGTGCTTTGCGGGCTTTGGGCATTCTCGACCGGGGGCTATCAGGGTGCGACCCGGCCGATGCTGCCGGTTCAACCCGTGCCGTTCGTTGGTTGGATGGCATTGATGGTGGCGACCTGCTGCATGGTGGCATTTCACCGCCACCGCATCCTTGCGCTGGTTCTGGTCGGCATCATCGGGCTGATGGTGTCGGTCAGCTTTATCTATCTGTCCGCACCCGACCTTGCGCTGACCCAGATCTCGGTCGAGGTGGTTACGGTAGTCCTGCTGTTGCTGGCGCTGAACTTCCTGCCCAAGTTCACCAGAATCGAAAGCCGCGACCGCAAGCGCGGCGTTGATGCTTTTATCGCCACGGTGACGGGGCTGGGGTTCGGGGCGCTGGCCTATGCGGTCATGCGCAGCGATTTCGCCTTTCCGTCGATCTCGGACTATATGATCAAGAACAGCCACAAGCTGGGCGGCGGCGACAACGTGGTCAACGTCATTCTGGTCGATTTCCGCGGCTATGACACTTTTGGCGAGATCACCGTGTTGGGGATTGCCGCGCTGACCATCTTTGCCCTGACCGAGACGCTGCTGGCGGGGACCAGCGGGATGCGGCTGCGCAACTGGCTGCACGACAGCCGCCGCGCCGGCGACCGTCATCCACTGATGCTGGTCGTCGTCACGCGGCTGATCCTGCCGGTGTCGCTGGTGGTCGGACTCTATATCTTCCTGCGCGGCCACAACATGCCGGGCGGGGGGTTTGTCGCCGGGCTGGTGATTTCCGTCGCGCTGGTGTCGCAATACATGGCCTCGGGCTATGCTTGGGCGCAAGAGCGGCAAAAGATCAACTATCACGCCCTGATCGGCGCCGGGGTCATGGCCGCCGGGCTGACCGGCATCGCGGCATGGTTCGCCGGGCTGCCGTTCCTGACATCGACCTATGGCTATGTGAAGCTGCCCGGGATCGAGGAATTCGAGCTGGCCTCGGCCATGGGCTTTGATCTGGGCGTGTTCCTGTGCGTGGTCGGCGCGGTGATGCTGGCGCTGAACTCGCTGTCGCGGATCGCAAGGGTTGCGGGCGAGACGGTGAACCTGCACCCGATGGATATCGACCCCAGCAAGGAGGCCCGGCCCTGATGGAACTTCTGCTGTCGAGTGCGATCGGAATGCTGACTGCGGCGGGGACTTATCTGATCCTGCGCAAGCGCAGCTTTGCCGTTGTTCTGGGCACCACCATGCTCAGCTATGCCATCAATCTGTTCCTGTTCTCTACCGGGCGGCTGGTGGTGAACGCGCCGCCGGTTCTGCACGATGGCGGTGTCTATACCGACCCGCTGCCGCAGGCGCTGGTGCTGACCGCCATCGTGATTTCCTTCGGGATGACGGCCGTGGTGCTGATGATGGCGCTGGGGGCCTTTCTGGAAGGCGGCGACGACCGCGTCGACATGCCGCGCGGCGACCGCGTGCCCCCAAATCACCCACCCGCCGCAGAGGACAAGGGCGCATGAGCCACCTGATCATTGCCCCCGTCGTTCTGCCTGCCGTCATGGGCGCGTTGATTATCCTGTGGATGCGTCAGGACCTGCTGCTGCAGCGGGTTTTCTCGATTACCGGGACCACGCTTCTGATGGCGGTCGCGCTTTACCTCAACGTCCTGGCGGGCAGCGGAGAGGTGCAGGTCTATCGCCTCGGCAACTGGGCGGCGCCCTTCGGTATCGTGCTGATGCTGGACCGGCTGGCGGCGCTGATGCTGCTGTTGACGGCGGTGCTGGCGCTGGCGGTGCAGCTTTATGCCGTGGGTTCGGGCTGGGACGGCAAGGGTCGGCATTTCCACGCCCTTTGGCAGTTCCAGTTGATGGGGGTCTGCGGGGCCTTCCTGACCGGAGACGCCTTCAACCTGTTCGTCTTTTTCGAGATACTGCTGATCGCCAGCTATGGGTTGATGATCCATGGCGGAGGAGAGATGCGGCTGCGCGCCGGCGTCCAGTATATCGCCTATAACCTTGCCGGCTCGACCCTGTTTCTGGTGGCGCTGGGGGTGCTTTATTCGGTTACCGGCACGCTGAACATGGCCGATATGGCGGTGCGCGTGGCGGCGATGCCCGCACAGGACACGGCGCTGTTGCGCGTGGGCGCGGTGTTGTTGATGCTGGTCTTTGCGATCAAGGCCGCCTTGGTGCCGCTGCATTTCTGGCTGCCTTCGACCTATGCCAATGCGCCGGGGCCGGTGGCGGCGCTGTTTGCCATCATGACCAAGGTCGGGGTCTATGGCATCATCCGCTTTTTCACGCTGGTCTTTCCGCAGGACACGGCAATCGAAAGCGTTGTGGCCGACCTGCTGCTGCCGGCGGCCCTGTTCACGCTGGCCATCGGCCAGATCGGCATCCTTGGCACGCGCCATCTGGGACGGCTCGCCGGTTTTGCCGCCATCGGTTCTATCGGCACGCTGATGATCGCGGTGGCGCAGTTTACGCCGCAGGGGACCTCGGCGGCGGTCTATTACCTGATCCATTCGACGCTGGCGGCGGGTGCGCTGTTTCTGATCGTGGACATGATCGGTGTGCGCCGGGGCGATCTGTGGCTGCGGCTGGGCGGGGTGATGCCCGGCAATGGGTTGATCGCGGCGCTTTATTTCGTCGTGGCCATAGCCGTGGTGGGCATGCCACCGTTTTCGGGCTTTATCGGCAAGCTGCTGGTGATGCAGGCAACGGGCACGGCGCCGGCGATGTTGTGGATATGGGCGACGATCCTGACCACCTCGCTGATCGCGATCTATGCCATGTCGCGCGCCGGCACGATCGTTTTCTGGAAAAGCTCCGAGCTTGGACAGGCCGGACCTTCTGGCGATTTCAGGGAGAGGGGGGACGAGCACACTCCCAACCTCGCCCATGCGCCGGCGAATTGGCTGGCCGTGGCCGCGGTCGTGCTGTTGTTGTCGGGGATCGTGGCCCTGACCGCCTTTGCCGGGCCGGTCATGCGCTTTGCCGAGGCGACGGCCGCTCAACTGCATAACCCCGACGCCTATGTCTCTGCGGTGCTGGAAGGGCAGGAGGGCACGAAATGATCCGCCGCCTGCTGCCCCATCCCTGGCTTTCCGTGACCCTGGTTCTGGTCTGGATGGCGCTGGTCAATCGCTGGGCCGTCGGCTCGCTGGTCTTTGCCGCGATCATCGGCGTGGTGGTGCCGCTGATCACTGCGCCCTATTGGCCGGGTGCAAAGGGCTTTCGTGCCCCCGGCAGGATTCCTGCCTATCTGGCCATCGTGCTATGGGACATAGCCAAGGCGAACTTCGCTGTCGCGCGGATCGTGCTGTTCATGCCGCGCCGCGCGCTTCAACCGGCATGGATCGTCGTGCCGCTGGACCTGCGCCAGCCCGAGGCGATCACGGCCCTGGCCGCGACCATCACCTTGACCCCGGGGACCGTCAGTTGCGACCTGTCCGAGGACGGCCGTGCGCTGCTGGTCCACGCCATGCACGCCCCCGACCCGGATGCGGTGCTGGACGAGATCAAGACCCGCTACGAGGCCCGGCTGAAGGAGATCTTCGAATGATCGGATACGCGCTGTTTTTCGCTTATGGCTGCTTCGGTCTGGCGCTGCTGTTCTGCCTTTATCGCGTGGTCTTTGCGCCGGGCCTGTCGGATCGGGTGCTGGCGCTGGACACCATGGCGATCAACATGATCGCGCTTCTGACGCTGTTTGGCATCGACAAGGGCACCACGATGTATTTCGAGGCCTCGCTGCTGTTCGCCATGGTCGGCTTTATCTCGACCGTGGCCTATGCGAAATTCGTCCTGCGCGGCGACATCATCGAATAGGGGGCGGGTATGATCGCGGAAATCGTCGTCTCGGTTCTGCTGGTGGTGGGCGGGTTTTTCGGGCTTGTCGGCTCTTATGGGTTGGTCAAGCTGCCCGATCCCATGACCCGGCTGCATGCGCCGACGAAATCGGCAACGCTGGGAGTGGGCGCAGTACTGATCGCCTCGTTGATCTGGTTTCCGGCACGGCATGGCCATCTGACCTGGCATGAACTGCTGATTACGCTGTTTCTGTTCCTGACTGCCCCAGTCACCGGCTATTTTATTGCCAAGGCGCATATGCACCTGGGATGGAGCCGCGATGAACTGCCCCGCCCGTCGCCGGGCAAAGACTGGGCAACCTTCTGCGACCCGGACAAGGAAAGTCTGGTGGATCGCCGCGCAGGGGATCGGCCGAACGGCTAGTCTGCAGGGGGCTTTGCCCCCGCGCGTTCCGCGCTCCCCCAGGATATTTAAGCACGAAAGAAGCGGAGGGACTGGTCGTTATCTCGTCATGTTCTTTTGTGTTTAAATATCCTGCGGGGGTCCGGGGGCGCAAAGCCCCCGGCTGCGGCTGCCGGGCTGGGTCATGATATGAAAAGGGGCGGATAACCGCCCCCTCGTCTTTAGATTTGTTTGTCGTGATGCGCTCAGATCAGCTTGGCATGAGCGAGTGCTTCGTCGATGCGGGCCTTGGTCGCATCAGTCAGTTCGACCAGTGGCAGGCGCACACGTTCGTTGCACAGTCCCAGCCGCGACATGGCGTATTTTGCCCCGGCAACCCCGGGCTCCAGGAAGATCGCCACATGCAGCGGCATCAGCCTGTCCTGATAATCCAGGGCTTTTGCGAAATCGCCGGCCAGAGTCGCCTCCTGGAACTCGGCGCAGAGTTTTGGTGCGACGTTTGCCGTCACCGAGATACAGCCCGTGCCGCCATGTGCGTTGAAGCCAAGCGCGGTCGCATCCTCGCCCGAAAGCTGGACGAAATCCGTGCCGCAGGCGGCACGCTGCATCGAAACGCGTTCGAGCTTTCCGGTCGCGTCCTTGACGCCGATGATGCGCGGCAGTTTGGCCAGTTCGCCCATGGTCTCGGGCAGCATGTCGACGACCGAGCGGCCGGGAATGTTGTAGATGATGATCGGCAGGTCGCTGGCATCGTGCAACGCGGTGTAATGCGCGATCATCCCGGCCTGGGTCGGCTTGTTGTAATAGGGGGTCACAACCAGTGCCGCATCTGCGCCTGCAGCCTGCGCATGCTGTACCAGACCGATTCCCTCGCGCGTCGAGTTCGAACCGGCGCCGGCGATGACCGGAATGCGGCCTGCCGCCATGCGCACGACCTCTTCGATGATCAGACGGTGCTCTTCATGGCTCAGCGTCGGGCTTTCGCCGGTGGTGCCGACTGGCACCAGCCCGTGGCTGCCCTGCTCGACATGCCACTCGACAAGCTTTTCCAGCACGGGGAGATCCAGCTCCCCATCCGGGGTGAATGGCGTGACCAGCGCGGGCAACGAGCCTCTGAACATGGGGGTATCCTGAATTTGCCTCTTACGGCGGCTTACATGCGGGCGCGGCGATTGCCAAGGATGTGAGTTGCGCCGCCCGGCGGAACCTCGCAGAAATGCAGCCATGATGTATCCTTTGCGCGACAGGATTCTGGGGCCGGTGCTGGCCCTTGCCGTAACCTTGGCCCTTCCGGCCGGGGCCGAGGATGGGGGTCACTTGTCCCGCGCGCTGCAGGCGGCGGCAGCGCGCGACTGGCCGGCGGCTGCGGCCGAGGCCGAGGCCTCGGGCCCCATCGCGCGCGACCTGATCCTGTGGCAGCGGCTGCGGGCTGGGCAGGGCAGTTGGGCGGAGTATCGCGACTTTGCCGCCCGCAACCGTGATTGGCCGGGGATGGCGCTGTTTTGGAAGCGCGGCGATGCGGTGCTGCGCGCAGATCTGCCGCCTGCCGAGGTGATCACGTGGTTTGGCGAACGCCGCCCAGATACGCTGAACGGCGCCATGGCGCTGATCGCGGCGCTGGAGGTGACCGACCTGCAGGCCGCGAAGATCGAGATCGCCCGCTTTTGGACCCAGCAGGCGTTAACAAAGCCCGAGGCCGATAGCTTTTTGGCTGCCCATGGTGCTGCCGTTGCCGATCTGCACGATGCGCGGCTGATGCGGCTTTTGGATCTGGGCGAATGGCAGGCGGCGCAGGTCGTGCTACCCATGGCTTCGGCTTCGGCGCAGGCTTTGGGCCGCGCCCGGCTGGCGCTGCAATCGGGGCAGGCGGGGGTGGATGCGCTGATCCTCGCCTTACCCGACGACCAGCGGAATGATGCAGGGTTGGCGCTTGACCGCTTTCGCTGGCGGGTCTGGGCCAAGATGCCCGAACTGGCGCGCGACCTGATGCTGGAACGCTCGACCAGCGCCGAGGCGCTGCGTGACCCGGCCGCCTGGGCCGGCAAGCGCGCGGATTATGCGCGGCTCGCCTTGCGGCAGGGGGATTGGGCGCTGGCCGAAAAACTGGCGGCTGGGCATTTCCTGCCTGCGGGCAGCGACGCCTATTCGGATCTGGAGTGGCTTGCGGGCTATGCTGCCCTGCGTGGGGGTGCGCCTGACCGGGCGCTGGACCATTTCCGAACGCTGGAAAAGGCGGTGGCCAGCCCCATCTCGCTTTCCCGCGCGCATTACTGGCAGGGCAGGGCGCTGGAAAGCAAGGGCGACGGCACCGGGGCCGAGGCCGCCTATGGCCGCGCAGCCGAATATCAATCGGCCTGGTATGGTCAGCTTGCCGCGGAACGGTTGGGCTTGCCGATGCAGCCGACGCTTGCCTTGGCCGGGCGAGGCGAGGACAGCCTGCCGGATTGGCGCGGCTCGTCCCTGCGTTCCAATGTGGTCTGGCAGGCGGGCGTCTGGCTGATGGCTGCGGGGCAGCCGGATCAGGCCCAGCGGTTCTTTCTGCATCTTGCCGAAACCGCCGAGCCCGAGGATATCGGCCGCATGGCGCGCATGATGCTGGAGATACGCCAGCCATGGCATGCGCTGCGGCTGGCCAAGGCCGCCGCTGCCAAGGGCGCGGTTTATCCGGCGGCGTATTTCCCGCTGACCGGGTTGGAGCAGACCGAACTGGGCCTGCCGCCCGAGCTGGTCATGGCCATTGCCCGGCGCGAAAGCGAATTCAATCATACCGTATCCTCGCATGCCGGGGCGCTGGGGCTGATGCAGGTCATGCCCGACACCGCGCGTTCGATGGCGCGGCGCATCGGCGAGCCGTTCGAACAGGCGCGGCTGACCCGCGATGCCGCCTATAACGCGCGGTTGGGGGCGGCCTATCTGGCTGGGTTGCGGGAACGCTTTGGTCCCTCGGTCGCGCTGGTCGCGGCGGGCTATAACGCCGGACCCGGACGCTCGGCGCGCTGGCTTACCGAATTCGGCGATCTGCGCGGGCAGGTCGATCCCGTGGATTGGGTCGAGATGATCCCCTTTGACGAGACGCGCAACTATGTCATGCGCGTGGCCGAGGCGCTGCCGATCTATCGCGCGCGTATCAAGGGCCAGCCAGTGCCGCTGGTGCCAAGCTGGGACCTAACCGGGGGCGGCATGAAGCCCGCGCCCGCGCCGCCGCCGATCCGTCTGGCCAACTCGGCCCGGCCGGTGATGGCTCTGCGCACGCTGGCGGGCTATGCTGCGGGCGGCGTGTTGGCCGAGGTGTTGGGTCCGGTGCCGATCACCGAGGCCAGCGCCGCGCCGGTCAACTCGGCCCGGCCCGCTCGCGCTGGCGAGAGCGCCACCAGGTGAACATACCCGCGCCGACGACGATAAGCCCGCCGACGGCGACGTTTGGTGCAAGGGTTTCGCCAAAGATCACCACGCCGAAGATGCTGACCCAGACCAGTTGCGTGTAGGAGAAGGGCTGCAAGGCCGAGGCCTCTGCCAGTTCATAGGCCTTGATCAGCATGAAATGCGCGATCACCGCGGTCAGGCATAGCAGCAAGAGCCAGGGGATGTCGGGCCCGGCGATGGGCTCCCAATGCCAGATGCCGATCAGGGTGATGGCAACAGCCCCGGAGATGCCGGTCCAGAAAAAGCTGACGATGGCCGAATCATCGCGTCCGACCAACCGGGTCAGCAGCCCATAGACCGCGAACATGGCCGCGCCGACAAAGGGCAGCACAGCATCGGTGCTCAGTGCGCCGCTGCCGGGCTTCAGAACGATCAGGATGCCGGTAAAGCCCACCCCGACCGCCGCCCAGCGGCGCCAGCCGACCTTTTCGCCCAAGAAAGGTCCCGACAAAGCCGAGATCAACAGCGGATAGCAGGAAAAGATCGCATGGGTGTTGATCAGCCCCAGCCGCACGAAGGCCTCGACCGTGACCACCACTTCGGCCACCAACAGCACGCCGCGAAACACCTGCGTCCATGGCCGTTTGGAGCGCACGGCGCGGGCAAGGCCCCCCGGCGCCCGGGCGCAAAGCAGGATCACGAATGCCGCGAAGAACCAAAAGCGCAGCATGATGATGAAAATCGGCGAATAGGCCGCGCCCAGATAGCGCGAGATGCCGTCCTGCGCGGCAAAGATCAGCGCCGAGGCGCAAATCATCAGGACCGCTGTGCCCTGCCTGTCCTTGCTTTGCGGGGGCGTGGCAAGCGGTGGGGGAACGGCAGGCGGGCGGGCTGCCGGGGCCATAAGCGGCCCCGTCTGGCGGTTGTTGGGCATGGCGCGAATCCCGGGGGTGAAGTCCCGGCCATGCCCTTGCCCGCGGCAAAGGTCAAGCGGGGCTCAGTCCCGCTGACGCACTATTGCTGCGAACTCGTCGAAAAGCTGCGTGTTTGCGGCAACGATCGAGCCCGATTCGACCGGGCTTTCTTCAGAGCGGATCGATTCGACAAAGCCGCCCGCCTCTTTCACCAGCAAGATGCCGGCGGCCACGTCCCAGGACTTGATGCCCCGTTCCCAATAGCCCTCGTACCGGCCGGTCGCGACATAGGCCAGGTCCAGCGAAGCCGCGCCCCAGCGTCGCACGCCCGCAGTCAGCGGCATCAGCCGGGACAGGTCGCGCAGGGTCGCGGGCAGTGTGCCCCGTCCGGCAAAGGGCACGCCGGTCGCGAAGATCGATTCGATCATCTGACGGCGGCCCGAGACGCGGATACGGCGGTCGTTCAGAAACGCGCCGTCGCCCTTCTCGGCGGTGAACAGCTCGTCCTTGGCCGCGTCAAAGACCACGGCGGCGACGATTTCGCCCTTGTGCTCCAGCGCGATGCTGACGGCCCAATGCGGCAGGCCGTGCAGGAAGTTGGTGGTGCCGTCCAGCGGATCGACGATCCAGCGCCGGGTCGGGTCCTCGCCGGCCTCTTCGCCGGTTTCCTCGCCGATCCAGCCGTAATTCGGGCGGGCGGTGCGCAGTTCTTCCTTGATGATGCGCTCGGCCTCGCGGTCGGCGCGGGTGACGAAATCGCCGGCCCCCTTGACGGAGACCTGCAGGTTCTCGACCTCGCGGAAGTCCTTGACGAGGCTGCGGCCCGCCTTGCGCGCGGCCTTGATCATGATGTTGAGATTGGCGCTGGCCATGGAATTTCCTTATTGGGATTGGCCGCTGTCTTAGGCCAAGGGCCGCACAAAGTGAAGCGGGCGCAACCCTTAGTGCGTTGCGATCATGGCATAGCCGGGATGAAAGGCCACCCGGACCGAGGTGATGGCGCCCAGATCGTTGAACGTGGTGCGCTGCAGGATCAGCAGCGCGGTGCCTTGCCGGGTCTCCAGCAGGCGCGCGTCGCTGGCGCTGGCGTTCTCGGCCGAGAAGGCCATGTCCGCATGACGCCAGGGAAAATTCCTGACCAGCCACTCGTTGGCGGTGATGCGCTGAAAGTCCACCGTCTCGGCGCCGGGTGCGGCGGCGGGGTTGAGCCAGCGATCCTCGGCCTGAAAGGGCTTGTCGTCGCCGTAATGGACGGTGCGCAGGTGGATCAGCTCTGCGTCCTCGGGCAGGGCCATGCGCGCGGCGATCTCGGCCGGCGGCGGGCCACGCCTTTGTGCGATGACGCGGTGGCTGTATTCCATCCCCGCCTGCTCGATCTGTTCGCGCACGATGGGGATGGTCAGGGTCGCCTTGCGCGCCGGGTTCACCGTCACATGGGTCCCGGCGCGGCGTTTGCGGTCCAGAAGCCCCTCTTCGGCCAGCAGTTGCAGGGCCTTGTTCACCGTCGCGCGGGCGACGCCGAACTCGACGGCCAGGGCCGCTTCGTCCGGGATGCGGTCGCCCTGCCGCCATTCGCGATCCAGAATGCGGCGGCGCACTTCGCTGGCGATGATCTGCGCTTTGGAGGAGCTTCTTTCGGTCACATGCGGTCCTGAAGTCGGGCGATGGTCGCCAGGTAATCGCCTATGATGGCGTCATGGTCCATATGCCTGCCCTCGGTCACGACATGACGGCCGGCGGTCCAGACATCGCGCACCAGCCCATCATGGCCGGCAAAGATCAGGCTGTCGATAAGCTGGTCGTCCTTGCGGCCGGCCATGACCGGGTTGCGCAGATCGACCGCAGCCAGATCGGCCCAAAGACCCGGACGGATCGCCCCGGTTTCGCGCCCCGCCGCCGTGGCGCCCCCGTCAAGCCCGGCCTCGTACAGCACCCGCCCGGTCGAGCGTCCGGGTTCCGCCAGAATCGCCCGTCCGTTGTCGCGCAGGCGCTGGCTGTATTCCAGCGTGCGAAGCTCTTCGACCAGCGAGATGCGGATGTTGCTGTCCGAGCCAAAGCCAAGACGGCCCTTGTCCTCGGCCCAGATCGTGCCGTTGAAGGTGCCGTCGCCCAAGGACGATTCGGTGATCGGGCAAAGCCCTGCCACGGCTCCGGTGGCGGCAAGGCGGCGGGTTTCGTCCTCGGTCATGTGGGTCAGGTGGATCAGTGTCCAGCGTTGGTCGGGGGCAAAGTTCTCAAGCAGCCATTCCACCGGGCGGCGGCCATAGGCGGCGCTGATTTCCTCGATCTCGGGGATCTGCTCGGCCAGATGCATGTGCAGCGGCCGGCCGGGACGCAGTTCCACGCAGGCTTGCAGCGCCTCGGGGCTGACGGCGCGCAACGAATGCGGCGCGACACCGATGCCGGCATCGGCCGGCAGGTTGCGCAACGCGGTTTCAGAGGCGTCCAGCAGGCGCTGGAATTCCTCGGGCGTGGTGCCGAAGCGGTTCTGGCCGGGGGCGAGCGCCCGGCGATCCACGCCGCCGAACTGGTAATGGACGGGCAAAAGCGTCAGGCCGATGCCGGTGCGGCCGGCGGCGGCCGCGATACGTTCGGCCATCTCGGCGATATTGTCGTAATGCGCGCCGCCGGGGCGGTGGTGCAGATAGTGGAATTCGACATTGGTGGCATAGCCGGCCTCCAGCATCTCCATCTGCACCAGGGCCGCGATGGATTCGACATCCTCGGGCGTCAGGTGGTCCAGAAAGCGATACATGATCTGCCGCCAGGTCCAGAATGTATCGCGCGGCTCGGGTCCCTTGGCTTCGGACAGGCCGGCCATCGCGCGCTGAAAGGCATGGCTGTGCAGGTTCGCCATGGCAGGCAGCAGCAGCCCGACGCGATGGCCCTGCGGCGCGGCACCTTTCTCGACCGTCGCGATTCGGCCCTGATCGACCGTCACGAGCACATTTTCTGCCCATCCATCGGGCAACAAGGCCCGCTCTGCCCAGATCACAGTCATCCTGTCGCCCTTCTTTGCGTCAAAATAAGTTTAGACATAGAGATTAATTAAGTTTAGACATAGAACGACCGAGAAATCAATCCGGGATGCGATCCGATGCAGCTTCTTCGCAATGCGCGATTTGTGACGATGAACGAAGAATCAGGTGGTTATGACCTGATCGAGCAAGGGGCGCTGGTAATCGAAGATGGGCGAATCGCTTGGGTCGGCTCAGAATCGGATCTGCCCACGCGTTACGGAGATGCGACGCATCGCGATCTTGGCGGGCGGCTGGTGACGCCGGGCCTGATCGATTGCCATACCCATATCGTCTTTGGCGGTGATCGTGCCCGCGAGTTCGAGATGCGGCTGGAAGGCGCCTCTTACGAAGAGATCGCGCGGGCGGGTGGCGGCATTCTGTCCAGCGTCCGTGCCACGCGCGAGGCCGATGAAGAGACCTTGCTGGCGCGCGCCCTGCCACGCGTCGATACGCTGCTGGCCGAGGGCGTGACCACGCTGGAGATCAAGTCGGGCTACGGGCTGGATATCGACAGCGAGTTGAAGATGCTGCGCGTTGCCCGCCGTATCGGACAGGTTCGCAAGGTTACGGTGCGCACCACCTGGCTGGCCGCCCATGCACTGCCCCCGGAATACAAGGACAACCGCGCGGGATATATCCGCGAGGTGGTGATTGCCGGAATGGATCGCGGCCATGCCGAGGGGCTGATCGACGCCGTCGACGGTTTCTGCGAAGGCATCGCCTTCTCGCGCGAGGAAATGGCCGGCATCTTTGATCACGCCGCCGGGCTGGGCCTGCCGGTCAAGCTGCATGCCGAACAGCTTTCCGATCTGGGCGGCGCGGCGATGGCGGCGCAGCACGGTGCGCTGTCGGCGGACCATTTGGAATATCTGGGGCAGGATGGCGTGGATGCCATGGCTGCCGCCGGCACCGTGGCAGTGCTGCTGCCGGGTGCCTTTTACACCCTGCGCGAGACGCAATACCCGCCGATGCAGGCGCTGCGCGCGGCCGGCGTGCCGATCGCGCTTGCGACGGACTGCAACCCCGGCACCTCGCCGCTGACCTCGCTGCTGTTGACCATGAACATGGGTGCGACGCTGTTTCGCATGACGCCGGCCGAGTGTCTGGCGGGGGTGACCTGCCATGCCGCCCGAGCGCTGGGACTTGCGGATCGGGGTCGGCTTGCACCCGGAATGCGCGCCGATCTGGCGGTCTGGGACATCCAGCATCCGGCCGAACTGACCTATCGCATTGGCTTTAATCCTCTTCATGCCCGCATCGTCGGAGGCGACCATGTCTGAACTGATCCTTACCCCCGGAGAAACCACGCTCGCGCAGCTTGAGCGGGTCTGGCGCGAGGGGCTGGCCGTGCGGCTGGCCGATTCCGCCCGTCCCGGCATCGCCGCATCCGCCGCGCGGATCGAGGCTGCCGCCAATGGCGATGTGCCTGTCTATGGCGTGAATACCGGGTTTGGCAAACTCGCCTCGATCAAGATCAGGACCGAGGATACGGCGACCCTGCAGCGCAACCTGATCCTGTCGCATTGCTGCGGCGTGGGTGAGGCGGTCGAGCCCGAGACGGTGCGCCTGATCATGGTGCTGAAGCTGTTGTCTCTGGGGCGCGGTGCCTCGGGCGTGCGTCCCGAAGTGATTGCGCTGATCGAGGCCATGCTGGCCAAGGGTGTCCTGCCGGTAATCCCCGCGCAGGGTTCTGTGGGCGCGTCCGGCGACCTTGCGCCGCTGGCGCATATGGCCGCCACCATGCTGGGCGAGGGCCGTGCCACCTATGAGGGGCGCGAGATGCCCTCGGCCGAGGCGCTGGCCGCCGCTGGCCTTTCGCCCGTAGTGCTGGCCGCCAAAGAGGGACTGGCGCTGATCAACGGCACGCAAGTCTCGACCGCTTTTGCGCTGGCGGGGCTGTTCGACGGCTTTGCCTCCGCCCGGGCGGCGCTGGTCACCTCGTCGCTTTCGACCGACGCCATCATGGGCTCGACTGCGCCCTTCCTTGACGAAATCCATACCCTGCGCGGTCATCGTGGCCAGATCGTGGCTGCCCGCACCATCCGTGCCTTGATGGATGGCAGCGAAATCCGCGAAAGCCATCGCGAGGGCGATACCCGCGTGCAGGACCCTTATTGCATCCGCTGCCAGCCTCAGGTGACCGGCGCCTGCATCGACCTGCTGTGGCAGGCCGCCCGCACGCTGGAAATTGAAGCCAATGCCGCCACCGACAACCCGCTGGTGCTGGTCGGCGCGGACCTCATCGTCTCGGGCGGCAATTTCCATGCCGAGCCGGTGGCCTTTGCTGCCGACCAGATCGCGTTGGCGCTTGCCGAAATGGGCGCGATTTCCCAGCGCCGCATCGCGCTGATGGTCGATCCGGCGCTGAGCCATGACCTGCCGCCCTTCCTGACCCCCGATCCGGGGTTGAACTCGGGCCTGATGATCGCCGAGGTCACCAGCGCCGCGCTGATGAGCGAGAACAAGCATCTCGCGACGCCCTGTTCGACCGATTCGACGCCGACCTCGGCCAATCAGGAGGACCACGTCAGCATGGCCGCCCATGGCGCGCGGCGGCTGAAGCGCATGAACGCCAACCTTGCGCAGATCCTGGGCATCGAGGCGCTTTGCGCCAGCGCCGGGGTCGAGTTCCGCGCACCCCTGGCGACCTCGGAGCCTTTGCAGGCGGTGATCGCCACGCTGCGCCAGACGGTGCCGGCGCTGGAGCAGGACCGCTATCTTGCCCCCGATCTTGTCGAATCGGCCCGGCTGATCCGCGAAGGTGTGCTGGTGGGGGTTGTCGCCGGGCATCTTCTGGACGAGGTGCGCGCGTGAGTGCTGTCGAAGTTCACAGTGGCGACAGCCCGGTCATCCTTGGCCTGCCGCACACAGGGACGTATCTGCCTGACGGGATCCGCGCCCGGCTGAACGAGCGTGGCCGGACGCTGGCCGATACCGACTGGCACATCCATCGGCTTTATGACGGGCTGTTGCCCGGCGCGACCACGGTGCGGGCCACGTTTCACCGCTATGTCATCGACGCCAATCGCGGGCCCGAGGACGAAAGCCTTTATCCCGGCCAAAACACCACCGGCCTTGTCCCCGTCACCGATTTCGACGGCCAGCCGATCTGGACCAGCGAGCCGACGGCAGATGAGATCGCCGACCGCAAGGCCCGCTTTCACGCTCCCTATCACGCGGCGCTGGCGGCCGAAATCCAGCGGGTGCGGGCGCGTCATGGCGTGGCGATTCTTTACGACTGCCACTCGATCCGCTCAGCGATCCCGTTTCTGTTCGAGGGGGTGTTGCCGGATTTCAATATAGGCACCAACAGCGGCGCCAGTTGCGATCCCCGGATCGAGGCGGCGACATTCGAACTTTGCGCCGCTACGGGTCGCAGCCACGTGTTGAACGGACGCTTCAAGGGCGGCTGGACAACGCGGCATTACGGCCAGCCCGAACAGGGCGTCCATGCGATCCAGATGGAGCTGGCGCAATCCACCCATCTGGTCAGCGAGGCGCTGCCCTTTGCCTATGACGACGAAAAGGCCGGACCGCTGCGTCAGACACTTGCGGCGATCCTTGATCGTCTGGCCACCTTGGCACCGGAGTTGCGCGCATGAAGCCGCTTTCGGGTATCAAGGTGCTGGACCTGTCCCGCGTGCTGGCGGGCCCGTATTGCACCGCGCTTCTGGCCGATCTGGGTGCCGAGATCATCAAGCTGGAGCCGCCCTCGGGTGACGATTACCGCCATATCGGCCCGTTCAAGGATGGCGAAAGCGCGCTTTTCACGCTGAACAACCGCGGCAAGCAAAGTCTTGCGCTGGATCTGAAGGTCCCCGAGGATCTGGCGCTGGCGAAAGCCATTGCCGCGCGCGTCGATGTTGTGGTCGAGAACTTTCGCCCGGGCGTTGCCGCCCGTCTGGGACTGGGCGCCGAGACATTGCGGGCGGAAAACCCGCGGCTGATCTATTGCTCGATCTCGGGCTTTGGCCAGCAGGGACCGTTCCGCGACCTGCCCGCCTATGATCTGGTGGTGCAGGCTATGTCGGGCCTGATGGCCGGCACCGGAGAAGAGGGCGGCGCACCGCTGAAGACCGGCGAGAGCATCGCCGATCTGATCGCGGGCCTGTTTGCAAGCTGGTCGATCATGGCCGCGCTGGTGCAAAGAGGCGCAAGCGGCGAGGGCGCCACGCTGGACGTGGCCATGTATGATGCGCTGTTTTCCATGCTGACGACCAGCCACGCGCTGCATTTCTATGCCGGTCAGTTGCCGCAGCGGGTGGGGAACCGCCATCCGCTTTCGACACCCTTCGGCTGCTTTGCCACGACCGACGGACAGGTGGTGATCGCGGTGTTGAACGGCAAGCAATTCGCCGCGCTGGCCACGCTGATCGGCGCGCCCGAGGCTGCCGACGACCCGCGCTTTGCCAGTGACGAAAGCCGCACCACGCATGAACCGGCGTTGAAGGCGCTGATCGAGGCGTGGTCGCAACGGCTGACCACCGAGGAAGCCGTTGCGGGGCTTGCCTCGGTCGGGCTGCCCGCTGCGCCGATCTGGGACATCGCTCAGGCTGCCGGCAACGAGCATGCCGTGATGCGCGGTCTGGTCAGCCGCCTGCCGCATCCGGTGCTGGGTCAGGCCCCGACCATTGGTCAGCCGGTGCGCTTTGACGGAGAGAAACCGGTGGCCGAGACCTCGGCCCCGCGCCTTGGCGGCGACCGCGCCGCGATCTTGCGCGAATTTGGATTGGAGGAACCCGCATGAGCGACGACTGGCACATGCTGGCCGAAGAGGAACGGCTGTTCTGCGACGTGCTCGAACGCATCTGCGCCGAACGGATCGCCCCGAAGGCGGCTGAGACCGACGAGACCTCGGCCTTTGTTCACGACCAGCTTGCCCTGTTGGGCGAGGCGGGAATGATGGGCGCGAACCTGCCCGAGGAATATGGCGGCAGCGGTATTTCGGCGCCGGCGCTTTTGCGGGCGGTGGCGATCGTGGCGGGGGCCTGCGGCTCGACCGGCTCGGCGCTGACGGCGCATTATCTGGCGACCGACTCGATCCTGCTGGGCGGGTCAGAAGCGCAAAAACAGGAATGGCTGCCCAAGGCGGCCAGTGGCGAGGCGCTGGGGGCTTTTGCCCTGACCGAGCCGACTGCCGGCTCGGACCCTGCCGATATGAAGACCCGCGCCCGTCGCACCGACAGCGGCTGGCACCTCAAGGGCACGAAATGCTTCATCTCGAATGGTGGGGTGGCGGATTTCATCGTGGTCTATGCCGTGACCGACCCAGAAAAGGCGCATCGCGGCATCTCGGCCTTTATCCTGCCCAAGGGCACGGCGGGACTGGAGCCAGGCGCCCCGGAAAAAACCATGGGGCTGAAGGGTGGGCATGTCTTTACCCTGAACCTCGACTGCCACCTGCCGCAAGACGCGCTGCTGGGCGAAGAGGGCAGGGGCTTCCGCACCGCCATGCAGGTTCTGGACAACGGCCGTATCGAGGTCGCGGCGCAATGCCTGGGCCTTGCCGAGGCGGCGATGACGGCGGCCATCGCCTATGCCAAGGATCGGGTGATCGGCGGCGAAGCCCTGACCGACCGGCAGGGCATCCGCTGGATGATCGCCGATATGGGTCTGGCTTATCGTCAGGCGCTGCTTCTGTCGCAGGATGCGGCCCGTCAGCGGCAGGCGGCGCATCATGGCGGCGGGCGTTTCTCGCTTGCCTCCAGCATGGCGAAACTGGCTGCCAGCGAGGCCGCTGGCCGCATCGCCGACACCGCGCTGCAACTGCACGGTGGCTATGGCTATACCCGCGACTTCCCCATCGAGAGGATCGCCCGCGACCTGCGCATCATGCGCATCTATGAGGGCTCCTCGGAAATTCAACGCATCATCATTTCCGGCAACATGCTGGCCTGAACGGAGAGAGACATGGACAATCCCCGTCACAATACCCGCGACATCTATCCGCCGACCGGCACCGAGATCACCGCGAAAAGCTGGCTGACCGAGGCACCGATGCGGATGCTGATGAACAACCTGCATCCCGATGTGGCCGAGAACCCGCATGAGCTGGTGGTCTATGGCGGTATCGGCCGCGCCGCGCGGACCTGGAAGGATTTCGACCTGATCGTCGACAGCCTCAAGAAGCTGGAAGCGGACGAAACCCTGCTGGTGCAATCGGGCAAGCCGGTGGGCGTCTTCAAGACCCATAAGGACGCACCCCGCGTGCTGATCGCCAACTCGAACCTCGTGCCGCATTGGGCGAACTGGGACCATTTCAACGAATTGGATAAGAAGGGTCTGGCGATGTATGGCCAGATGACCGCCGGTTCGTGGATCTATATCGGCGCTCAGGGCATCGTTCAGGGCACTTATGAAACCTTTGTCGAGGCGGGCCGTCAGCACTATAACGGCGACCTCACGGGCAAATGGGTTCTGACCGGCGGTCTTGGCGGCATGGGCGGCGCGCAGCCGTTGGCGGCGGTCATGGCCGGCGCCTGCTGCCTTGCCGTTGAATGCGACGAGACCCGCGCCGATTTCCGCATCCGCACGCGTTATGTCGATGAAAAGACCCATTCGCTGGACGAGGCGCTGGCGATGATCGACCGCTGGACCAAGAATGGCGAAGTGAAATCGGTCGCGCTGATCGGCAATGCCGCCGAGGTCTTCCCCGAGCTTTACAAGCGCGGCGTGCGTCCCGATATCGTCACCGACCAGACCTCGGCCCATGACCCGGTCCACGGCTATCTGCCGATTGGCTGGACGGTTGCGGAATGGCGTGCGCGTCAGGAAACCGATCCGAAAGCCGTCGAGAAAGCTGCCCGCGCCTCCATGCGCAAGCAGGTCGAAGCCATGGTCGCCTATTATAATGACGGCGTGCCGACGGTCGATTACGGCAACAACATCCGCCAGATGGCGCTGGAAGAGGGGCTTGAAGACGCCTTTGCCTTCCCCGGCTTCGTTCCGGCCTATATCCGCCCGCTTTTCTGCCGCGGCATCGGTCCCTTCCGTTGGGCGGCGCTGTCGGGCGACCCGGAGGATATCTACAAGACCGACCAGAAGGTGAAAGAGATCGTCAACGATCCGCATCTGCACAACTGGCTGGACATGGCGCGCGAGCGTATCAGTTTCCAGGGTCTGCCGGCGCGGATCTGCTGGGTCGGGCTGGGCCTTCGTCACAAGCTGGGCCTTGCCTTCAACGAGATGGTGCGCAATGGCGAGCTGAAGGCGCCCATCGTCATCGGCCGCGACCACCTCGATTCGGGTTCGGTCGCAAGCCCCAACCGCGAGACCGAGGCAATGCAGGACGGATCGGACGCCGTTTCCGACTGGCCGTTGCTGAACGCGCTGCTCAACACCGCCTCGGGTGCGACCTGGGTGTCGCTGCACCATGGCGGCGGTGTGGGCATGGGCTTTTCGCAGCATTCCGGCATGGTTATCTGCTGTGACGGGTCCGAGGAGGCCGATGCGCGTCTTGCCCGTGTCCTGTGGAACGATCCGGCAACCGGTGTCATGCGCCATGCTGACGCGGGCTATAAGATCGCACTGGACTGCGCGCAGGAGCACGGGTTGAATCTGCCCGGGATTCTCTGATCCAAGGGGCGTGGATCGCGCAACGCTCCGTGGCCGCGCCCATCACTGTCCAACTAGGAGAAAAGACATGACTTTCCAGACCACTCTCAAGGCCGCCCTGTTCGGGTTGTCCGCGCTTGCGCTGGGTTCGGCGGCTTCGGCCGATCAACTCGCCGACGTCAAGGCGGCCGGCAAGATCGTTACCGCGACCGACATGCACTATGCCCCCTTCGACATGCTGAACAACGGCACCTATGAGGGCATGACCAAGGACCTGTTCGACGAAGTCAGCAAGGAAATCGGGGTCGAGCCGCTTTATCAGGACATTCCCTGGACCGCCGAACTGCCGGGCCTTGAGGTCAAGAAGTTCGACATCGTGATCGCGCCGGTGACCGTCACCCCCGAGCGGCTGGAGCGTTACACCTTCACCCTGCCGATCGCCGATGCCACCGTCTCGCTGGTCAAGGCGGCGGCGAATGCCGATCTGAACAAGCCCGAGGATATCAAGGGCAAGACCGTCGGCGTGCAGCAAGGGACCGCGCAGTTCCGCCAGCTTCAAGCCTATGGTGAAAGCCTGGGCGGCGTGAACGTCAAGGAATACGGCACCACCGACGAAGCCTATGCCGATCTGGCGGCCGGCCGTCTGGATGCGGTGGCGGGCTCGCTGCCGAACCTGACCTATCTGGTGAAGAACCGTCCCGAAACCTTCGCGCTCTTCGAGCCGGCCCAATTCGGTGAGCCGACCTATTTCGCCTGGGTGCTGCGCAAGGATGCCGACAGTGACAGCTTTGCCCAAGCGATCAACGATGCGCTGCTGAAGATGACCGATGACGGTCGCGTTCAGGCCATCCAAGAAAAATGGCTGGGCAGCTATACCGAACTGCCGCGCGAAGTCCCGGCCAACTAAATCGCTGGCGGGCGGGATCTTTCCCGCCCGTTCCCCAAGGGCCAAGGCGAGGCGTGCATGTTCTCAATCCCGGTCTTCCTACAAAGTTTCGAACCGCTGTTCTGGGCGGCGCGTTATACGCTTCTGATCTCGGTTCTGGGCATTGGGCTGGGGCTGGTGATCGGCACGCTGATTTGTGCCGCGCGCATGTCGCCTTATGCGCCCCTGCGCGCCTTTGGCGCGATCTGGGTCAGCTTCCTGCGTGGCGTTCCACTGCTGGTGCAGCTTTTGGTGTTCTATTACACGCTGCCGGTCATCGGCATCAACGTGCCCGCCATCGTTGCGGCGGTCGTCACGGTGGGCATCTGCGCCAGCGCCTATATCTCGGAAATCTGGCGCGGGGCGATTGCCGCACTGCCCCGGGGGCAGGCCGAGGCCGCCGTTGCCATCGGCATGACCCCACGCCACGTCTGGACCCGGGTGATCCTGCCGCAAGCCTTTACCATGTCGCTGCCGGCGCTGGTCAACGAGCTGATCTTGCTGGTGAAAGCCAGCTCTCTGGTCTCGGTCGTGGGCATTCTTGAACTGACCCGCGCCAGTCAGGCGCAGGCCGCGACCACCTTCCGCCCGCTGGAAGTCTATATCGCAGCCGCCTGCATCTATCTTGCGATCAACCTCTGCCTTGCGGCGCTGGGGCGCTATCTTGAACACAGGACGGCCGTCTGATGGAATGGAGCATCATCGAGCAATACGGCCCCGCCCTGCTGAGGGGCTTTGGCATCACCGTGCTGTGCTGGATTTTGGGCACAATCTTTGGCATGGCGCTGGGTCTGGTGATCGCGCTGATCCAGCGTTACGGGCCGCGCTGGCTGGGCTGGATCGTCCAAGCCTATATCGAGATCATCCGCGGCACGCCCTTTCTGGTGCAACTGTTCGTGCTTTACTATGGCGGACCGCTGATCGGGCTAAGGCTGGACGCGCTGCCGGCGGGGCTTTTGGGCCTGACCATCTATGGCAGCCCCTATTTCGCCGAGATCTTCCGCTCGGGCTTTCGTGCGGTGCCGCATGGCCAGATCGAAGCTGCCCGCGCCATCGGCATGGCCGAACCCACCATCGTGCGCCGCATCCTGCTGCCCTTGGGCTTGGTTTCGTCGCTGCCCGCGCTGGTCAACTTCTCGATCATCCTGACCAAGGAAACGGTGATCCTGTCCATCATCACCGTGCCGGAACTGATGTACCAGGTCAGCCGCATGTCCACCGAGACCTTCCGCTATCTGGAGGCCAATCTGGTGCTGGCGCTGTTCTTCTGGGCACTGGTCGAGACCATATCGCGCGTCGGCCGCCGGCTTGAGACGCGCATCACCAAACACCTGATCGAAAGGAGCTGAGCCGATGCAGGCTTCCGCCGTCGATATTCGCAAGGTCAACAAGTACTACGGCCCCTTTCATGCGTTGAAGGACGTGGATCTGGCGATCCCGCCGGGCAAGGTGACCTGCCTGATCGGGCCCTCCGGCTCGGGCAAGTCCACGCTTTTGCGCTGCATCAACTTTCTCGAGGAATACGATTCCGGCGAGATCCGCATCGACGGGCAACTCATCGGCTATGAGACGCCCGGCAAGAAGATGTCGGGACGCAAGCTGCGCGAGATGCGGCGCAGCATCGGCATGGTGTTCCAGCAGTTCAACCTGTGGCCGCACATGACGGCCCGGGAAAACGTGGCCGAAGGGTTGATCCGCGTACGCGGCCTGTCCAAGCCCGAGGCCGACAGCCGTGCGGTCGAGGCGCTGACCAAGGTTGGGTTGGCCGACAAGATGGCCAACCACCCTTCGCGCCTGTCGGGCGGCCAGCAGCAGCGCGTCGCCATCGCCCGGGCCATCGCCATGGAACCGCGGCTGATGCTGTTCGACGAACCGACCTCTGCCCTTGATCCTGAACTGGTGGGCGAGGTGCTGAACGTGATGAAGGCGCTGGCCAGCGAAGGCATGACCATGGTCGTGGTCACGCATGAGATGGGTTTTGCCGCCCATGTCGCCGATCAGGTCGCTTTCATGGAAAAGGGTGAACTGGTGGGCGTGGATACCCCCGACCGTATCCTGCACCACCCCGAGGATGCGCGGATCCAGGGCTTCCTGCGCACCTATCACGAACGCAATATTTTCTAAGGCGTCCATGCATTTCAGGCGGCCGCCGGCTTACGCGACCGTCTGTCCAAGCCCATCCAGCAGGGGCTGGGCCCCAGTTGTTCTGCGCGGTTCCGGATTTCAGACCGCGTTTGCCTGCTGCCGATGCGGGTCGTTGATGTCAAAGATCATCAGCCCGTCTTCGGGCACCTGCCGCCCGGTCCAGCGCGGATCGTTCAGGGATCGTTCGGCGTCTTGCAGCCCGTCGCGCCAATGGTCCAGCATCGACAGGCGTGAGAATTCATAATCCTTGGACGCGCTTTCGTAATCGGCATGACGATAGATCAAGTGCATCAGGCTGACCGGATGGGTGGGACCGGAATCGATCAGCCTGGCCAGGTCGGGGTCGTTGCGAAACTCGGCCGGCAGGCGTGCGTGCAGCCGGCGCGCGGCGCTGGCCAGCGCGTGGCGGATGCGGAATTCATCAGTATTCAGCCGGGTTCGGCTGGAAAAGCGGATTTCGCGTTCGCGCTGTTCCACCTCGGCCATGGTGCGGGGCAGGATGTCGCGCGACGGATAAAGGTCCACCTGATAGATGCAAAGAGGCTGCTGGCTGGGGACCGCCAGCACGAATTGCAAGGGCGAGTTGGAGACCAGCCCACCATCCCAATATTGCCGCCCTTCGATCTCGACTGCTGGAAAGCCCGGTGGCAGCGCGCCCGAGGCCATGATGTGATCGACGGTGATGCGCATTTCCAGACTGTCGAAGCAGGTGAAATTGCCGGTTTCGACGTCCACCGCGCCGACAGAAAGCCTTGGCCCGTGGTCGTTGAGATAGTCGAAGTCGATCAGCCCTAGCAGCGTGTTGCGTAGTGGCGTGGTGTCGTACCAACTGGTTTGCCGCATCAGCCCCGGCAGGAATGAAAACAGGTCGGGGACGCGCGGCCGGAAAAAGCCGGGCGCACCCAGCATCGTGCTCATGGCGGCGCGGCTTTCGTTGCAGACAGAACGCATCTGCTCGTAAAGCGGCCCGCCATCGAAACATGACCCCATAAGCCAGGGGGCGCCTGTCACCCCCTCCCAAAAGCGGCGCAGCGCGGCGAGTCGGTCGGCGGGGCGGTTGCCGGCGATAAGTGCTGCGTTGATCGACCCGATCGAGATTCCCGCCAGCCAATCCGGTTCCTGCCGTGCGCGACAAAGTGCCTCATACGCGCCGGCCTGAAAGGCCCCCAGCGCGCCGCCGCCTTGAAGGACAAAGGCGATTTTTTCGGACGTTTCCCCCGCGCTGTCTTTCATCTGTCCCCCGGATTTCGTTGTGTGATTCCTGTCACGCTATGCCTGAGGAGGGAAGATTTCCATAACAGCCTGCAAAACAACCGATAAATTTTTTCAAATGCGGGAATACGGCGGTCAGCGTTCGGGGCGAGCGTCGATTTTTCCTTCGGAGATTGCCACGGCAGCCTCAGGCGATATACTGGGGCATGACACAGCCGGAGCGCCGACGAGCGTATGATCGACGACCCTTCCGACGGACGCAGCCTGCTGCGCCGCGCTGCTTTCCCAAATTTCCCTGACCCTAGCGAGTCCCTTTGATGTGGATCGAAATCCTTGTCGTCCTTGTCCTGACCTTGGTGAATGGTCTTTTGGCCATGTCCGAACTGGCAATCGTCTCGGCCCGTCCGGCGCGGTTGAAAGTGCTGGCCGAGCGCGGCGACCGGGGGGCTGTCACGGCGCTGAAACTGGCTGACGATCCGGGGCGGTTCCTGTCCTCGGTCCAGATCGGGATCACGCTGGTGGGCGTGCTGTCCGGTGCGTTTTCCGGCGCGACGCTGGGCGCGCGTCTGGCGGCGGCGCTGCCGGGCTGGGGGGTGCCGCCCTCGCTGGCGCAACCTTTGGGCATGGGTGGCGTGGTCGTGGCCATCACCTATCTGTCGCTGATCGTGGGCGAGTTGGTGCCCAAGCAACTGGCGCTGAAGGCGCCAGAGCGGGTTGCGACGCGGGTTGCGCCCTTGATGCGGGCCATTTCGCGGGGTGCGGCTCCGCTGGTCTGGCTGCTCGACCGTTCTGGCAAGCTGGTGCTGGCCGCGCTGGGGCAATCGGGTCAGGACCGGCAATTGATCAGCGATGAAGAGATCAAGCTGGTCATCTCGGAGGCCGAGACGGCCGGGGTCATGCACCGCGCCGAGACCGAGATGATCGCCGGCGTCATGCGCATTGCCGACCGCAGTGCCCGCGGCCTGATGACGCCCCGGCGCGAGATCGAGGCGGTCGATGTGGCCGATAGCTGGGACGAGATGGCGCGCAAGTTCCGCGACAGCCGCCGCACCCGCCTGCCGGTCAGCGACGGCGATCCGAACAACCTGATCGGCGTGATCGCCAGCGTGGACCTGATGTCGCAAAGCCGGGCCGAGGCGGTGGACCTGCGCGAGGTGATGCACCCCGCACCGATCATTCCCGAAACGATGGACGCGCCAGAGGTGATCAGCCGGCTTCGCAGTGCACCCGGACAGATGCTGCTGGTCTATGACGAATACGGCCATTTCGAAGGCGTGGTGACGCCGATGGACGTGCTGGAGGCGATCACCGGCGAATTCGTCGGTCTCGTGGATGATGAGCCGAAGGTGGTCGTGCGCGAGGACGGCAGCCTGCTGGTCGCCGGCTGGATGCCGGTCGATGAATTCGCCGACCGGCTTTCGGCCCCGCTGGACGATGATCGGGATTATTCAACGGTCGCCGGGCTGGTGCTGGATCTTGCCGGCCGGTTACCGCAGGCGGGTGATCGGGTGGACTGGAAAGGCTGGCGTATCGAGGTCGTGGACATGGACGACCGCCGCATCGACAAGCTGCTGGTCCAGCGCCTGCCCGTTTAGACCGCCGCTGGTTTCGGTCTGCGACCGAAAGGCGCATTTCACAATGGAAAGTTGTGTTTTTCGTCCTTTGCGATAATCTGAGATTATGAATTTCACATTACGCCAGATCACTTATTTCCTTGCCGTCGCCCGGCTGGGCAACTTTGGCCGCGCGGCCGAGGTTGTGCATGTTTCGCAGCCGGGCCTGTCCAGCCAGATCGCCCAGCTAGAGGCGCGGCTGGGCGGGGTGCTGTTCGAACGCGGGGCCGGTGCCGGCCCGGTGCGGCTGACCGCATTGGGCGAGCGACTTTTGCCTGTGGCGCAAGAGCTGATGGACACGGCCAAACGGCTGGACGCGCTGGCGCGGGCCGGGCGCTCCCCTCTGTCGGGACGGCTGCGGCTGGCGATCATTCCGACGGTCGCGCCCTATCTGATTCCGCATCTGGTGCCGGCCTTGCGCGCCATCCATCCGGCGCTGGATCTGGAATTGCACGAGGTTGCGACCGACGATCTGGTGTCCGGGGTTCTCAGCCATCGCTTTGATGCCGGGATCATGGCTTCCTTGGGCGAGCAGGCCGGGATCGAGGCCGAGCGGGTGCTGCGGGATCCCTTTCTGATCGCACTGTCGGGCGACGACACCACCTTTCTGTCCGGGCCCGCCCGTCCTGAAAGCATCGAAGCCGAGCGTCTGTTGCTACTGGCCGACGGCCACTGCCTGCGCGATCAGGCGCTGGAGGTCTGCGGCATGCGCAGTCTGCGCCGCAAGCTGAACCTTGAAGCGGCGTCGATGGCGACGTTGATGCGGATGGTTGCCAGCGGCATGGGGATGACCCTGATCCCCAAGCTGGCGCTGGCGGATGAGAACCGCGATGGGCGGCTGCGCATCGTGCCTTTTGCCGAGCCGACCCCTTCGCGCGATCTGGCGGTGGTCTGGCGCCGCAATGCCGAGGTGGCGGCGGATGCGCGGGCCTTGGCCGGGATGGTGCGTGACCTTGCCCCGATGCTGGGCGTCGAGCCGATCCCGCGTTCCGTGCCGGATGGGTGTCCCGAAGTCCCGGCGCGGCGTAGGATCAGCGCAAAAGGATCTTGACCGGCAGGACCATAGAGGTGGTCTTGCCCGAGGGCGGTGCCGGCAGGCGAGGCATGCGCGAGGCCTGGTTGTTCAGTGCCATGTCGATCTTGGGGTCCCCGGTCGAGTTTGCCAGCGTTGCCCCCGCCACGCGGCCGCTGGGATCGATGCTGAAACGCACGGTTACGGTCATGGAGCCACCACGTCCGGAAAACCGCGTGCGTTGCATGTGGCGTGCAACTGCGGCCTGCACCTTGGACTGCCAGCTTGCCACCTGCCGGGGGCTGGGGCTGCCGACTTGGCCCTGCGGTGCGGCGGTGCGGTCCGATTGCGGGGCGCGGATCTGGGTTGTGGCCTGACGGGCGGGTTGCTCCTCGGGGGCGCGCTCTTTTCTCTCGCGCTTTTTCGGCTCGTGCCGCTTTTCAACCACCTTCGGTTCGGGCTCGGGCTCTGGTTCGGGCCGTTCCGGGGGGCGTTCGGATTTTTGCAGCACCACGGCATCCGGTGGCGGCGGGAACAGCGAGTTCATGTCGGCCAGCGGCTCAAGTTCCTCCAGCGGCGGCATGGCGACTTCCGGCTCCGGTTCGGGTTCCGGCTCGGGCTCTGGTTCCGGCTCTGGTTCCGGCGCGGCTTCGGTCAATTCGGGTGCTTCGGCTTCGTCCGGTGGCGCGGCTGCTTCGGGCATCGGCGCTAGCTCGACAAAGACCGGATCGGGCAGGCCGGGGGGCGCTGCGGCCTCGGCGCGTTGCATGATCCACAGCGCACCGCCCATATGCGCGACCAGGGCCACCGCCGCCGCAGTGCCCCATAAAGCGCTATCGCCCAGGGTCGAGGAACCTTTCCAACTCATGGCGTGCTTGCTCCGTTTGTTGGGGTCGGGCCGGTCGGGACCGCTGCCGGCGCGATGTCGGTCGCGGGTGCTGCGGCCGAGACATCGCCGGCCCCCGTCGTCTCCAGGCCCACCAAGGCGATCTTCAGATAACCGGTTTCGCGCAGGGTGTTCATGACGCCCATCAGGTCGCCATAGGATACGTCCTTGTCGGCGCGCAAAAAGATGCGCTCTTCGCGGTTGTTATCCGTGGCCGTTGCCAGTGCCGCGCCGAGATCGCCGGGGATCACATCTTCGTTGCCGATGGCAAGCGTCAGGTCGGGCTTGACCGTAATGTAGACCGGTTGGTCGGGGCGCTGTGCCGGCGTTGCGTTGGACACTGGCAGGTCGACGTTGACATCCACCGTGGCCAGCGGTGCTGCCACCATGAAGATGATCAGCAGCACCAGCATCACGTCGATAAACGGAGTGACGTTGATCTCGTGGTTTTCGACCAGATCGTCGCCTTGGGTTTCACGGATGCCGCCAGCCATGGTTCAGACCTCCGTGCGCGAAATGGTGCCGCGGAAGTCCAGATCGCGGCTGACAAGGCGCTTGACCCCTGCGGCGGCCTCGGCCAGCCGCAGACGGTAGCCGGTGATGGCGCGGGCAAAGACGTTATAGATCACCACGGCAGGGATGGCGGCGATAAGGCCGACCGCGGTGGCCAGCAGTGCCTCGGCGATGCCCGGCGCCACGACGGCAAGGTTGGTGGTCTGTGCCTGCGAAATGCCGATAAAGCTGTTCATAATCCCCCAGACGGTCCCGAACAGGCCAACGAAGGGCGCGGTCGAACCGATGGTGGCCAGAACGCCCGTGCCCCGGCTCATGCGACGGCCAGCGACGGCCTCGATGCGGTCCAGATGCGAATCGACGCGCTCTTTGACGCCAGAGTCGCCGGCTTGGTCCAGTGCGGGGGCCGAGCGGTCGTATTCCGTGGCGGCGGCGCGGATCATCCGAGAGACCGGGTCGCGGCGGCTGCCGGCCGATGCCAGCGCCGAGGGCAGGTTCGAGGCACATTCGATGCGGCGGATGCCGGATTGCGCGCGCCGCATCGCGCCCATCAGTTCCAGCACCTTGGCGACCAGAACCGTCCAGGTCACGACCGAGGCGAAGGCCAGGCCGAGCATCACCCCCTTAACTACCCAGTCGGCGGCCCAGAACATGCCCATGGGGGACAAGTCGTGGGGCAGGTTGGGATCGCGCGCGGGCGGAGGGGTCAGGACCGGCGCCAGCACGTCCTGCACCATCTGCGGCAGGATGCCCGAACCGATGGGTTCGGCTGCTTCGGGTTCAGGCGTTGCCGGGGCAGGGGTTTCGGGCGACGCGGGCATTTGCGCGGCCGGGGTCTCGGCAGTTGTTTCGGCGGGTACTTCGGTTGTCGGGGCGGTGCCGGCCGGAGCGTCTGCTACAGGAATATCTGCCGAAGGTGCATCCGCGGTTGGGGCGGTGGTTGCTGCGGCGGTTTCCGGCGCGGTCGTCGTGGTTTCGGGCGCCGAAGTTGCCGGATCGGTTGTTTCAGGCGCTGTGGTGGTCTCCGGCGCGGTCGTGGGTGCGGGTGTTGCCGGTGCCGCTGAACCGGGTGTCGCGGCTTCAGGCGCGTCGGTTTGCGCCGCCGGGGTTTCGGCGGCGGGGCTGGCCGGCTGGGTCTGGACCTCGGGCGCAGTGCTGGGTTGACCGCCCGTGGTTTCCTGCGCCGAAAGGGGTGCGGCAAACAGCAGGCAGGTCAATGCAACGGCGGTCCCCGCGCGGTAGCGCGGCAGCGACATCTGGGTCATGGCGATCCTTATAGTTCCGGCATTCGGTCAGTCCGCATCTTGCTGGGCGCGGCACATAAGAGTTGCACGCCGCCGACCCTTTGGCCGCGGTTCGGGTTCGTATCAATCACCAAGGTAAAATTGTCAACTATTCAGCGACACCTCTGCCGAGCCTTTATCATTGCCGAAAAGCTGCAACACGGTGGTGTTTTGTCGCGCGTGATATTTCTATGTGCATAACGAAACGAGGCAGGGTTGCTCTGCCGTTACATGAATATGCAAAGCACGGCAGCGCCAGTGGGCAAGCCGATTTTCGTCTGACGGCACGCGATTCGAAATTCCGTAGCGACCGGCAGGCTTGCCTGCTTATGGCAAGAAACCGATCCGATCGGCGGGATGCCGCCGTCGGAAAGATACATGACAAGCAATTTTCTCCGCCCGCCGCCGAAAGCGCCGCCCTCGTGCAAGACTGATCGGGATGCGGCAGCGGGTTGCTCCGGGACGGCTTGCGGCTTATCCCTTGGGACCGAACCGAATTCCGGGGACATGATGGCGGACAGACTCAACAAGACGGCCAATCTGTTCGCCCGCATGTGGCGAGACTATCTGAACCCCTATTGGGCGCGCATCCTGCTGGCGTTGCTGTTCCTGATCATCGAGGGTTCGACGCTGGGCATGCTCAGCTGGATGCTGAAGCCATTGTTCGATCGGGTTTTCGTGGGCGGCGATACCGATGCGATCTGGTGGGTCGGTGGTGTGATCTTTGCGCTGTTCCTGATCCGCGCCACGACTTTCGTGATCAACCGCAGCCTGATGACCTCGGTTTCGCTTGCGGTCTCGACCACGATGCAGACCGACATGCTGCGCCATATCATGGTGCTGGACAGCAGCTTTTTTCAGCAGAACGCGCCCGGTGCGTTGATCGAGCGGGTGCAGGGCGATTCCATCGCCGTGCAAGGGGTTTGGTCCACCTTCATCTCGGGTGCGGGGCGGGACATGGTTTCGCTGCTGTCGTTGTTCGGCGTGGCGTTGGCCGTCGATCCGTGGTGGACGATGGCGGCGCTGGTCGGCGCACCGTTGCTGATCCTGCCCACGCTGGTCGTGCAACGATATATCCGGCGCAAGATGCGGCAGAACCGCGTCAACGCCAGCCAGCGCGCCACCCGGCTGGATGAGGTGCTGCACGGCATCAACGCGGTCAAGCTGAACCGAATGGAGGATTATCAGACCAGCCGTTTCGAGCAGATAGTTACCCGCATCCGCAAGGCCGAAGTCAAGATGTCCGGCATCGGCGCCACGGTGCCGGCGCTGGTCGATGTCGTCACAGGTTTGGGCTTTGTCGGTGTGCTGGCGCTTGGCGGGGCCGAAGTCACGCGGGGCGAGCGCACGGTCGGCGATTTCATGTCGTTTTTCACCGCCATGGCGCTGGCCTTCCAGCCGTTGCGCCGGCTGGGTGCGCTGACCGGAACATGGCAGATCGCGGCTGCGAGTCTGGAACGCATCTATGGCGTGCTGGACATGCAGCCTACTATCGCCTCGGGTCCGCGGCGCGAACCGCCCCCCGATACCACGATCCGCTTTCAGGACGTTCGCCTGTCCTATGACAACAATGCGGTGCTGAATGGGCTGAGCTTTACCGCCGAGGCGGGACGGACCACGGCGCTGGTCGGGCCCTCGGGGGCAGGGAAGTCAACGGTTTTCAATCTTTTGACGAGGCTTGTTGATCCCGAATCTGGACAGATTACGTTGGGCGGGGTTCCGTTGCGAGAATTCGATCTGGGCATGCTGCGCGACCAGTTCTCGACCGTCAGTCAGGACGCGGCGCTGTTCGACGAGACCTTGCGCGAAAATATCCTGCTGGGTCGCCAGCAGGACGACGAGGCGCTGCGCCGCGCCATCGTCGCCGCCCATGTTGCCGATTTCACCGATGTGTTGCCCATGGGGCTGGACACGCCGGCCGGGCCGCGCGGATCGGCGCTGTCGGGTGGTCAGCGCCAGCGCGTAGCGATTGCCCGCGCGGTGCTGCGCAATGCGCCGATCCTGCTGCTGGACGAGGCGACCTCGGCGTTGGATGCCCAAAGCGAGCGGCTGGTGCAGCAGGCGCTGGACGAACTGTCGGCCGGGCGCACAACGCTGGTCATCGCGCATCGGCTTTCGACCGTGCGGCAGGCCGACAAGATCGTCGTGGTTGAAGCGGGAAGGGTTGTCGAAGAGGGCAGCCACGACCAGCTTATGGCACGGGGCGGTGCTTATGCCGCGCTGGTCAGATTGCAATTCGGAGATCAGTGATGTGGCGAATTCTGGCGGTTTCGGGCGAGGATCGGGTCGAGTTCCTGCAAGGGCTGGTGACGAACAAGGTCGGACCGGCCCCCTGTTGGGCTGCGCTGCTGACGCCGCAGGGCAAATATCTGGCCGATTTCCTGATCGTGCCGGATGGTGAGCGGCTGTTGATCGACGTGGACGCCCGGCTGGCGGATGACCTGACGCGGCGGCTGTCGATGTACAAACTGCGCTCCAAAGTGACGCTGGAGCCGACCGACATAGCCGTGGCGCGCGGCACCGGACCTGCACCCGGTGGCGCGATCATCGACCCCCGGCATCCGGCGCTTGGCTGGCGGCTTTACGGGGCGTCCGGTGACGACGGTACCGACTGGGACGCCATCCGGGTCGAGCATTGCATCCCCGAAAGCATGATCGAACTGATCCCGAACGAGACCTTTATCCTTGAAGCCGGGTTCGAGCGCCTGCATGGCGTCGATTTCCGCAAGGGCTGTTATGTGGGGCAAGAGGTCACGGCGCGGATGAAACACAAGACCGAATTGCGCAAGGGCCTCGTCACCGTGGGCATCGAAGGTGCGGCACCCCTGGGCACGCCGATCCTGATGGCGGATGGGCGCGAGGCCGGTACGCTTTTCACCCAGTCCGGCGCCCGCGCCATCGCGTATATGCGCTTTGACCGGATGGGCGACGGCCTTTCGGCGGGGGATGCCCGCATCCTGCCATGACCTCTGGGTCGACCGAGGAGCGGGTCCGCCGCATCGTGCATGTGGATATGGACGCCTTCTTTGCCTCGGTCGAGCAGCGCGACAATCCGGACCTGCGTGGCAAGCCTGTCGCCGTGGGCGGCATTCAGCGCGGTGTGGTGGCGGCGGCCAGCTATGAGGCGCGGCGCTTTGGCGTGCGATCGGCCATGCCCTCGATGCGGGCCATGCGGCTGTGCCCGGACCTGATCTTTGTGAAACCGCGCTTTGACGTCTATCGTGCCGTCAGCCAGCAGATCCGCGCGATATTTGCCGAATATACGCCGCTGGTCGAGCCGCTGTCGCTGGACGAGGCCTATCTGGACCTGACCGACTATCTGCAGGGCAGCACCGCCACGCGCATCGCCAAAGAGATCCGGGCGCGCATCCACGAGGCGACGGGGCTGACCGCCTCGGCCGGGGTCAGCTATAACAAGTTCCTGGCAAAACTGGCCTCGGACCAGCGCAAGCCTGACGGGCTGTTCGTGATCCCGCCCGAGGCGGGGATGGAATTCGTGCAAGGCCTGCCCATCGGCCGTTTTCATGGCATCGGCCCGGCGACCGCCGCGCGGATGGAGGCGCATGGCATCCTGACCGGGGCCGACCTTGCCCGGCAGAGCCTGGAGTTCCTGACCGTGCGTTTCGGCAAGTCGGGCGCCTATTACTGGCACATCTCTCGCGGTATCGACATGCGCGAGGTCAAGCCGAACCGCATCCGCAAAAGCATCGGCGCCGAGAATACGTATTTCGAGGACCTGCGCGACATCAAGGCGGCGCATGAGGCGCTGGCGGTGCTGGCCGACAAGGTCTGGCGCCATGCGACGGGGTCCGCACGTCGGGGGCGGACGGTGACCTTGAAAGTGAAATACGGCGATTTCCGACAGATTACCCGGGCGCGATCCCTGTCGCGTTTCGTGGGCGGTCGCGACGAGATGCTGGAGATGGCCTGCGAACTGCTGACCCCCGTCTTTGCCGATCCGCACGGGGTCCGGTTATTGGGCATCACGCTGTCGGGACTGGAAGAGGCGCGGCAGGATGAGCCGCCGCGCCAATTGGGCCTGTTCGATCAGGCATAAAGGTTGATGACCCCGACCTTCTGATGGATTCCATTCACGGTCTCCTTATCGAGTCCAAGACCTTGCGCCAGCGTGTGCAGGTATTCGGCCTCTTTGCGGTTGTCGAACTCGATCGCCATCAGCGACATCAGATAGACCTGCGGGCCGAAACCCTGCGGCACCTCGCGGGCCAGCGCGGCGGCATCCACCGGGGCGGCCATCTGTTCGCGGATAAAGGTCCGTTCGTCGTCGTCGAGATCGCCCAGCTTGGCCATCAGCTTGGCCTTTTCGCCCTCGTCGATTTCGCCATCCGACTTCGCGGCATGGATCATCGCCTTCAACATCAGCCCGGCAAGCGCATTCTGTTCCGGGGTAGGGGCGGTCGAAAGTTCGCCCTCGCTGGCCAGAGCCTCGTTGAACAGCTCGCCGAAGCTGGCGTCGTTTTGCGGCTGCGAGCCTTTTTGCGCAAGGCCTTCATGGGGCTGACCGCCCCGCCCGCCCAACAGATCGCCCAACATACCACCAAGGCTTCCGGCAGCAGCGCCGCCCAAAATGCCGCCAGCCGCGGCGCCGCCTTTCCCGCCGGTCAGTTGATCCAGTATTCCACCAAGCCCGCCTTGCGCCGTTCCGGCGGTTCTGGGCGAATTCGGACCACCATAGGCCGTCCCGCCCCCCGTGCGTCCGCCCAGCACCTGGCCAAGCATGTCGCCCAGCCCGCCAGACCCGCTGCGGCGTTCGCCGGCCTGTGCGGTATTGTTGCCGAACAGCTCGTCCAGCAGCCCGCCCGAACCGCGCCCCTCCCCGCCGCTTTGGCGGGTCTGGTTGTTTTTCATCATGGTTCCGATCCCCTTGGCCAACATGACGCCGGCCGCGACCTTAGCGAGGGATTTCATCAGGCTCATCTCGTTCCTCCGAAAGCATTGTCGGGCCGCTGGGCCGGCCGGTCTTGACTGCGGGTTTCCAACGCTTCGCCCCGGTGTCGGTTCCACGGCCACACGACCCAAGGCGAAGGCCATGGCGCCCTTGATTTTTCCCCACCGCGATTATAAGTCGCGGCGGATGTTTTCACGACGGGGGCTGTCGCGCGGGTGGCCCCCCCGATAGGAGGCCATGATGGCAAAGGCAAAGTTTGAACGTACGAAACCGCACGTCAACATCGGAACGATTGGTCACGTTGACCACGGCAAGACGACGTTGACTGCCGCGATCACGAAATACTTCGGTGATTTCAAGGCCTACGACCAGATCGACGGCGCTCCTGAAGAGCGTGCCCGGGGGATCACGATCTCGACCGCGCATGTTGAATACGAATCGGACAACCGTCACTACGCGCACGTCGACTGCCCCGGCCACGCCGACTACGTGAAGAACATGATCACGGGCGCCGCGCAAATGGACGGCGCGATTCTGGTGGTGAACGCGGCCGACGGCCCGATGCCGCAGACGCGCGAACACATCCTGCTGGGCCGTCAGGTCGGCATCCCCTACATGGTGGTGTACCTGAACAAGGTCGACCAGGTGGACGACGCCGAGCTTCTGGAACTGGTCGAGATGGAAGTGCGCGAGCTGCTTTCGTCCTATGACTACCCCGGCGACGACATTCCGATCATCAAGGGCTCGGCGCTTGCGGCTCTGGAAGGTCGCGACAAGGAGATCGGCGAGGATTCGGTCCGCGCGCTGATCGCCGCCGTCGACGAATACATCCCGACGCCGGAGCGCGCCGTGGACCTGCCGTTCCTGATGCCGATCGAGGACGTGTTCTCGATCTCGGGCCGCGGCACGGTCGTGACCGGCCGTGTCGAGCGTGGCGCGGTGAACGTGGGCGACGAGCTTGAGATCATCGGCATCCGCGACACCAAGAAGACGATCTGCACGGGTGTCGAGATGTTCCGCAAGCTGCTGGATCGCGGGGAAGCGGGCGACAACATCGGCGCGCTGCTGCGCGGCGTGGACCGTGACGGCGTCGAGCGCGGTCAGGTTCTGGCGAAGCCGGGTTCGGTGACGCCGCACACGACCTTCGAGGCGGAGGCCTATATCCTGACCAAGGAAGAGGGTGGCCGTCACACGCCGTTCTTCGCGAACTATCGTCCGCAGTTCTACTTCCGCACGACGGACGTGACCGGGACGGTGAAGCTGCCGGAAGGCACCGAGATGGTGATGCCTGGCGACAACCTGAAGTTCGAGGTCGAGCTGATTGCTCCGATCGCGATGGAAGAGAAGCTCCGCTTCGCGATCCGCGAAGGCGGCCGCACGGTCGGCGCGGGCGTCGTGTCGAAGATCCTGAAGTGATCTGTCGGGATCACGGAAGGGTCGCGAGACGCGCCACGCGGGCGGTGTCGAAGATGCTGAAGTGATCTGCGTGCCGGGCGGCGGCCTCGCGCCCCGCCTGTGCCACGTGCCGCGAAACTCGTCGGGTGATCCCAAGCGGATATCATGACGACAAAAGGCCGCCCAAAATGGGCGGCCTTTGACTTTTGACAGCGTTTTGAAAGGCTGGCCCCTTGGTCTGTGTTAGCTTTGGGCATCATAGGAGGGCACGATCATGACCGAACGCAGGAAGGCTTCCGAGTTTCACCCCCGCATCCTGGAAATTTTTGACGGCTATGTGCATGGCCGGATCAGCAAGCGCGACTTCATGGTGCAGGCGGCGCAATTCGCCACTGCGGGCATGAGTGCCGCCGCGATTTTTGAGGCTTTAAGGCCGAATTACGCGCTGGCTCAGCAGGTGCCGGCCGATGACCCTGCCATTGCCACGCAGACCGCCAGCTATGACAGCCCGCAGGGCAACGGTCGGATAAGCGGCTTGATGGCGCAGCCGGCCGGAGGGGCAGGGGGCAAGCTGCCTGCCGTTCTGGTGGTGCATGAGAATCGCGGCCTCAATCCCTATATCGAGGATGTGGTGCGCCGGCTTGGCAAAGCCGGCTATCTGGCCTTTGGGCCGGACGGGCTTAGCCCGCTGGGCGGTTATCCCGGCAATGACGAGCAGGGCCGCGAGATGCAGGCCAGTCTGGACCCGGCCAAGCTCATGGAGGATTTTTTCGCGGCCTACGAGTTTCTCCGCGACCATCCCGATTCCACCGGCAAGGTCGGCGCGGTCGGATTTTGTTATGGCGGCGGGGTATGCAACGCGCTGGCGGTGGCCTATTCCGAACTGGCCGCTTCGGTGCCCTTTTACGGTCGCCAACCCCGCCCCGAGGAAGTCGCGCAGATTCAGGCGCCGCTGATGCTGCATTACGCTGAAACCGACCAGAATGTGAACGCGGGCTGGCCGGCATACGAGGCGGCGCTGAAAGAAAATGGCAAGGAATATCAGGCGTTTTTCTATCCCGGCACCCAGCACGGTTTTCATAACGACACCACCCCGCGCTATGACGAGGCGGCGGCGGAACTTGCCTGGCAGCGGACGCTGGATTTCTTTGCCGAAAAGCTTTCCTGACACGAACTGTCAGCAGGGCAGGGCGATGATGACCGGGAAAGGAGATTTCGCATGATCGACCATATTGGATTTCCCGTCTTGGATCTGAACCGCGCACGCACCTTTTACGACCGGGCGCTGGCGAGTTTGGGCATTGGCCTGGTGATGGAGGTGACCGAAGAAATGACCGGCGGCCACGGCGCGCATCTGGGCTATGGCCGGGAGGGCAAGCCGTTCTTCTGGATCGGCAGTGGCAGGGCGGCCGTTGCCGCCACCCATGTCGCCCTGAGCGCGCCGGATCGCGCGACCGTTGATGCCTTTCATGCTGCCGCGCTGGCGGCGGGCGGGCGCGACAACGGCGCTCCGGGGCTGCGGCCGGATTATCATCCGGGCTATTACGCGGCCTTCGTGCTTGACCCCGATGGCAATAATATCGAGGCCGTCCATCACGGAGAACCGGCATGACCACCTATCACGGATCATGCTTTTGCGGCGCCATCCGCTTTGAGGCCGAGGGCGACCTGTCCCAAGGCACCATGCGCTGCAACTGCAGCTTTTGCCGCAAGATGCGCTATTGGGAGATGCGCCTGCCCGATCCCGAACAGTTCCGCCTCACTCACGGCGCCGAACTGCTGGCCGAAACCCCTCGCCGCCAGGATGATGGCATGAACATGCATCACCTGTTTTGTTCACGCTGCGGCACGCGGCTGTGGACCGAAGGCCAGATGGAGGAGCTTGGCGGGCGTTTCGTCATGGTCTGCGTCAACGCGCTGGACGACGTTCCCGAGGCCGAACTGATCGCCGCCCCGGTCTTTTACGCGGACGGGGCGCATGACAATTGGTGGAACCCGGCCCCCGAGACCCGGCATTTGTAACGCAGCGCCTGAGGTTGCCTTGGCGGTGAAATCCGGCTATGGTCACCGCCGCAACACAGGGGAATGGTGTCATGGATAACTCGCAGATCTGACCTTTCACGGACGGATTTAAGAGGATTCCCATGACGACTGCTTTCCTTGACGCGGCTTCAGCCCATCCCATGCGCTTTCCGGACGGCACCCTGAACCGGGGGCTTGTGCATCTGAACAGGGTGATCGACCATCCGAATATCGAGATCGGCGATTACACCTATGCCAGTGCGTTCGAGCCACCCGAGGATTGGGCTGCACGGCTGGCGCCCTATACCTATGCCGGCGCGCCCGAGCGGCTGGTGATCGGGCGCTTCGGGCAGTTTGCCGACCGGGTGCGGATCATCACCGCCTCGGCCAATCATCCGATGGCCGGTATCTCGACCTATCCCTTTGCGATTTTCGATCACGGGCGGGTGGGCGATTACATCGATCAGATCAGCGGCTTGCCGGATACGCTGATCGGCCATGACGTCTGGATCGGGGACGGCGCCACCATCCTGCCCGGTGCGCGGATTGGCAGCGGCGTCATCATCGGCGCAGGTGCGGTGGTGGGCGGACAGGTGCCCGATTATGCCGTGGTTGCTGGCAATCCCGGCCGTGTCATACGCATGCGTTTTGACGATGCGACCATCGCCCGGCTGCTGGCGTTGCAGTGGTGGCATTGGCCGGTGGAACTGATTTCCCGTGCTACGGGCGCGCTGGCCCGGGCCGATGTCACGGCACTTGAGCGACTGGTCCCCTGAGGCGGCCATACGAAACGGACCGGGCAGGGGCCCGGACAGATATGATGAGGTCAGACATGTTCAGCTGGTTCGAGCGCCGGCTTGATCCCTATCCCGCCGATCCGCCGCGGATGCCGCCGCAGGGGCTGTGGCGGTTCATCCTGCATTTCTCGCGCGGGACCGAGGGCTATATGCTGTCTATGGCCGCCTGCTCGGCGTTGATCGCCGTGGCTGAGGTGGTGCTGTTCGGCTATCTGGGCGAGCTGGTGAACCGGCTGGCCGGGGCAGATCGCCAGAACTTCTGGGCGCATGAAGGCAACCGGCTGATCCTGATGGGTGCGATCCTGATGATCGGCCTTCCCGCCTTGCAGGTGATGTTTTCGCTTTTGATGCATCAGACGCTGATGGGAAATTTCCCGCAGCGCATTCGCTGGCAGGCGCATCGCTATCTGCTGCGCCAGTCGATGAGCTATTTTCAGGACGAGTTCGCCGGCCGCATCGCCACCAAGCTGATGCAGACCGCGCTGGCGGTGCGCGAAGTCGCGATGAAGTTCATGGACGTGCTGGTCTATGTCGGGGTCTATTTCATCGGTGCGCTGGTGCTGGCGGCATCGACCGACGGTTGGCTGGCGCTGCCTTTCGTCGGTTGGGGCGCGCTTTACGGGCTGCTTCTATGGTGGCTGATTCCGCGCATCGGCCGCATCAGCGAGGCGCAGGCCGATGCCCGCGCGGTGATGACCGGCCGGGTGGTGGACAGCTATACCAATATCTCGACGGTCAAGCTGTTCTCGCATTCCTCGCGAGAGGAGGCCTATGTGCGCGAAAGCATGGACGGGTTTTTGCAGACGGTGCATGGACAGATGCGGCTGGCTTCGATCCAGAACATCGCGCTGTCCACGTTGAACTCGCTTTTGACGCTTTCGGTCACGGTGCTGGGGTTGTGGCTGTGGACCCATGGTCAGATCGATGTCGGTGCGGTTGCCGTGGCCATTCCGCTGGCCCTGCGGCTGGGTAACATGTCGCATTGGATCATGTGGGAATTCGCCGGGCTCTTTGAAAATATTGGCACCGTGCGCGATGGCATCGGCTCGCTTTCGCTGCCGCGCATGGTGACGGATGCCAAGGGCGCGCTGCCGCTTGCGGTGCCCGAAGGACGGGTCGAGTTCAACCATGTCACCTTCCGCTATGGCGAGGTCGCGCGGCCCGGTCGCGGCGCGGTGCTGGACGATCTGAGCCTGGCCATCGCGCCGGGAGAGCGGATCGGTCTGGTCGGGCGCTCGGGCGCAGGGAAATCGACGCTGGTGAACCTGATGCTGCGGTTTCACGACCTCGAATCAGGTGCCATCCTGATCGACGGGCGCAATATCGCGCAGGTCACGCAGGAATCCCTGCGTGCCGCCATCGGCGTGGTGACGCAGGACACCTCGCTTCTGCACCGCTCGATCCGCGACAATATCGCCTATGGCCGGCCCGACGCCTCCGAGGCTGAAATCCTGCGCGCCGCCGAACTGGCCGAGGCGGATTTCATCTTCGGGCTGACCGATTCTCAGGGGCGCCGGGGGCTGGAGGCCCATGTGGGCGAACGCGGGGTCAAGCTGTCGGGCGGCCAGCGCCAGCGCATCGCCATCGCGCGGGTCTTGCTGAAGGATGCGCCGATTCTGGTGCTGGACGAGGCGACCAGCGCGCTGGACAGCGAGGTCGAGGCGGCAATCCAGTCGCAGCTCGACATGCTGATGCAGGGCAAGACGGTGATCGCCATCGCGCATCGGCTGTCCACCATCGCGCGTATGGATCGGCTGGTGGTGATGGAGCAGGGCCGCATCGTCGAACAGGGCACGCACGAGGCGCTTTTGGCGCGCGGCGGTATCTATGCGGGGCTTTGGGCGCGGCAGTCGGGCGGTTTCCTGGAGGCGGAGTGATCTTCCCTCTTGAACCGCGCCCGGACCTGCCGTAAGCAGCAGCGCGGCTTAGGGGTATAGCTCAGTTGGTAGAGCATCGGTCTCCAAAACCGAGGGTCGTGGGTTCGAGTCCCTCTGCCCCTGCCAGCCGCTTTCGCACCATGCCGCCTGCCCTGATTCCTGCCGAGACATCATGGCCCTGAGCATACATCTGGGGGCGCACAAGACCGCCTCGACCCATCTGCAATATTCTCTGCGTCAGATACGGGACAGGCTGCACGAAGCCGGCCTGGCTTATATCGATCCATCCCGGCTGCGTGGCGAGCCGCTGTCGCTGTCGTGGATTTTGGCGCAAGGTATTGGCGGGTCAAATGACGTCGCTGCCGGTCAGGTGTTGCGGGATTTGCGTCAGGGCTGCCCCGATGTGCTGATCTCGGAAGAGAACATTCTGGGCCTGACCCAGCGCAACCGGCTGTTTTCCCGCCGCGGTGAGTTTTATCCCCGAGCTGCGGAGCGAGTGCGGCATGTCATCGCATTGGCGGGCGGTGACCCCGCGGTGCTGTATCTGTCGCTGCGGGATCCGGCATCCTTTATCGTTTCGGCCTTTGCGCTGCAGGTCGCGAGCGGCAAGGAAACCGATATCGAACCCTATCTGTGTGGCAGGGACCCGGCCCACGTCGACTGGGCGGGGCTTGTCAGGCGGCTGAGGGCGGTCGAGGGCGTATCGCGCATCGTCCTGTGGCGCTATGAGGATTATCCCGCGCTGCGCCCGCGGCTTCTGGAGCGGTTGCTGCCTGCCGGTCTGGCACCCGAGGTTCCCGATCCGCCGCCGTCCAACGTCGGCCTGACCCAGGCCGGCTATGAGTGGCTGTTACGCCGCACCCGGTCCGGCGCGGATATTGACCTGCGGATACTGGCGCAACGCGCCCGCCAGCGATTCCGGCCCGACGACGGCCATGCGCCTCTGCGTCTGTTTGACGAGAGGACCTATGCCCGGTCCGCGCAGAACTATGCCCGCGATATCGCCGCCCTTCGCACCATGCCGGCGGTGGAATTTCTGGAGCCCTGATCGCCCACGTTCAGATCGGTGCTTGAAATGGCGGTCGGTGCAGGCTATCTGACCCGCTGCAAGACCAAAGGGAAACTCATGGCCAACCCCGTCCAGTTCATCAGCCAGGTCCGTTCAGAGCTTGGCAAGATCACCTGGCCTAACCGCCGCGAGGTGATGACGACCACGATCATGGTCTTCATCATGGCGACGCTGGCATCGATCTTTTTCTTCCTCGTCGACCTGCTGATCAGGACGGGTCTTTCGACCGTGATCAACCTCATCGGCAGCTGAGGGCTTGCATTGAGGGGCAGGGGGCGTTATGCCCGCCCGACCTGCCCGTGATACGGCGTGCATCGATTCGGTCGTGCGCGCCGATTTCAATTTGGCCGGCGTTTGCGAAGATTGCGTGACGTTGGCGGGGGCGGGCAAGGAATTCAATGGGTAGGCCTTGGCTTACCCGGAAGGAAACAGGGGTCGATCGAGACATGGCAAAGCGTTGGTATTCGGTCAGCGTCCTGTCGAACTTTGAGAAAAAGGTCGCCGAGGCGATTCGCCAGGCAGTGGTCGAAAAGAATCTTGAGGATCAGATCGACGAGGTTCTGGTTCCCACCGAGGAAGTGATCGAGATCCGCCGCGGCAAGAAGGTCACTTCGGAACGCCGCTTCATGCCCGGTTATGTGCTGGTGCGCATGGAATTGACGGATCTGACCTACCATCTGGTGAACTCGATCAACCGCGTCACCGGTTTTCTGGGTGCCCAGGGCAAGCCGATGCCGATGCGTGACGACGAGGTGAATTCGATCCTGCATCGCACCGGCGAGGGTGGGGCCGAGGTCGCGCCGCGCAACCTGATCCGGTTCGACGTGGGCGAAAAAGTGAATGTAACCGACGGGCCTTTCGAGGGCTTCTCGGGCATGGTCGAGGAAGTGGACGAGATCTCGAACCGCATCAAGGTGACGGTTTCGATCTTTGGCCGTCCGACGCCGGTCGAGTTGGAATTCACGCAGGTCGCCAAGACCGCGTGATTGTCTGCGGGAGGCGCGAGCCGCACCGCTAAGTCGGCCCGCAATCGCGGGTGTGATGATAAGGAGAAGGCCAGATGGCCAAGAAAGTTGTCGGCAGCCTCAAGCTGCAAATCAAGGCGGGTCAGGCGAACCCGTCCCCGCCCGTCGGCCCGGCCTTGGGTCAGCGCGGCATCAACATTATGGAATTCTGCAAGGCGTTCAACGCCAAGACGCAGGAGATGGAACAGGGCGCCCCTGTTCCGGTCGTAATCACCTATTACGCCGACAAGTCCTTTACCTTCGAGACCAAGACGCCTCCGGCCGCGTTCCTGCTGAAGAAGGCCGCCGGCCTGAAGCCGCAGGGCAAACGCAACCGCGCCCGCGGTTCGGAAAAACCCGGTCGTCTGGTTGCTGGCACCGTGACCGTCAAGCAGGTCCGCGAGATCGCCGAAACCAAGATGAAGGACCTGTCCGCGAACGACGTCGAAGCCGCGATGCAAATCATCCTGGGCTCGGCACGTTCGATCGGCATCGAGGTGAAAGGCTAAGCCATGGCTAAACTGTCGAAAAAGCAAGCCGCGGCACGCGCCGCCTTCGCCGGCAAGTCGAATCTGCCGATCGAAGAAGCCGTCAAGCTGATCAAGGAAAACGCCACCGCGAAATTTGACGAAACCGTCGAGATCGCGATGAATCTGGGCGTCGATCCGCGTCATGCCGACCAGATGGTCCGCGGCGTCGTTACCCTGCCGAACGGCACGGGCAAGGATGTGCGCGTCGCCGTTTTCGCTCGCGGCCCCAAGGCTGACGAAGCGAAAGCCGCCGGTGCCGAGATCGTCGGTGCGGAAGACCTGATGGAGACGATCCAGTCGGGCAAGATCGAATTCGATCGCTGCATCGCCACCCCGGACATGATGCCGCTGGTCGGCCGTCTGGGCAAGATCCTGGGTCCGCGCAATCTGATGCCGAACCCCAAGGTCGGCACGGTGACGATGGATGTGAAAGCCGCCGTCGAAGCCGCCAAGGGCGGTGAGGTCCAGTTCAAGGCCGAGAAGGCCGGCGTGGTTCATGCCGGTGTCGGCAAGGCCTCGTTCGACGCTGAGAAGCTGGCCGAAAACATCCGCGCCTTTGTGGATGCGGTGAACCGGGCCAAACCCTCGGGCGCCAAAGGCACCTATATGAAGAAGGTCTCGATCAGCTCGACCATGGGTCCGGGCGTGTCGCTGGACCTGGCTTCGACCGCCGCACAGTAAGCGGCAAGAATTTCGCCGGAGTGATCCGGCGAATGGCGGGGCGCCTGCGCCCCGTCCTGTCCGAGACGGAGGGTGCGGGGGAAACCTTGCTTAATTTTCCTTCCTGAGATGGGATCAAGACCATTTTCCGGGCTCGCTCCGGGTGATCTTGGGACCGTCACGGACCCGCCCCGGTGCCGCTTGCGGCGCTGGGAAAATGAGAGCCGGGGGGAAACCCCCAACTTGGAGTGAAACCGTGGATAGAGCGCAAAAAGAACAGGTGGTCGATGAACTCGGCCAGATCTTTGAAGCCTCTGGCGTCGTGGTGGTTGCCCGCTACGAGGGAATGACGGTTGCCGAAATGCAGGGCCTGCGCGCGCAAATGCGCGAAGCTGGTGGGTCCGTTCGCGTTGCCAAGAACAGGCTCGCCAAGATCGCCCTGGATGGGAAGCCTTGCGCAAGCATCGCCGACTATCTGACGGGAATGACCGTGCTCGCCTATTCCGAGGACCCGGTGGCTGCTGCCAAGGTCGCGGATAAATACGCCAAGGGGAACGACAAGTTCGTGATCCTGGGCGGTGCCATGGGCGACACGGCGCTTGACCCGGCCGGTGTGAAAGCCGTGGCCCAGATGCCGTCGCGCGAGGAGCTTATCGCTTCGATCGTGGCCTGCATCGGTGCCCCTGCTTCCAACATCGCGGGCGCGATCGGCGCACCTGCCAGCAACATCGCGGGCATCCTCACGACTCTGGAAGAGCGTGAGGCCGCCTGAGGCAATCCCAATTCCGTCGTGGGGTTGAAACCCCGACGTTGGAACACTTAATGGAAAGAACGGAAAAATGGCTGATCTGAAAAAACTCGCCGAAGAAATCGTGGGCCTGACCCTGCTGGAAGCTCAGGAACTGAAAAACATCCTGAAAGACGAATACGGTATCGAGCCCGCCGCCGGTGGCGCGGTCATGGTTGCTGGCCCGGCCGCTGGCCCGGCTGAAGCCGCCGAAGAAAAAACCGAATTCGACGTCGTTCTGCTGGACGCCGGCGCCAACAAGATCAACGTGATCAAAGAAGTGCGCGGCATCACCGGTCTGGGCCTGAAAGAAGCCAAGGACCTGGTGGAAGCTGGCGGCAAAGTGAAAGAAGGCGCCTCGAAAGCCGACGCCGAAGAGATGAAGAAGAAACTCGAAGCGGCTGGTGCCAAGGTCGAGCTGAAGTAATTGGCCGCTTTGGCCGATTGAATTCGGAAGAATTGGGCAGGGTCCGGGAGCATTTCCGGTCCCTGCCGAACCTGTCTTGAAGGGCGGTTTCGCGAAAAGACCTTCCTTCAGGGCATGTTCGGGGTTCGGGAGCTTCGCGGTGGGACGCGGGGCACGAATGGGACCCCGCCCCTCATTCGCCGCCTTGCGTCGCCCGGGCCCCGACGGTCTGCGCAAGCGAAAGACGAAAGGTAAGACCCTCTATGGCGCAAGCTTATGTCGGCCAGAAACGCATCCGGCGTTACTATGGCAATATCCGCGAAGTTCTGGAGATGCCGAACCTGATCGAGGTTCAGAAATCCTCCTATGACCTGTTCCTGCGCTCTGGTGATGACGAAGGCCATCAGGACGGCGAAGGCATTCAGGGCGTCTTCCAATCGGTATTCCCGATCAAGGACTTCAACGAGACCGCCACGCTCGAATTCGTGAAATACGAGCTGGAGAAGCCGAAATACGACGTGGACGAGTGCCAAAGCCGCGACATGACCTATGCCGCGCCGCTTAAGGTGACGTTGCGTCTGATCGTGTTCGACGTCGATGAGGCCACGGGCGCCAAGTCGGTGAAAGACATCAAGGAACAAGACGTCTACATGGGCGACATGCCGCTGATGACGCAGAACGGCACGTTCATCGTGAACGGTACCGAACGCGTCGTGGTGTCGCAGATGCACCGGTCGCCCGGGGTGTTCTTCGACCATGACCGGGGCAAGACCCACAGCTCGGGCAAGCTGCTGTTTGCCTGCCGCATCATTCCCTATCGCGGCTCGTGGCTGGATTTCGAATTCGACGCCAAGGACCTGGTCTTTGCGCGCATCGACCGCCGCCGGAAACTGCCGGTGACGACGCTGCTTTATTCGCTCGGCATGGATCAGGAAGGCATCATGGATGCCTTCTACAACACCGTGGACTATCAGCTTCAGCGCGCCGGCAAGGGGCAGGCCGCAGGCTGGGTCACGAAGTTTTTCCCCGAGCGCGTGCGCGGCACCCGCCCGAGCTACGACCTGGTGAACGCCGCAACGGGCGAGATCATCACGAAGGCCGGCGACAAGGTGACGCCGCGTCTGGTCAAGCAATTGCTTGAACAGGGCGAGGTCAACCTGCTTCTGCCGTTCGAAAAGATCGTTGGACGCTTCGTCGCCAAGGACATCATCAACGAGCAGACCGGCCTTATCTACGCTGAGGCCGGCGACGAGATCACCGTCGAATACGACCGCGACGGAGAGATCTCGGGCGGTTTGCTGAAAGTCCTGTTGGACAACGGCATCGAGGATATCCCGGTCCTCGACATCGACCACGTGAACGTCGGCCCCTATATCCGCAACACCATGGCTGCGGACAAGAATATGAACCGCGAGCAGGCGCTGATGGATATCTATCGCGTCATGCGTCCGGGCGAGCCGCCGACCGTCGAGGCTGCCTCGAATCTGTTCAACAGCCTGTTCTTTGACAGCGAGCGTTACGACCTGTCCGCCGTGGGCCGGGTCAAGATGAACATGCGTCTTAATCTGGATGCACCGGACACCCAACGCACCTTGCGGAAAGAGGACATCATCGCCTGTATCCGCGGTCTCGTGGAACTGCGCGACGGCAAGGGTGAGATCGACGACATCGATCACCTCGGCAACCGCCGGGTGCGTTCGGTCGGCGAATTGATGGAAAACCAGTATCGCATCGGCCTTCTGCGTATGGAGCGGGCCATCCGCGAACGCATGTCGGGCGTCGAGATCGACACCGTCATGCCGCAGGATCTGATCAACGCCAAGCCGGCCGCGGCGGCGGTTCGTGAATTCTTTGGCAGCTCGCAGCTGTCGCAGTTCATGGACCAGACCAACCCGCTGTCGGAAGTCACCCACAAGCGTCGCCTGTCGGCGCTTGGCCCGGGGGGTCTGACGCGTGAGCGTGCCGGTTTTGAGGTGCGCGACGTTCACCCGACCCATTACGGTCGGATGTGCCCGATCGAGACGCCGGAAGGTCAGAACATCGGCCTGATCAACAGCCTTGCGACCTTTGCGCGGGTGAACAAATACGGCTTTATCGAAACCCCCTATCGCCGGGTGATCGAGGGCCAGGTGACGGATGACGTGGTCTATATGTCGGCCACCGAAGAGATGCGTCACACCATCGCCCAGGCGAATGCCGAACTGGATGGGGAAGGCCGCTTTGTACAAGAGCTGGTCTCGACCCGTCAGTCGGGCGATTTCATGCTGAACCCGGTCGATGCGGTCGATCTGATCGACGTCTCGCCCAAACAGCTGGTCTCGGTCGCGGCGGCGCTGATCCCCTTCCTTGAAAACGACGACGCCAACCGCGCGCTTATGGGCTCGAACATGCAGCGCCAGGCCGTGCCGTTGCTGCGGGCCGAGGCGCCCTTTGTCGGCACTGGCATGGAAGCGACCGTCGCGCGCGATTCCGGCGCGGCGATCATGGCCCGCCGGGGCGGCGTCATCGACCAGGTCGATGCGCAGCGTATCGTTATCCGCGCGACCGAGGATCTGGGTGCGGGCGATGCGGGCGTGGACATCTATCGTCTGCGCAAGTTCAAGCGTTCCAACCAATCCTCGACCATCAACCAGCGCCCGCTGGTCAAGGTGGGCGAGAAGGTGGTCAAGGGTCAGGTCGTGGCCGACGGTCCCTCGACCGATCAGGGCGAACTGGCGATCGGCCGCAACGTGGTCGTCGCCTTCATGCCGTGGAACGGCTACAACTACGAGGACTCGATCCTGATCTCCGAGCGGATCCACCGCGACGACGTGTTCACCTCGATCCACATCGACGAATACGAAGTGGCGGCGCGCGACACCAAGCTGGGCCCGGAAGAGATCACCCGCGACATTCCGAACGTGGGTGAAGAGGCGCTACGCAACCTCGACGAAGCCGGTATCGTCTATATCGGTGCCGAAGTAGGTCCTGGCGACATTCTGGTCGGCAAGATCACCCCGAAAGGGGAATCGCCGATGACGCCCGAAGAAAAGCTGCTTCGCGCCATCTTTGGTGAAAAGGCGTCGGACGTGCGCGATACATCGTTGCGCCTGCCGCCGGGGGCCTATGGTACCATTGTCGAGGTCCGGGTCTTTAACCGTCACGGCGTCGACAAGGACGAGCGCGCCCTGCAGATCGAGCGTGAGGAAGTCGAGCGTCTGGCCCGTGACCGGGACGACGAATTGGCGATCCTTGAGCGCAACATCTATGCGCGCCTGAAGTCGCTGATCATGGGCAAGGAAGTCGTCAAGGGGCCGAAAGGCATCCGTGCCGGCGCCCTGGTGGACGACGATCTGCTGGGCCAGCTGTCTCGCGGTCAGTGGTGGCAGATTGCCGTCGCCGACGAAGACACCGCCAAAGAGGTCGAGGCGCTGAACCAGCAGTTCGACAGCCTCAAGCGCGCGCTGGACAACCGTTTCGACGACAAGGTCGAAAAGGTCCGTCAGGGCGACGATCTGCCACCCGGCGTGATGAAGATGGTCAAGGTTTTTGTCGCCGTGAAGCGCAAGCTGCAGGCGGGCGACAAGATGGCCGGTCGTCACGGCAACAAGGGCGTCGTCTCCAAGGTCGTGCCGATGGAAGACATGCCGTTCCTGGCCGATGGCACCCCGGTCGATCTGGTTTTCAACCCCTTGGGCGTGCCCTCGCGGATGAACGTCGGACAGATCCTTGAGACGCATATGGGCTGGGCCTCGCGCGGTCTTGGTATCAAGATCGACGAGGCGCTGCAGGACTATCGCCGCAATGGCGATATGACTCCGGTGCGCGATGCGATGCGCAACGGCTATGGCGACGACTTCTATGCCGAAACTTTCGAAGGCAAGGACGATGAAACCCTGCTGGAGCACGCGGATGCCGTGCGCGGCGGTGTTCCCGTCGCCACGCCGGTCTTCGACGGTGCGAAAGAGGCGGATGTGAACGACGCGCTGCGCCGTGCAGGCTTTGACACATCGGGACAGTCCGTCGTCTTCGACGGCCGCAGTGGTGAGCAATTCACCCGTCCGGTCACCGTCGGGATGAAATACGTCCTGAAGCTGCACCACCTTGTCGATGACAAGATGCACGCCCGTTCGACCGGGCCTTACAGCCTCGTGACCCAGCAACCGTTGGGCGGCAAGGCGCAGTTCGGTGGTCAGCGTCTGGGTGAGATGGAGGTCTGGGCACTGGAAGCCTATGGCGCCGCCTACACCCTGCAAGAGATGCTGACGGTCAAGTCGGACGACGTGGCCGGCCGGACCAAGGTCTATGAGAGCATCGTCAAGGGCGAGGACAACTTCGAGGCCGGCGTGCCGGAATCGTTCAACGTTCTGGTCAAGGAGGTCCGGGGTCTGGGCCTCAACATGGAACTCCTGGATGCGGAGGACGATGAGTGACGGATCGTTCCGCGGGATGCGCCAAGGCGTTTCCCGCGGACCCGTTGCCTCGCCCCCGCGCCCCTCATTAGGATTTGAAAATGAACCAGGAACTTGCCACCAACCCCCTGAACCCGCTGGCCCAGCCGCGGCAGTTCGACGAAATCAAGATCTCGCTGGCCTCGCCCGAGGAAATCCTCGCCTGGTCCTTCGGCGAGGTGAAAAAGCCTGAAACCATCAACTACCGCACGTTCAAGCCCGAGCGTGACGGGCTGTTCTGCGCGCGTATCTTTGGCCCGATCAAGGACTACGAATGCCTTTGCGGCAAATACAAGCGCATGAAATATCGCGGTCTGGTCTGCGAGAAATGCGGCGTGGAAGTCACGCTGCAAAAGGTCCGGCGCGAGCGCATGGGCCATATCGAGCTGGCCGCCCCCGTCGCGCATATCTGGTTCCTCAAGTCGCTGCCCTCGCGCATCGGCCTGATGCTGGACATGACGCTGCGCGATCTTGAGCGGATCCTGTACTTCGAGAACTATGTGGTGATCGAGCCGGGTCTGACCGACCTGAGCTATGGCCAGTTGCTGACCGAAGAGGAATTCCTCGACGCGCAGGACCAGTATGGCGCCGACGCCTTTACCGCCAATATCGGCGCCGAGGCGATCCGCGAGATGCTGGCCAATATCGACCTGGCCGCCACTGCCGAGCAGTTGCGCGAAGAGTTGAAAGAGGCCACCGGCGAACTGAAGCCAAAAAAGATCATCAAACGGCTGAAGATCGTCGAATCCTTCCTTGAATCGGGCAACCGCCCCGAGTGGATGGTGCTGACGGTGATCCCGGTCATCCCGCCGGAACTGCGTCCGCTGGTTCCGCTGGATGGCGGCCGTTTCGCCACCTCGGACCTGAACGACCTTTATCGTCGCGTCATCAACCGCAACAACCGCCTGAAGCGTCTGATCGAGTTGCGTGCGCCCGACATCATCGTGCGCAACGAAAAGCGGATGCTGCAAGAGTCGGTCGATGCGCTGTTCGACAACGGCCGCCGCGGCCGCGTGATCACGGGTAACAACAAGCGCCCGCTGAAATCGCTGTCGGACATGCTCAAGGGCAAGCAGGGCCGCTTCCGCCAGAACCTTCTGGGCAAGCGCGTGGACTTCTCGGGCCGTTCGGTCATCGTGACCGGTCCCGAGCTCAAGCTGCATCAATGCGGCCTGCCCAAGAAGATGGCCTTGGAACTGTTCAAGCCGTTCATCTATTCGCGGCTTGAGGCGAAGGGGCTGTCCTCTACCGTCAAGCAGGCGAAGAAGCTGGTCGAGAAAGAGCGTCCCGAGGTCTGGGACATCCTGGACGAGGTGATCCGCGAGCACCCGGTTCTGCTGAACCGTGCGCCGACGCTGCACCGTCTGGGCATCCAGGCTTTCGAGCCGATCCTGATCGAAGGCAAGGCGATCCAGCTTCACCCGCTGGTCTGCTCGGCCTTCAACGCCGACTTCGACGGCGACCAGATGGCCGTGCACGTCCCGCTGAGCCTTGAGGCACAGCTGGAAGCGCGCGTGCTGATGATGTCGACCAACAACGTGCTGTCGCCCGCCAACGGCGCGCCGATCATCGTGCCATCGCAGGACATGGTTCTTGGTCTTTACTACACGACCATGGAGCGCGTGGGCATGAAGGGCGAAGGCATGGTCTTTGCCAACCTTGACGAGGTCGAGCACGCGCTTGCCTCGGGTGCGGTGCATCTGCATGCCCGCATCACCGCCCGCCTGCCGCAGATCGACGAGAACGGCAACGAGGTCATCAAGCGTTACGAGACCACGCCCGGCCGGCTTCGTCTGGGGGCACTTTTGCCGAAGAACGCGAAAGCGCCTTTCGAACTGGTGAACCGCCTGCTGCGCAAGAAGGACATCCAGAACGTCATCGACACCGTCTATCGCTACTGCGGCCAGAAGGAATCGGTGATCTTTTGCGACCAGATCATGGGTCTGGGCTTCCGCGAGGCGTTCCGCGCCGGCATCTCGTTCGGCAAGGACGACATGGTCGTGCCGCCGACGAAATGGACGCTGGTCGAGGAAACCCAGGATCAGGTGAAGCAGTTCGAACAGCAGTATCTGGACGGTCTGATCACCCAGGGCGAGAAGTACAACAAGGTTGTCGATGCCTGGTCGAAATGTAACGACCGGGTTACTGACGCCATGATGAAGACCATCTCGGCCACCAAGACGGACGAGAACGGCGCCGAACTGGAGCCGAACTCGGTCTATATGATGGCGCATTCGGGCGCTCGGGGCTCGGTCAGCCAGATGAAGCAGTTGGGCGGGATGCGCGGCCTGATGGCCAAGCCGAACGGCGAGATCATCGAGACGCCGATCATCTCGAACTTCAAGGAAGGTCTGACCGTTCTTGAATACTTCAACTCGACCCACGGCGCGCGGAAGGGTCTGTCCGACACCGCATTGAAGACCGCGAACTCGGGTTATCTGACCCGTCGTCTGGTCGATGTGGCGCAGGACTGCATCATCCGCGAACACGACTGCGGCACCGACCGGGCGATCACCGCTTCGGCGGCGGTCAACGATGGCGAAGTTGTCAGCCCGCTGTCCGAGCGTGTGCTGGGCCGTGTCGCGGCCGAGGACGTGCTGGTTCCGGGCGAGGACGTGGTGATCGTTCGCAAGAACGAGCTGATCGACGAGCGCAAGGCCGACGAGATCGAAGGGGCGGGCGTGCAGAATGTTCGCATCCGCTCGGCTCTGACCTGCGAATCCGACGACGGCATCTGCGCGCTCTGCTATGGCCGTGACCTTGCACGCGGCACGCTGGTCAACATCGGCGAGGCGGTCGGCATCATCGCTGCCCAGTCCATCGGTGAACCGGGGACGCAGTTGACGATGCGGACCTTCCACATCGGCGGTATTGCCCAGGGTGGCCAGCAGTCCTTCATCGCAGCCGCGCAGGAAGGCACAGTGGCTTTCGAAAACGAAAGCACACTGGAGAATGCCAATGGCGAGCTGATCGTGATGAACCGCAACATGCAGTTGCACATCAAGGGCGCGGCAGGCGACACGCTGGCCAGCCACAAGCTGTTCTACGGCTCGAAACTGTTCGTGCGCGAAGGCGATGCCGTCGCTCGCGGCCAGAAGATGTTCGAATGGGACCCCTATACCCTGCCGATCATCGCCGAAAAGGCCGGTGTGGCGAAGTATGTCGACCTTATCACCGGGATCTCGATCCGGGATGAGACCGACGACGCCACCGGCATGACGCAGAAGATCGTGACGGACTGGCGTTCGGCGCCGAAAGGTAATGAGCTGAAGCCCGAGATCATCATCGTCGATCAGGATGGCGAGCCGGTGCGCAACGAACAGGGCAACCCGGTCACCTATCCGATGTCGGTCGAGGCGATCCTCTCTGTCGAAGAAGGGCAGGAGATCCGGGCCGGCGACGTGGTGGCGCGTATCCCGCGCGAAGGTGCCAAGACCAAGGACATCACCGGGGGTCTGCCCCGCGTGGCGGAACTGTTCGAGGCCCGTCGTCCCAAGGATCACGCGATCATCGCCGAACTCGACGGCTATGTGCGCTTTGGCAAGGACTACAAGAACAAGCGCCGTATCTCGATCGAGCCTGCGGACGATACATTGACGCCGGTTGAATACATGGTGCCGAAAGGCAAGCACATCCCGGTGCAGGAAGGCGACTTCGTGCAAAAGGGCGACTATATCATGGACGGCAACCCGGCGCCGCATGACATCCTGCGCATCATGGGGATCGAGGCACTGGCCGATTACCTGATCGACGAGGTGCAGGACGTCTATCGTCTGCAAGGCGTGAAGATCAACGACAAGCACATTGAGGTGATCGTTCGCCAGATGCTGCAAAAGATCGAGATCCTCGACAGCGGTGATACCACGCTGCTGAAGGGCGAACACGTGGATCGCGACGAGTTCGAGGAAGAGAATGCCAAGATCGAATCCCGGGGTGGCCGTCCGGCCACGGGCGAGCCGGTGTTGCTGGGCATCACCAAGGCGAGCTTGCAGACCCGCAGCTTCATCTCGGCCGCCTCGTTCCAGGAAACGACGCGCGTGCTGACCGAGGCCGCTGTTCAAGGCAAGCGCGACAAGCTTGTCGGCCTTAAGGAAAACGTCATCGTCGGCCGGTTGATCCCGGCCGGCACCGGCGGGGCCACGGCCCGCGTGCGCCGCATCGCGACCGAGCGTGACCAGGAGGTGATCGAGGCGCGCCGCGCCGAGGCGGAAGCTGCCGCCGCGCTGATCGCCCCCGAGGACACTGCGGTCGAGGTCGGCGGCGACGAATGATCGTCTCGCGATAATACAGAAAGGCCCGGCACCAGTGCCGGGCCTTTCTTTTTGCCGAAGCGGGCTGTTCAGGTAACCTGGGGTCAATCGGTGCGTGACGAAAAGGTCGCCATCCATTCACCCTTGGTCCCGACGTCCAGCCGGCTATGGCTTTTCTCTTGCGGTCTTCCTAAGCATTGGAAAACAGCCGGGAATCGCCATGCGCACGCCGTTTCTTTCATTCACCCGAAAGGGGCGGCCCCCTGCCGAGCCGCAGATTTTTTCCGCAAGCGCCGCCGATAACCTGCGCGGCTCGCTGTTGATGACGCTTAGCGTGGCGGCGTTTATCTGCAACGATGCGCTGATGAAGGCGGTGACCCAAAGCTTGCCGCTTTATGAAGCCATCGCCATCCGCGGCGGGATGGTGTTGCTGACCATGATGCTGGTCGCGCAGGCGCAGGGCGGCCTGCGCCTGAGGGTGCCTAGCAGCGATGTCGGGCCCTTGGCGCTTCGCACGCTGGCTGATGTCGCCTCGACCGTGCTTTACCTTTTGGCGCTGCGGCGGATGGCGCTGGCCGATATCTCGGCGATCATGCAGGCGCTGCCGCTGGCTGTGACGCTGGCGGCAGCGCTGTTCTTTGGCGAAAGGCTGGGTTGGCGCCGAGTGCTGGCCATCGGGATTGGCTTTGCCGGCGTGCTGCTGATCCTGCGGCCGGGAACCGGCGCTTTTGACCAGTGGTCGGCAGTCGCACTGACGGCGATGATGCTGATCGTCTTGCGCGACATGGTGACACGGACGTTTTCGACCCGGGTCGGCTCTTCTGCCGTCGCCTTTTATGCGGCGCTGGCAGTGATGTTGGCAGGCATTGTGCTGGGCTGGGCCGAGGGCTGGCGCAGTCCGACCGTGGCCGAACTGGCACTGCTGGCGTTGGCGGCGCTGTTTCTGACCGTGGGCTATATTACCGCAGTCGCCACGATGCGGGTGGGCGAGATTTCCTTTGTCGCACCTTTTCGATATACATCGCTGGTCTGGGCCGTGGTGCTGGGGCTGGTGATCTTTGGCGAATGGCCGGATGCCTGGACCTGGGCGGGTGCATCTCTGGTGGTGGGGGCGGGGATCTACACCATCCTGCGCGAGCGCAAGTTGCAAAGGACCGTTTGATGCGTGTGCAGATGCTTGGTTTGTGCCGGCTTTCCTATCTGGGCGGACGCGGCTTTCAGGTCATGCACGAGACGATCGAAGAGCGCCGGGCATTTCTTTACGACCCTGAACGTCTGGCCCGTCGCTGGTTCTGGTTCGAAAACGTCACACTGCCGGGGCTGCTGGCCCAGACCGATCCCGATTTCACGCTGATCCTGATGACCGGTCCCGATCTGCCGGAGCCCTATTTGTCGCGTCTGCGCGAACTGACCGAGATCATGCCCCAAGCCCGGCTGGAACTGATCCCGCCGATGGAGAAGCATCTTGATGCCTGTCTGGCGGCCACGGCGCCGCATATTCAGCACGATGCCGATGTGGTCGGTCATTTCCGTCAGGACGACGATGATGCGGTGGCCATCGACTATATCCACGACGCGCGGCAGGACTTCGCCGTGCTGCAGCCACTATGGGAACGTCGCCGCCGGCTTTCCTGCGACTATTCGCGCGGGCTGGTGCTGAAAGCGACGCAAAAGGGTGTCTTGGTCGAGCCGCGAATGATCTATAACGCCGCAGCCGGGTTGACTGTTTATCTGCCGCCCGATGCGCAACGCAGCGTCATGCATTTCCCGCATTGGAAGATCGGAATGTCGATGCCGGGGGCCACGTTGCCCGGCAAGGTAATGTTCGTGCGCTTCCTGAACCATGACAACGATTCGGGCGCCATCGGCGCCGGCTATCCGTGGGAGGGCGATCCATCTGACTGGCAGGCGCTTTTGGCCCGGCGGTTCCGCATTCATCTGGACACGCTGGACCATGCCGCACGCGACTTCAGCCTGCCGGGTGCCGACCGGCCGCGTTGGGGTGTCTGAAGGGTGAGTGGGGGAATGCGGCGGCGATCATGCCCGAGGGGTTGTTGACTCACCCCCGGTTTGCTCATATACGCCGTTCACCCGACAGGAAACTGATCGGGACCCAGAACCTCTGTGGTCATGATCCGGGCCGGAATGGCTCGATCCTCTGGTAATTCATCCCGTCCTCCCCCTCTCGGGGACAGGATGGGTTCTGGCGTTTCACAATACGGGTGATTCGCTGTCGAGAAGTGGCGCAGCCGGTGGCTGCGAGTATTGACGAAAGCAAGACGGGGAACCGAATGCCGACGATCCAACAGCTGATCCGCAAACCGCGGCAGCCCAAGGTGCAGCGCAGCAAATCGCAGCACTTGCAATCCTGCCCGCAAAAGCGGGGAGTGTGCACGCGCGTCTATACCACGACGCCGAAAAAACCGAACTCCGCTATGCGTAAGGTGGCCAAGGTCCGCCTGACGAATGGCTTCGAAGTGATCTCCTATATTCCGGGCGAAAAACACAACCTGCAAGAGCACTCGGTCGTGCTGATCCGCGGGGGCCGGGTGAAAGACCTTCCCGGTGTGCGCTATCACATCCTGCGTGGTGTTCTGGATACCCAGGGCGTCAAGGATCGTCGTCAGCGTCGTTCGAAATACGGCGCGAAGCGTCCGAAATAAGGAGATAGGCAGATGTCTCGTCGTCACGCCGCTGAGAAGCGCGAAGTATTGCCCGACGCCAAATATGGCGATCGCGTGCTGACTAAATTCATGAACAACCTGATGATCGACGGCAAAAAATCGGTTGCCGAACGCATCGTCTACAGCGCCCTTGACCGGGTCGAGGGCAAGCTCAAGCGCGAGCCGATCGAAGTCTTCCACGAGGCGCTCGATAACGTGAAGCCCTCGGTCGAAGTGCGTTCGCGCCGCGTCGGTGGTGCCACCTACCAGGTTCCGGTCGAAGTGCGTCCGATCCGTCGCGAGGCTCTGGCCATCCGCTGGCTGATCGCCGCGGCCAAGAACCGCAACGAGCACACGATGGAAGAACGCCTTGCCGGTGAACTGGCCGATGCCGTGAACGGCCGCGGCACCGCCGTCAAGAAGCGTGAAGACACGCACAAGATGGCCGACGCCAACAAGGCGTTCAGCCACTACCGCTGGTAACCGGAAGGAAGGCCCTTAATGGCACGCGAATATCCGCTGGAGCGCTACCGGAACTTCGGGATCATGGCCCACATCGATGCGGGCAAGACCACGACGACCGAGCGGATCCTGTTCTATACCGGCAAGAACCACAAGATGGGCGAGACGCACGAAGGTGCGTCCACCATGGACTGGATGGAGCAGGAAGCCGAGCGCGGCATCACCATCACCTCGGCCGCAACCACGACTGCATGGCAGCGTCACGAGGACGCCGAGTTCACTCCGGTCGAGAGCGAGCGTTGCCGTTTCAACATCATCGACACGCCCGGCCACGTGGACTTCACCATCGAGGTCGAGCGTTCGCTGGCGGTTCTGGACGGCGCAATCTGCCTTCTGGACGGTAACGCCGGCGTCGAGCCGCAAACCGAAACGGTTTGGCGTCAGGCCGACCGCTACAAGGTTCCGCGGATCGTCTTTGTCAACAAGATGGATAAGATCGGCGCAGATTTCTTCAAATGCGTCGCCATGATCAAGGACCGCACCGGCGGCACGCCTTGCCCGATCGCCCTGCCGATCGGTGCCGAGGACAAGCTGGAAGGCATCGTCGACCTGATCAAGATGGAAGAATGGGTCTGGAAGGGCGAAGATCTGGGTGCTTCCTGGGTTCGCCAGCCGATCCGTGAAGAGCTTCAGGACGTTGCCGAGGAATGGCGCGGCAATATGATCGAACTCGCCGTCGAACAGGACGACGAGGCGATGGAAGCCTATCTGGAAGGCAATGAGCCTGACGAGGAAACGCTGCGCAGGCTGATCCGCAAGGGTACGCTTTCGCTGTCGTTCTTCCCGGTGATGGCCGGTTCCGCCTTCAAGAACAAAGGTGTGCAGCCGCTGCTGAACGCGGTCGTTGACTTCCTGCCTGCTCCGACCGACGTGCCGGCCTATGTCGGCTTCGCGCCCGGCGACGAGACCGAGACCCGCAACATCGAGCGTCATGCGCGGGATGCTGAGCCTTTCTCGGCTCTGGCATTCAAGATCATGAACGACCCCTTTGTCGGCTCGCTGACCTTTACGCGGATCTATTCTGGCCAGCTCAAGAAGGGCGACCAGATGCTGAACTCGACCAAAGGCAAGCGTGAACGCGTCGGCCGCATGATGATCATGCACGCCATCAACCGCGAAGAGATCGATGAAGCCTTTGCCGGCGACATCATCGCGCTGGCCGGTCTGAAGGAAACCACCACGGGCGACACGCTTTGTGATCCGGCCAAACCGGTGGTTCTGGAAACTATGACCTTCCCCGAACCGGTGATCGAGATCGCTGTTGAGCCGAAGTCCAAGGCCGACCAGGAAAAAATGGGCCTTGCCCTGCAGCGCCTGGCCGCCGAAGACCCGTCCTTCCGCGTCGAAACCGATATCGAGTCGGGTCAGACCATCATGAAGGGCATGGGCGAACTTCACCTCGATATTCTCGTGGATCGTATGAAGCGCGAGTTCAAGGTCGAGGCGAATATCGGCGCTCCGCAGGTGGCTTATCGCGAGACCATCTCGAACGAAGCCGAGATCGACTACACGCACAAGAAACAGACCGGCGGTACTGGTCAGTTCGCGCGCATCAAGCTGGTCATCACCCCGACCGAGCCGGGCGAAGGCTACTCGTTCGAATCGAAGATCGTCGGCGGTGCTGTGCCCAAGGAATACATCCCGGGTGTCGAAAAGGGCATCAAATCGGTGATGGATTCGGGTCCGCTGGCCGGCTTCCCGGTGATCGACTTCAAGGTGGCGCTGATCGATGGTGCTTTCCACGACGTCGACTCGTCGGTTCTGGCCTTCGAGATCGCCGCGCGCGCTGCCATGCGCGAAGGTCTGAAGAAAGCGGGCGCCAAGTTGCTCGAGCCGATCATGCGCGTCGAGGTGGTCACCCCGGAGGAATATACCGGTTCGATCATCGGCGACCTGACCAGCCGTCGTGGTATGGTCCGGGGTCAAGACACGCGCGGCAACGCGAACGTCATCGACTCCTTCGTGCCGCTGGCCAATATGTTCGGCTATATCAATAACCTGCGTTCGATGTCCTCGGGCCGTGCGGTGTTTACGATGCAGTTCGACCATTACGAGGCCGTGCCGCAGAACATCTCGGACGAGATCCAGAAGAAATACGCATAATCCCGGCGGTGCGTGGGAAACCGCGCACCCTACCAACCCCGTAGGGTGCGTGCCGGCACGCACCGTCAACATAAGGAGCCATGCCAATGGCAAAGGCAAAGTTTGAACGTACGAAACCGCACGTCAACATCGGAACGATTGGTCACGTTGACCACGGCAAGACGACGTTGACTGCCGCGATCACGAAATACTTCGGTGATTTCAAGGCCTACGACCAGATCGACGGCGCTCCTGAAGAGCGTGCCCGGGGGATCACGATCTCGACCGCGCATGTTGAATACGAATCGGACAACCGTCACTACGCGCACGTCGACTGCCCCGGCCACGCCGACTACGTGAAGAACATGATCACGGGCGCCGCGCAAATGGACGGCGCGATTCTGGTGGTGAACGCGGCCGACGGCCCGATGCCGCAGACGCGCGAACACATCCTGCTGGGCCGTCAGGTCGGCATCCCCTACATGGTGGTGTACCTGAACAAGGTCGACCAGGTGGACGACGCCGAGCTTCTGGAACTGGTCGAGATGGAAGTGCGCGAGCTGCTTTCGTCCTATGACTACCCCGGCGACGACATTCCGATCATCAAGGGCTCGGCGCTTGCGGCTCTGGAAGGTCGCGACAAGGAGATCGGCGAGGATTCGGTCCGCGCGCTGATCGCCGCCGTCGACGAATACATCCCGACGCCGGAGCGCGCCGTGGACCTGCCGTTCCTGATGCCGATCGAGGACGTGTTCTCGATCTCGGGCCGCGGCACGGTCGTGACCGGCCGTGTCGAGCGTGGCGCGGTGAACGTGGGCGACGAGCTTGAGATCATCGGCATCCGCGACACCAAGAAGACGATCTGCACGGGTGTCGAGATGTTCCGCAAGCTGCTGGATCGCGGGGAAGCGGGCGACAACATCGGCGCGCTGCTGCGCGGCGTGGACCGTGACGGCGTCGAGCGCGGTCAGGTTCTGGCGAAGCCGGGTTCGGTGACGCCGCACACGACCTTCGAGGCGGAGGCCTATATCCTGACCAAGGAAGAGGGTGGCCGTCACACGCCGTTCTTCGCGAACTATCGTCCGCAGTTCTACTTCCGCACGACGGACGTGACCGGGACGGTGAAGCTGCCGGAAGGCACCGAGATGGTGATGCCTGGCGACAACCTGAAGTTCGAGGTCGAGCTGATTGCTCCGATCGCGATGGAAGAGAAGCTCCGCTTCGCGATCCGCGAAGGCGGCCGCACGGTCGGCGCGGGCGTCGTGTCGAAGATCCTGAAGTGATCTGTCGGGATCACGGAAGGGTCGCGAGACGCGCCACGCGGGCGGTGTCGAAGATGCTGAAGTGATCTGCGTGCCGGGCGGCGGCCTCGCGCCCCGCCTGTGCCACGTGCCGCGAAACTCGTCGGGTGATCCCAAGCGGATATCATGACGACAAAAGGCCGCCCAAAATGGGCGGCCTTTGACTTTTGACAGCGTTTTGAAAGGCTGGGAAAATTCCATTCAGCGGCCGACGATTTGCCTCACCAGATCGAACGTCACGCCGTTCACGATGAAAACGGCGAGCGTGGGCGGGCTGTGAACAAGCCCTCTTGACGTCGCGGGTCTGCTCGTGCATGTAGCCGCATCGCTGCCGGTCTTTTCAGAATCGGTTGCTTTATGCCGGGCCGCCATTTGATGGGGCGGCCTGCTTCTGTTTATACGGTTCGATGCTGGCGATGCGTGGTGTGTTGTCAGCCTCTCAACTTGAATTCCCCGCAAGAGGGATGAGAATGCAAAGCCAGAATATCCGCATCCGGTTGAAGGCGTTCGATTACCGCGTCCTGGATGCCAGCACGCAGGAAATCGTGAACACCGCCAAGCGCACCGGCGCGCAGGTCCGCGGCCCGATTCCGCTGCCCAACAAGATCGAGAAATTCACCGTTCTGCGTGGTCCGCACATCGACAAGAAATCCCGTGACCAGTGGGAAATCCGCACGCACAAGCGTTTGCTGGACATCGTCGACCCGACCCCCCAGACCGTTGACGCCCTGATGAAGCTCGACCTCGCCGCTGGCGTGGATGTCGAGATCAAGGTGTAAGGAGGCTATCATGCTGCGGACTGGTGTAATCGCCAAGAAGCTGGGCATGACCCGGCTGTTCCTGGAAGACGGGCGTCAAGTTCCCGTCACAGTTCTGCACGTGGATAACGTGCAGGTCATCGCTCAGCGCACCGCCGAAAACGACGGCTACGTGGCTTTGCAACTCGGCGCGGGCGAGGCTAAGGCCAAGCGCACGACCGCCGCGCTGCGGGGTCATTTCGCCAAGGCAAGCGTCGCGCCCAAGCGCAAGATCGCGGAATTCCGCGTCTCGCCGGAAAACCTCGTTGAGGTTGGTGAAGAGATCGTTGCCGACCACTATTTCGAAGGTCAGTACGTCGACATCGCCGGCACCTCGATCGGTAAAGGCTTTGCCGGTGCCATGAAACGGCACAACTTCGGCGGCCTGCGCGCTTCGCACGGCGTGTCGATCAGCCACCGCTCGCACGGTTCGACCGGCCAGTGCCAAGACCCCGGCAAGGTGTTCAAGGGCAAGAAGATGGCAGGTCATCTGGGTGCGGTGCGTGTCACCACGCAGAACCTGCAGGTCGTCAGGACCGACAGTGAGCGTGGCCTGATCATGGTCAAGGGGTCGGTTCCGGGTTCGAAAGGTGGCTGGGTCACCATCAAGGACGCCGTGAAGAAGCCGACCGCTGAAAACACCGTTTTCCCGGCTGCGACCCGTTCCAAGGCCAATGCCCAGGCCGAGGCTCCGGCCCAGGCCGAAGTCGCCGCGCCCGAAGGAGACAACTGATGAAACTCGACGTTATCACGCTCGATGCCGGTAAGGCCGGGGACATCGACCTGAGCGATGACATCTTCGGGCTCGAGCCGCGTGCGGACCTTCTGCATCGCGTCGTGCGCTGGCAGCGTGCGAAGGCTCAGGCGGGTACCCATTCGGTGCTGGGCAAGTCGGATGTCAGCTACTCGACCAAGAAGATCTATCGCCAGAAGGGCACCGGCGGCGCTCGCCACGGCAGCCGCAAGGCCTCGATCTTCCGTCACGGCGGCGTCTACAAAGGCCCGACCCCGCGCAGCCACGCCTTCGATCTGCCGAAGAAAGTCCGCGCGCTTGGCCTGAAGCACGCGCTGTCGGCGAAAGCCTCGGCAGGCGAGCTGGTCATTGTGGAAAGCCTGAACATCGCCGAAGCCAAGACCGCAGCCGTCGCCAAGGCGGTCAAGGAAAACGGCTGGAAGCGGGTTCTGGTGATCGACGGTGCCGAAGTGAATGAGAACTTCGCCCGCGCCGCCCGCAACCTCGAAGGCGTCGATGTGCTGCCCTCGATGGGTGCCAACGTTTATGACATCCTGCGTCGCGACACCCTGGTGCTGACGCGAGCTGGTGTCGAAGCTCTGGAGGCTCGTCTGAAATGACCACGAAGCCCGAACATTACGACGTGATCGTCAAGCCGCTGATCACCGAGAAAGCGACGCTGGTGTCCGACGCCAACGCCTATGTTTTCCAAGTGGCGAAGAGTGCGAGCAAGCCGGTCATCAAGGAAGCCGTCGAAGCCCTGTTCAACGTCAAGGTGAAAGCGGTCAATACCACAATCACCAAAGGCAAGACCAAGCGCTTCAAGGGCCGCCCCGGCGTCCGTTCGGACGTAAAGAAAGCCTATGTGACGCTGGAGGCTGGCAACAGCATCGACGTCTCGACCGGCCTCTGATAGAAGCCGACGAATCGACGGCCCCGGCAGCGGGGCCGTCGCCTTTTGATTGAAACGGACCACCATTGGTCCAAAGCAACGGAAGACAGAAAGCATGGCACTCAAGTCGTATAAGCCGACGACGCCTGGCCAGCGTGGGCTGGTTCTGATCGACCGTTCGGAGCTTTGGAAAGGGCGCCCGGTTAAATCCCTCACGGAAGGATTGACCAAGCACGGCGGCCGGAACAACACCGGACGGATCACGATGCGCCGCAAGGGCGGCGGGGCGAAGCGTCTCTATCGCATCGTCGATTTCAAACGCACCAAGTTCGATGTTTCGGCGACCGTCGAGCGGATCGAATACGATCCCAACCGCACCGCCTTCATCGCGCTGATCAAATACGAAGACGGGGAGCAGGCCTATATCCTGGCTCCGCAACGTCTGGCCATTGGCGACAAGGTTGTCGCCGGAGCCAAGGTTGACGTGAAGCCCGGCAACGCGATGCCCTTCAGCGGCATGCCGATCGGTACCATCGTCCACAACGTCGAGCTGAAGCCCGGCAAAGGCGGTCAGATCGCCCGTTCGGCTGGCACCTATGCCCAGTTCGTCGGCCGCGACGGCGGCTATGCCCAGATCCGCTTGTCCTCGGGCGAGCTGCGTCTGGTGCGCCAGGAATGCATGGCGACCATCGGCGCCGTGTCGAATTCGGACCATTCGAACCAGAATTTCGGCAAGGCCGGTCGCAACCGTCACAAGGGCATCCGCCCGAGCGTGCGCGGCGTCGCGATGAACCCGATCGATCACCCGCATGGCGGTGGTGAAGGCCGGACTTCGGGCGGCCGTCACCCGGTTACTCCTTGGGGCAAAGGCACCAAGGGCAACCGCACCCGTACGAACAAATCGACCGACAAGTATATCCTGCGGTCGCGTCACGCGAAGAAGAAGGGGCGTTAAGCCATGGCACGTTCTGTTTGGAAGGGCCCCTTTGTCGATGCCTATGTGCTTCGCAAGGCCGAGAAAGCCCGCGAGTCCGGCAAGTCGGATGTAATCAAGATCTGGTCGCGTCGTTCGACCATCCTGCCGCAATTCGTCGGCCTGACCTTTGGTGTCTATAACGGCCACAAACATATTCCGGTTGCCGTGACCGAGGAGATGATCGGCCAGAAGTTCGGTGAATATTCGCCGACCCGCACCTATTACGGTCACGCCGCCGACAAGAAAGCGAAAAGGAAGTAAGCGTCATGGGTAAGGAACAGAATCCGCGCCGCGTGGCGGAGAACGAGGCGTTTGCGAAGACCAAGATGCTTCGCACTTCGCCGCAAAAGCTGAACTTGGTTGCGGCGATGATCCGCGGCAAGAAGGTAGACAAGGCCCTGGCCGACCTGACCTTCTCGTCCAAGCGTATTGCGGGCGACGTCAAGAAGTGCCTGCAATCGGCCATCGCCAATGCCGAGAACAACCATAACCTCGACGTCGACAATCTGATCGTCGCCGAAGCATGGGTTGGCAAGAACCTGGTCATGAAGCGTGGCCGGCCGCGGGCTCGTGGTCGTTACGGCAAGATCATGAAGCCGTTTTCGGAAATCACCATCAAGGTCCGTCAGGTCGAGGAGCGCGCGTAATGGGTCAGAAGGTAAACCCCATCGGGATGCGTCTCCAGGTCAACCGCACCTGGGACAGCCGCTGGTATGCAGATGACAAGGACTACGGCAACCTGTTGCTGGAAGACCTGAAAATCCGCGACTTCATCAAGAAGGAAGCGAAGCAGGCCGGCGTCAGCCGCATCGTGATCGAACGTCCGCACAAGAAGTGCCGCGTGACGATCTATGCTGCGCGTCCCGGTGTCATCATCGGCAAAAAAGGCGCCGATATCGAGACCCTGCGCAAGAAGCTGGCGAACTACACCGCCTCGGAACTGCACCTCAACATCGTCGAGGTCCGCAAGCCCGAGCTGGACGCCCAACTGGTCGCCGAGTCGATCTCGCAGCAGCTAGAGCGCCGCGTTTCGTTCCGTCGCGCCATGAAGCGTGCCGTGCAAAACGCCATGCGCATGGGTGCCTTGGGTATCCGGGTGAACGTGTCGGGCCGTCTGGGCGGCGCCGAGATTGCCCGGACCGAATGGTATCGTGAGGGCCGGGTGCCGCTGCACACGCTGCGCGCCGACATCGACTATGCCTTGTCGGAAGCCACGACCCCCTATGGGATCATCGGCGTGAAGGTCTGGATCTTCAAAGGCGAGATCATGGAGCACGATCCGCAGGCTCGTGACCGCCGCGCAACCGAAGCGCAAGACGGCCCGTCGCCTCGCGGCCCGCGCCGTGACCGCGACGCGCGCTAAGGAGAAGAAGCAATGCTGCAACCGAAACGGACCAAGTTCCGCAAACAGCACAAGGGCCGCATCCACGGCGAAGCCAAAGGCGGGTTCAACCTGAACTTCGGCTCCTTCGCTCTGAAGGCCATTGAGCCCGAGCGCGTCACCGCGCGCCAGATCGAAGCGGCTCGCCGCGCGATCACCCGGCACATGAAGCGTCAGGGCCGGGTCTGGATCCGGATTTTCCCGGACGTTCCGGTTTCCTCGAAGCCGACCGAAGTGCGGATGGGTAAAGGTAAGGGTTCGGTGGATTACTGGGCCGCCCGCGTCCATCCCGGCCGGATCATGTTCGAGATCGACGGTGTGAACGACACCATCGCCCGCGAGGCGCTGCGCCTTGGCGCGCAGAAGCTGCCGGTTCTGACCCGCATCGTCGCGCGCGAAGACTGGTAATCCGTCCTCGCCAATCAGATTGACGCCCCGCCGCTTTCGCGGCGGGGCGTCGCATTTGCGGTTCCCCGGATAAACGGGGTTGCCAAAATTCGGTTCGCCCTGTATGGGCAAGCCTTCATCATGAAACTCCACCGGAATCAGGGTGGCCCTGCATGGCAGGGGCTCTCCGGTGATGTTGAAAGGAAGAGGCGCATGAAAGCGCAAGAACTGAAAGACAAGACGCCTGATCAGCTGAAAGAACAGCTGCTCGCGCTCAAGAAGGAAGCGTTCAACCTGCGCTTTCAGCAGGCTACCGGCCAGCTCGAATCGACCGCCCGCATGCGCGTCGTCCGTCGCGACGTCGCCCGTGTGAAAACCATTCTGAACCAGAAAGCGGCGCAAGCCGCGGCGTCGAACTAAGGAGCCAGGTCCATGCCCAAACGCATCCTGCAAGGCAAGGTCGTCAGCGACAAGAACGAACAGACCGTCACCGTTCTGGTCGAGCGTCGCTTTAAGCATCCGTTGCTGCACAAGACTGTGCGTTCGTCCAAGAAATACCGCGCCCATGACGCGGAAAACCAGTTCAAGGTAGGTGATACCGTTCGCATCGTCGAATGTGCGCCGATCTCGAAAACCAAGCGCTGGACCGTTCTGCTTGACGCTGCCGAAGCTCAGGCCTGACAGTCCAGTTTAATCGATACCCTGGGGCCAACTCTGCTGGTCCCCAAAGGTCGGGAGTAACCAAATGATCCAGATGCAGACCAATCTGGATGTCGCTGACAACTCCGGCGCGCGCCGGGTGCAGTGCATCAAGGTCCTGGGTGGTTCGCACCGTCGCTATGCGTCGGTGGGCGACATCATCGTCGTCTCCGTCAAGGAGGCCATTCCACGTGGTCGCGTGAAAAAGGGCGACGTCCGCAAGGCCGTCGTCGTGCGCACCGCAAAAGAAGTGAAGCGTGAGGACGGAACCTCGATCCGCTTCGACCGCAATGCTGCCGTCATCCTGAACAACCAGGGCGAGCCGGTCGGTACCCGTATCTTCGGGCCGGTCGTGCGTGAGCTGCGGGCCAAGAACTTCATGAAGATCATCTCGCTTGCGCCGGAGGTGCTGTGATGGCTGCGAAGCTCAAAAAGGGCGACAAGGTTGTCGTGCTGACTGGCAAGGATAAAGGCAAGCAGGGTGAGATCGCCACCGTGTTCCCGAAAGAGAACAAGGCCGTGGTCGATGGCGTCAACGTCGCCATCCGTCACCAGCGCCAGACCCAGACGAGCCAGGGCGGCCGCGTGGCGAAGTCCATGCCGATCGACCTGTCGAACCTCTCGCTGATGGACAAGAACGGCAAAGCGACCCGCGTCGGCTTCCGCGTGGAAGACGGCAAGAAGGTGCGTTTCGCCAAGACCACTGGGGATGCGATCTGATGCTGGACCAAGCCACTTATAAGCCGCGTCTGAAAACGCAGTTTCGCGACACCATCCGCGCTGCGATGAAGGAAGAGTTCGGTTACAAGAACGACATGCAGATCCCGCGCCTGGACAAGATCGTCCTGAACATGGGCATCGGCGAGGCCGTCAAGGACACCAAGAAGGTCAAGCAGGGCGCAGAAGAGCTTTCGCTGATCGCGGGTCAGAAGGCTGTCATCACGAAGGCTAAGAAGTCGATCGCCGGCTTCCGCGTCCGTGAAGAAATGCCGCTGGGCTGCAAGGTGACCCTGCGCGGCGACCGGATGTATGAATTCCTGGACCGCCTGATCAATATCGCGCTGCCCCGCGTCCGCGACTTTCGCGGCGTGAAGGGCTCGGCTTTCGATGGCCGCGGCAACTATGCCATGGGTCTGAAAGAGCACATCGTGTTCCCGGAAATCAACTTCGACAAGGTCGACGAAGTTCTGGGGATGGACATCATCATCTGCACCACCGCGCCGACCGACGCGGAAGCGAAGTCGCTGTTGAAGCATTTCAACATGCCGTTCAACAGCTGATCGCGGAGGGAAGAAGATATGGCTAAGAAATCCATGGTCGAGCGCGAGAAAAAGCGCGAGCGCCTGGTCGCGAAGTATGCCGCCAAACGGGATGCGCTGAACGAGGTCATTCATGACCAGTCGCGCCCGATGGAAGAGCGCTTCAAGGCCAGCCTGAAACTGGCTGAGCTGCCGCGCAATTCGTCGGCGACCCGCCTGCACAACCGGTGCCAACTGACCGGTCGTCCGCATGCGTATTACCGCAAACTGAAACTGTCGCGGATCATGCTGCGCGAGCTTGGCTCGTTCGGTCAGATCCCCGGCATGGTCAAATCTAGCTGGTAAGGGGGCAATATGTCGATGAACGATCCTCTCGGCGATATGCTGACCCGCATCCGCAACGCGCAGATGCGCGGCAAATCGACCGTCCGTACGCCGACCTCCAAGCTGCGCGCTTGGGTGCTCGACGTATTGAAAGCCGAAGGTTACATCCGCGGCTATGAGCAGGTTGAAACTCCCTCGGGTCATACCGAGCTGGAAATCAGCCTGAAATACTACGAAGGCACCCCGGTGATCCGGGAACTGGCCCGCGTGTCGAAACCCGGCCGCCGCGTCTATGCCTCGGTCAAGGAACTGCCGCAGGTCCGCAACGGCCTCGGTGTCTCCATCGTCTCGACGCCCAAAGGCGTCATGTCTGATGCAGCGGCTCGCAACGCCAATGTCGGCGGCGAAGTGCTCTGCACTGTGTTCTAAAGGAGGGCAGAGATGTCTCGGATTGGTAAAAAACCGGTCGCCCTCCCCAAGGGCGTGACTGCAGAGATCAAAGGTCAGACCATCGAGGTGAAGGGGCCGAAAGGCACCCGCACCTTCACCGCGGCTGACGACGTGACGCTGGCTGTCGAAGAGGGGACCGTCAAGGTGACCCCGCGCGGCATGTCCAAGCGTGCCCGTCAGCAGTGGGGCATGACCCGCTCGATGGTCGAGAACCTGACCGTCGGCGTCAGCGAAGGCTTCAAGAGAGAGCTGGAAATCCAGGGCGTCGGTTACCGCGCCCAGATGCAGGGCAAGACCCTGAAGCTTCAGTTGGGTTATTCGCATGACGTGAACTTCGAAACGCCGGAAGGCGTGACCATCTCGGCTCCTAAACAGACCGAGATCGTGGTGGAAGGCATCGACCAGCAATTGGTCGGCCAGGTCGCCGCGAACATCCGCGAGTGGCGCCGCCCCGAGCCCTATAAGGGCAAGGGCATCCGCTACAAGGGTGAGGTCGTCTTCCGCAAGGAAGGCAAGAAGAAGTAAGGGGCGCAAAAATGGCACTGAACAAAAGAGAGCTGTTCCAAAAGCGCCGCCTGCGCGTGCGGAACAAGTTGCGGAAGATCTCGGACGGTCGTCCGCGTCTGTCCGTCCACCGTTCTTCCAAGAACATCAGCGTTCAGGTGATCGACGACGTGAAAGGGGTAACCCTGGCTGCGGCGTCTTCGCTGGAAAAGGACCTGGGCGTTGTCGGCAAGAACAATGTCGAAGCGGCGGCCAAAATCGGCGCCGCGATTGCGGAACGTGCGAAGAAAGCCGGCGTCGAAGAGGTGATTTTCGACCGCGGCGGCTTCCTGTTCCACGGCAAGATCAAGGCGCTGGCGGATGCTGCCCGCGAAGGCGGCCTGAAGTTCTGATGATTGCGGGTGGCGCCTGCGCCACCCCGATGATCCGGGGGCTTTCCGCTTTGGCGGCGACCCACTAGGATTGGATTTAACGGCGCGGACTGCGCCAGCTTATAAGGAATGCCTTATGGCAGAACGTGACAACCGTCGGGGCCGCCGCGAAGAGCGCGAAGAAACCCCGGAATTCGCTGATCGTCTGGTCGCGATCAACCGCGTGTCGAAAACCGTCAAGGGGGGCAAGCGTTTCGGCTTTGCCGCTCTGGTGGTGGTTGGTGACCAGCGTGGCCGCGTCGGCTTTGGCAAAGGCAAGGCCAAGGAAGTGCCCGAGGCGATCCGCAAGGCGACCGAACAAGCCAAACGCAGCCTCGTTCGCGTTCCGCTGCGCGACGGCCGCACGCTGCATCACGATATCGAGGGCCGTCACGGCGCCGGTAAGGTGATCATGCGGACCGCCGTTCCGGGTACCGGTATCATCGCCGGCGGCCCGATGCGCGCCGTGTTCGAGATGCTGGGCGTTCAGGACGTCGTGGCCAAGTCGCAGGGGTCGCAAAACCCCTACAACATGATCCGCGCCACTATTGACGGTCTGAAAAAGGAAGCTTCGCCGCGCAACGTCGCCCAGCGTCGTGGCAAGAAGGTTGCCGAGATCCTGCCGTCTAACGACAAGCCGGCCGAAGCCGCCGTCGAAGCGTAAGGAGACAGGCACATGGCAAAAACCATCGTTGTGAAGCAGATCGGCTCTCCGATCCGCCGCCCGGCCATCCAGCGCGAGACGCTGAAGGGCCTTGGCCTGAACAAGATGAACCGCACCCGCGAGTTGGAGGACACCCCCTCCGTGCGCGGCATGGTGGCCAAGATCCCACATCTGGTGACCATCATCGAAGAGCGCGGCTGATCTGCCACGCTTCGTTTCTTGAATGCGCCCCGGAGTGATCCGGGGCGTTTTCGTTTGCGCGTTAACTTATTCCTAACGATTTTCCCCTAGGAATGCGGCATCGGCCTTGCAGGAGGATGCTTGACGTGCCGCGCCTGATCCGCAGCCTCGTGCTGACCTCTCTGCTATTGGCTGATAGCGCCTTGGCCGGTCCTTGGCCGCGCGAAATGAAGGGGATATTTCTTGCGCTTTCGACCGAACGCGATGCCGAAGGCAGCAGCTATGCGGCGCTTTACGGCGAATATGGGCTAAGGCCGAGCCTGACCTTAGGTATGGAGCTTGGTCGGTCAGGTGCAGATGAAACCAGCGCGATGTTCTGGCTGCAACGCGCGCTTGACCGGGGCAAAGGACCTGATCGCTGGGCGTTGTCCTTTGGCGCGGGCGTGGTTGAACGCGGCGGTGCTGATATACCAGTTGGCCAGGTGGCTGTCAGTTGGGGCAGGGGGCTCGAAACGGTGCCGTTGCTTGACCGCATTGCCGGCGGCGGCTGGCTTTCTGCAGAGATCCGGGCCAAGGCGGTGGCCAAGCTGAAGGACGAAGCCGAGATTGAGCGGCTGGCGGCGGACGGCGTGGGGATTCTAGCCTACATCACCCCCGAAACTTCGATAAAAGCCGAAGCGACGCTGGGTTGGCACGCCACATCGTCCTGGACGTTCATCAACCAGTTGCGTTTGGAAGATCGCGAGGACTGGGGTTTTTCCGCCAGTCTGGCAAGCTCGGCCGTGCGGGATATTTTGGGGCCTGCCAAGCTGGAACTTGGGCTGATCACACCGCTTTCGGGTGAGGGCGAATTGGCGCTGAAGATAGGCTGCTGGCTGGAGCTGTGATCCGGCCTGCTTCGATGCCGCTCGTTATTGACCTTGGACGGGCTGCTGTATAAAGACCGCTCGTGCCCTCTGGCACGACTCGAACAAGCAAGAAATGCCGCGTTCGCCCCCTTTCGCTTCATGGGGCGTTTCCGGCCAAGGAGAAGCGATATGAAACTGAATGAACTTCACGACAACCCCGGCGCCAACCGCAAGAAAAAGCGCGTTGCGCGCGGCCCCGGCTCGGGCAAGGGCAAGACCGCTGGTCGTGGTATCAAAGGCCAGACCTCGCGTTCGGGCGTGGCGCTGAACGGTTATGAAGGCGGCCAAATGCCGCTGTATCGCCGCCTGCCCAAGCGCGGCTTCAGCAAGCCGAATCGCCTTGAGTTCGCAGTGGTGAACCTGGGCCAGTTGCAGGCCTTCGTGGATGCAGGCAAGCTGGACGCCAAATCCGACGTAACCGAAGACGCGCTTGTCGCTGCAGGCGTCATCCGCCGCAAGCTGGACGGCGTGCGTGTGCTGGCCAAGGGTGAGATCACGGTTGCGCTGAACCTGACCGTTGCCGGCGCGTCCAAAGCCGCCGTTGAGGCCGTCGAGAAGGCTGGGGGCAAGATCGCCGTCACCCGTCCGGCGAAAGAAACCGCCGCGGCCGAATAAGCTGTTGAAGGGCGCGCCCGCGCCCCATAGATAGCTTTCCAAGTTTTCCAGGCGCCGCGGGATCGGGAAACGATCCGGCGGCGCTGCCACGAAGGGGCTCAAGCATGGCGTCAGCCGCAGAACAGATGGCCGCGAACCTGTCTTGGGGCGCGCTCGGCAAGGCGACCGAGCTGCGCCAGAGAATCTGGTTCACCCTCGGACTTCTCATCATCTATCGCCTCGGCACCTATATACCGGTGCCGGGCATCGACGGCGCCGCGCTGCGCAACTTCATGGATCAGGCCCAGTCCGGCATCGGCGGGATCCTGTCCATGTTCACCGGCGGCGCGCTGGGGCGGATGGGCGTATTTGCCCTGGGAATTATGCCCTATATCTCGGCCTCGATTATCGTTCAGCTTCTGGCCTCGATGGTGCCGGCGCTGGAGCAGCTCAAAAAAGAGGGCGAACAGGGCCGCAAAAAGATCAACCAATATACGCGTTATGGCACGGTGCTGCTGGCGCTCTTCCAAGCCTGGGGTCTGGCTGTCAGTCTTGAGCACGGCAATCTCGCGCATGAGCCCGGGATGTTCTTCCGCGCCTCGGTGGTCATCACCCTTGTCGGTGGCACAATGTTCCTGATGTGGCTGGGTGAGCAGATCACGGCCCGCGGCATCGGCAACGGCATCTCGCTGATCATCTTTGTCGGCATCGTGGCCGAGATTCCTAGCCATCTGGCGCAGTTCCTGGCGCAAGGCCGTTCGGGTGCCATCTCGACCCCGGTGATTTTGGGTGTGATCGTCATGGTGGCTGCGGTGATCGCCTTTGTGGTGTTCATGGAGCGCGCGCTGCGCAAGATCCATATCCAGTATCCGCGCCGCCAAGTCGGGATGAAGGTCTATGACGGTCAATCGTCGCACCTGCCGATCAAGGTGAATCCGGCTGGCGTGATTCCGGCGATCTTCGCCAGCTCGCTTCTGCTTTTGCCGGTGACGATCTCGACCTTCTCAGGCAATCAGGCCGGGCCGGTCATGTCGACGGTTCTGGCGTATTTCGGCCCGGGCCAGCCGCTTTATCTGCTGTTCTTCGCAGCGATGATCGTGTTCTTCACTTACTTTTACACGTTCAACGTCAGCTTCAAGACCGAGGACGTGGCAGAGAACCTGAAGAACCAGGGTGGGTTCATTCCCGGCATCCGTCCGGGCAAGCGGACCGAGGATTACCTGACCTATGTGGTGACGCGGGTGCTGGTGATCGGCTCGGCCTATCTGGCCTTTGTCTGCCTGCTGCCCGAGATCATCCGCGACCAATTGTCCATCCCGTTCTATTTCGGTGGGACTTCGGTGCTGATCGTTGTCAGCGTGGTCATGGATACGATCAACCAGGTGCAAAGCCACTTGCTTGCCCACCAATACGAAGGTTTGATCGAAAAATCGCAACTGCGCGGCAAGCGTGGCAAGACCGGGGCAGCCAAGCCCCGCAAGGCCCCCGCCCGCCGTTAGGAATAAGCCCGGAATAAAGGGTAGGAGAGGGACGACGACATGGCGATCAACATCATTCTGCTGGGTCCGCCGGGCGCAGGCAAAGGCACGCAGGCCCGGCGGCTGATCGAGGAGCGCGGTCTTGTCCAGCTCTCCACCGGCGACATGCTGCGCGAGGCGCGCAACTCGGATAGCGAGATGGGCAAGCGCGTGGCCGAGGTGATGGACCGGGGCGAACTGGTGACGGACGAGATCGTCATCGGCCTGATCCGCGAAAAGCTGGGGCAGGGTGGGAAAGGTTTTATCTTCGACGGTTTCCCCCGCACGCTCGCGCAAGCCGATGCGCTGCAGGCGCTGATGGCCGAGATGGATCAGCGTATCAACGCCGTGATCGAGATGCGGGTGGACGACGGGGCGCTGATCTCGCGGATCACCGGGCGCTTCACTTGCGGCAATTGCGGCGAGGTCTATCACGATGTGACCAAGCCGACGAAAGAAGCCGGCAAATGCGACGTCTGTGGCTCGACCGACCTGCGCCGGCGTGCCGACGACAACGAGGATAGCCTCAAGACCCGGTTGATGGAGTATTACAAGAAAACCTCACCGCTGATCGGCTATTACTATGTCAAGGGCAACCTCAAGACGGTGGATGGCTTGGCCAACATCGACGATGTGGCCAGCGAGGTCGCCAAGGTGATGGACAAGATCCCGTCCTAGACTTGACCTCGGGCTGCGAATCCATTAATTCGCAGCATCTCGCAAGAGAATCATCCGGACGTCCCGGATGTCGCTTCAAGACCCGAAGGCATGGCTTTCGGGTCTTTGGTTGTGAAAAAAGGTTCCGGTGCTACGGAACCGCAACATGGAAAAGGAAACACGCGTGGCTCGTATTGCTGGCGTCAACATTCCGACCGGGAAACGCGTCCCGATCGCCCTGACCTATATCCACGGAATCGGCTCGAAATTTGCTGGTGAGATCGTTGCTGCTGTCGGCATCGAGCCCAGCCGCCGCGTCAACGAACTGTCGGATGCCGAAGTTCTGAAGATTCGCGAATACATCGACGCCAACTACACCGTCGAAGGCGACCTGCGTCGCGAAACGCAGATGAACATCAAGCGCATGATGGATCTGGGTTCCTATCGTGGCCTGCGCCACCGTCGCGGCCTGCCGGTTCGCGGCCAGCGCACGCACACCAATGCCCGCACCCGCAAGGGCCCGGCGAAACCCATCGCCGGCAAGAAGAAATAAGGGGGAACGGACATGGCTCGCGATAAAACCCGTATCAAGCGCAAAGAGCGCAAGAACATTGCCACCGGTGTGGCGCATGTAAATTCGTCCTTCAACAACACCAAAATCCTGATCTCGGACGTGCAGGGCAACGCGATCTCTTGGTCGTCGGCCGGCACCATGGGCTTCAAGGGCTCGCGCAAATCGACCCCCTATGCGGCGCAGATGGCCGCCGAGGACGCTGGCCGCAAGGCGCAAGAGCACGGCGTTCGCACGCTGGAAGTCGAAGTGCAGGGCCCCGGTTCGGGTCGCGAATCGGCACTGCGCGCATTGGCTGCGGTCGGTTTCAACATCACGGCGATCCGTGACGTGACCCCCATCGCTCACAACGGTTGCCGCCCGCCGAAACGCCGCCGGGTCTGATCGGTTACGATCTTGACACGTTCCGTGCGGGCCTGTCCGCGCGGGGCGCTTTTCGCATTTCACCTCGGGCGTTTTCGACCAACGGTCATGGGTCGGGAACTGGTATGGAGGCAAACGCATGATCCATAAGAATTGGGCTGAACTGATCAAGCCGACCCAGCTTGAAATCAAGCCGGGCGCCGATTCGTCGCGCGTGGCCACCGTCGTGGCGGAGCCGCTGGAGCGCGGGTTCGGCCTGACGCTGGGCAACGCGCTGCGGCGCGTGCTGATGTCGTCGCTGCAAGGCGCGGCCATCACCTCGGTTCAGATCGACAATGTGCTGCATGAATTTTCGTCCGTTCCCGGCGTACGCGAGGACGTGACGGACATCGTCCTGAACCTCAAGGGCGTGACGCTGAAGATGGAAGTCGATGCGCCCAAGCGCTTGACGCTTTCGGCCAAGGGGCCGGGCGAGGTCAAGGCGGGCGACATCCAGGAAACCGCCGGCATCACCATCCTGAACCGCGACCATGTCATCTGCCACCTCGACGAGGGGGCTGAACTGCACGTGGAACTTACCGTCGCCAACGGCAAGGGATATGTCGCCGCCGACAAGAACCGTCCCGAGGACGCGCCCATCGGCCTGATTCCGATCGACGCCATCTTCTCGCCGGTCAAGCGCGTCAGCTACGAGGTTGCGCCCACCCGCGAGGGTCAGGTGCTGGACTATGACAAGCTGACCATGAAGGTCGAGACTGACGGTTCTCTGACCCCGGAAGACGCCGTGGCCTATGCCGCGCGCATCATCCAGGACCAGCTTTCGGTTTTCGTCAACTTCGACGAGCCGGAAACCGCCACCCGCTCGGATGCCGAGGACGGGCTGGAATTCGACCCGCGCCTGCTGAAGAAGGTGGACGAGCTCGAACTTTCGGTGCGTTCGGCGAACTGCCTCAAGAACGACAACATCGTCTATATCGGCGATCTTATCCAGAAGACCGAGGCAGAGATGCTGCGCACGCCGAACTTCGGCCGCAAGTCGCTGAACGAGATCAAAGAGGTGCTGTCCGGCATGGGCCTGCATCTTGGCATGGATGTCGTGGATTGGCCGCCGGAGAATATCGAAGATCTGGCCAAACGTTTCGACGACCAGTTCTGACGGAATACCGGGGGCGACATGCAAATCATGACGCCCCCGGAATATCGGGCATCTAGCCCCAAGGAGAGCGGCCCGCACGCATGGGCTGCCAGACAAAGCAAAAGACGTTAAGGAGAAATGTAATGCGTCACGCCCGCGGCTATCGCCGCCTGAACCGCACCCACGAGCACCGCAAGGCGCTTTTCGCCAATATGGCTGGCTCGCTGATCGAGCATGAGCAGATCAAGACCACTCTGCCCAAGGCCAAGGAATTGCGTCCTATCGTTGAAAAGCTGATCACGCTGGCCAAACGCGGCGATCTGCATGCCCGCCGTCAGGCCGATGCGCAGCTTAAACAGGACAGCCATGTTGCCAAGCTGTTCGAGGTGCTGGGTCCCCGCTACAAGGACCGTCAAGGCGGTTATGTCCGCATCATGAAGGCCGGTTTCCGCTATGGCGACATGGCCCCGATGGCGATCATCGAATTCGTCGAGCGCGACACCAGCGCCAAGGGTGCTGCGGATCGCGCCCGTCTGGAAGCGGAATCGGACGCCGACGAATCGTAAGAAATTTAGCTCTTTCTTGGGGTTAAGAGAATGTGCATGCCCGCAGCCATACCGATGGCTGCGGGCTTTTTTGCCACAGTACGGAACTCTTGTCTCAGCCAGATAAAATGATCCGTATAGTTCATTTTCCGTGAGCGGCAGGGGTTTAGCCAGTAAACATGCGGAATTATAAAAATGGGCGCGGCTTGCGCTCAGGGGCGAAAGCCGGCTATGCGTCATCCTACCAGCCGATCAATCAGCCGGTATTAAGAAAAACGTCGCTCATAAACACGGTATTGCTTGAATACACTGTGAACCGTGCCATTTTTCCTTGTAACTAGAACAAACGCAATCTGTCCAAAAAGTCATGTCGTCACGCGCGGAAATCAATGCTGCACTCGCCAAGCTGAAAAAGCTCGCTCCGGCGGGCTATTTCATCGGGCTGCACATTCGCTTTGCTGCACCCCTGATGCAGTTCCAGACCTATAACAAGGAATGGGCTCAACGCTATTCCGAAAGGGCATATGCCCTTCGCGATCCCACCATCGCCTGGGGATTTTCGACGACCGGGGCCTGCCGGTGGAGCGTGCTGCCGATTCCCGACCCTTTTTCGATTCTTCAGGATGCAGCGGATCACGGCCTGCACTACGGTCTGGTCGTAGCCCATGGACCGATCAAGTCGCGCACCATCGCTGCCTTTGCCCATGACAAGCGGGAATTCACGGATGACGAGATCGAAGTGATCTCGGCAACGCTACGACGGCTTCACGATATAACGGAGCCGCCGGAGAGCCTGACGAAGGCTCAGCAAGAGGCCCTTCGGTGTATCGCAGAGGGGGATCGTCATGCAGCGGCGGCTGCCAAGCTTGGTATAACGGAAAGCGCATTCAAGGCACGTCTCATCTCGGCACGCGAACGACTCATGGCGCGCACGACGGCCGAGGCGCTGCAACGGGCCAAGGATTACCGCTTGCTGTAAATGGTTCCTCCACCGTTGCGGTTTACACCTGGGGCCACCACCATAACCCAGGAGAAGACCAATGCAGACCACCACACTTTCGTTCGCCAACCTCCATAACCACGGCGAGCTGTTCGCAAACATCTTTCGCGCCCGCAAGCAAAGCTTCATCGTCCAAAAACGCTGGAACCTGCCCCAGACGGACGACATGGAGTTCGACCAATACGACACCCCGATGAGCCGCTGGGTGGCGATCCATGAAAATGGCCGGGTGCTGGCCGGCGTGCGCCTGACGCCCACCACGGCACGTTGCGGGATGTATTCCTATATGATCCGCGATGCGCAGATGGATCTGCTGGGCGGTTCGATTCCCCAGAATCTGCTGGACGAACCGGCGCCGGTTGACGAGGGTGTATGGGAAGCCAGCCGCCTGTTCGTCGACCATACGATCCCGCAGCGGGAACGTCGCCGCGTGCACCTGAACCTCGTGCAGGAAATGACCAACTCGGCCCGTGAACAGGGCGCTTCGCGGCTGGTTTGCCTTGTTGCCTCGACCTGGCCGCGCTGGCTGGTGCCTTGCGGTCTGGATGCGCAGGCGATGGGCCCGGTGGTCTGGATCGACGACGGTTATTTCCAATGCGTTTCGATCAATCTGGCGACCAAGATGCACTGATGGGTTCCGCTGGGTGGAGGGTCTTTCGCGCATGATGCGGGCGGCGTAACATGTTGCCCGCATGGCAGACCTATTCGACACCGCGCCCCCCTCGGGCGAACCTGCGCGCCCGGTGGCGCGCCCTCTGGCCGACCGGATCCGTCCGGCGCGGCTGTCCGATGTCGTTGGCCAGGACAAGGTTCTTGGCCCCGACGGCCCGCTTGGTGCGATGCTGGGCGCCGCAAGCCTGTCTTCGCTGATCCTCTGGGGACCACCCGGGGTCGGCAAGACCACCATCGCCCGGCTTCTGGCGCAGGAAACCGATCTGGCATTCGTGCAGATCTCGGCGATATTTTCCGGCGTGCCCGAATTGCGCAAGGTTTTCGACGCCGCCCGGCTGCGTCGCCAACAGGGACGGGGCACCCTGCTTTTCGTCGATGAGATCCACCGTTTCAACAAGGCGCAGCAGGACAGTTTCCTGCCGCATATGGAGGATGGCACGATCACGCTGGTCGGCGCCACCACGGAAAACCCCAGTTTCGAACTGAATGCGGCGCTGTTGTCCCGCGCCCAGGTCATCGTGCTGGAGCGACTGGACCTGGCCGGACTGGAGCGTCTGGCGCAGCGCGCCGAGCAAGAGATGGGCCGCGCCCTGCCGCTGACGGCCGAGGCCCGCGACCGGCTGCTGGAGATGGCGGATGGCGACGGCCGCACCGTTCTGAACCTGATCGAGCAGGTTATGGCCTGGAAGGTCACGGGTCAGCTGGACACTGAACAATTGGCGCAACGACTGATGCGTCGCGCCGCAAAATACGACAAATCGGGGGATGAGCATTACAACCTGATCTCGGCCCTGCACAAATCGGTGCGTGGCAGCGACCCGGATGCGGCGCTTTACTGGCTGTCGCGCATGCTGGAAGGGGGCGAGGATCCGCGCTTCATCGCCCGTCGCCTGACCCGCATGGCGATCGAGGATATCGGCCTTGCCGACCCCGCGGCGCAGCGTCATTGCCTGGATGCCTGGGCGCTTTACGAGCGGTTGGGCAGCCCCGAGGGCGAACTGGCGCTGGCGCAGGCTACGATCTATCTGGCACTGGCGCCCAAATCCAATGCGGGTTATGCCGCCTACAAGGGTGCCCGCGATCTGGCGCGGCGTTCGGGCAGCCAGATGCCGCCCAAGCATATCCTGAATGCGCCGACCGGGCTGATGTCGGAACAGGGCTATGGCGCGGGTTATCGCTATGATCACGATGCCGAGGATGCTTTCTCGGGCCAGAACTACTTTCCAGATGGCATGAAACGCCCGGTCCTTTACCTGCCTGTCGAGCGCGGATTCGAGCGAGAGTTGAAAAAGCGCGTTGAATGGTTCGCCGGGCTGCGCCAGAAGCGACGGGCAGAGGATAAAGCATGAAACACACTTTCCTTCAGGTCGCGTTAGGTGGGGCCATAGGCTCGACCGCGCGGCACGGGATCAATATTCTGGCAGCGCGCCTGACCCCCGGCTATCCGCTTGGCACGTTTTGCGTGAACATCTCTGGCTGTCTGGCGATGGGGCTGCTGGCCGCATTGCTGGCGCATAGGGGCGGGCAGCATCTGGCGCCCTTTCTGTTGACCGGCGTGTTGGGCGGATACACCACTTTTTCTGCCTTTGCGCTGGACACCATGACCCTGTGGGAACGCGGCGCAAGCACGATTGCGCTGGGTTATGTGCTGGGCTCGGTCGTGTTGTCGCTGGCGGCGGTGGTCCTGGGGCTTGCCATCGGCCGGGGGATTTTCGCATGAGCAGCGTTCAGACCATCCGCGTGGGCCATGACGAAGGCGACCAGCGCATCGACCGTTGGCTGAAAAAGCGGTTTCCGCAACTGACGCAAGGTGCAGTCGAGAAATGGTGTCGGACCGGCCAGTTGCGCGTCGATGGCGCTCGGGTCAAGGCGAATACCCGCATCGAAACGGGGCAAGAGGTGCGTGTGCCGCCCCTGCCCGAGGGCGCGCCGCCACCCACCACGCCAAAGCCCGGCGTGAAACAGTCCGATGCCGAGATGATCCAGTCCTGCGTCTTGTGGCGCGACGAACATATCATCGCGCTGAACAAGCCGCCGGGCCTGCCGTCGCAGGGCGGCTCGGGGCAGGGCGACCGGCATGTGGACGGGCTGACCGCCGCGCTGATGTTCGGCTTCAAGGACCGGCCCAAGCTGGTGCACCGGCTGGACAAGGACACCTCCGGGGTGCTGCTGTTGGCGCGCACCGATCGCATCGCCCGCGCGCTGTCCGAGGCGTTTCGGCACCGCCTGACCCGCAAGATCTATTGGGCCGCCGTGGCCGGGGTGCCCCATCCGCGCATGGGTTCGATCAAATACGGGCTGGTCAAGGCTCCGGGCCGCGGCCGGGGCGGCGAGGGAGAGAAGATGATGGCCGTCCATCCTTCGGCTGTCGCCACGACTGAGGGCGCGAAGCGTGCCCATACCGATTACGCCGTGCTGGATGCCTTGGGTGCGCGGGTCAGTTGGGCCGCGATGGTTCCCATCACCGGCCGCACGCACCAATTGCGCGCCCATATGGCCGAGATCGGACACCCCATCGTAGGTGACGGCAAATATGGCGGCTCGGGGCAGGAAAACCTTGGCGACGGCTGGGGCGCCCAACTTGGCGGAGAGATCAGTCGTAAGCTGCACCTGCACGCCCGCATGATCCGCTTTGAGCATCCGATCACCAAGAAGCTCATCACCATCACCGCGCCCTTGCCCGAACATATGCTGCGCACCTGGAAAACCTTTGGCTGGTCGGAAAACGACGTGCCTGAAGATCCTTTCGCCGAGGCGTCATGAAACTGGTGATCTTTGACATCGACGGCACGCTGGTCGACAGCCAGCACGAGATCACCGATGCGATGAACCGCGCCATGGTGATCGCCGGCCTGCCCGAGATGGAACCAGCCAGTATCCTGTCCATCGTCGGACTGTCCTTGCCGGTCGCGGTGGCGAGGTTGCTGCCCGGGGCGGGCCCGGACCTGCATGACCGTGTGGTGGCGGGCTATCGCGAATCCTTCATCGCCTCGCGCGCGGCCGGGGCTTTGCCGCCGCTCTATCCCGGCGCGCTGGAGTGTCTGGATGCGCTGGCCTCGCTGGACGAGGTTCTGCTGGGCATCGCCACCGGCAAGCCGGCGCGCGGCCTGACCGCGATCCTTGATGCGCATGGGCTGACCCGGCGCTTTATCACCCGGCAATCGGCGGACGGTCACCCGTCCAAGCCGCATCCGGCGATGCTGGAAAGCGCGCTGTCGGAAACCGGCGTTCCGGCCGCGCGTGCGGTGATGGTGGGCGATTCCGTTTTCGACATGGAAATGGCCCGGTCCGCCGGGGTCGCGGGCTATGGCGTCGGCTGGGGGTTCTGCCCGGCCGAAGAACTGCATGCGGCCGGGGCGTATCTGATCGCGCCGGACTATCCCGCGCTGACCCGTGTGCTGCTGGAGTGGGCAGATGAGTGAATGGAAGGCGCGCCGTTTCTGGTCGTCCGTGGCGGTCCACAATGAAGAGAGGGGCTGGACGGTCCTGCTGGACGAGCGCCCCTTGCGCACCCCCGGCAAGCGACCGCTGCACCTGCCGACCAAGGCGCTGGCACTGGCCGTCGCCGATGAATGGCAGGCGGTGCAGGACGAGATCCAGCCAAACCGCATGCCGCTGACCCGCGCGTCCAACTCGGCCATCGAAAAGGTGGTGCCGCAATTTCACGGCATCGTGTCCATGCTGGCGGAATACGGAGATACGGATCTGCTGGCCTATCGTGCCGACAAGCCAGAGGAGTTGCTGCGCGCCCAGGCCGAGGGCTGGGACCCGCTGATCGACTGGGCGGCGACTGAACTGCGGGCGCCGCTGCGCATCACCCATGGGGTGATCCCGGTGCCTCAGGACCCCGAGGTGTTGCTGAAATTGCGAGCAGACGTTGCGGCACTTGATCCTTTTGGGCTGATGGCGCTGCACGATCTGGTGACTCTGCCGGGTTCGCTGATCTTGGGACTGGCGGTGATCCGCAGGCGGATCGACGCGGAAACCGCCCATTCCCTGTCCCGGATTGACGAGGAATTTCAGGCACAAAACTGGGGCCGGGACGCCGAGGCGGACGAGGCCGCCGCCGCCCGTCTGGCCGCCATGCGCGAGTCCGAGCGGCTCTGGTTGCTCAGCCGCGGCTGAGGGTCGCATTTTGGTTCTTTCTTGACGCATCGGTCTTCATCGGCACAATGCCGCTTATGGGGGCAATGAATGTCCTCTGCTCAAACGGGCCCGCCAGCGGATCTCTCGAGGGTTCATTCCTTGGCGAGTTCAAGAACAACAGTGGGGAAATCAATGAAGAAATCTGTATTCTTCGGCTCGGTGACGGCGGTCGCACTTGCGGCCTCGGGCGCTTTGGCTGCGGAAGGCGACACGCTGAAAGAGGTCAAGGCGCGTGACGTGCTGAACTGCGGCGTGAACACCGGCCTGATCGGATTTGCCGCCCCGGATGCGAACGGCAACTGGTCCGGCTTCGACGTCGCCTTTTGCAAGGCCATGGCGGCTGCCGTGCTGGGTGACGCGACCAAGGTGAAATATGTGCCGACTACGGGGCAGACCCGTTTTACGGCGCTTTCCTCGGGCGAGGTTGACCTGCTGGCCCGCAACTCGACCTGGACCTTTCAGCGCGACACCGACCTCAAGCTCGACTTCATCGGCGTGAACTATTTCGATGGTCAGGGCTTCATGGTGCGCAAGGATCTGGGCGTGTCCTCGGCCAAAGAGCTGAACGGCGCCACGATCTGCATCCAGACCGGCACCACGACCGAACTGAACCTGGCCGACTTTTTCAAGGCCAACGGCATGGACTACCAGCCGGTCAACATCGACAGCAACGCCGAGGGTGAGCAGCAGTATATGGCTGGCGCCTGCGATGCCTATACGACCGATGCCTCGGGTCTGGCCGCCACCCGCGCCTCTTTCGCGGATCCGGAAAACCACATCATCCTGCCCGAGATCATCTCGAAAGAGCCCTTGGGCCCGGCGGTTCGCCATGGCGACAACAACTGGGGCGACATCGCGCGCTGGACGCTTTACGCGCTGATCGCCGCCGAGGAATACGGCGTCACCTCGGCCAATATCGACGAACTGGCGAAATCCTCGCAAAACCCCGAGGTTCAGCGCCTGCTGGGCACCACCGACGACATGGGCAAGATGATCGGCCTTGATGCCGAATGGGCCAAGCGCGCCATCAAAGCCGGTGGCAACTATGGCGAGATCTTTGCCGCCACCATCGGCGAACAGACCCCGATCGGACTTGCGCGCGGGCTGAACGCGCAATGGACCCAGGGAGGGCTGATGTACGCGATGCCCTTCCGGTAAAATCGCAACTGAACAAAGGGCGTGCGGGGGCGCATGCCCCTCGCGCGCCCCCACATGAAAAACCGGCAAGCCAGAGGCCGAAGGCCCGACATCAAAGCCGGTACAGGGGGTTTATAGATGGTCACCTATACGGGGGCGGACAACCCGCCATTCCGGTTGTCGATGCTGATCTATGATCGGCGCTATCGATCGCTGACTCTGCAAGCCATTGTCTTTATTCTTGTCATGCTGATGGCAAGCTGGCTGATCAACAACACGCTGCAAAACCTGTCCGCCATGGGCAAGACGTTCAGCTTTGATTTCCTGTTCCGCCGCGCGGGATACGATATTCCCCAGCAGCTTATACCCTATAATTCCGACGATACCCACCTGCGCGCCGCCATCATCGGGGTGCTGAACACGCTGCTTGTCTCGATCACGGGGTGCATCTCGGCCACGGTGGTGGGGGTGCTGGTGGGGGTGCTGCGCCTGTCCTCGAACTGGCTGATTGCGCGGCTGATGACGATCTATGTCGAAGTGTTCCGCAACATTCCCCTGCTTTTGTGGATTTTGGTGATCCTGGCGGTCTTTACCGAGGTCATGCCCGCCCCTAACGCCTATCGCGGCGAAAACCCGGCTGCGACCATGATCCTGTTCGACACCATCGCGCCGACGAACCGCTACACCGCCGTCCCCTCGCTTGGCATGACCAACCCGCCTGCGACCATTTCGCTGGGGCGTGAAGGGATCAGTTGGGCGTTCATCGCCTTTGTCGTGGTCATCGCTGCCGCCTGGTTCGGTAATCGCCAGCTCAGGAGATGGGCCAAGAACGTGCAGGACCAGACCGGCAAGCGGCCCACGACATGGTGGATCAGCCTTGCGATGTTCGTCCTGCCGGTGCTGTTCCTGATCTGGTATTTCGGCCTGCACCTGATCCCGCCGGTGCTGCGCGGCTTCAACTTTGCCGACGGCACCAATCTGGACAACGCCTTTGTCGTGTTGTGGCTGGCGCTGACGCTTTACACTGGCGCCTTCATTGCCGAAATCGTGCGCGGGGGTGTTCTGGCCGTTAGCCGTGGCCAGACCGAGGCCGCATTCGCACTGGGCCTGCGGCCGCGCCGCACCATGTCGCTGGTCGTATTGCCGCAGGCGCTGCGGGTGATCGTGCCGCCGCTGATCTCGCAATATCTGAACCTGACCAAGAACAGCTCGCTTGCCATCGCCGTGGGCTACATGGACCTGCGCGGCACGCTGGGCGGCACGACACTGAACCAGACCGGGCGCGAGATGGAGTGCATGGTGCTGATGATGGGCATCTATCTGTTGCTCTGCCTGATCATCTCGGCCGGCATGAACATCTTCAACAGCCGCGTCAAGCTGAGGGAGCGTTGAGATGAGCGATACGCATTCCGAAACCGTCGCCTATGTCCGCGAAACCATCCTGCCGCCCGTGCCGCCGCCGCTGGCTGAAACGGGCGTCATCAAATGGCTGCGGGAAAACCTGTTCTCGGGGCCGTTGAACATTGCGCTGACTTTTGTCGGGCTGGGCATCGTCTGGATCGTCGTCAGCACGGTCGGCCCATGGCTTTTTCGCGCGGTGTGGGACGCCGGCAGCATAGCCGAGTGCCGCCAGATCATCGCGGAACGTCATGGCCCCGATGCGAGCGGCGCCTGTTTCGCCCTGATCAAGCATCGCTGGAACCAGTTCGTATTCGGCTTTTACCCGCAGGCGCTTTACTGGCGTCCGGTTCTGGCCTTTGGCCTGCTGTTCCTGGCGCTGGCGCCGGTTCTGTTTTCCGAAAGCGCCCGGGCGCGGCGCATCGTGCTGGGCCTTGCGGTGGTTCTGACCTTTGCCGTCGCTCAGGCGCTTGGCGCGGGCACAGGCGCGCTGCTGGGCATGCTGGTGCTGATGCTGCTTTGGTCGGCGCTGATCGAGATGCGGCCGGGCTGGTCGCTGCTGGCTAGCCTGATCTATCCCTTCATCGCGGTCTGGCTGCTGTGGGGCGGCACGCTGTGGAGCCCGGCCATGGCGCTGGCGGGTTTTGGCATCGGCTATCTTGTCTGGCGGTCCTTGGCACGGTTCGGCATGTTCGCCTTTGCCTTGGCGGTCGTGGTGACGGCGATGTGGTGGCTGTTGCTGGCCGGGCCGGCTGCATCGGCCTTGGCAAGCATGGCGCCGCTGCGGCTGCGGCCCGTGTCGTCCGACCAGTTCGGCGGCTTCGTGCTGTCGATCACCATCGGGGTGGCTGGTATCGCGCTGTCCTTGCCGCTGGGGGTGATACTCGCGCTGGCGCGACGCTCGGATCTGCCGGTCATCAAGATGCTGGCGGTGATGTTCATCGAGTTCATCCGCGGCGTGCCGCTGATCACGCTGTTGTTCGTGGCCTCGTTGCTGCTGAACTATTTCCTGCCGCCGGGGACGAATTTCGACATCATCCTGCGGGTCATCATCATGGTGACGCTGTTCGCCGCCGCCTATATGGCCGAGGTGATCCGCGGCGGGCTGGCGGCCCTGCCCAAGGGCCAATACGAGGCCGGCGATGCGCTGGGGCTGGATTACTGGAAGGCGCAGCGGCTGATCATCCTGCCGCAGGCGCTGAAGATCAGCATCCCCGGCATCGTCTCGACCTTCATCGGTATGTTCAAGGACACCACGCTGGTCGTCTTTGTCGGGCTGTACGATCCGCTGAAGGCAATGTCCGATGCCATCCGGGCAAGCTTCGAATGGAAGGGCGCCTATTGGGAGCCCTATGTCTTCGTCGGCTCGATCTTCTTCATCCTTTGCTTCGGTATGTCGCGCTATTCCATGTATCTGGAACGCCGGCTGAAGCGCGACCACCGCTGAGGAGGCGCATGATATGACCACCAAAACCAACGCGATCCCCGCCGTTAGCGACGAGGCCGCCATCGAGATCGTCAAGCTGAACAAATGGTTCGGCACCTTCCATGTGCTGCGCGACATCGATCTGGTCGTCAGCCGGGGCGAACGCATCGTCATCGCCGGCCCCTCGGGTTCGGGGAAATCGACGCTGATCCGCTGCATCAACCGGCTGGAAGAGCATCAGGCCGGCAAGATCATCGTCGATGGAACCGAACTGACCCACGACCTGAAGAACATCGACAAGGTGCGGTCCGAGGTCGGCATGGTGTTTCAGCACTTCAACCTGTTCCCGCATCTGACGAGTTTGGAAAACTGCACCCTTGCCCCGATCTGGGTGCGCAAGATCCCCAAGCGCGAGGCCGAGGAAACGGCCATGCATTTCCTGACCAAGGTCAAGATCCCCGAGCAGGCGCTGAAATATCCCGGCCAGCTTTCCGGTGGGCAGCAGCAGCGCGTGGCCATTGCGCGGGCGCTGTGCATGCGGCCGCGGATCATGCTGTTCGATGAGCCAACCTCGGCGCTGGACCCCGAGATGATCAAGGAAGTGCTGGACACCATGATCGAGCTGGCCGAGGACGGCATGACCATGCTGTGCGTCACCCATGAGATGGGCTTCGCACAGGCTGTGGCGCATCGGGTGATCTTTATGGATCAGGGCCAGATCGTCGAGCAGAACACGCCCAAGGAGTTCTTCAACAACCCCCGGTCCGAGCGCACCAAGCTGTTCCTGTCCCAGATCCTGGGGCATTGAGCGGGCAGCAAGGGGGCGGACCGGCTCGCGCCGCTCAGGGTCGTACGAACGCGGCGATGGCTTTTTCGCCGGGCGTGCAGGCGGCTCTGAGTTCGTCAAGCTCGGCGGTGGACAAGGATGCGAGGCGTGATTGGCGGTGCTGCGGCAGCCGCGCGACGCGCGACAGCCACTCGTCCGGGGCGTTGCCGGTCAGGTGGAGTCCCAGTTTGCGGATTTGCGGCGTCGGGTCGGCGCACAGATCCTCATAGCGCAGGATCATCGGTCTGGCGGCCTCCAGACCTTTCAGCCCGGTCGTGGTAACGGCAGACCAGAATGCGCCGCTGTCCCGAAGGCTGGGCTGACGGGCGATGATGCTGCGGACGCCAAAGCAGTTGCCGATTGCCACGACAGCGGGCCAGAAAGCGCCCCGCCCGAAATGACGGCGCGGGTCCAGCAGGTCGATCCCCAGCGTCCCGCACCAGCGCCAGCACCAGATCGCCAGCCGGGCGGCGGGATAGTCACGCATGGAAAGCGCCGTCTCGGGGCCATTGCGCAACAAAAGGACGGTGCGCGCTTCGGGGAACATCTCGCACAGCGTTCCGGCTGCGACCAGCGATCCGCCAGAGCGCTCGACCCATACGCGGCGCGGGCCAAGATGCCGGGCCATCGCCCGGAACAGCCCGCGATACTGATCGGCCAGAGATGCGCGCTCTCGCGTCGCGATGTCTTGCCGAAGGGCATCGAACAGCGCGTCGGCGTCTTGCGTCAGATGCGGCAGCGTGACGGCCAGGATGGGTGGGCAGTGCCAGGGATCATGCGCGGGGCTGCCTGCGCGCCCATACAGGAATTCGGAAGGCGCGGCATCGGGATTGGCCACCTGGGACATTGCGCGAGAGGGTCGGGCCAGATGCGACCAGAACCGTCGCCCGCTTAGCCGTGCGGGGCGAAAGGCATTATGGCCGACCGAGGCGAATAATTCGGAAATCGAAAGAATATCGGGATGCTCGCGTAGTATCCGCGACACGAGGGTCGAGCCGCAGCGGGCCGAACCAAGGATCAACCCTCCTTGCATCAAGCCATCGTGCATCATACGGCCCCCGCACGGATTGCCGCGACCATGCGATCCACATCCGCCTGTGCCAAGGCATGTGGGTCTTGCCGCGTGACCAGATCCAGCCGGTCGCTGGCAGCCAGCGCCACGATGCCGTGCACCGACAGGAACAGTTGCTCGGCCAGCAAGCGCGGAGAGGATTGCGGTTCCAGCATGGCCAGCGGGGCGGCAATGCGGTCGATCAGCCCGTCGATGAGTGCCAGATACCAGTCGGGAAAGCTTTCGGTGACACGGGGGCCCTCGAACAATCCGCGCCAGACGACTTTTCGGGCCAGCATGAAGCCAAGGTAAACCTCGGCCAGCGCGTGCAGCCGTTCCTGGGGGTTGGCAACGCTTACCGCGTCGATGGCCTGCGCCAGTTCGGTGAAGGTGTGGCGGTTCACCTCATGCAGGACGGCGCTCATATTCCGAAACAGGTTGTAGATCGTGCCGGGCGTTACCCCCACGCCCGATGCCAGCGCCCGTGCGGTCAAAGCCTCGGGGCCGCCCTGTTCCAGCAACTGCCGTGCAACCTCGACGCATCGGGCGTGCAGCTCATTCGGGTCATACTGTCGGGGTCGTGCCATCTGGGTTCCTAAACATGGTTCAAAAACCTGCTTGACGGGAATTGCAAGCTTTGTCAAGGTTAGTGAATAGTGTTCAATAATGGTTCCAAAGATGTCCCGCACTGACCAAACCCCGACAATCAACATGACCATCACGGGAACTGGCAGCTATCTTCCCTGCAAGGTCCTGACCTCTGCCGCAATCGATGCGCGGATGGGTTGGCAGGATGGGACCTGCCAAAGCCGATACGGGATCGTCGCGCGCCATGTCGCGGCAGGGGAGGAGACCAGTTCCCTCATGGCGAGCAAGGCTGCGCATCGCGCGATGGAGATGGCCGGCTGCCGGCCGCAGGATCTGGACCTGATCCTCGGCGCCTGCGGGGTGATGGAGCAGCCCATCCCCTCGACAGCGGTGCTGGTTCAGGAAAAGCTGGGACTGGGGCGGACGGGTATCCCGGCCTATGACGTGAATGCGACCTGTCTCAGCTTTTTGCAGGCGCTGGATGTGGCGGCCTTGCATATCCAATGCGGCAGGGCGCGGCGGGTGCTGGTGTTTTCAGCCGATATCGCCTCGGTCGGGCTGGACTGGAACCACCCCGAGGCCGCAGCGATCTTTGGCGACGGCGCGGCGGCGGTCGTCCTTGAGGCGGGTGGAACGGGCGGGATACTGGCGCAGGACTTTTGCACCTTTGCCCATGGGCATGACGCATGCGTGCTGGCGGCGGGCGGCACCCGGGTCAACCCGGCGCGCGGTATCGCACCGGGCGAAGACCGGTTTCGCATGGATGGCGGCAAGGCGTTCCGCGTTGCCTCGCGTCACCTGCCGCTGTTTCTGGCACGGCTGCTGCGCCGGGCCGGTGTGACGATGGACAAGATCGGATGCGTTATCCCGCATCAGGCCAGTGCGCTGGCGCTGCGTCACGCGGTCGAGAACCTGCGTCTGGCATCGGACAAGGTGATCGACATATTCGCGCTGACCGGCAACCAGATCGCCGCCTCGATCCCCGTGGCTCTGGATCACGCGGTGCGCTCGGGTCGCTTGCGGCGGGGGAATACGGCGCTGTTGCTGGGCACTTCGGCCGGGATCTCGATCGGCGGCGCGATGGTGCGGTTTTGAGACGCGCTCTGGTGACCGGGGCCAGCGGCTGCCTTGGCCGCGCGCTGGTCGAAGAGTTGCAAGAGCAGGGCTGGCAGGTCCGCACGACCGCGCGCAGCCAGGTTGATCTGCCGGATTTCCGCGCCGTCGATCTGGTTTGCGACGATCTGCGCCCGCTGGTGGCTGGAATGGATACGGTATTTCACTGTGCGGCGCTAAGTTCGGCATGGGGCACACGGGCAGCGTTTCATGCCGCGAACGTGTTGGCCACCCGACGCCTGCTGGATGCGGCAGAGCAGGTGGGTGTCGAACGCTTGGTCTTTGCATCTTCGCCCAGCATCTATGCCGATGGCACCGACCGGCTGGACCTGCCCGAGCACGCCCCTTTGCCAGCGCGGCCGCTGTCGCTTTACGCCGAAAGCAAGCGCAAGGCCGAGGCGATGGTGCTTGGACACAACGGCGGTATGAACTGCACCGCCATCCGCCCCCGTGCCATCTATGGCCGCCATGACCGCGCCCTGCTGCCGCGTCTGATCGGCGCCATGCGGCAGGGACGGGTGCCGATGATCCGGGGTGGGCGGGCTTTGATCGACCTGACGCACAGACACGACGCGGCCCGGGCGATGATCCTTGCGGCGTCCGGTCCCCGAGGAGGGGTCTGGAACATCACCTCGGGCCAGCGTTTCCGCTTTTGCGATCTGGTCGATCTGATTGCGCGGGAAAGCGGGCTGCGCTTTCGGCGGCTGCACCTGCCTTACGGGCTGGCGCGTGGGCTGGCGGTCGTTTCGGAAAGCATGGCGCGGCTGCGCGGAGGGGCTGAGCCCCGGCTGACGCGGCAGGCCGTTGCCTCGCTGGGGACCAGCCTGACGCTGGATATCTCGGCCGCAAGGCGCGAGCTTGGCTATTGCCCCGCAGTCCGGTTCGAGGAGGGGGTGGCTGAATGCTTTGCCTGACCACGCTGCGGATTGGGGAATGCCGTGCGCCTGCATGGGGTGCGGGACTGCGGGGCAGGGGTTTTGCTACCTTCCCGGCTCTGGTCACGCTGATCAGGACCGAAACCGCGACGGTGCTGGTCGATGGCGGCTATGGTCCGGCATTCTTCAAGGCGACGGCTCGATTTCCCGCCCGCTTTTATCGCTGGCTGACCCCGGTGCGCCTGCCCGAAGATCAGTGGCTGTCCCGGCAGTTGCCCTGCGTGCCGGATATGGTGCTGCTGACCCATATGCATGCCGATCATGTCTCGGGGTTGATGGAGCTGCCGGAGGGCGTGCCGGTGCGTGCATCGCGGCAGGCCATTGCCCATCTGCGCGGATTGTCGGATTGGCAGGCACTTCGCGCGGCCTGCCCGGCAGGTTTGCGCGACGCCGTTCTTGCCCGCGATCCGCAGCCGGTCGAGGACGGTCCTTTGGTCCCGACCGGCCTGCCGGGTTTCCCCGAAGGTCACGACATACTTGGCGATGGCCGTTTGATCGCGATCCCGCTGCCCGGTCATGGGATCGGACAGATCGGGCTGTGGATCCCCGAGGCCGCGCGTTTCCTGATCGCCGATGCCGCCTATAGCCGGGCCAGCCTGCGTGAAAATCGCCTGCCGCCGGGCCCGGTTCTGGCGCGTCTGGGCGATGCGGAAGCCTATCGCGACACTTTCGCCAGACTGCGCGCGCTGATGCATAGCCGGCCCGAGATCATCTTTGACCCTTCGCATTGCCCCGAGACCGCGCCATGAGCCTGACCGCCTTTCTGAGCAGCCGCTATGCCGCCTTCCCCTCTCGCGATGCGATCGAGATGCATCAGGCCGCCGCCTTCCGCCGGTTTCGCGCGCGGGCCATGCCACGCTCGCCCTTTTACCGCGACATGGCGGACCTGCCGCTGGACCGGTTGCCGCGCATGGACAAAGCGCGGCTGATGGAGAACTTCTCACGTGTCAACACCTGCGGGATCGACCGCGAGGCCGCGTTTCAGGCGGCGATCCGGGCCGAGGGCAGCCGTGATTTCCGCCCGATGATCGGCAATGTCTCGGTCGGGCTTTCGACCGGCACCTCGGGGCAGCGCGGGCTGTTTCTGGCCACCCCGCGCGAACGCAGGCTGTGGGCGGCGATCATGCTGGGACGGTTCTGGCCGAACCTTGCGCGACCGCAGCGCGTGGCCTTTTTCATGCGCGCCGACAATGCGCTTTATCGCAGCATCTCGAACCCTTTGGTGCGTTTTGGCTTTTTCGATCTTCTGTCGCCATTCGAGGCGCAGATCCCAAGGCTGGCGGCGCTGAATCCGACCGTGCTGATCGCACCGGCGCGCCAGCTTGGCCTGTTGGCGCAGATGCAGGCGGCGGGAGAGCTTGCCCTGACGCCCTCGCGCGTGATCTCGGTTGCCGAGACGCTGTCACCCGAGGACGCGCAGGCGATCCGCAGCGCCTTTGACCGCCCCGTCGATCAGGTCTATCAGGCGACCGAGGGGGTGCTGGCCATGACCTGTCGCGCCGGCAACCTGCATCTGAACGAACGCTGGCTGCGCATCGACCGCGAGGTGATCGATGCGGAGACTGGCGCGTTCTGCCCGATCATCCACGATTTCACCCGCGAAAGCCTGCCGATCCTGAATTATCGGCTGAACGACGTGCTGGTTCCTGATCCCCGGCCTTGCCCCTGCGGCTGCGCCAGCACCCGTATCGCCCGGATCGAGGGGCGCGAGGATGACATGCTGTGGTGGCGCTCGGGTCGCAGCCGGCGCATGGTCAGCGCCGAGGCGATCCGCACCACCATCGCCTGCCTGCCCCAGTCCCTGCGCGATTATCGCGTGATCCAGCAAGGGGAAGAGCTGCATCTGTGGCTGGAAGGCGCAGGCGTCGGTGCGGATGGCGCGCTTTCGACGGCTTTCGAGGATCTGGCAAAGCGTCTGGACTGCGCCTTGCCGCGACTGGTTTTCCACAACGGCCTGCCCGACGAGCGGGACGAGAAAAAACGACGCCGCATCAAGGTTCTTCCCGGAGCGGCATCGCTAGGCCCGCCCGATCAGGAAACCCCATTGTCTGACCTTCGTAGTGGCAAGACCATTCCAGTCGTTTCGCGTTCGGCCGCATCATCGGCGAGCCCCGGATAGGACCCGCCGAACCCCACCCCGCCGGGGCCGTCCAGCCCAAGGACGTCCTCCGCGGCGGTTTTTCTGGCTGCGGATTACAGCGCCGCCAGCACCCGCGCCCATGACCGGATGCCCTTGTGAAAGCTGGTCAGGCTGTATTTCTCGTTCGGGCTGTGGATGCGGTCGTCGGTAAGGCCAAAGCCAGCCATCACGACATCCACCCCCAGCATTTCCTTGATCATGGTGGTTACGGGGATCGAGCCGCCGCCGCCTACAAAGGCTGCCTCCTTGCCCCATTCGTCGCTGAGCGCCTGCTGCGTTTTCTGGAAAACCGGGACCGAGACATCGAAGGCGACGGCGCGGCCCGAGCCGAATTCGGTGAATTCGACCCGGCAATCGGCGGGAATGCGGGCCCTGACGAATTCGCGGAATGCGGCGCGGATCTTGTGCGGATCCTGATCAAAGACCAGACGGAAACTGATCTTGGCCGAGGCGACCGCCGGGATTACGGTCTTGAACCCGTCACCGGTATAGCCGCCGGTCATGCCGTTCACCTCGCAGGTCGGACGCGACCAGGTCTGTTCCAGCACCGAGCGGCCCTTTTCACCAGCGGGGACCGACAGGCCGACCTCGCCAAGGAACTCGGATTCTGAAAAGCCGAGCTGAGCCCAGCTGTCGCGCAACGATTGCGGCAGGTCAGGCACGCCGTCATAAAAGCCCGGAAGGGTGATGCGGCCGTCGGCATCGCGCAAATCTGCGAGGACGCGGGCAAGGATGTGGTTCGGGTTGGCCGCAGCCGAGCCGTAAAAGCCTGAATGCAGGTCGCGGTCACTGGCGTGGATGTGAATTTCCTCGGCACAAAGGCCACGCAGGCTGGTGGTGATTGCGGGTGTCTGTTTGTCCCACATGTTGGTGTCGCAGATCATGGCGACATCGGCTTGCAGCTCATCCTTGGCTGCTTCGAGAAAGCCGGGCAGGCTGGGACCACCCGATTCCTCTTCGCCCTCCAGCAGGATTGTGATCGGCACCGGCAGTTTGCCGGTGACGGCCTTCCAGGCGCGGCAGGCCTCGACAAAGGTCATCAACTGGCCCTTGTCATCCGAGGAGCCGCGGCCACGAATTTCCTTGCTGCCGTCGGGCAGGGTGACGATTTTGGGTTCAAAGGGATCGTCGTCCCACAATTCCAGCGGGTCGGTGGGCTGCACGTCATAATGACCGTAAAACAGCACCTTCATACCGGGCGCGTCGTGGTCCTTGGCCAGGACGATGGGATGGCCGGGGGTGTCGCGAACCTCGGACGCGAAGCCGATTGCAGCCAGGTCCTGCGCATGCCATTCGGCGCAGCGGCGCGTTTCGGCGGCATAGGCGGGATCGGTCGAGATCGACTTCATCCGCACGGTCTGGAACAGGCGGTCGAGCGCGTTTTCCAAATCGGTGTCGATATGGGCCAAGACTTTCTCGAGATCTGACATCGGTAGAGCCTCCACAAGATAAAGTTGGGTTTGCAAGAGATAAGCTTAAACGTGCCGCCCAAGAGGCCGGGCGGCAACGGAGTTGTCAGAATGGCCAGATCAGCGGCACGAGGAATACCGCGATGATGAAGAACCAGATCAGCATCGGTAAGCCGAGTTTCCAGTAGTCACCGAACTTGTAGGCGCCCGGTTCCATCACCATCAGGTTGGTGGCGGTTGCCACGGGGGTCAGGAAGGCTCCGGCACAAGCGATGCAGACGCACATCAGCACCGGCTGGATCGAGATCCCCATCTGCTTTGCCGCCACCACCGAGATTGGGATGATGATCAGCGACGTTGCCGTATTGGAGATGACCTGCCCCAATATCGCCGACAGGATGAACAGGCCGGCCAGCAGGGAATACGGTCCCATATCGCCCACGACATGAACAAGCCCGTCGGCCAGAAGCTTTGCCGCTCCCGTCACCTCCATCGCCGTCGACAGCGGCATGAGCGCCGCGACCAGAATGACCGTCGTCCAGCCGACCGAGCGATAGACCTGCTCGACGCTCAGCACGCCCGCCGTCACGATGATCCCCGCTGCCAGCAGGCCGGCAACGGCCGGCGGCACCAGCCCGGTCGCCAGCAGCAAGACCATCAGCGCAAGGGCCATCAGCACGGTTTTCGACCCCGCCCCCATCGGCACCGCCTGACGGCGCACCACATCGGGGGTATTGACGACCAGAACCTCGTGCTGCTCAAGCCTCGTGTCCAGCGCCCCCCAGGTGCCTTGCAACAGCAGCGTATCCCCCGCCGCCAGCGTCACGCTGCGGCGCAGATCCTCGCCCTGACGCTGAATCGCCAGCACGATCAGATCGCCGCTTTCGGTGACCATGCCCGGAAAAAACCGTGCCCCGATCAGCGGCGAGCGCGGCGGGATCAGCACCTCGGCAAGGCCCGACTCGCCGTTGAACAGCGTATCGGAGAGATCGCCGATCAGAGTATCTTCGCGAACGGCAAGATCCAGTCGCCCGACCAATTCGGCAGCCTGATCGGCGGGGCCGCGAATAACCAGAATGTCGCCTTCCCCCACAGCGTCGTTGCGGGCCGGCTGGCCCTTTGCGTTCTTCACCGTGATAAGAACAAGATCGGGTAGCCCGTCCAGGTCGATCGCCGCGCGCGGCTGCCCGATAACCCGAGAGCCGGCACGCACTCGCAGTTGGTGCACATCGCTGGACAGGTAATATTGCTCGAACAGGGTGCAGGCATGGCGGCTTAGGTCGGGGGGCAGGGATCGTGTCATGCGCTTGGGCAGAAGCTTTTGGCCGAACAGCACGGCAATGGCTACACTGCCGATCACCAGCGGTACGCCGACCAGCCCAAATTCGAAATAGCCGAAGCCGCCGCCGCCAGCCTCCTTGGAGGCTTCCGCAACCAGCACGTTTACCGGGCTGCCCGTCAGCATCAACTGCGAGCCGGCATGTGCACCAAAGACCAACGGCATCAGCAGTTGCGACGGCGCGCGCCCCAGACGGATCGCTATCACCACAACCACCGGAAGCAGCGCGGCCACAGCGCCATTGACGCTGATCAGCGCCGACAGGACGCCCACGAATGCCATCATCATCACGATCAATCGTGTCCGGCTGGTGCCGGCATGGCGGATCAGAAGCTGACCTGCCCAAGCGGTGACGCCCGACAGTTCAAGCCCGGCACTGACCACGAAAAGCGCGGCGATGAAAATGACAGCCGGATCGCCGAATCCCGCCAGTGCCTCTTGTACCGTCAGAATGCCGCTGGCCCAAAGTGCAAGCGCCGCGCCGACGCAGACAACGATAACCGGAAGCCTGTCCCAGATGAAAAGCACGACGATTGCCGCAACAATCGCAAAAACGATCCAGATATCTGTCAATGATGATCCCCGCTTCAAAGGATTGATTGATGTTGACGAATATCGTGCAAAACGGCAACACTAATTCCACAGCAATGCCAATGCTGCCCAATCGGGAAAACATATCGTCTTGCCGAATATGGGCTCATCGACATGGGCTACCCGATGCAGGATTGGTCGGACTACTCTCTAGTTGCAGATCAGCCACTTTTGGCGGTCTGATATATGCGCCGGACTGAAATCAATGAAAAAGGCAATGCGATATCAGTGCTATTCTTGTGGAAGGAAACGGGTTTCGTCAGGGGCGCCTGACTCCTTTTGTACCGTGCATTTATCAAAAGCAGGGGGGTAAGGTGGCGAACAAATCAGGGAAGAGTGGATCGCCCACAGATACCGAAGGAATGTCGGGATTCCTGGGCACAATCGAACGGTTGGGAAACATGGTTCCCCACCCGGCGATTATCTTTTTTATGCTCATCGGAACCGTGATCGTTCTTTCGGTGATCTTCGGGGCGCTTGGCACATCGGTCATTTACGAAGGCTATGATGAGACCGTCGGGGATATCGTGACCCAGACCAGCGCCGTGCGCAGTCTGCTGTCTCCTGATGGCATTCGCTTCATGGTGACCTCTCCGGTTGCGAATTTCCTGGGCTTCACCGGAGTGGGAGTGATCCTTGTCGCGATGATCGGGGTTGGGCTGGCCGAGGAATCGGGGCTGATCGCCACTCTGGTGCGCAAGCTGGTGGCGGCGGCGCCGCGTTCGATCTTTACCTTCATGATCGTCATGGTGGGCGTGTTGTCCTCGATCGCGGCCGATGCCGGTTATCTGGTGTTGGTGCCGTTGGCGGCTGCGGCCTTTCACAGCATGGGGCGGCATCCATTGGCCGGTCTGGCGGCCGGCTTCTCGGGGGTGGCGGCGGTGTTTCTGGTCAACGTCTTCATCACCCCGGTCGACGCCCTTCTGGTCGAGGTGACGAACGACTCGATCCGGACGGTCAATCCGAATGCCGAAATCACGGTGGTGGGCAATCTGTTCTTCATGATCGCCTCGTCGATCGTGATGGGCATCATCTGCACCGTGCTGACAGAACGCTTCATTGAGCCGCGCCTTGGACCCTATGACGGCGGCCTGCCGGTCGAGGCCTCCACCGGCCTTACCGAAGCCGAACAGCGCGGGCTGAAGTATGCCGGGCGGGCGCTGCTGGTCTTTGTCGTCGTACTTGGCGCATTGACGGCGCCGCCTGCGCCTTGGGGCATCCTGCGCAATCAGGAAACCGGCGGGATCATGGCCGGCTCGCCCTTTATGAGCGGCCTGATCGTGCTGATCAGCCTGCTGTTCCTGATCATCGGCTATGCCTACGGGCGTGGCGCCGGGACCATCGCCAATATGACGGCGGGGATCGGGCTGGTGGTCAAGACCTGGAGCAATCTGGCCGGAATGATTTTCCTGCTGTTCGTGATTGCGAACTTTATCGCCTTCTTCAACTTCACCAACCTTGCTACGGTTCTTGCGGTCAATCTGGCGAACTTCCTGCAAACATTGCCGATTTCCGGAATCACCTACATCGTCCTGTTCGTCCTTGTGGTGGCAATCATCGACATCATCCTGACCGGGGCGTTGGCGAAATGGGCGATATTGGCCCCGGTCTTTGTCCCGTTGTTCATGCGACTGGGCGGCGATCCGGATTATGTTCTGGCCGCCTATCGCGTGGGGGATAGCCCGATGAACGTGATCACGCCGCTGAACGTCTATCTGGCCGTCATGGTCGGATTTGCCCAGAAATACCAGAAGGACGCGGGGATCGGCACGGTTGTCGCCCTTATGCTTCCCTATACGGTGACATTGTTGGTCGTGTGGACGCTGTTGCTAGTCGTTTGGTATGCGCTTGGCCTGCCGCTGGGGCCGGCCTGAAGCAAAACGTATCGGGCGGACGCAAGAAACGCCCGATATTTTCGCTCCGCACCCGGTTCAGGCGGATTCTGTCTCTGCCTGAACCAGCTTGGTGCCCGCAATCTGGGTGGGTATCAGGAACCGCCCCCTTACCGGCCTATGCGTTGCGGAATGTTTCCTGTGGCTGGGTGCTCTTTCGAACCCTTTCCTTGATCTCGGCCTTGTCCTGGACAATCTTGCCGGCCGATGCATCTCGTTTCTCGTGATATGTAGTTGCTGGAAAGTGCGCGATCATTCTGGGAATCCCGCGGACCGGTTTTTAAATTACGCAGCCAACTCGATCATCGAGCCGATAATTTGACGAAGGGGAAAAGCGCTCGCGAATTGTCCGGTTGCTAATCCCAATGCGGAAAATGGTGGGCTTGGTTTACCTTCAACGGAGCATGACCCAACTCGCGAACGAGATGACCCGCAACTCGATAAGCTGGGGTCAGTCTCATTGGTCCTCAAAGCCAGAAGCAACAGGTGTAGCGACAGCGATGGGGCCATCCCGGACCGCGCCACACCATCGCAATCCATTGCGATTGTGCAGATTGCTGCTGAGAACATGCCGATCACCAATGCACGGGCGGCCTATGGCTTTTCACCTTGGGCCCCTTCAAACAGCGATGGTCGCAAGGACTATGCTGCTGGCAGAGGAAAACTCCCCTCTCTTGTTTCGGGCGACCGGCAAGATGGGCGGTCATACCGGCACGCGTGCCTCAGATTTCCCGTGAGCCAAGAAAGCGCCCGAAGGTTCGGATGGTTGGGCCGAACAGGAAAGCTTCGTAAGGCTCGGGGTCGCTGCCCGGAAAATCCATGCCGGGCGAGCCGGCAGGCATTCCGGGAACAGCCAGCCCTGTTGCGTCAGGCCGCTCTGCCAGAAGGCGGCGGATCGCAGCGGCTGGCACATGACCCTCTACCACATAGCCGCCCACCTCGGCGGTGTGGCACGATGTCAGTTCGTCCGGCACGCCGAGCCGCTGCTTGAGACTGTCGACATCAGCCGAGTTCACGACCCTGACCGGGAACCCCGCAGCCTCGATATGCGCAATCCAGTCGCTGCAGCAGCCGCAGGACGGATCCTTGGTGACGGTCATCAGTGGCAACGCCTCGGCGTGTCCCCGACCTGCCAAGGAAACCAGCAGGGGAAATGCGCCGGCAGTCGTCAGAAGGGCGCGTCGGCTTATGGTGTGGTCGTTTCGCATCGTCAAACCTCGGTGATGGGTTTCATTATCTCGCCGTGCCGATTCAGGCGCGACGCAGGGGGCTAACAGGTTCCGGCCTTCCGCGGCATGTGCCGCCTTCCTTATGCCTGCGGGAGATGGCCTGACCAGTCCGCCCATCGTCACAGTTTGCTGCGGCGAGGCTCCAAGGCGTTGCCGCCTGCGCGATGATGGCAGGGCGGAGTGGAGCAAAGGCCCGCGCCGCCGCGAAAGGATGTTCATTATCGTCTCATCAGGACGTAACGTCCTGTTCATCAAAGCCGATGGGACGTCCCAGGCCTTACCCGCGGGATGCGATCAGAGGCGACGGGATTGGGGAGGACGTTCGCTTAGGCCAGGAGCGCGGGAGGCCCGGACTGTATCAGCGGGAAGGTCATGGCTTGCGGGCACGAGGCCATCGCCTGCGTCCTCGTCCGGCACAGGAAGAAAGGCCGAAAGGCCCACGCAAAGGCGTTCACATATGCCGGCATCAGTCGAGTTGCCGTGCTGATCGCCGTCACAGGCGGGTTTACTGTTGTGCGGGCTATGCATCATCTCGGCGATATGCGCGGAGTGATCCGGCACCGCACTCATGCGTGCCGCGTGCGCTGAGGCCACCGTGGTAACCACGGTGATCGCCAGTATGGCAAGCATGGTAATGACACGTGCGAACATGCCGATAGGATAGGTATTGCGCTCGGCATTGTCTATTGGGGACCGCGTGCTGGGCAAGAACGAGGATCAGCTTCGCAGGCATAAGGCACTGCGGAGGAAGGCGACGAACAACTTCATCAAAGCGGTCGGGGACAAGTCGCTGGCAGAGGTGACGACCGACGATTGGTTCACCTTCCGCGCGGCTCTGCTGGCGAAAGTCGCGGCAGGCGAGATCATGGCTGCCAGCGCGAACAAGGATTTTACTTACCTCAATGCCATGTGGAGTGCCATTGCGCAGGTCAAGCAGATCCCGCTGTCCTATTCGATGAAGGGCGTGGCACTGAAGGACGCAAAGGCCAAGAAGCACACGCGGGCTCCGTTCAGCGACGGTTGGATAAAGGAGGAGCTGCTTGCGCCTGGTGCGCTGGCGGGGCTGAATGCCGATGCTCGATATATCCTCTTGGGCATGATCAACACAGGGTATCGCCCCAGCGAAGGCGCAGGTTTGTTGCCCGAGGAAATCAAGATGGACGGCAAGGTTCCGCATATTCTGATCCAGCCCAACAAGAACCGTGCTTTGAAAACGAACATTCGGAACGGTATATCCCGCACGCCGGGATCAGCCTGGAAGCCTTCAAGAACATGAAAAATGGCTTTCCGCGCTATGCCGCGAACAGCGCGTCACTGAGTGCCACGGTCAACAAGTTCCTGACCGAGAACAAGCTGCTCGAAACCCCACGACACTCACTCTATGGGCTGCGCCACTCTTTTGAGGATCGGATGCTCATGGGGGGAGTGGACGAGCGGATTCGGCGCGATCTGATGGGTCACGGGCTCAAGCGCGAGAAATACGGCAAGGGCGGCGACATGGAGTTTGTCCACGGCCTGATGCTGCCGCTGGCGCTATAGGCCGCGCCGGGCCGAGATTGTTGCGGTCAGGTTAATGATTCCGGCGATGCTGGCCGCCTTGGCTGTGTTGTGCTGTTCTCGGCCCATCAGGATCTTCTTCTCGATCTCGTCAGCATCGCCGCCGGCTGGCGGGGCAATGAGGAACTTCCTTCCTATGGTATGGATCCCAGAAACTTAAAAAACAAAAGTACCCAGCAAACAATTATTGACAAATTACACAAAATAAGCACGCAAAATCACATTAAGTTCACGGCGCATGCATATGTCAATGAGCGTGATCTCCCGAGACCCTAGGGTCAGGACCCATTGATTTCAGCCGCGCGGCATGATTCAGGCTCCGCAAGGAGACTGGATCATGAGCAACCTTTTCTGGCTGACGGATGCGCAGATGGCCCGCCTTCAGCCGTTTTTCCCGAAGAGCCACGGCAAGCCGCGCGTCGATGACCGGCGTGTTCTCAGCGGCATTATCTTCATCAATCGCAATGGCTTGCGGTGGTGCGATGCGCCCAAGGAGTATGGTCCACCGAAGACCCTCTATAATCGTTGGAAGCGCTGGGGCGAGAAAGGCGTCTTCGCCCGGATGATGGAAGGCCTGGCCTCCGAGGCGGCCGTTCCGAAGACGGTGATGATAGACGCGACCTATCTGAAGGCGCATCGCACGGCCTCCAGCCTGCGGGCGAAAAAAGGGGGCCCGGCGACCAGAGGGGCCGCCTGATCGGCCGCACCAAAGGCGGCATGAACACCAAACTGCACGCCGTCACCGACGCTGATGGGCGGCCGATCCGGTTCTTCATGACTGCAGGTCAGGTGAGCGACTACAGCGGTGCTGCGGCCCTGTTGGGCAGCTTGCCGGCGGCAGAATGGCTGCTGGGCGACCGTGGCTATGATGCCGATTGGTTCAGAGATGCGTTGAAAGACAAGGGGATTAAGCCCTGCATACCGGGACGGAAGTCCCGTGGAAAACCCGTCAAGTATGACAAGCGCCGCTACAAACGCCGCAACCGGATCGAGATCATGTTCGGGCGGCTGAAGGACTGGCGACGGGTCGCAACCCGTTACGACAGATGCCCGAAGGTCTTCCTCTCAGCCATCGCCCTCGCCGCAACCGTCATGTTCTGGCTATGAATCGAGAACGAGTCCTGACCCTAACGCTATCAATCACAGTGACCGCGAAGCAAATACGCTGATGTCGCTGATCCTCACGGTCGATGAAAAAGTCGCCGATCTGGATGAGACAATCAGCCAAGTGTGGGCGGCGCACCGTGCCGAGAAGGAGCAAGCGGCCTGACGCCATCGCCCCCGGCTTCGGTCGGCCGCGCCCATCGCCATGACATGCATGACCTCTGATTTCTCGGCCCGACCCGTGAGGGGGTGAACAAGAGCGCATTGGCCGAAGGGCAGCCCTCGCTTCATGCGGGGGCTTTGCCGTTTGGATATTCTTGGCGCAAGATGCTCTGGTTCAAGCCGGAGAGATTATGACATGAAATCATTCGCCGCCGCCGCTATTCTCGCAATCACCGCCGCGCCTGCCTCTGCCGCCCTGAGCGGATATTGGGACAACTCCAAGATTATCCATGCCACCCTCGGCAATGACATGGTTGCGGACGCGCTCAAGCAGCAACCCGTCGAGAGCATCACCAGCACGGAGAGCGGCTACCAGATCCAGAGCCAAGATTGCCGTGTCGACGTCCAGGTGACGCGCACCGCACCCGACAGGCCCGGCCCCACTCGGTTCAGCCTCAAAATCGGCAAGGGGCAATGCTCTTGATCTTGCCGGGACGTCCCAGCGGCAGATTGTCCGGTAGCCTCTCGCGGTGAAATCGCAACAGAATAGCAGCGGGTTGCTATTCTTCCCTGTCGCTAAAGCCCAGCCATGGCGCATCTTCTGCCAAGGCGAGGGGCGAAAATCGCAGAATCGCGACAATCGCAGCGGCGCCGGTTCTCCTCGTCCGATCCAGTCGCCATGAGGCGCAACCGCTTCATCGGCCCCTTTTGCAGCACGATACGCGCACGGGCGGTATGGGGTCATGCAAATCACCTGATTGGCGCAGAGATACGCGCGGGTGTGCGGGTGCGACGTGGGGTCATAGTCTGCGCGGGGTTTTCCATAGCCGCATACATGGGCGCGGCATGGGGTCTATGAAGCCGCAGGATTTCACGACACCCCAAAAGGCGGGCGGCGATCTATAGGCGGCTCGGTCTTGGAATCACGCGGGGGTGTGGCGGATACTGCCCTGTCTCGGGGGCTGGCTGGACCAATTGGACGCACTGACCGGAGCGGGGGCGGTGAGCTGGTCATGCCCAGCGCGCAATCGGGCTGAAAACCTGCTGTGGCGACTCAGGCCGGTAGCAACCAGTCGCAATCAAGCGCAAAATACATGGCGGGTTTGATGGCGGGTATTTTGAAATTGCCAGTGTAAGCCATTGGTTTTATTGATATAATGGCGGAGAGGGTGGGATTCGAACCCACGGAACCCGTGAAGGCTCAACGGTTTTCGAGACCGCCCCGTTCGACCACTCCGGCACCTCTCCGCGCTTTGGGTGGTGGCGGCGATTTAGACGGGCGGGGGTTGAAGCGCAAGGGGCTTCAAGCCAAAACCATGAAAAATTTGTCCCTCGGGTGAAGCATGGCAGGAAAGTGTAAGACCGGACGGTTCGGAAACCCCGAGGGGGCGCTGCCATGCCGCTGCTGATCGGGCCGCTGGCCCATCCGCTGATGCGCGCGCGCCTTGCCCCGCAGGCCGTCATGTCGCAGCCTATGCAAGGCAGTCTGATCGGGGGCGGGTTGGCCGGGATTGCGCCGGATGGCTGGCCGCGGCTTGGGGCCGGCCGTGAAAACCTGCCGCTCTGGCAAACCGATTGGACGCCCGCCCTGCGCCGCTATGCTGCGATCTTCGGTGTTGCGCCTCAGATCCATCAGGGCAGGGAGGTGCTAGGGCTGGGCGAGCCGGCGAGTAACGCGCCCGAATGGCGACCGGAACTTGCGGCCGCCTTGGCTGACTGGCTGCTGGGCTTGCCTCACACTCGCCCGGCGGATGCGATCCGCAAACGCTTGCCGATGATCGCCAGTTGGGTCGCCTCGCGCCAGCGCGCGGCGGCAGAGACCTTGGACCTGCCCCATATCGGCCCCAATGCGGCTGAACGGATCAGGATCGATTCGATCGAGGAACCCTATGCCGAGTATTTCTCGGTCGAGGCGATCCGGCTTAGCCAGCATCGTAACGATGGCAGTTGGTCCGATCCGCTGGCGCGCGCGGTCTTTGTGTCGGGCGATGCGACGGTGGTTCTGCCTTGGGATCCGGTGCGCGACCGGGTCATGCTGATCGACCAGTTGCGCGCCGGCCCCCTGGCGCGTGGCGATGCGCAGCCGTGGCTTTACGAAACCGTGGCGGGCCGCGTCGATGCGGGTGAGACGCCGGAACAAGCCGCCCGGCGTGAGGCGGTCGAGGAAACCGGCATCACCGTCTCGCACTTGTTTCCGGCGCCGCATAACTACCCAAGCCCCGGCGCTATCGCGGAATATCTTTACCTCTATGTCGGTATTGCCGATCTGCCCGATGACAGCGCGGGACTAGGCGGGCTGGAGACCGAGGACGAGGACATCCGCTCGCATCTGGTTTCGCGGGCCGAACTGACCCGCATGGCGCTGGCGGGTGAGATCCGCAACGGACCACTGCTGAATCTGGCGCTATGGCTGGAGTTGCGGCATCGGGAAATACGTTGCAATCTGGGGCTGGAAAGCAAGATCGCCCCGTCGGGGTTGCCGCCATCGGGGGGCGGCGTATAAACCGGGCGGGAACATCCTGCGAAAGGCCAAGCCAATGCGCATCTGCCCCGACCTCGCCTCTGCCATCGGTAACACCCCCCTGATCCGGCTTCGCCGTGCCTCGGAAGAGACCGGCTGCGAGATTCTGGGCAAGGCCGAGTTCATGAACCCGGGCCAGTCGGTCAAGGATCGCGCCGCGCTTTATATCATCCAGGACGCGGTGGCGCGGGGCGATCTAAGGCCGGGCGGCACCATCGTCGAAGGCACGGCGGGCAATACCGGCATCGGATTGGCGCTGGTCGGCGCCTCGATGGGGTTCCGGTCCGTCATCGTGATCCCGGAAACGCAGAGCCAGGAGAAAAAGGACATGCTGCGGCTGGCCGGTGCCGAACTGGTCGAGGTGCCCGCCGCGCCCTACAAGAACCCCAACAACTATGTGCGCTATTCCGGCCGTCTGGCCGAAGAGCTGGCGCGGACCGAGCCGAACGGCGCGATCTGGGCCAACCAGTTCGACAATGTCGCCAACCGGCAGGCCCATCTGGAAACCACCGGCCCCGAGATCTGGGAACAAACTGGCGGCAAGGTGGACGGGTTCATCTGCGCCGTGGGCTCGGGCGGGACGCTGGCGGGGGTGGCGATGGCGTTGCAGCCCAAAGGCGTCAAGATCGGCCTGGCCGATCCCGAAGGCGCGGCGCTTCACAGCTTTTACACCGAAGGCAAGTTCGACTCGCCCGGCTCGTCCATTACCGAGGGCATCGGTCAAGGCCGCATTACCGCGAACCTTGAAGGCTTTACCCCGGATTTCTCGTATCGCGTCCCGGATGCCGAGGCGCTGCCGGTGATCTTTGACCTGCTGGAATTCGAAGGGCTTTGCCTTGGCGGCTCGTCGGGCGTGAACGTGGCCGGTGCCATCCGCATGGCAAAGGACATGGGGCCGGGTCACACCATCGTGACGGTGCTGTGCGACTATGGCACGCGTTACCAGACCAAGCTTTTCAACCCCGACTTCCTGCGGGCCAAGGGGCTGCCGGTGCCGGAATGGATGGCGCGAAAGCCGGCGATCCTGCCCGAGGTGTATGAGGACTGACCCCCACCATGTCCCGCCGCGCCGCGCCGTCCCTGTTCCTATCGCTGATCCTTGCGCTGTTTTTGGCGCTGAGCCTGCCGGCGCATGCGCAGCAAGAGCAGGAACCCACGGATTTCGCCGCATGGAACAAGCTGGCGGATCAGGCCGAGCAGATCCTGGAATCGGGCGCGGCGAGCGATGAAAAACTGCAAACCACTCGCGACGAAGTGGTGCAATGGCGCGAGCGGCTGAAGGCCGGGCAGAACGTCAATGCCACCCGCATCGCCACGCTCAAGGACCAGATCGCGGCGCTGGGACCGCCCCCGACCGAGGGGCAGACAGAATCCGACGAGATCGCTGCCCGTCGCCAGGAACTGAACGAGCAGCTTTCCACCCTTCAGGCGCCGGGATTGCAGGCGGTCGAGGCCCATGGCCGCGCCGACAGTCTTGTCGCGCAGATCGACCAGACCCTGCGCACCCGCCAGACCTTTGCACTGATCCGCAAGACGCCCGCGCCGCTTAATCCCGCGAACTGGGGGCCGGCCATGGTCGAGGCGGGCCAGGTCGCCGGCCAGATCTATGCCGAGGCGCGCAGCGGCTGGGTCAGCGCCGGCGGCATGACCGGCTTTGTCCAGCGGCTGCCGCTGTTCGGAGGCTTTCTGCTGGCCGCGCTGGTGTTGTTGTCGCGTGGCCGGCACTGGGTCGATTCCCTGCCTTCGCGGCTTTCGGCACGGGCCAGCGAGCGGTCGCGGGCCGCACTGATTTTTGCCGTTTCGTTGGGGCAGATCGCCATCCCGCTGATCGGCGTGATCCTGTTTGCCGCCGCGCTGGGCGCGACCGATCTGTTCGGCGACTGGGGGATGCCGGTTTTGCGTTCGGTGCCAGCGGCGGGATTGTCCTTTTTCGGTGGACTCTGGCTGGCGCGCAGGTTGTTCCCGGCCGCTGATACCGCTGTGCAGCCGCCCCTGCCAATCGCCGAGGAACGCCGTGCCGAAGCTCGTTTTCGCGCGACGCTTCTGGCTTTTTCGCTGGCGTTGCATCAGCTTTTTGCCCGCTCGATCCTGCCGCTTTCGGGCTTTCACAGCCAGAACGACACCGACACTGTGCCCGAACGTCTCAGCGAGGCTTCAGCCGGGGTCTGGCATTTCCTGCTGATCCTGTTCGGTGCTTTCTGGCTGTTTAAGCTGTGCAATGCGATACGCGGGCTGCGTTCGACCGATGGATCCGACGCGTCCGATTACCGCATCCGAGTGGTGAACTTTCTGGCCATGATGGGGCGGCTGGTTGCGTTGGCAGCACCGGTTCTGGCGGCGGTGGGCTATGTCACGGCGGCGAATGTGCTGCTCTGGCCCTCGGTGCTGACATTCGCCTTGGTGGGACTGCTGATCATCCTGCAGGACTTTATCGCCGATCTTTACGCCTTGGCCAAAGGTGGCGACCAGTCCGAGCGGGATGCCCTGATGCCGGTGCTGATCGGGTTTGCGCTGATCCTTTTGTCGCTGCCGCTTTTTGCGCTGATCTGGGGCGCGCGTCCCAATGATCTGGCCGAAGCATGGAACCGGGTGCAGCAAGGGTTCTCCTTTGGCGGCGTGCGGCTGTCGCCTATGGCGATCCTGACGTTCCTGATCGTCTTTGCCCTTGGCTACTTCCTGACCAATTTCGTGCAGGGGGCATTCCGCCGCCTGATCCTGCCCAAGACAAAGCTGGATGCGGGGGGCCAGAACGCGGTTGCCTCGATCATCGGCTATGTCGGGCTGGCGTTGGCGATCATCTTCGCCGTTACCTCGGCGGGAATCGACCTGACCTCGCTGGCATTCGTCGCCGGTGCGCTTTCGGTCGGTATCGGTTTCGGCATGCAGCAGGTGGTTTCGAACTTCGTCTCGGGCATTATCCTGCTGGTTGAGCGGCCGATCACCGTCGGAGATTGGATCGAGGTCGGCGGTCAGCAGGGCGTCGTCAAGAAGATGTCGGTGCGCGCCACGCAGATTCAGGCTTTCGACCGGACACAGGTCATCGTGCCGAATTCGAACCTGATCACCCAGCCGGTAACGAACTGGACACGCGGTAGCCTGGCCGGGCGCATTTCGGTGCCGATCACGGTGGCGCATGGGTCGGACAGCCGCAAGGTCGCAGATCTGCTGCGCGAGATCGCTGAAGATCAACCCACCGTTCTGATCAACCCCGCACCCGCCGTGCTGCTGCGCAGCATCACCGCCGAGGGTCAGAATTTCGAACTGCGTGCGGTGCTTTCCGATATCAACGGCGGGATCGGCGTTACATCCGAGATCAACCACCAGATCCTTGAACATTTCGCCGCGGCCGGGATCATCTTGCCCGACAGCACCCGTCCCTCGCGCGATGTCTTCTTGCATGATCTGAGCAAGGAACCGGAAGCGGCCTCCGAGGTCGAGGAGCCTGCCGAAGGGCAGGGCGACGACACAAGCCGCGATGCGTAGGCGGGCTGCCGGACGCCGGGCGGGTTGCATCGAAACCCTATCGGTCTGCAGGCGGTCCCGTTGCTGCTACAGAAACGGTTAGAGCCGCAGTTTGTCGGAAGGTTCCTCTTCGGGTGATCCTTCCTTGGACAGCATGATAGCGACCGGGCGCAGCCAAGGGATCTGAGCGCAGACGATCATAATCGCCACCATGATCGGCACCGCCAGAAAGGCGCCCGCGATGCCCCAGACCGCCCCCCAGAAGGCCAGCGACAAGACGATCCCGAATGACGACAGCCGCAGCGTCTGTCCCAGCAGCATAGGGTCGATGATGTTGCCGATGACGAACTGGACCGCGATGGTCAGCACTGCGACGGTCAGCGTGACAGAGGGGTCGCCGGTTTGTGCCAAGGCCATGGTGATCGCGATCACTGTGGCTGCGATCGAGCCAAGCGAGGGGATGAAGTTCAGGATAAAGGTCAACATGGCCACGGCTCCGGCCAGCTCCAGCCCCTCTACCCGATAGATGGCCCAGATCAGCGCCGCGGTAACCACGCTGATCGCCGCCTTGACGACAAGATAGCGGTTCACCCGGCGCATGATCTTGTGCACCGTTTCCAGCACGTGCTGTGCTTGGTCAGGGTCGCCGGTCAGCCGCTCGATCTTGATCGGGAACCAGATCCGCTCACTGAACATGAAGCCGACGAAGATCAGGATCAGCACCGAGGCCCAGATCAGGCTGGAGACCTGCGCCGCGCCCGAGCGCAGCCAGCCTGCGACCTCGATGCTGCGCATGAAGGTAATGATCGTCTCTTGCACATTTGGGCCCCAGCGCTGGCTGAGGTGCGTCAACGCGACCTGCGCCTTGTCGGCATAGGAGATCGAGCTGGAAACTATCTCGTTGATTTGTGCCACCACCGCCGTCGCTGCCCATAGCAGGCTGATGGCGATGGCGATCAGTGCTAGCGTGGTCGCTAGCCAACTCGGCACCTTCAGCCGGGCAAAGGCGGAAATCGCGTCGCTGGTCAGCGAAAAGATGATGATGGCAAAGACCAGACAGACAAGGATAAAACGTGCCTGCACCAGTAGAAACAGAAGCAGACCAAAGGCGATGACGCCCAGAAAGCCGGTCTGCAGCCGCTCATTCAGGTGCCAGTCTCGACCGTCCAATCGCGTCCCCTCGTGCTGCCGTCGGCGGCGGGGCGCGGCGCGCGCCCACGGGCCCGCCCTCAGGCTTCTTCGGCCTCATCCTCGCCATTCTCTGCGATGCGGGCAACAGAAACCACCTCTTCGCCCGGTGCGGTATTGAAGACGCGCACGCCCCCTGCGGAACGCGAACGGAAGCTGATCTGATCGACCGGCACCCGAATGGACTGCCCGGTCGAAGTGGCCAGCATGATCTGGTCGTCGCGTTCCACCGGGAAGCTGGCGACCAGCGCCCCGCCGCGCATCGCCTTGTCCATTGCCATGACGCCCTGACCGCCGCGGCCGCGCACCGAATAATCGTGCGACGAACTGATCTTGCCTGCCCCGCGTGCGGTGATGGTCAGGATCAGGTCCTCGGCCGCCGACATTTGGGCATAACGCTCTTGGCTGATCGCGGCCTCGGCGACGTTGTCTTCGTCCTCATCGGGTTCGGCGCCATCGTCCAGCGCACCTTCGACGGCACGGCGCATCTTCAGATAGGCTGCGCGCTCGGCCGGATCGGCCTCGAAATGGCGGATGACCGACATGCTGACCACGCGGTCGCCCGCCGCCAGCCGGATGCCGCGCACCCCGGTCGAATCGCGGCCCTTGAACACCCGCACATCCGTGGTCTGGAAGCGAATCGCCCGCCCGGCCGAGGTGACCAGCATGACATCGTCATTCTCGGTCGCCATGCGTACGCCGATCAGCTCCACCCCTTCGGGCAGCTTCATGGCGATCTTGCCGTTGCGCATGACATTGGTGAAGTCCGACAGCGCGTTGCGGCGCACGTCGCCATCCGAGGTGGCAAAGACCACCTGATAGCCGTCCCAATCCTCTTCCGGCGCATCGACCGGCATCAGGGCGGCGATGGAAACCCCGGGGCTGATCGGCAGGATGTTGACGATGGCCTTGCCCTTGGCGGTGCGCCCGGCCAGCGGCAGGCGCCATGTCTTGAGCCGATAGACCATGCCGTCGGTGGTAAAGAACAGCAATTCGGTATGGGTGTTGGCGACGAACAACGTGGTGACCACGTCGTCCTCTTTCGTAGCCATGCTGGACAGGCCCTTGCCGCCGCGCCGCTGGGCGCGGAACTCGGCCAGAGCCGTGCGCTTGATATAGCCGCCCGAGGTGATGGTGACGACCATGTCCTCGCGCTCGATCAGGTCCTCGTCGTCCAGATCGCCGGCCCAATCGGTGATCTCGGTCCGGCGTGGCACAGCGAAAAGGCTTTTCACCTCATTAAGCTCGTCCGAGATGATGGCCATGATCCGGTCGCGCGAGGCGAGGATGGTCAGGTATTCCCGGATGGAATCGGCTAGTGTTTTCAACTCATCGGTGACTTCTTGCACGCCCAACTGGGTCAGGCGTTGCAGGCGCAGTTCCAGAATGGCGCGGGCCTGCGTCTCGGACAGGTTATAGGTGCCGTCATCGTTCACCGGATGCAGCGGATCGTCGATCAGCCGCAGGTATTCCACGATGTCATGCGCGGGCCAGCGCCGGGTCATCAGCCGCTCGCGCGCCTCGGGGGCATCGGCCGAGGAGCGGATCGTCGCCACCACCTCATCGACGTTCGAGACGGCCACGGCAAGGCCGCACAGCACATGCGCGCGCTCTCGCGCCTTTTTCAGCTCATAGGCGGTGCGGCGGGCGACGACCTCTTCGCGGAAGGTGATGAAATGCGTCAGGAAATCGCGCAGCGTCAACTGTTCGGGACGCCCGCCGTTCAGCGCCAGCATATTGGCGCCAAAGCTGGTCTGCATGGGGGTAAAGCGGAACAATTGGTTCAGCACCACCTCGGCGGTGGCGTCGCGCTTGAGCTCGATCACCACCCGCACGCCGACGCGGTCGGATTCGTCCTGCACATGGGCGATGCCCTCGATGCGCTTTTCCTTGGCCAGTTCCGCGATCTTTTCGATCAGCGTGGCCTTGTTCACCTGATAGGGGATCTCATCCAGGATGATGGCCTGACGGCCGGCGCGGGTTTCCTCGATCCGGGTCTTGGCCCGTACGATGATGCTGCCGCGCCCTTCCAGATAGGCTTTGCGCGCGCCCGAGCGGCCCAGAATGATGCCGCCGGTGGGGAAATCCGGGCCGGGCACGATCTCCAGCAACCGCTCGGTCGGCAGGTCCGGGTTCTCGATCAGCGCCAGCGTGGCGTCGCATACCTCGCCCAGATTGTGGGGCGGGATATTGGTGGCCATGCCGACGGCGATACCGCCCGCGCCATTGACCAACATGTTGGGGAAACGTGCGGGCAGGACGGTCGGTTCGCGGTCCTTGCCGTCGTAGTTGTCCTGAAAATCGACGGTATTCTTGTCGATATCCATCATCAGATAGGTGGATGGCTTGTCCATCCGCACCTCGGTGTAACGCATGGCCGCGGCGCTGTCGCCGTCCATGCTGCCGAAGTTGCCCTGACCATCCAGAAGCGGCAGGGACATGGAAAAGCTCTGCGCCAATCGCACCAGTGCGTCATAGATCGAGGCATCGCCATGCGGGTGATACTTACCCATCGTGTCACCGACCGGGCGGGCCGATTTGCGATAGGGTTTGTCCGGCGTGTTGCCGGATTCGTGCATCGCGAACAGCACGCGGCGGTGCACGGGTTTCAGCCCGTCGCGCAGGTCCGGGATGGCCCGGCTGACGATCACCGACATGGCATAATCGAGATAGGACGAGCGCATCTCGTGCGCGATGTCGATCACCGGTCCGTCATGCGGCATCACGGCGCGTTCCGTTCCGCCGTTTTCGGGGGTGTCGTCATCGTTTTCAGGGATGTCAGCCACGGGAAAACCTCAACATCTTGTTGGGCACGGGTCTATCCCATACCTGCCTTGGGTGCAATCTTGACGGGCGGTATTCCTGCCTTGCAGGCGCGAAAACTGTGCTCAGGCCAGCCCTTTTTCGCGATTGCGGCCACGAACCGAGGCCAGCCACATCGCCGACAGCGCCGCCGAGCAGATCGCGTTCCAGCCCGCCATCGAGATTCCGAAAAGGCTCCACGCGACCTCGTCGCAGCGCACGACCGGCGCCTGCTCCAGCGCCGCCATCAGATCCTGCGTCGACATCGAGGCGAGCCCCGCAATCCCGCCCGAGCAATGCTGCGGCCCCAGCCACAGTTTCAGCTCGACCCCGGCGTGATAGATGGCAAGGCCGGTGGCGCAAAGCGCCGCGATCAGGCCAAGCGCCGCCAGCCAGCGCTTCCAGCCGAACCACCACACCAGCGCGCCGATAATCGCCGCGACAAGATGGGGCCAGCGTTGCAGGATGCACAGTTCGCACGGCGCATAGCCAAGGGTTTGAAAGGTCAGCGCGGCGATCAGCAGCGCGGCAGAGCCAGCGCCGGCGGTCACGGCGATCCGTTTGCTTGAATATCCGTTCATGGCCTTGGGTTAGGACTGCGCGCGGCGGCCGGCAAGTGCCAATCGTGTGAACTCAATGCGGCTTCCAGGTGATGACGCGATAAAGATAGATCGCAACGACCGCAATCACCACCAGCTTGGACAGCGGATCGACGTAATCCGCGACCAGAGCATAGTTTTCATGCAGCATCAGCCCGGCAAAGGTCAGCACTCCGGTCCAGAGCGCGCTGCCGATCACGGTATAAAGCAGGAATTTCCACATCGGCATCCGGGCCAGCCCGGCCGGAACCGAGATCAACGTGCGGATTGCCGGGATCATGCGGCCGAAGAACACGGCCATCGCGCCGTGGCGCTGGAACCACCTGTGCGCCGCGTCGATGTCCGAAGGCGCCAACGTCAAGAGCCGGCCATGCCGCGCGGCAAAGCGTTTCAGCCGCTCTTCGCCGAACCAGTATCCGACATAATACCACATCAAGGTTCCCAGCACCGAGCCGATGGTGCCCATCAGGATGGTCAGCGTCAGCGACATCCGCCCGCTGCCGACAAGGAAACCGGCAAGCGGCATGATCACCTCGGACGGGATGGGCGGGAAAAGATTCTCGGCCACCATCAGCGCCAGCACGCCCAGATAGCCCCAGCTTTCGATCGTCGAAACCACCCAGTCGAACATGTCTGCCCCCGTTGCGCCCGGGTCCCTGCTGCGGACTTGGGCCGGAACTGTCAACCCTGCGCAGGTGTTGCGCCAAAACGGGGTTGCGATAACTTGGAGCGACAGGCCCGATCACGGCAGGGAGGTTGACGAATGGAATGGCGGGGCAGACGCGGCAGCAGCAATGTCGAGGATCGGCGAGGCATGGGCCGCGCAGCCGGCGTGGGCGGGCTGGGCGTTGTCGGCGTGCTGGTGGTGCTGGCCGTGGGATATTTCTTCGGCATCGATATATCGCCCGTGGTCGAGGCCATCGATGATGGCGGCCAGCCCACGGAGACCCGCGCGCTGACGCAGGAAGAGCAGGAGATCGGCCAGTTCGTTTCGGTGGTGCTGGCCGATACCGAAGAGGTATGGGCCGGCGTCCTGCCAGATCAGGCGGGCATTCCCTATCGGGACCCGGGGCTGGTGCTGTTTTCGGGGGCGGTGCAATCGGCCTGTGGCGGCGCGTCGGCGGCGATGGGGCCGTTCTACTGCCCGAATGACCGCAAAGTCTATCTGGACACGGATTTCTTCAGTGTCATGGCCGGCAAGATGGGGGCAGGGGGCGATTTCGCCTATGCCTATGTCATCGCGCATGAGGTGGGACATCATGTGCAAAACCTCCTGGGCACGCTTTCCGAGGTGAACGGGTTGCGCGCGCGCGTCAGCCAGAGTGATTCGAACCGGCTTTCGGTGCTGACCGAGTTGCAGGCCGATTGTTATGCCGGGATCTGGGCACGCCAAGCCGACGAGAAATTCGGAACCATCGAAGAAGGTGATATCGACGAGGCGATAAATGCCGCCGCCGCAGTGGGTGACGATACGCTGATGGAAAGCGCCGGACGGGCAGTGGTGCCTGACGCCTTTACCCACGGTTCGGCCGCGGAACGGCAGACCTGGTTCAAGCGCGGCTTCACCTCGGGGCAGATGGGGCGATGTGACACGTTTGCGGCGGCCGGGCTTTAGATGGGCTTGGTGTTGTTATCGGCTGACCTTGTGTGGGCGGCGGCGTTGCATGGGTATTTGGGCAACAGAGAAGGCGTGTGCGGGGAAGTACCTGCGTGCAGGAAAGCCAGCGGAACGAGCCGGTTACGGGCGTTGCAATCGCATGCCGCGCGGGCGGTCCATGGTCGCCCAGTCCGGCCAGAGCCCGAAATGTTCAAGCCCCACCAGCACCAGCCCCAGCGCGATGATGGCGAGCACCAGCTTGACCGTTCGCGGCTTTGGCGGGTTGCGTGCCCAGCGTGAGGCCCGGATGAGCCAGATGAGGTTGTTCATGCGCCCGTTCCTTTGCTAGTGCTGCCCCGAAAACCGAACTTGCCTCCGGGACGACCTCTTGCCTCAGCATAGCGACAGCCGAAATCTGCCTTATACCGCCGACCAGATGTATGCGTTGGTGGCCGATATCGAAAGGTATCCCGAGTTTTTGCCATGGAACACCGCCGCCCGCATCCGTTCGCGTCGGCCGGGTTCGGGGGGCAGCGAGGTGGTCGAGGCCGATCTCATCATCAGTTTCAAGGTATTCCGCGAGCGGTTCGGTTCGCGCGTCACGCTTTGGCCCCAAGCGAAACGGATCGATACCGAATATCTGGACGGGCCGTTCAAGTATCTGCGCAGCGGCTGGAGCTTTGCCGATCTGCCGGGCGGCGGTTGCAAGGTGGATTTCTTTGTCGATTTCGAATTCCGCAACGCCATTCTTGGCAAGGTGATCGGCGTGGTCTTTGGCGAGGCGATGATGCGGATCGTCCGTGCCTTTGAGGAACGGGCCCGGGTGCTTTACGCTGCCTGACGCGCGGCCTGCCAGATGTCGTAATCTGTTGTCAGAGCTTCGCGCAGCCGTGCCTCGGCCTGAGGCGGCAGGTCCGTATGCGCCGCGGGCGAGATGTTGCTGCGCCGCAGTTTGATCGGGGTGCCCAGCCGATCCGCCAGGAACTCGGTGAGCGCGGGCATTGCCTCGTAGCGGAAGACATGATCGACGGCGATCTTGCCGTCATTGTCGGTCAGAAACTCGGATTGCCGGCCGATCCGCGCATAGGCCGGACGTCGCCCGGGGCGCAGGTAGTCCTGCACGAAACATTCGAAGCTGACCTTGGCGGTGCTGTTGGGGTGACCGATCAGGTCGTCGCGGGTGCGGAACCGATACCAACTGCGCAGCCAGTCCAGCGGTTCGCGGATCACTGCCACGGTTTCGAACTTGGGCTCGCCCAGAGGCGTCAGCAATGGCCGAATGCGGTTGAGATATTGCCGCAGGTTCAGGTGCTTGATTTCGGGGCGCGTGCGGAAGGCGATTTCGGCTTGCGCCGCCAACGCCTGTTCCAGTGCGGTGGTGCCTGTCTTGGGCACCGACAAAAGCACGATGCGGGGCTGTAGAAAGATCAGCATGAAAGGATAATCAGTTCGGCCATGCTGCCGATTAACGGCCCGCGCGGGCGCAGGCAAGGCGGGCCATTGTTGCGGCCCGCCCGCTGCAGCATCAGATCACGCCGAAAGCGCGCATCGGCTCGGCCACGCGGATGAAGCCGGCGATGTTGGCGCCGATCACATAATCGCCGGGGGCACCGAATTCCTCGGCCGTCGTGTAGCAACTGTCGTGTATGTCGCGCATGATGTCGGCCAGTCGCGCCTCGGTCTTTTCGAACGACCAGCGATCGCGCGAGGCGTTTTGCTGCATCTCCAGCGCCGAGGTGGCCACGCCGCCCGCATTCGCCGCCTTGCCGGGGCCGAACTTGACGCCGGCTTGCTGGAAGGTGCGGATCGCCTCGGGGGTGCAGGGCATGTTCGCGCCTTCGCCCACGGCGGTGACACCGTTCTTGACCAGTTTGGCAGCGTCCTTGCCGGTCAGCTCGTTCTGGGTGGCCGAAGGCATGGCGACGTCGCAGGCCACATCCCAGATCGAGCCTTCGCCCGATTTCACGAAATAGACCCCGTTTCCTTCGCCCTTGAGCCGGGCGTATTGCGAAACGCGACCGCGGCGCACCTCTTTGATTTCCTTGATGAGATCAAGGTCGAGACCGCTTTCGTCCACGATATAGCCCGAGCTGTCCGAGCAGGCGACGACCTTGCCGCCGAATTCCTGCACCTTTTCGATGGTATAGGTGGCGACATTGCCCGAGCCCGAGACGACGACCGTCTTGCCGTCGAAATCGCTGCCGCCGGTCCTTAGCATGGCTTGGGTGAAATAGGTGTTGCCGTAGCCGGTCGCCTCTTTTCGGGCCAGCGACCCACCATAGAACAGGCCCTTACCGGTCAGCACGCCAGCCTCATAGCGGTTGGTCAGGCGCTTGTATTGTCCGAACAAATAACCGATCTCGCGTGCGCCGACGCCGATGTCGCCTGCCGGAACGTCGGTATATTCGCCCAGATGCCGGTAAAGCTCGGTCATGAAGCTTTGGCAAAAGCGCATGACCTCGCCGTCCGAGCGGCCCTTGGGATCAAAGTCCGAGCCGCCCTTGCCGCCGCCGATGGGCAGGCCGGTCAGTGCGTTCTTGAAGATCTGCTCGAAGCCGAGGAACTTGATGATCCCGACATTGACCGAGGGGTGAAAGCGCAAGCCGCCCTTGTAGGGTCCCATGGCAGACGAGAATTGCACACGGAAGCCGCGGTTGATCTGGACCCGGCCCTTGTCGTCGGTCCACGGAACGCGGAAGATGATCTGGCGTTCGGGTTCGCAGATGCGCTCGATCAGCGCGTCTTCCAGATAATCGGGACGCTTGGCAACGACGCGGCCAAGGCTTTCCAGCACTTCGCGCACGGCTTGGTGGAACTCGGGCTCACCTGCGTTGCGGCGGACCACCTCCTCATAGATGGGGGCAAGTTTGTCATCGATCTGCGGCATGTCGCGGAATCCTTCCCTTAGGGTCGGGAGGTTCCTTAGCTCATGATTCAGGCAGTTTGAATGGGGGAAGAGCAATATTCGGGCAAAATGCCGGAGTTTTCGACGAAATGTCGCGTCAGCTTGGGGATAAATCCAGAAATTTCAAATATTAACGAGATTTTATTCTGCCTGTTGACGCAGCAGCAGCTTTTCCCGGGTAGCCGAAGGCTGCATGATCGAACCGCCCGACGCGTCCACTCCGCCGGGCGGTTCTTATGCGCCGGGCGGGGTCAGCGAACCCCTGCTTCCAGCGCGTCCTCGAATGTGCGCAGGCCGGTCGTCGGCGCCTGCACCAGCACCGCCATGTTGCCGGGCTTGTGCTGGTTGCGCAGCATTTTCAGATGCGCCTGCGGGATCTCGGCCCATGGGAAAACTTCGGACATGCATGGGTCGATGCGGCGCTCCAGCATCAGTTGGTTTGCGGCGCTGGCCTGTTTGAGATGCGCGAAATGGCTGCCTTGCAGGCGCTTTTGGTGCATCCACATATAGCGCACGTCGAAGGTGCAGTTAAACCCGCTGGTTCCGGCGCAGATCACCACCATACCGCCTTTTTTGCAGACGAAGGTGCTGACCGGGAAGGTCGCCTCGCCGGGGTGCTCAAAGACGATATCGACGTTGTTGCCCTTGCCGGTGACGTCCCAGATCGCCTTGCCGAACTTGCGGACCTCGTTGAACCATTCCTTGTATTCGGGGGTGTTCACGGTGGGCAGTTGCCCCCAGCACTTGAAGTCCTTGCGGTTGAGGACGCCTTTGGCGCCCAGCGACATGACGAATTCACGCTTGTCCTCATCGCTGATCACGCCAACCGCATTGGCCCCTGCAGCGTTGATAAGCTGGATCGCGAAAGAGCCAAGCCCGCCCGAGGCGCCCCAGACCAGCACGTTCATGCCGGGCTTGAGCTCGTGCGGCTCATGTCCGAACAGCATGCGATAGGCGGTGGCCAGGGTCAGGGTGTAGCAGGCCGATTCCTCCCACGTCAGATGGCGCGGGCGGGGCATCAACTGCTGCGCCTGAACCCGGGTGAACTGTGCAAAACTGCCGTCCGGCGTCTCATAGCCCCAGATGCGCTGGCTGGGCGAAAACATCGGGTCGCCGCCGTTACAGTGCTCGTCGTCGCCATCGTCCTGATTGCAGTGGATGACGACCTGATCGCCGACCTTCCAGCGCCTGACCTTGTCACCCACCGCCCAGACGATGCCCGAAGCGTCCGAGCCGGCGATATGATAGGGCGCGCCGTGACCGTCAAAGGGACTGATCGGCACGCCAAGGCCGGCCCAGATGCCGTTGTAGTTGACGCCCGCCGCCATCACCAGGACCAACACCTCGTTGCTGTCGATGCTGGGGGTTTCGACGACTTCGACCTGCATGGCCTTGTCGGGCTCGCCGTGGCGTTCGCGGCGGATGGCCCAAGCGTACATCTGCTTGGGCACATAGCCCAGAGGCGGCATCTCGCCGATCTCGTAGAGGTCCTTTTCCGGCGCGTCATAGGGCGCGATCTGGGTCGGTTGGTCCAGGGCCATGTCACATTCCTCTTTTGCCGCTTTCTCGCGCCGCCAGCCCCCGCCGCAGCGCAGAATCAGTGCGGGTTGCAAGGGTGGTTTTAAAATCGCTTGCGCAATATTGCAATATTACAGATGCAGAATTTGTAATAATATGTCGTTCACAATTTGCAACGCGCTGCAATGCAGCGGAAATCCAGGCCTTGTTATGCGGGCTCACGCCGACAGATGCCGTTTCAGAAAGGCTGCCAGAGCCTCTCGGATCGTTGCGGCGGCGAAACCCGCGCTGCCATGACCGTCATCGGGCAGCAGGGCGAAGTCGATGGCGGCGTCCGGGTCGATGGCCCGCCATGCCCTTCGCAGGTGCTGCGCCTGATCGGGGGGCACAATGCGATCCTGCGCCCCGTGCCGGATCATCAGCGGGGGCAGGGCGGTGGCTGGGTGCATGCCGCGCAGCCGGCCCACGGGCGACAGCGCCGTTGCTTCGTCCCGACGCGCGCCCACGGCATAGCCGACCAGCAGCGATTCGGCGCTTTCCGGCGAATCGGCGGGCCGCCTTTTAGGTTTGCTTCCCAGCCGGGCCAGATCCGCATCCATGCTGCCGAAATCCATCGGGCCGTAGAAATCGACTACTGCCCGGGGCGGCCGGTCCCTCTCGATCAAGGTCAGCGCCGCCGAAACGGCAAGAAAAGCCCCGGCCGAGCGTCCCCCCAGCGCCATCCGTTCCGGCACCAGCCGCCATTCTGGGCCACGCCTGCGCAGGAAGTCCGCCGCAGCCAGAACGTCCTGTTCCTGCGCCGGCCAAAGCGCCTGATTCGACAACCGGTAGTTCATCCGCACCACGGCGATTCCGGCCTGCAACAACTGAGGTGGCACCGGCAAAAGCCGCTTGTCGCCACCGCGGAAACCCCCGCCATGCAGATCCAGAAGCCAGGGGAAAGGGCCCTCGCCCTTTGGCAGGTGAATATCCAGCCGGTGGCGGGGCGAATCGTTCGAATAGGCCAAGTCGCGCAATTCCGCCGTTGCCGCCACCGGGTGAACCGCCAGCGCAGCAAGCATCGCAAGGGTCGAGCGACGGGACAGCATGATCAGACGCTCCATTCCTGTCAGTGGCCGCAGGCTACCATCGCCGCTGCCACCCGCCAACGCTGCACCTGCATAACAGACAGGTTCCGGTGATTTTCCGGGATTTGTGCTGCTTTTCGCATCATGGGTGATGAGCAGGAGGTCTCGGGTTCACAAAAAACTTCTGCATTGCGGCGAATTGACCGGGCAGGATTATTGCGATATCTCTTTCGCAGCCGTAATATTGTTGCGAGGGCAGATCGTGGCCGAGAAAGACAAACCCTGGCTTTTCCGCACCTATGCGGGCCATTCGACCGCCGAGAAATCAAACGCCCTGTATCGCTCGAATTTGGCGAAGGGGCAGACCGGATTGTCGGTGGCCTTCGATCTGCCGACGCAGACCGGTTATGACAGCGATCACGTGCTGGCCCGTGGTGAGGTCGGTAAAGTCGGTGTGCCGATCTGCCATCTGGGCGACATGCGCATGCTGTTCGACCAGATCCCGCTGGAGCAGATGAACACTTCGATGACGATCAATGCGACGGCGCCCTGGTTGCTGTCGCTTTATATCGCCGTGGCGGAAGAGCAGGGTGCCGATATCACCAGGCTGCAGGGCACAGTGCAAAACGATATCATCAAGGAATATCTGTCGCGCGGCACCTATATTTGCCCGCCCAAGCCCTCGCTGAAGATGATTACCGACGTCGCGGCTTATACGGCAAAGCACCTGCCGAAATGGAACCCGATGAACGTCTGTTCCTATCACCTGCAAGAGGCGGGCGCGACACCAGAGCAAGAGCTGGCCTATGCGCTGGCGACCGGCATCGCGGTGCTCGACGATCTGAAGGCCAAGATTGAACCGGCGGATTTCCCGGCCATGGTGGGTCGCATTTCCTTTTTCGTGAACGCAGGCATCCGCTTTGTCACCGAGCTGTGCAAGATGCGCGCCTTCACCGAGCTTTGGGACGAGATTTGCCGCGAGCGCTACGGCATCGAGGAAGAGAAATACCGCCGTTTCCGCTATGGTGTGCAGGTCAACAGCCTTGGCCTGACCGAGCAGCAGCCTGAAAACAACGTCTACCGCATTCTTCTTGAGATGCTGGCGGTCGTGCTGTCCAAGAACGCCCGCGCCCGGGCCGTGCAGCTTCCGGCGTGGAACGAGGCGCTGGGCCTGCCGCGACCTTGGGATCAGCAATGGTCGCTGCGCATGCAGCAGATCGTCGCCTATGAGACGGACCTACTGGAATATGGGGATCTCTTCGACGGCAACCCCGCCATCGCCGCCAAAGTCGAGGAGTTGAAATCCGGGGCCCGTGCAGAGCTGGCGACGCTGGACGAGATGGGCGGCGCCATCGCCGCCATCGAATACATGAAGTCGCGCCTGGTCGAATCGAATGCCGAACGGTTGAATCGCATCGAGGCGAACGAGACGGTGGTCGTCGGCGTCAACCGTTGGCAGCAGGGCGAACCGTCGCCGCTGACCGCCGGGGACGGCGGGATCATGGTCGTCGATCCGGCGGTCGAGCAGGACCAGATCTCGCGGCTGAGCATGTGGCGCGAAGCTCGCGACGAGACGGCCGTCGAGGCCGCCCTCGCCGCGCTGCGCGATGCCGCGCAGAGGGGGCAAAATGTGATGCCGCCCTCTGTCGCAGCGGCCAAAGCGGGCGCCACGACCGGCGAATGGGCAGCGGTGATGCGCGAGGTTTACGGTGAATATCGTGGACCGACCGGCGTTTCCGCCAGCCCCTCCAACCGGACCGAGGGTCTGGAACCGATCCGCGAGGCGGTGGATGCCGTCAGCCGCCGCCTTGGTCGCCGACTGAAATTCCTGGTGGGCAAGCCGGGGCTTGATGGACATTCCAACGGCGCCGAGCAGATTGCCTTTCGTGCCCGTGACTGCGGCATGGATATCACCTATGAAGGCATCCGCCTGACGCCCGAGCAGATCGTCACCCGCGCCCTTGAGGACAATGCCCATGTCGTCGGTCTGTCCATCCTGTCTGGCAGCCACCTGCCGCTGATCGAGGACCTGATCGAGCGTATGCGCACCGCCGGCTTGACGTATGTGCCGGTTGTAGTCGGCGGCATCATTCCCGATGAGGATGCGGCAAAGCTGCTGAGAATGGGTGTGGCGCGAGTCTATACCCCCAAGGATTTCGAACTCAACCGCATCATGATGGACATTGTGGCACTGGTAGAGCCCGCCGAGGCAGCCGCCTGATCCGGTGGTCAGGTCGTCATATGGGTATTTGTACAACAGAGAAGATGCGGGAACGACTCTCACAACTTCTCTGTTGTACAAATACCCATTGCGACCGTGCGATCAGTCCCGAAGCAGCAGAAGAAGTGCGGCGATGGTGGCCAGCACCCCCGGCAACACAGCGAGCGGTGGTGCGCCTTGGGTCAATGTGGCTTCCAGCAGGATGACCCAGGCGGGGGTCAGATAGGTATAGGCCATGACCTTGGACGAAGGCAGGCGCATGGTTGCGAATTGCACCAGTGCAGTCGTCAGCGCGCTGGCGAAGATCGCTACATAAAGCAGTGTTATCCAGACGATGGCGGGCAGATGCGCCCAATCCGTCTGCAGAATCGCCTGCCAGCCCCAGATGAGCAGGATCAGCCCGCCCGCGCAGAGCGTGGCGAAGGTCGAGACGATCGGGGTCTCGCCCCGGTTCACCTTGCGCACCAAGGGAGTATAGAGCGCGTGGGCCGCACAGCCGATCAGATAGATGGCCTCGCCTCGCCCGAATTCCAGCCGCATCAGTGCGGCAAGATCGCCGCGAAAGATCACCCAGAGTGAACCCGCCGCGCCCAAGCCCAACGCCCCCGCGATGCGCAGGGTCAGGCGCTGTCGCATCAAAAGCCAGCCAAAGCCCGCCGACATCAGCGGTGTCAGCGTGAACACCGCTGCGGCCGAAACGGGAAGGGCGGTTTTCAACCCCTCGAACATCAGCACGAAATAAGCGGCGAAAAGCCCCCCGAGCAGAAGATAGCGCCAAGGCGCACGGAAGGCGTCGCGGGGGATGCCGGGTCCGGCCATGGCTACGCCGCCCACCACACCCGCGGCGATAGCAAAGCGCGCGGCCGAGATCGCCGCCGGGTCGATCAGGTTCGCCGCCCGTGCGCCCAGCGAAAACGACCCTGCAATCGCCGCCGAGAACAGCAGCATGGCCGCATGGCCTTGCAGGGCGTTGCGGCGCAGTTCCGGCATGGCAGAAATCTCGGCCATCAATTTCGGCCCAGCATGTAGAATTCGTCGTTTGGCCGGATATCGCCGGCATTGACCAGCCGGTTCGACATGCCGAAGAAGGCTGCGATGGCGCCGATGTCCCAGATCTCATCTTGGGTGAAGCCCGCCTCGCGCAGCGCCTGATCGTCCGCGTCGCCGATGTGTTGCGCATTCAGCGCCACCTTTTCGGCATAGGTCAGCATGGCGCGTTCGCGCGTGGTGAGGTCTGCCTTGCGCCAGTTCACCGCCACCTGATCTGCGATCAAGGCGCTCTTCGTTCGGATACGCAGGATCGCACCATGCGCCACCACGCAATACTGGCACTGGTTCAGCCCCGATGTGGCGACGACGATCAACTCTCGCTCGGCTTTGGTCAATCCGCCCTCGCGCTCCATCAGGGCGTCGTGATAGGCGAAGAATGCGCGGAACTCGTCCGGGCGATGCGCCAGCGCCAGGAACACGTTCGGGATGAAGCCCGATTTCTCGGCCACCTTGCGGATACGCTGGGCAATATCCTGGGGCATTTCGTCCAGGGAAGGAACCGGGAAACGGCTGATGGGATGGGTCATGGTCTTGTCCTCCGGGCGCGAGGTTTCCCGAAAGCCCCGGCAGGGTCAACCGGCTGTGGCTTGACTTGGACGGCCTTCCGCCTTATCCACAGCCAGATTCCCGGAAGGTCTGCCCTTCCGGTCCCCGCTTTGCCGGGGATCGCCCCCCGTCAGCGCGTTGCGCCCACGGGGGCATTACTGTTTACTATGTCCCGCTTGCGGGGCGCGAACCCGGATCACGGCAACGACCTACGGAGGGCCGCCGATGTTTGAAAACCTGTCCGACCGCCTTGGCGGCGTATTCGACCGGCTGACCAAGCAGGGCGCTCTGACCGAAGACGATGTCACCGCCGCCATGCGCGAGGTGCGCGTCGCCTTGCTGGAGGCTGACGTTTCGCTGTCTGTCGCCCGCAACTTCGTCAAGGCGGTGACGCAGAAAGCGACCGGAAGCGCCGTCACCAAGTCGATCACCCCCGGCCAGCAGGTCGTGAAGATCGTCCATGACGAGCTGATCAAGGTCCTGCAAGGCGAGGGCGCGCCCGACCAGTTGCGCATCGACAACCCCCCGGCACCGATCCTGATGGTCGGCCTTCAGGGTTCGGGCAAGACCACCACTACCGCCAAGCTGGCAAAACGCCTGAAGGACCGCGAGAAGAAGCGCGTGCTGATGGCGTCGCTGGATACCAACCGCCCGGCCGCCATGGAGCAGTTGGCGATTCTGGGTCAGCAGGTCGGCGTCGATACCCTGCCCATCGTGCCGGGCGAGAATGCGGTGCAGATCGCCAAGCGTGCCAAGCAGCAGGCGACGCTGGGCGGCTATGACGTCTATATGCTCGACACCGCCGGACGGTTGCATATCGACGAAGTGCTGATGGACGAGGTGCAGGCGGTCCGCGACGTGGCCAACCCGCGCGAGACGCTGCTGGTCGTGGACGGGCTGACCGGCCAGGACGCAGTGAACGTCGCCAGCGAGTTCGACGAAAAGGTCGGTGTCAGCGGCGTGGTGCTGACCCGGATGGACGGCGACGGCCGCGGCGGCGCGGCGCTGTCGATGCGCGCGGTGACCGGCAAGCCGATCCGCTTTGTCGGTGTCGGCGAAAAGATGGATGCGATCGAGGTCTTTGACGCCAGCCGCGTCGCGGGCCGCATCCTCGGCATGGGCGATATCGTCGCCCTTGTCGAGAAAGCGCAGGAAGTGCTGGAGGTCGAGCAGGCCGAGCGCATGATGAAGCGCTTTCAGAAGGGCATGTTCAACATGAACGACCTTCGCAACCAGCTTGAGCAGATGCTCAAGATGGGCGGCATGCAGTCGATCATGGGCATGATGCCGGGCATGGGCAAGATGGCCAAGCAGGCCGAAGCCGCCGGCTTTGACGACAAGGCGATCAAGCGTCAGATCGCGCTCATCAACTCGATGACCAAGAAGGAACGTGCCAATCCCGATCTGCTGCAGGCCAGCCGCAAGAAACGCATCGCGGCCGGCGCGGGGATGGAAGTGTCCGAGCTGAACAAGCTGCTGAAGATGCAAAAGCAGATGGCCGACACGATGAAGAAACTTGGCAAGATGGGTAAGGGCGGGATGCTCAAGCAAGCCATGCGCGCCATGACCGGCAAAGGCGGCGGGCTGCCCGATATGGCCAATGTCGATCCGGAAAAAATGGCCGAGGCGACCAAGATGCTGCAGGACCCCAAGGGGCTGGGCGGCCAGCTTGGCGGGATGAACCTGCCCGGCGGGCTTTCGGGTCTGTTCGGGAAGAAGTAAGTCGTGACCTTGCTCTCCGACATGCCCCCTGTTCGCCGACATACCTTCTGCCGTCACACGAAGGGTGCGGCATCAGCCCCCGTGCAGCCAGTCTTTCAGCCAGCGGAGACCTGAATGAGTGATACGACCGCCCGCGCCGCGACCTTGCTTAAAGAGCATCGGGCCAGCATCGACCGGCTGGATGCGATTTTGGTCTATACGCTGGCCGAGCGGTTCAAGCACACCCAATCCGTCGGCCGTCTGAAAGCCGAACACGACCTTCCTCCGTCCGATACCGCCCGCGAGGCGCAGCAGATCGAGCGGCTGGAACGCCTCGCGCGCGAGGCCGATCTCGACCCGGAGTTCGCGCGCAAATTCCTGAACTTCGTGATCGCCGAAGTTATCCGGCATCACGAGACCTTCCAATCCTAGGCGGGTCCTCCCGCCATAAATCCGCCATTTCAAAGGAGAAAACACAATGGCAATGAAAATCCGTCTGGCCCGTGGTGGCTCGAAGAAACGCCCCCATTACGCCATCGTGGCCACGGATTCGCGCATGCCGCGCGACGGCCGCTTTATCGAGAAGCTGGGCATCTACAACCCGCTTCTGCCGAAGGATTCCGAAGAGCGCATCAAGATCAACCTTGAGCGTGCCCAGTACTGGCTGGGTCAGGGCGCGCAGCCGACCGACCGCGTTGCCCGCTTCCTGGAAGCCGCCGGCGTGAAAGAGAAAGTCGAGCGCAAGAACCTGAAAAAAGGCGAGCCGGGCAAAGCCGCCAAGGAACGCGCCGAAAAGCGTGCTGCCCGTGAAGCCGCGGCCAACGCTCCGGCCGAAGAAGCCGCTTCGGAATAATGACAGAGCGGGTCTGTGTCGGCGCGATCGCAGGCGCCTTTGGCGTCCGGGGCGAGGTGAGGCTGAAAAGCTTTACCTCGCAACCGAAAGATATTGCGACATATTCCCCGCTTTATACCGAAGACGGCAGCCGCTCGTTCACCGTCCGCCTGACGCGGCCGGTGACGGGCGGGATCGGCGCCCGGATGTCGGGCGTCGAGACGCGCGAACAGGCCGAGGCGCTGAAGGGCGTGACGCTCTGGGCGGATCGCGACAAGCTTCCGGCCCTGCCGGACGACGAATTCTATCACGCCGACCTGATCGGCCTGTCGGTCTATGATGCCGGCGGGGCGCTGCTTGGCACGGTCCGCGCGATCTATGATCACGGCGCGGGCGATATTCTGGAAATCCTGGGCCCGGGGCGCAGTCAGGCGCTGCTTTTGCCCTTTACCCGAGCCTTCGTGCCCACGGTCGATCTGGCCGCCGGCCGCATTATCGCTGATCCGCCGGAAGAAAGCGAATGAGCGGCGAGGGGGTTGGTGCGGGCATGAAATCCCATGGCCGCCTGTCGATCCGGGCCAGCGCGCAGCCGCGTGACCTGATGGCCGAACCGCAGGTCAAGGACGCTTGGACGGCGCAGGTCGTCACGCTTTTTCCCAAGGCTTTTCCCGGCGTTCTGGGCCTTTCCCTGACAGGCCGGGCGTTATCCGAGGGGCTGTGGAACCTGCGCAGCATCGACCTGCGCCCCTTTGGCATCGGCAGGCATCGCAACGTGGACGACACGCCCGCGGGTGGTGGTGCGGGCATGGTGATCCGTGCCGATGTGATGGATGCGGCCCTGCGCGAGGCGGGTGCCGGGACGAAAGACGCCTTGCCGGTGATTTACCTGTCGCCGCGCGGCCGGCCCTTTACACAGGCGCGGGCGCGCGAGTTGGCGAATGGTCCGGGCATGACGCTGATCTGCGGCCGCTTCGAAGGCGTGGACCAGCGCGTGCTGGACGCCCATGACATCGAAGAGATCAGTATAGGCGATTATGTCCTGACGGGTGGGGAACTGGCCGCTCAGGTCTTGATCGACGCGACGGTTCGCCTTATACCGCGCGTGCTGGGGAATCAGGACTCTCTGGCCGAGGAATCCTTTTCCGACGGTCTGCTTGAACATCCGCAGTATACGAAGCCCGCCCTTTGGGAAGGCCGCGCGATCCCGGACGTGCTTTTGTCCGGCAATCACGCGGCTATTGCCAGTTGGCGGCGCGACATGGCCGAAAGGCTGACCAAGGAACGCCGCCCCGACCTGTGGCGGGCATATGGGCAAGCCCATATGGACCCGACAAAGGACCGACAGCTCTCGGGCGCATCAGACCAATCGCGGGACTACCGCGAGCATCAAGAGGATCCAAAGCGATGAACCTGATCGCCCAACTGGAAGCCGAGCAGATCGCCTCGCTCGGCAAGGAAATTCCGGACTTCAAGGCTGGCGACACCGTCCGCGTCGGTTACAAAGTGACCGAAGGCACCCGCGCCCGCGTTCAGATGTACGAAGGCGTGGTTATTTCGCGCAAGGGCGGCAGCATCGGTGCGTCGTTCACCGTGCGCAAGATCTCGTTCGGCGAAGGTGTCGAGCGCGTCTTTCCGCTTTATTCGACCAACATCGACTCGATCACCGTGGTTCGCCGCGGTCGCGTCCGCCGCGCCAAGCTGTATTACCTGCGTGATCGCCGCGGCAAATCGGCCCGTATCGCCGAGGTCAGCAACTACAAGCCCAAAGCCGACGCCAAGGCCTGAGGAGACGCGCCATGAAAGCAGACATTCATCCCGACTACCACGTGATCGAGGTCAAGATGACCGACGGCACCACCTATCAGGTGCGCTCGACCTGGGGCAAGGAAGGCGACACCATGTCGCTGGATATCGATCCGAACTCGCACCCCGCCTGGACCGGCGGCTCGGCCAAGCTGATGGATACCGGCGGTCGCGTGTCGAAGTTCAAGAACAAATACGCCGGCCTCGGCTTCTGATCGCCAAGGTCAGCCGGAAACGCGAACGCCGCCCCGAAGGGCGGCGTTTTTCGTTTTGCGGCAGGTAGGACGGCGGGCTGGTCCGCCTGCCGCGGCTTAATAAGCCAGACCAAAAACCGGCATCCAAGCCGGCTTTTGCGGCGGCTGGTTCATCGGTCGACCCGTCAACTGGCTGCGGCCCGTGTCGATCATTACCCTGCCGTCACAAAATTCGCGCAATACCGGGCCTTGGGCACTTTGATAGGCCGACAACGCAATGGTCGCATAGCCGCGGTTCTGCTTGGGAATAATGGCGTGGATCATTGGATCGCTCCTTTCCGGTCCAGGCGATGGACGGCGGTCTGCCAGCGTGCCGGGTCGCGGTCGCGCATCAGTTCCTGGACGGTTTCGTAGGGTTCGCAGGTGATCAGCCGCAGCGGAATATCCGAAATGCGATGCGGCTTGCCCGTGCGCCGGTCGATCAGGTCGACAGCATAGCGGGGTGGGACGGGCATGAAGGCCCGCAATGCGCGATGGTTCAGCACGTTCATCTCTGGCTCCTTCCCTTGGCTGATCTGCCGGTGGTCTGACAAGATATATAACGACATAGCTGATCGTGTTTTGCAAGATAAATGTCGCCCGGGTTTGTCGTGTTAAAAGAATGAAGGCAGAACAAACGGTTGAGCGACAGCCGCGTCTGGGCAATTTGGTGCGGGAAAAGGTAACGACCGCTACGATTCGGCTGGTCTGGGCGCTTTTCATCGCCCCGGCTGCAGCCTATGGTCCGGCGCGACGCGGGCCGGCATCACAGGGGGATTCGTGGCGCATATCATCGTCGTCGGGAACGAAAAGGGCGGTTCGGGCAAGTCCACGACCTCGATGCATGTTGCGACCGCGCTGGCCCGCATGGGCCATCGGGTCGGCGCGCTGGATCTGGATGTCCGCCAGCGCAGCTTCGGCCGCTATCTGGAAAACCGCGCCGCTTTTGCCCAACGCGAAGGGGTGGACCTGCCCATGCCGCTGTTGGGCCATCTGGAACCCGATAGCCCCGAGGGTCTGGACCCGTTGTCGCAGGCTGTCGCCGCACTTGATTCGGAGTGCGATTTCATTCTGCTGGATTGCCCCGGTTCGCACACGCGGCTTAGCCAGATGGCACATACGCTGGCCGATACGTTGATTACGCCGATGAACGACAGTTTCGTCGATTTCGACCTTCTGGCCCGCATGTCGCCCGAGGGAAAGATACTGGGCCCTTCGATCTATGCCGAGATGGTCTGGTCCGCACGGCAGTTGCGTGGCGAGGCGGGGGCGGGGCCGATCGACTGGCTGGTGCTGCGCAACCGGCTTGGCACGCAGGCGATGCATAACAAGCGCAAGGTCGGTGGCGCGCTGAGCAACCTGTCCAAGCGCATCGGTTTTCGGGTCGCACCCGGATTTTCCGAGCGGGTGATCTTCCGTGAGCTTTTCCCGCGCGGATTGACGCTGCTGGATCTCAAGGATATCGGCACGGAACAGCTCAACATGTCCAACATCGCTGCCCGGCAGGAACTGCGGGACCTGATTGGCGAGTTGAACTTGCCTGGCGTCAGCATTTCGTTCTGATCCTCAGCCGCCATTGTTGCCGACGCCCGGCGCGACTATGTTGCGCCGCAGATTGGTTTGGAGGGGACGATGACGGCAAACTGCCGGATCACCCGGATCGCGATGCTGGCCCTGACCCTGTCCTTGGGGCCGGTCGTGGCGGCTATTGCCGAAACGGCGGGCGCGGTCGAGCAATCAGAACTGCCCGTGGTCACGCTCGCCACCGCCGAGCTTAGCTGGATCGAGGCACGGGTGCCGGTGTCCGGCTCGCTGGTGGCGAAACAAGAGGTGCAGGTCCACGCCCTCGTCTCGGGGCATGAAATCACCGGCATCGAGGCCGAGGTGGGCGATCACGTCAAGGCGGGTCAGGTTCTGGCGCGGCTGTCCGACGAGGTGCTCTCGGCGCAGCTTGCACAGGCCGAGGCCGAATATCAGCGCGCCGAGGCCGGGGTCAGTCAGGCCGAAAGCCAGATTGCCAGCGCCGAAGCCACTTTGACCCAATCAGTCTCGGCGCTGGAGCGGACGCGCAGCCTGCGCCAAAGCGGCAATGCCAGTCAGGCGGTGCTGGATCAGGCCATCGCGGCCGAGGCTTCGGCGCGGGCGGCTGCGGCTTCGGCCTCGGACGGGTTGGGGGTGGCGCGGGCGGCGCTGGCGTTGGCTTCGGCGGCGCGCAGCATCGCGCGGCTGAACCTGAACCATGCCACTGTCGTCGCCCCGGTTGACGGATTGGTCGTGGCGCGCACCATCCGGCAGGGTGCGATCTCTGGCGGGGCCGGCGAGCCCTTGTTTACCCTGATCGCCGGTGGCGAGGTGGAGCTTGAGGCCGATGTGATCGAAACCGCGCTGAGCCAGTTGAAGTCCGGTGACCCGGCCGAGATAGAGGTCGCGGGTCTGGGGCGTGTCGAGGGAAAGCTGCGGCTGGCCCCCGCCGCCGTCGATCCGCTGACGCGGCTTGGCCCGGCGCGGATCACGCTGGAACCTGACCCCCGGTTGCGCCCCGGGCTTTTTGCCAGTGGCTGGATCATCACCGACCGGCGCGAGGCTGTGACGGTGCCCAGCTCGGCCGTTCTGGCCGATGCCTCGGGTGAACGGGTGCAGGTGGTCAGGGACGGCCAGATCGAAACGCGCGAGGTCCGGGCTGGACTGGTCTGGCAGGGCCGGCGCGAGATCGTCGAAGGCATTGCGGCGGGCGAAACCGTTCTGGCACGTGCCGGCGCGTTTTTCCGCAGCGGCGATCAGGTGCGGGCGGCGCCATGAACTTCTCGGCCTTGTCCATCCGCCATCCGGTGCCGCCAATCGCGATCTTTCTCGTGCTGATGCTGATGGGGCTTTACAGCTTCAGCCGCTTGGCCGTGACGGCCATGCCCAATATCGACCTGCCGCTGGTCAGCGTCGTGGTCAGCCAGCCCGGTGCGGCGCCCTCGGAACTTACGCGGCAGGTGATCCAGCCAATCGAGGATTCCATTGCCTCGATTACCGGCGTCCGGCACATCACCTCGGCTGCGACGGACAGTTCGGCGCGCATCTATGTCGAATTCGAACTGGAGACCGATACCGACCGCGCCGTGAACGACGTGAAGGACGCGGTGGCCAATGTCCGTGCCGACCTGCCCGAATCCATCGTCGAGCCGCTGATCCATCGTATCGACATTAGCGGCATGGCGATTCTGACCTATGCCGTCAGCAATCCCGGCATGAATATCGAGGAACTGTCGGATTTCGTCGATGACGTGGTGGCGCGCGATCTGTCCACCGTGCCCGGTGTAGCCAGTATTACTCGTATCGGCGGGGCCGACCGCCAGATCAACGTCGAACTGGACCCGGCCCGAATTCAGGCCTTTGGGCTGACGGCGGCCGAGATTTCGGACCAGTTGCGCGCCAAGAACATCGACATGGGTGGCGGGCGCGGTGATATGGCGGGCCGCGAATATTCCATCCGCACCCTTGGGTCGGCGGGCGACGTGGCCCGGCTGGCAGCGACGCCGATCCTGATCGGCGGCGGTCAGGCGGGCGGACGCACCGTGCGGCTGGACCAGCTTGGCAGCGTCACTGATGGCGCCAGCGAGGAACGCAAGTTCGCCCTGCTGGATGGCCAGCCCGTGGTGGCCTTTGGCGTCTTTCGCGCCAGCGGCGAATCCGATCTGGTGGCGGGCGACGGCACCAAAGCCCGCATCGCCGAGATCGAGCAGCGCAATCCGGGGATGCAGATCACCCTGATCGACGATGCGACGACCTATACCTCGGGCAGTTATCATTCGACCATGGAGACGCTTTACGAGGGCGCGGCGCTGGCCGTGGCTGTGGTGTTTCTGTTCCTGCGCAACTGGCGCGCCACGCTGATCGCCGCCGTCGCGCTGCCGCTTTCGATCATCCCGACGTTCTTCGTGATGCACTGGCTGGGTTTTACGCTGAACGGCATCAGCCTTTTGGCCATCACGCTGGTGACCGGCATCCTTGTGGACGACGCCATCGTCGAGATCGAAAACATCGTCCGACATATCAACATGGGCGTGCCGGCCTATGAGGCCAGCATGGAAGCCGCGAACGAGATCGGCCTGACCGTCATCGCCATCAGCTTTTCTATCGTCGCGGTCTTTGCCCCGGTCAGCTTCATGGGCGGAATTCCGGGGCAGTATTTCAAGCAGTTCGGCCTGACGGTCGCGGTTTCTGTGCTGTTCTCGCTTTTGGTGGCGCGGCTTATCACGCCCATGCTGGCGGCGTATTTCCTGCGCGACAATACCCATCTGCCCGAAGAGCGCGACGGCCCGATCCTGCGGCTGCTGATGGCGGTGCTGCGTTGGACCCTGCGCCATCGCGGGTTGACGCTGCTGGCGGGGGTGGGGGTGTTTGCCGTTTCGATCTATTCGGCGACCTTGCTGCCGACCGAATTCATTCCCGCGCAGGACGTTGGCCGCAGCCAGATCAGCATTGAACTGCCGCCCGGCGCGACAGTCTCGGAAACCGAAGGGGCGGCGCGGATGATCTCGCAACGCATCGGCGAGGTGCCCGAGGTGCGCTCGGTCTTCGTCAACGGCGGCGAGGATGACGTGGCCAAAGCCAAGCTCATGGTCAATTACGGCCCCAAGGAAGAGCGTGAGCGATCCAGCTTTGTCATTGAGGACGAATTGAAGGGCGATCTGTCGCAGATCCCCGACATGCGGATCAATTTCCAGAACGAAGAGGGTAACGCCGACCTGTCGATTTCGGTTCTGGGCGACAGCGAGAAGGCAGCGGCTGATGCGGCCGAGCGGTTGATGGCGGCGATGAAGACCTTGCCCACGCTTGAAGGGGTCAGTTCGACGGCCAGCCTGCAACGGCCAGAGATCCAGATCCGTCCCCGACCCGAGGTCGCGGCCCAGCTTGGCGTGACCGCCAGCGCGCTGGCCACGACCCTGCGCGTGGCGACGCTGGGCGATACGGAATCGAACCTGGCCAAGTTCAACACCGGCGACAAGCAGATCCCGATCATGGTGCGGCTGAACGAATCCGCCCGGCGCGACCTGATGACCGTGCGCAACCTGCGAGTGCCCAGTTCGGCCGGGCAGGTGCCGCTGGAGGTTGTGTCCGATGTGTCGATCTCGGCCGGAGCGATCGAGATCGGGCGCTATGACCGGCGCTATCGCACCACGGTTTCCGCCAACCTGGCCGGAGGCGCGCTTCTGGGGCCGGTCAATGCGCAGGTCACGGCCTTGCAAGCCCAGGTCGAACTGCCGCCCGGAACCGAGATCCAGCCCTCGGGCGATGCCGAGATCATGGGCGAGGTGTTTGAGGCGTTTACCGTGGCGATGATCTCGGGCGTGCTTTTGACCTATGTCGTGCTGGTGCTGCTGTTTCACAACTTCGTCACGCCGATCTCTATCCTGATGTCGCTGCCGCTGGCCATTGGGGGCGCCATTCTGGCGCTGTTCATGACAGGCAATTCCATCAGCATGGCGGTGGTGATCGGTTTCCTGATGCTGATGGGGATCGTGACCAAGAACGCCATCATGCTGGTGGAATTCGCCGTCAGCGCGATAGACCGGGGGATCGAGAAGCGCGAGGCGATCCTGGATGCCGTCCACAAGCGCGCCCGACCCATCGTGATGACGACCATCGCCATGACCGCGGGTATGGTGCCTTCGGCCATCGGGACGGGCGAGGGGGCCGAGTTCAGTTCCCCCATGGCCATCGCGGTGATCGGCGGGCTGCTGTTGTCCACGCTGCTGTCGCTGTTGTTCGTGCCTTCGTTGTTTTCAACCATCTATGGTGGGCAGGTGCGGGTGGCGCGCTGGCTGAAGCGCTGGATCGGGCTGAATTCGCCTCGTGAAGTGCCGGGTGAATGATGTTGAACCGGGGGCTTCGCGCCCCCGGACCCCCGCGGGATATTTGGGCACGAAAGAAAAAGGGGGCCGGTGAGGGCCCCCTTTGTCAGTCATGGTGCTGGGCTCAGGCCAGCATGCCCATCGGGCTTTCCAAGTGCCTGACGATGGCCTCCAGCAATTGGGCCCCCAGCGCGCCGTCGATCACGCGATGATCGACCGAAAGCGTCATCGACATGACGTTGCGGATCACCACCTCGCCATTCTCGACCACCGGGGTCTGGATGCCGGCGCCGACGGCAAGGATGGCGCCATGCGGAGGATTGATGACGGCGTCGAAGTTTTCGATTCCGAACATGCCAAGGTTCGAGATGGCGAAGCTGCCGCCCTGATACTCATGGGGTGCCAGTTTTTTGGTCTTGGCGCGCTTGGCCAAATCCTTCATCTCGGCCGAGAGTGCTGACAGGGTCTTTTGCTGCGCGTCCTTGAGCACCGGGGTAAACAACCCGCCTTCGATTGCCACGGCGACGGCCACATCCGAAGGTTTCAGCTTGAGAATGCGGTCGCCGGCCCAGACGGCATTGGCATCTGGCACCTCTTGCAGGGCCAGCGCACATGCCTTGATGATGAAGTCGTTGACCGACAGTTTCACGCCGCGCGATTCAAGCTGCTTGTTCAGCATGGCCCGGAACTTCATCAGCTCGTCCAGCTTGGCGGATCGGCGCAGATAGAAATGCGGGATGGTCTGCTTGGCCTCGCTGAGCCGTGCTGCGATGGTCCGGCGCATACCGTCCAGTGCGACCTCTTCGGTTTCGCGATCCGCATACATCTTGAGGATGGTTTCCGCCGAAGGGCCCGTTGGCGCGGAAGCTGCTGCCGGGGCAGGGGTAGCTTTCGGCGTATCGGCAGCGGCGGCGGGTTTCGCCGCGCCGGGCTTCGCGCCCTCGATGTCCGCTTTCACGATGCGGCCATGCGGGCCGGAGCCATTGACTGCGGCAAGGTCGATGCCCTTTTCCGCGGCAATGCGACGGGCGAGCGGCGAGGCAAAGATGCGCCCGCCTTCGGCCGATTTCGCCGCTGCCGGGGCAGGTGCGGTGGCTGCAGGGGATGGGGCGGCCTCGGCTTTCGGCGTATCGGCCTTTGCTTCGGACTTGGGCGCGGCGGGTGCGCCGATGTCGTCGGCGGTTTCGCCTTCTTCCAGCAGGACGGCAATGGCGGTGTTCACCTTGACCCCGGCCGTGCCCTCGGGGACCAGGATCTTGCCCATCTTGCCTTCGTCGACGGCCTCGAACTCCATCGTGGCCTTGTCGGTCTCGATCTCGGCGATGATGTCGCCGGATTTGACCTCGTCGCCCTCTTTCACCAGCCATTTGGCCAGCGTGCCTTCCTCCATGGTCGGCGACAGGGCGGGCATCAGGATTTCAGTCGGCATCTTTTGCCCTCCCCTTAGCGGTAGGTGACTTTTTTCACTGCCTCGACGACCTCGGCGGCGGTGATAAGCGCGTGTTTCTCAAGGTTGGCGGCATAGGGCATGGGCACGTCCTTGCCGGTGCAGTTGATGACCGGCGCGTCGAGGTAGTCGAAGGCGTTTTCCATGATATGGGCCGAGATGTGATTGCCCATCGAGGCGACCGGGAAACCCTCTTCCACCGTCACGCAACGGTTGGTGCGTTTTACCGACTCGATTATCGTGGCATAGTCGATCGGACGCAGGGTGCGCAGGTCGATCACCTCAGCCTCGATCCCGTCGGCGGCCAGCTTCTCGGCAGCGTCCAGCGCATGAACCATGCCGATGCCGAAGCTCACGATGGTCACGTCGCGGCCGGGACGCGCGATCCGCGCCTTGCCGAAGGGAATGGTGAAGTCCTCAAGGTCCGGCACCTCGAAGCTGCGGCCATAAAGGATTTCATTTTCAAGGAAGATCACCGGGTTCGGATCGCGGATCGCCGTCTTGAGCAGGCCCTTCGCATCGGCGGCCGAATAAGGCATCACCACCTTGAGCCCCGGGATCTGGGCATACCACGCCGCATAGTCCTGGCTGTGCTGGGCGGCGACGCGGGCGGCGGCGCCGTTCGGGCCGCGGAACACGATGGGGCAGCCCATCTGGCCACCGGACATATAAAGCGTCTTGGCAGCCGAGTTGACGATATGATCCATCGCCTGCATGGCGAAGTTGAAGGTCATGAATTCGACGATGGGGCGCAACCCGGCCAAGGCAGCACCTGTGCCGATACCGGCAAAGCCGATTTCCGAGATGGGCGTATCGACCACGCGGCGCGGACCGAACTTGTCCAGCAGGCCTTGGCTGATCTTGTAGGCACCTTGGTATTCGCCCACCTCTTCGCCCATCAGGAAGACGGTCTCGTCGCGTTCCATTTCCTCGGCCATGGCTTCGCGCAGGGCTTCCCGCACGGTCATGGTCTTCATCGGCGTGCCTTCCGGCCAGTCGGGCGAAAGATCCGCGACCGGGGTGGGGGCAGGTGCCGCGGCTTGCGCGGGCACGGGGGCCGGTGCCTCGGCCTCGGCGGGTGCGGCCTGGGCTTTCGGCGCCGGAGCGGCATCGGCGGATTCGCCTTCTTCGACCAGCACGGCGATGGCGGTGTTCACCTTCACCCCCTGAGTGCCTTCGGCGATCAGCAGCTTGCCGACGATGCCTTCATCGACGGCCTCGAATTCCATCGTGGCCTTGTCGGTTTCGATTTCGGCGATGATGTCGCCGGATTTCACGGTATCGCCCTCTTTCACCAGCCATTTGGCCAGCGTGCCTTCCTCCATGGTCGGCGACAGGGCGGGCATCAGGATTTCGGTTGCCATGGTTCCCTCCCCTCAGGCGTTTTCTTCGGCGCCGCCTTGCGGCACTTCGTCGGCGTAGATATCGGTCCAGAGCTCTTCCAGCGGCGGCTCGGGGCTTTCCTTGGCGAACTCGGCAGAGTCGTTCACGATATCCTTGATCTCCTTGTCGATGGCCTTCAGGTCATCTTCGCTTACATGGCTGCCTTGCAGCAGCAGTTCGCGCACATGCTCGATGGCGTCGCGTTCGTCGCGCATCTTCTGCACTTCTTCGCGGGTGCGGTATTTCGCGGGATCGGACATCGAATGGCCGCGATAGCGATAGGTCATGACTTCCAGGATGTAGGGGCCCTTGCCGGCCCGGCAATGCGCGACGGCCTTTTCGCCGGCGGCCTTCACGGCCAGCACGTCCATGCCATCCACCTGTTCGCCCTTGATCCCGAACGCCTCGCCCCGACCGAAAAGCGTGGTCGATTTGGTCGACCGCTTCATCGAGGTGCCCATGGCGTATTGGTTGTTCTCGATCACAAAGACGACCGGCAGTTCCCAAAGCTCGGCCATGTTGTAGGTCTCATAGACCTGGCCCTGGTTCGAGGCCCCGTCGCCGAAATAGACGAAGGTGACGTTGTCGTTGCCCAGATATTTGTCTGCGAATGCCAGACCCGCGCCCAGCGGCACTTGGGCTGCAACAATGCCGTGGCCGCCGTAGAAATGCTTTTCGCGGCTGAACATATGCATCGAGCCGCCCTTGCCCTTGGAATAGCCGCCGATGCGTCCGGTCAGTTCTGCCATCACGCCGCGGGCATCCATGCCGCAGGCCAGCATGTGGCCATGGTCGCGATAGCTGGTGATGCGCTTGTCGCCTTCCTTGGCGGTGGATTCCAAACCGACGACCACGGCTTCTTGTCCAATATAAAGGTGGCAGAAGCCACCGATCAGACCCATTCCGTAAAGCTGGCCGGCCTTTTCTTCGAATCGGCGGATAAGCAGCATGTCGCGGTAGTATTGAAGCAGCTCATCCTTGGACACGTTGGGCGTGCTTTGCTTGGCTGCGGGCTTTCTGACCATGGGCCTCCTCCTCGGGGCGGGGATAGTTCAGCGTTAAACTAATTCTAGGCGAAGCTTTCGGGGGAAGTAAACCGGCCTCGTGCATCCGTCCAGAGGGCAGATGCGAAAAGCCGCCGGCAGGCAGCCGTCGCCGGACGCGCCGGTGGCACGGCCGCATGGGTATTTGGGCAACGAAGAAGCTGCGAGGGGCCGGGTCCTGGGGCCTTCAGCGGATAATGATTTCGTCGGCGCGCACCAGACCCAGCACGTCGCGGGCGCGTTCGTCCAGCAGGTCGATGTCCAGATATTCGTCCGACAGCCGCCGGGTCAGATTGCGTATCCGGTCCACTTCGGCCTGCAACCTGTCGCGTTGCTGGATCAGTTCCTGCGTTTCGGCCTGCAACTGCACCCGCCGCAGGATGCCCGAGGGACCCTGCACCGCGGCATAGGCAAAATAGACGCCCAGGAGGATCATCACGACGAAAAAGATGATGGCGCTGATCGACAGGCGTTGGTTCATGGTCTGCTCGGCTGTTTCGGGCGATCATGCCACAGCTGCGCCGCCGGGGGAATCCCCTGTCGTGCCGTGCAGGATGTCCTCAAGCACCAAGGCCATGACGCGGGCGGAATCCTGCATATCCTGCACGCCGATCCATTCGTCGGGCTGATGCGCCAGATCCAGCACGCCCGGCCCATAGGCGATACAGTTCTTCAGCTTGCCGATGCGGTCGATGTGCTTTTGGTCATAGGTGCCGGGGCTGACGACATAACCGGCCTTGCGCCCCAGCACCCTTTCGATGGCGGCGGCGGTCGAGCGTACGACGGGCGCGTCGCGGTCGGTCATGCTGGGGATGACCTCGAACAGGTCGCGGATTTCATAAGAAAAGTTCGGGCGGCGGGCGCGGACCTTTTCCAGCAGTGCGGTGACCTCGCGCTTTACCTCGGACAGGTCTTCCTCGATCAGAAAACGGCGGTCGATGGTGATGCGGCAGCGGTCGGCGACGCAGGGGACGGGCAGGCCGGTGAAACCGGGGCCAAGATCGGGTTCGCCGCCGTGGATCGAGTTGATGTTCAGCGTCGAATTCCGCGCGCCCTCGGGGATTACCGGCATTTCGGTGTGCTTGGTCATCAACAGCGGGAACAGCGTACGCTCGATTTCTTCCAGCACTGCGCCCATGTGGCGGATGGCGCTGTCGCCCAGAAACGGCATCGAGCCATGGGCGATACGGCCATGCGTCTCGATCTCGGCCCACCAGACGCCGCGATGGCCCAGGCAGATGCGATCCTTGTGCAAGGGCTCTGGGATGATGACATGGCCGACATGGGCGAAGGCGCCCTGTTCGGCCAGATAGGCGACACCGCCGAATCCGCCCGATTCCTCGTCCGCCGTGGCGCTGATCTCGATGGTGCCGGGGTGATCGGGATAAAGCGCGACGAAGGCTTCGGCAGCGGTGATGCTGGCCGCAAGGCCGCCTTTCATGTCGCAGGCGCCCCGGCCATAGATGCGGTCGCCGTCCAGTTCGCCGCCAAAGGGATCGCGGCTCCAGCCGTGGCCGACCTCGACCACGTCGTGATGGCTGTTGAAATGCACGCACTCTCCGGGTCGGCCGCTGCCGTGGCGGGCGACGAGGTTCCAGCGCGGGAATTCCTGGCTGTCGCCCGGCGCGCCGTGGGCACGGATCAACTCGCAGTTCCAGCCCTGCGAACTCAGCCGGGCCTGCAGGTATTCGCAGATCTCGCGATACAGGCGGCCCGGCGGGTTCAGCGTCGGAATGCGGATCAGGTCCTGCGTCAGGCGGATCAGATCGTCGCGGCGGTTTTCTATCTCAAGGCGAAGCGCGTCCATGGTGTCAGGCTAGGCCGGGTGCGCTTGCGCGGCAATGGGGTCATTGACACCAACGTCCCGCAGGCTTTCCATGGGACCGGCTTTGCAACGAAGGTTCCGCTGATGATCGCCTTTCTTCGCCTTATCGGCATGGTGCTGATCGTCGAACTGATTTTTTATGCGCTGCTTTCGATCTATATCCGCAGTTTGCGTCGGGAAGAGCTTGAAAAGGAATGGGATCGCCGCCATCCCGAGCGTGCGGGGCAGTCCCCGGAACGTGGCGAGTTCGTGCGGCGTTCAATGGTGGGGTTCAACAAGACCCTGCAGGCGCGGCTTGTCGCGCTGGTGCTTTTCCTGCCGGTGGTCGCGATCATCGTGATCATCGTCATCGTGAACTACAATTAAGGGGGCGCCGATGCGCTGGTTCCTGACCGTTCTTGGGGTGATCTTTGCCGTCGTGGTCTTTCTGTTTCTGGACTATTCGTTACCCTCGAAACAAACGGTTCGCATCACCAACACCTATAACCGGCTGACGGATATCGGCGCGAATGCGATCTTTTACGCTTCGCCCGACGCCGGGACGGTGCAGAATACGCAGGGCCAGCGCGACGTGCGATTTATCGAGACGGTGCGCCCGAACGGCCGGCCCTTTGTCTATCGCAACGAGGATACCGGCTGGATCTGGCCACCCTATTTCAAATACGACAGCTCGAACTTGCATGCGCAGGCGACCGACCTGCGTTCGACCTCTGCCGATCCGCGATGGGTCAGCGTGACGTCCTATGGCTGGCGTGTCTCCTGGCTTTCGATCTATCCAAACGCGATTGCGATCAAGCCGGTGGCCGGACCGGATGTGCGGCCCTTCAACTGGGCGGCGCAGATCATTCTGCTGATCCTGGGGGCGCTGTTGTTCCTGATCTGGCGCATGTGGAACCAGTTCCGTGAGCGCACCATCGACCCCGCCGTGCGCTCGGCCGACGAGGCATGGGACCGGCTGGATGCCCGCGCAGATGCGGCGCGCGACCACATCGCGACCGAGACCGCCGAGGCACGCGGGCGCGTTCGGCGTTGGTGGGATGGGATACGGGGGCGCTAAGACAAAAGCCCAAGCTTGCCATCACCTTGGCAGGTACGGGCGCGCGCCGCTGATGGTTTTCAGAGGGCGGCCCGGCTTGCCCGCTTTGTCAGACCATTTGCAGCCAGTGCAGCCCTGCCTCGGTCGAGGTGCGGGGGGAATATTCCGCGCCCACCCAGCCGCCATAACCTGAGGCATCGATGGCGCGCAGCAGTTCGGGAAAGTCGATGGTGCCCTGCCGTGGTTCATTGCGGTCAGGACAGTCGGATATCTGGATATGTCGTACCCGCGCGGCATGGTGCTGCCATACGGCCAGCGCATCGCCATGGATCATCTGCGCCTGATAGACGTCGAATTGCAGTCCCAGGTTCGGTGCCCCGACTTCGTCCAGCACCTCGGCCGCAAGGTCGAAACTGTCGAGGAAATAGCCCGGCATGTCGGCACGGGCCATCGGTTCGATGGTCAGGCTGGTCTGTGGATCACGTGTGCAGGCCCATTTGAGGTTCTCGACAAAGGTGCGCCGCGCCAACTCACCTTCGCCCTTGCCTGCCATCACATGGATATGCTGCACTTTCAATGCTTTGGCAAAGCGCAGGGCACGGTCGAAATCGCCGCGAAAACGCGTCTCGTTGCCCGGCTCGGCGGCAAAGCCGCGCGGCCCCCCGGCCCAGTTTGGCGGCGGCGTGTTCATCAGCACGAACTCGATGCCCGCAGCCTGTGCGGCCGAGGCCAGTTCCTTGACGGCAAGGTCATAGGGAAACAGGATCTCGACCCCTTTGAAACCTGCGCGCCTAGCGGCGACAAAACGCTGCAACATGGGCATCTCGGTGAACAGATAGGTCAGGTTGGCAGCAAATCTTGCCATGGTCAGGGCTCCAGAGGAAAGGCCGTCCCTCCCGAGTGCACTTTCATACGCCCGTCTTGGTCGGGCATAGCCGCATCGGCCAGTCGGTAAAATGTCTTGCGGTCGATCAGCGCCCAAAGACCGCGGCGGATATGGACATAGGGGCGCGGCTCGTCCGCGGTCCCGCGCAGCCTGATCCCATGCTCGGGGCCGGCGCGCACCCGGTCGCCCACATTGGTGGTAAAGACGATTTCTTCGCCGATTTCGGCATCGACCGCGATAAAGGGTGCATCGACTACACGGATGCCGACCTTTTCGGTCGGGGTGACGAGAAAATAATCCTCGCCCACGCGTTTAAGGATCGAGGCGAAAAGCCGCACCATCTCGGGCCGTCCAATGGGGGTGCCGTTATAGAACCAGGTGCCGTCGGCGCGAATCTCCATGTCCAGATCGCCGCAGAAAGGCGGGTTCCACAGATGCACCGGCGGCGGCCCCTTTTTCGAGGCGCGGCTGGCCGCAGCGGCGATTCCGGTTGCATCGCTCACGGCATTGTCAGTCTTTTCCACCATTCCCTGTGGACCCCGTCTCACCTGCCTTTATGTTGTCCTAAAACAGAAACGGGGCATTGTCATGGCCGAGAATGAGAAACTGGTTACCGAAGTCCTGACGTTGACCGATCGGCTGGCGCAGGCCCGTGCCAGCGTCGAGCATCGGTTCGTCGGCCAGCATGCCGTCGTCGAGCAGGTGCTGGCCGCGATCTTGTCGGGGGGGCATGCGCTGCTGGTGGGCCAGCCAGGTCTGGGCAAGACCATGCTGGTCGATACGCTGGCCACCGTGCTGGGGCTTGATAATGCGCGCATCCAGTTCACCCCGGACCTGATGCCCGCCGACATCCTTGGCTCCGAAGTGCTGGATATCCGGCCCGACGGCACCCGCGCCTTTCGCTTTATCGAGGGGCCGGTCTTTACCCAGCTTCTGATGGCGGATGAGATCAACCGGGCCAGCCCGCGCACGCAATCCGCGCTGTTGCAGGCCATGCAAGAGGGCGAGGTCACCATCGGCGGCGAACACCGTCCGCTGGGCCGGCCGTTTCATGTCCTCGCCACCCAGAACCCGATCGAGCAAGAGGGCACCTATCCCTTGCCCGAGGCGCAACTGGACCGTTTTCTTTTGCAGATCGACGTCGATTATCCCGACCGCGACACCGAACGCGCCATCCTGTTGGCGACGACCGGGACCGATCAGGGCAGGGCGCATCCGGTTTTTGATGCAGAGGGACTGTTGGCCGGGCAGGCACTGATCCGGCGCATGCCGGTGGGGGAAGCGGTGCTGAACGCCATCCTTGATCTGGTGCGCGCCGCGCGTCCCGGTGCCCCCGAGGCACCCGGCTGGATGGCCGATACGCTCGTCTGGGGGCCGGGGCCGCGTGCGGCGCAGGCGCTTACGCTGGTCACGCGCGCGCGTGCGGCGCTGAACGGTCGGTTCGCGCCGACGCTCGAGGATGTCGAGGCCATGGCCGCCCCGGTCCTGCGCCACCGCATGGCGCTGAGTTTTGCCGCCCGCGCTCGCGGCGACAGCATCGAGGGGGTCATCACGCGCCTTCTGGACGACCGGATGCGGGCAGCCGCGTGAGACCCTCGGCCGATCAGCTTCGCGCCCGAGCCGAGGCCGCCTCGGCGGGCCTGCCTGCGCTGATGTTGTCGGCCGAGCGGCTGGCAGCGGCGTTGGTGCCGGGGGCGCATGGCCAGCGCCGGGCCGGCATGGGCGAGGATTTCTGGCAATATCGGCCCGCTGCGGCGGGTGACACCGCGCGCGGCATCGACTGGCGCCGCTCGGCGCGGTCGGATGCGCAATTCGTCCGTGACCGCGAGGCGCAGGTGGCGCAATCGGCCTCGATCTGGGTCTCGGCCGGGGCGGGCATGGATTACTCCGGTGGCGCGGACCGGCCCGGCAAGCGTGACCGGGCGGAACTGCTGGCGCTGGCGCTGGCCATGGCGCTGCTGGCCGGGGGTGAGCGTGTGGCGCTGGCTGGCCAATTGCCCCGTCATGGCCGCTTGCAGGCCGAGCGCATCGCACAGGCGCTGATCGCCCGTTCACCGCTGGACCAAGACGAGGACGCGCCGCCGGCAGATGCGCTGCGTCCCGGCCAACGGGCCGTCCTGTGCGATGACTTTCTGGGCGACCCTCAGCCGGTGCTGGACTATCTTGCCCGCGCGGCCGGCATGGGTGTTCAGGGCGTGCTGATGCAGGTGCTGGACCCCGATGAAGAGGTCTTTCCCTGGACAGGCGCGGTGCTGTTCCGCTCGGGCTCGGGTGCGCTGCGCCATGACACGCGGGACGCGGCGGCGCTGCGCAGCGCCTATCTGGCGCGGCTGGCCGAGCGGCGCGAGGTGCTGTCGCGCGCTGCGCGCATGGCAGGCTGGCATTTCGGTACGCATCATACGGGTGCGCCGCCATCGCAGGCGCTTCTTTGGCTCTGGTCGGCGCTGGAGGGCTGATGCTGCTTATCGGTCCCATCGGTTTTCTGACCCCTTGGATCCTTTCCGCACTTGCGGCGCTGCCGGTGCTGTGGCTGATCCTGCGCGCCATGCCGCCTTCGCCAAGGCTGGTGCGTTTTCCCGGCACGCGACTGCTTTTGGGGCTCAAGGACCCGCATCCGGTGGCACGGCACACGCCTTGGTGGCTGCTGCTGTTGCGGGTGCTGGCGATTGCCGCGCTGATCCTGGGCTTTGCCGGCCCGGTCTGGAAGCCGGCGCCGGATGAGGGGGGGCAAGGCCCCCTGCTGATCGTGATGGACGCAGGTTGGGCCGCTGCGCCCGACTGGCCGCAGCGTCAGGCCCGCGCCCTGCGTGCGCTGGACCGGGCCGCGTCGGCGGGCCAGCCCGCGGCGCTGCTGGTCGCCGATGGCCGGGCCGAGGGCGCGCTGCCCTTCATGCCCGCGACCCAGCTTGCCGCGCAGTTACGCGCGCTGCGTCCCGTCGCATGGGAAACCCGTTATCCCGCCGATCCCGATGCGGCGCTGTCCGATGCCCCCGCCGGTCTGTCGGTGCTGTGGCTCAGCGATGGGCTGGACCATCCCGGCCGGGCCGAATGGCTGGCGGCCCTGGGCGGGACCGTGACGGTCGTGCCGCCCGAAGGCCCGCGCCTGTCGCTGGAGCTGGTGCCGGGCGATCAACCGGCGCTGCGGATGCGCTCGACCACGGCAACTGCTGAGCCCGAGGTGCTGGCTATCGGCCTTGACCCGCAGGGCACCCCGCGCGAACTGGCGCGGCTGCAACCCGGTGATGGGGCAGAGGACGCGGGCGTGACCAGCCGGTTGATCCCCATCACCCTGCCTTCGGAATTGCGCAACCGTATCACCCGCTTTGAAATTCAGGGCCATTCCTCGGCCGGGGCGGTGGTTCTGGCCGATGACAGCCTGCGCCGTCGCAAGGTCGCGCTGGTCGGCGACGACCGTGCCAGCGAGGGGCAGCGGTTGCTGTCGCCGCTGCATTACCTGCGCCGGGCGCTGATGCCCACGACCGATCTGATCGAGGGAGGCTTGGCCGATGTCTTGCAGGCCACGCCCGATGTGATCGTGCTGGCCGACCAGTTGGGATTGGCCGACGACCCGGCGTTGCGCGAATGGGTCGAGGCGGGCGGGCTGTTGATCCGCTTTGCCGGGCCGCGCATGGCGGCTTCTGATCGGCTGGGCGAAGAGCCGCTTTTGCCCGTGCGCCTGCGTGCTGGCGGGCGCGATATAGGCGGCGCGCTAAGCTGGGGCGAGCCGCGCACCATTGCGCCTTTCGCCGCCGACGGTCCCTTTGCCGGCTTGGCCGTGCCCGAGGACGCCACCGTGCGCGCCCAGCTTCTGGCCGAACCCGCACCCGATCTGGCAGACCGCACAATAGCACGGCTTTCCGACAGCACGCCGCTGGTCACGCGCGCACCCTTGGGGCAGGGGCAACTGGTCCTGTTCCACACCACGGCGAATGCGGAATGGTCAAATCTGGCGATTTCGGGCCTTTTCGTCGAGATGATGGATCGGCTGGTACGCACCGCGCGCGTCAGCGCCGCCACGCCCGAGGCCGAGCATGCCGAGCAGCCATTTTGGCTGCCCGAACTGGTGCTGGACGGGTTTGGCCGCGTGGCTGAACTGACCGATCCCGCGCCCGTCGCAGCCGTCGATTTTGCGCGCGGACCCGCACCCGGCGCGCCTGCCGGGCTGTATCGCGGAGGCGAGCGGGTGGCGGCACTGAATGCCGGTGGCCCGATGGCGCTGGCCGACTGGCCCGGCGTCCGCATGGAACGCGCGGCGCAAGCTCCGGGGCTGGATCTGCGCGGCTGGCTGATCGGGCTGGCTGCGTTGCTTTTGGCGCTGGATGCGTTGGGCAGTGCCTGGCTGGCGCGCGGCAGGCAGAGGGCTTTGGCATGAAATGGCTTTTGTCTTTTGCGGCGCTGTTCTGGGCAACCGCCGTTTGGGCGCAGGACGACCCCGATCCGCGACTGGTCCGCGCCGCCGACGAGGTCGCGCTGGCCTATGTCATTACCGGCGATGCCGAGGTCGATGCCGCGTCCGAGGCCGGGCTGCGCGGCCTGTCGCAGGTCCTGACCGCCCGCACCACCGTCGAGCCCGGCGCGCCCATAGGCATAGACCCCGACCGGGACGACCTGTCGCTGCTGACATTCCTGTATTGGCCGGTGACGGAAACGCAGGTCCCGCCCTCGCCTCAGGCTTATGTGCGGCTGAACCACTTTCTGCGCTCGGGCGGAATGATCCTGTTCGACACCCGCGACGGCGATATCGCCGGGCTGGGTGGCCCGGACGGTGCCTCGGCGCTGCAGGGGCTGGCCGCGCCTCTGGACATCCCGCCGCTGGCGCCGGTGCCCGACGATCACGTCCTGACCCGCAGCTTTTACCTGCTCAGGGATTTTCCCGGCCGCTATCAAGGCCGCGAGGTCTGGGCCGAGGCGCCCCCCGCCGATGCGCAGGCAGCCGAGGGTGTGCCGTTCCGCAACCTCAACGACGGCGTTTCTCCGGTCATCATCGGTGGCAATGCCTGGGCCGAGGCTTGGGCGGTGGACGAAAACGGCCTGCCGATGTTCAGCATGGGCTCGGGCTTCGAAGGCGAGCGTCAGCGCGAGATGGCTTCGCGCTTTGGCGTCAACCTGATCATGTATGTGCTGACCGGGAACTATAAATCCGATCAGGTGCATGTGCCCGCCCTGCTGGAACGGCTGCGTCAGGAAGAGGTCGTGCAATGAGTGGCCTGACCTTTGATCCCATGCTGCCTTGGCCGCTGGTCGGCGCGCTGGCGCTGCTGGGAGTGTTGGTGGCGCTGTGGTCGCTATGGCGTGGGTTGCGCGGCTGGTTCTGGCGCGGAATCGCGGGGCTGGCGGTGGCTGCGGCGCTGGCCGGGCCGGCACTGGAATCGGGGGTCCGCAACAAGCTGTCGGATATCGTCATCCTGCTGGACGACCGCAGTTCCAGCCAATCGCTGCCAGGGCGTGCCGAACAGACCGATGCAGCCATCGACGATCTGACCCGCCAGCTTTCCGCGCTGCCCGATACCGAGATCCGCCGCGTCACCGTGACCGACGACCCCGACGGCACACAGATCGGCACCGCGCTGACCCGGGCGCTTGCCGCCGAGCCTCAGACCCGCCTGGCCGGCGTGATCGCCGTCACCGATGGGTTGGCCCATGACGGGCCGATGGTTCCGGCCACGGCCCCCGCGCCGGTTCATGTGCTGCTGACCGGGCAAGCCGACGATTGGGATCGCCGGCTGGTGATCGAAGAGGCCCCGGCTTTCGGCCTGATCGGCAAGCCCGTCACCATCCGCCTGCGCGTCGAGGATCAGGGCGCGGTCCCGCCGCAGGTGGCGCAAACCCCCGCCCGGCTACGCATCCTGCTGGACGGAGAGGAAATGCGCGAACTGGACCTGCCGCCGGGCGTCACGCTGGATTTGCCGGTGGTGCCCGAACATGCCGGGCAGAACGTCGTCTCGATCGCATTCGATCCGCCACAGGCCGAGGTGCCGGAACTGACCGACCGCAACAACGCCGCCGCCGTGCAGATACAGGGGGTGCGCGACCGGCTGCGGGTGCTGCTGGTTTCGGGTGCGCCTCACGCTGGGGAAAGAACGTGGCGCAACCTGCTGAAATCGGATGCGAATGTCGATCTGATCCATTTCACCATCCTTCGGCCGCCGGACAAGCTGGATGCGGTGCCGGTCAACGAAATGTCGCTGATCGCCTTTCCGACCCAGGAATTGTTCATGGAGCGGATCCGGGATTTTGACCTGATCATCTTTGACCGTTACCGGGTGCGGGGCATTCTGCTGCCGCAATACTACGAAAATATCCGGCGTTATGTAGAAGAGGGCGGTGCGGTTCTGGTCTCGGCGGGACCCGAGATGTCCTCGGTCGAAAGCCTGAACCTGTCGCCTCTGGGTGCGATTCTGCCCGCGCGCCCCACCGGGCGGATCTATGATGAACCCTTCCTGCCGCACCTTACCGAGGAAGGTCGGCGTCACCCCGTCACCGCCGGTCTGCCCGGCGCTCCGGCCGATGGGGTGGAGAATCACTGGGGCCGCTGGCTGCGGATGTCGCAGGTGATTCCCGATCCGCGCGCGCAGGTGGTGCTCAGCGGCGCAAACGACGAGCCGCTTTTGCTGCTGAGCCGGGTGGGAGAGGGACGGGTGGCGATGCTGACCTCGGATCAGGTCTGGCTCTGGGGTCGCGGGTTCGAACGCGGCGGCCCGCAGTTGGAACTGCTGCGCCGCATCGCGCATTGGTCGATGCAAGAGCCGGAGCTGGAGGAAGAGGCCCTGCTTGCCGATGTCAGCGGCGAGCTGACGGTGACGATCACCCGTCGCACCATGAATGTCACTGCAGGCCCGGTCCGCATCACCCGCCCGGATGGCGAAACCGAAGAGGTGCCGCTGACCGATTCCGGGCCGGGCCGCTTTACCGCCCGCTGGACGGCGCCGGGACCGGGGCTTTACCGGCTGGCGGACGGCGACATCACGCGGGTGCTGGCACTTGGTCCCGCTGCTCCGCGCGAATTCGAGGAAACCGTGGCTTCGGGTGCCGTGCTGGGTCTGCTGGCCGAGGCGACTCAGGGCGCGGTCCTGCCTGTTTCCCAAGGTTTGCCCGGCCTGCGCACCGTGCGCGAGGGTCGCCCGGCCCATGGCCAGGGTGTGGCGGGTCCCTGGATTGCCATCACGCCGCGCGACGCCGCATCGGTCAGCGGAATGACGCATCGGCCGTTGCTGCCGGGCTGGGCTTGGCTTGTGCTGATCGCGGGGCTGGCGCTGGCCGGCTGGCTGGCCGAGGGCAGGGGGCGGTTGCGAGGCGGCTGATACGGCGAAACTTGCCAAAATCGCGCCCCGTTGCTAGGCAATTGAAAACATCTGACGAGGACCGCATGGCCGCTGACGAGACCGCCTATATCCCGCCGACCGAAGTCGATCTTGCGATGATCAAGCGGATCCTGCCGCACCGCTATCCTTTCCTGCTGGTGGACAGGGTGCGCGACATCGTTCCGGCGGAAAGCTGCGTGGGCGTCAAGAACGTCACCTCGAACGAGCCGCATTTCGAAGGGCATTTCCCGCAAGAGCCCGTCATGCCCGGCGTGCTGATCATCGAGGCGATGGCGCAATCCGCAGCGGTGCTGGTCGGCGTCACGCTCGATCTGGCCGATAAGGGCATGGGTACCTATTTCATGTCGATCGACAAATGCCGTTTTCGCCAGAAGGTGGTGCCGGGCGATGTTCTGGAACTGCACATGAAAACCCTGCGCGGCGGCGGCAAGATCTGGAAGTTCGAGGGCCGCGCCGTCGTGAATGGCCAGTTGGTCGCCGAGGCCGAGGTGATGGCCATGCTGAACCGTGGCGAGAATGGCTGAGGCCTGGATCCACCCCTCGTCCGTCGTGGACCCTGCCGCGAAGATCGGCGAGGGATGCGAGATCGGGCCTTTCTGCGTCATCGGCCCCGAGGTCACGCTGGGCCGGCGCGTGGTGCTGAAATCCCATGTCGTCGTCGCGGGCGAGACCTTGATCGGCGATGAAACCACGGTTTTTCCCTTCGCCTCTCTGGGCGAGGTTCCGCAGGACCTGAAATTCCGCGGCGAACGCACCCGGCTGGAAATCGGCGCCCGCAACCGCATCCGCGAATATGTCACCATGAACCCCGGCACCGAGGGCGGCGGCGGCGTCACCCGCATCGGCGACGATGGGCTGTTCATGGCCGGCAGCCATGTCGCGCATGATTGCCAGATCGGCAACCGGGCGATTCTGGTCAACAATGCCTCGGTCGCAGGCCATTGCGTGCTTGAAGACGATGTGATCGTCGGCGGGCTTTCCGGCGTGCATCAGTGGGTGCGGATCGGTCGCGGCGCAATCATCGGGGCGGTGACCATGGTGACGGCGGATGTCATTCCGTTCGGACTGGTGCAGGGGCCGCGCGGCCATCTGGACGGGCTGAATCTGGTGGGGTTGAAGCGGCGCGGGGCCTCGCGCGAGGAAATCCACGCCCTGCGCGATATGCTGGCGCAGCTTGGGCGAGGCAGTTTCCGCGACACTGCCCGACATCTGGCCGAGGGCGAGAATAGCGCCATGGTGCGCGAGGTGCTGGACTTTATCCTGGGCCCCTCGGATCGCAGCTTCCTGGCACCGCACCCATGAGCCGCATCGCCCTGATCGCCGGCGAGGGACGCCTTGCCCCCGCCATTGCCGCCGCGCTTGACGATCCGCTGATCTATGCGCTGGATAACCTCAGGCCCGAGATCGCGGCAAAGCCCTTTCGTCTTGAACGTCTGGTGCCCTTTCTGGACGAACTGGCCGATCAAGGCGTGACACAGGCGGTCTTCGCCGGTGCCATCCGACGCCCGAAGATCGAGCCCGAGCTTTTTGACCCGCGCACCATGAGTATCGTGCCGCGTATCCTGATGGGCATGCAATCGGGCGATGACGCGGCGCTGCGCGCGGTCCTCGACGTATTCGAAGAACATGGCATATCCATATGTTCTGTAGATCAAATCCTGCCGGATCTTGTTCCGGGGGAAGGGGTTCTGGCGGGTGAGCCCAGTCCCCGCGATCAAAAGGATGCAGCCCGCGCGGCGGAGATCGTAAATGGTCTTGGCGCATTGGATATCGGGCAAGGCGCGGTGGTGGCGCAGGGGCTTTGCCTTGCGGTCGAAGCGCTGCCCGGCACGCAGGCCATGCTGGAGTTCGCACGGCTCCATGCAGGTTTGAAGCCCGATCCGACGGGTGCAAGAGGCGTGCTTTATAAAGCGCCCAAGCCAGGCCAGGACCGCCGCATCGACCTTCCGACCATCGGCCCCGACACCGTGCTGCAAGCCGCTGAAGCTGGTTTGGCCGGGATCGTCTGGGAGGCGGGCAGTGTCATCATGCTTGAACGTGCCGAGGCGGTTCGCCGCGCCGAAGCGTCGGGACTGTTTCTCTGGGCTCGCGGGTAAACTAACATCTGTGGCCGAAGAGGTCCTATGTGCTTCTTCGTTGCCCAAATACCCAAAGAACAGTCTCGCGAAAACAGGTTTTGGGTATTTTTACAACGAAGAAACCAAATGGCTTCCTGGTTTCTTAAATTCCCATACCGAGGTGTGGCAGGCGGAGGGGCGCGATGAAATTCTTCCTGATCGCGGGCGAGCCTTCGGGCGACAACCTGGGCGGAGCCTTGATGGCTGGGCTGAAACGGCTTGATCCAAGCGCCGAATTTCTGGGCATCGGCGGTCCGGCAATGGCGACCGAGGGGCTGAGAAGTCGTTTCGGCATGGAAGAACTGAGCCTTATGGGTATTTGGGAGGTGCTGCCGAAGTACCGCGCGCTCAAGGCCCGGATTGCCGAGACCGCTCGAGCCGTGGCCGATGCGCGCCCCGATGCCCTGATCACCATCGACAGCCCGGATTTTTGTCTTCGCGTGGCGCGTCAGGCCCGGATGATGAATCCAGATCTGCGCACCATCCACTATGTTGCGCCCTCGGTCTGGGCCTGGCGTTCAGGACGGGCGAAGAAAATGGCCGAGGTGATCGACCATGTATTGGCGATCCTGCCCTTTGAGCCGCCGTTGATGCAGGCGGCGGGGATGAGCTGCGATTTCGTTGGACACCCCATCGTCGCCGAAACGATAGCGGAAGAAGCCGAGGCGGCAGGTTTTCGCGCCGCAAAGGGGATCGCGCCGGATGCGCCGCTGATCCTGTGTTTGCCGGGCTCTCGTCGGACCGAGGTGGGCAGGCTTGGCCCGCGCTTTGACGAAGCCCTGATGCGGTTGCGCGACCGGGTGCCCGAGATCCGGGTGGTAATTCCCACCGTGCAGGGGGTGTCGGGCTTGGTGCATGAAATGGCCAAACGCTGGCCAACGGTGCCGGTGGTGGTTGAGAGCCCCGAGGAAAGGCGTGCGGCCTTTGCGGCCGCCGATCTTGCGCTGGCGGCTTCGGGCACGGTCAGTCTGGATCTGGCGGCCAATGATGTGCCCATGGTAATCGGCTATGACGTAGCGCCGCTTAGCCGGTTCATCATCGGATTGCTGCTTAGGACCGATACGGTGACGCTGGTCAATCTGGTCAGCGAAACCCGGGCTGTGCCGGAATATCTGGGCCGTAATTGTCAGCCCGGGCCGATGTCGCAGGCACTTTACCGGTTGATCGAGAACCCAGAGGAGCGTGCCGCGCAACGGGCCGCCATGGCACTGACCATGCAGCGGCTGGGGCGCGGCGGCGAGGCACCCGGCCTGCGCGCCGCGCGTTCGGTGTTGGCGGCGATCAGTTCTGCGCCGCGACCACGATGATTTCGACTTTGTAGTCCGGCGTCGCCAGCGCAGATTCGCCGGTGGCGCGGGAGGGGGCGTGGCCGGCCGGCACCCATGCGTCCCAGACCGCGTTCATCTGCGGGAAATCGGCCATGTCGGCCAGCCAGATCTGCGCCGACAGGATGCGGGTCTTGTCTGAACCGCATTCTGCGAGCAGCCGATCGACTTGGGCCAGCACTTCCTTGGTCTGCTCGGTCACCGATTCGCCCGGTTTCCCGACTTGGCCGGCCAGATAGATGGTGCCGTTATGGACGACTGCCTGGCTCATACGGGGGCCAGACTCGATGCGCTTGATGTCGGACATTGGAAATCCTTTTCAGGTTGGACTGGCGTCAGAAGAGCCGCCAGAAGAATATAGCCGTCATGCCAAAGCCGATGGCCGCGATCAATGCCCGCAATACCTTGATCGGAAGGCGCCGCGCGACGGGCGCGCCCAGATAGCCGCCAAGGACGGTGCCGACGCTCATTACGGCTGCCGGCAGCCAGACGACCTGCCCGCCCGCAGCAAAGATGGCGAAGGAGATCACCGACAAAGCAAAAGACAACCAGTTCTTCAGCCCGTTCATCTGATTGAGGTCCACCATGCCCCACAGCGCGAACAGCGCCAGCAGCACGATGCCCAGCCCGCCGTTGAAATAACCGCCATAGATGGCGACCGGCACCATGGTCCCCACCCCAAACGGCGCCACCGCATTGCGGTGCTGGCCGGCCCATTCCCGCACCTTGGCGCCCCAGATGAAGATCGAGGTCGCGGCCAGCAACAGGAAGGGGACCAATATTGCAAAGGCCGTGTTCGAGGACACCAGCAACAGGCATGATCCGATAACCCCGCCGAACAGCGTCCAGAGCGTCAGCCTGATGACCAGCGCACGCTCGATCTGCGCAATTTCATGCCGGAAACCCAGCGCCGCCGACAGATATCCCGGCAGGGCGGCGACGGTGCTGGTGGCGTTGGCGGCAACCACCGGCACGCCGCTGGCCACCAAAGCGGGGAAGGTGATGAAAGTCCCACCCCCTGCAACGGCGTTCAGCATCCCGCCGAAAAATCCTGCACAGAGCATCAACAAAGTATCGGTCATGCCAAGCTTTCCGGGTGATCAGGGGAAGCGCCCATGCTTAGCCTTGGCGTCGCCGGGCGTCCAGTCATGCCGCGACCGGACATGGAAACGCCCGGAGAAAGCTCTCCGGGCGGATGGGGGCTGGTTGCTTTGGGACCGGCTTAGAAGACACCAGTCAGGTAGAGCAGGATGATCACGAAGATCGGAACCCCCAGGAACCAGGCGATAATGCCTTTCATTGCCGTTTTCTCCCTATCTGGTCATAAGCGGAACGCGACTTGACAGGGATGGTTCCCCAATGCGGCCCTGACGGGGAAAGACGTAACTCTCTCCGGGCAGGGCTTTACAAAGCCTCCGCTGCAATCAGCGGACGGTGGTTTTGCAGGTGGCGCAGGCCGAGCTTGCGGGCCTGGCGGCCGGAGGGCAGATAGCGCGCCGGCTCCGGGACATGCTCGGGATCCGCCAGTTGCGGGAACAACGCGAAGATTTCCTCGACCGCCGCCTTGCCCACGGATTTCAGCGCCTCGGGTCCGGTATAGAGCGATTCCGTCTCAGCCCCGTTCGAGGTCACCACCTCGTGTCGGTCGAACAGCATGTGGAAATAGGTGACCTCTGAAACATCCGTGGCGATGTCGAAGCCATCCAGTTGCAGAAGCTGCTTGGCGGCGACCAGCACCTCGGATGCTCCGAACATTTTCTGCGCGATCTTCGACCGCACCAAGACCCGGTGCTGCGGCGAAACCAGCAGGTCCTGCCGTGGTGCATCCGGCCCCAGCGCCCCGGCCCTGATACGGATCGGCTGCAGCTTCGGCATGGCGCCCAATTCTATTGCGCTCAGCTTGCGCGAGCCAATCCAGCGCACCGGCTGCAGGCCATTGTCGCGGGTCTGCACCAGATCGCCCACGCGGATCTGCTCGATCGGGACTTCGCCATGTGCCGTCAGGATCAGAGTGCCTGCGGTGAAGCAGGGGACGCGCAGGGCTTCTTCCCATTGTGAGTAGCGGTTCCCGTTCCAGTTCAGAGGGTTTGTGGGATGGGGTGTAACGCTGCCATCCTCATTGTATGTCCAGCCGGCAGCGGTCAGGGCGGCTTTGAAATCATCCAGCCGGTCATCGGGAACGATAATCGTTAATGCGTCGGTGCCAGCGCCGCCTCTGATCAGGTCATCGAGCCCGGTCCCACCAGCATTGTCACGCGTGGTATAGCCGATCTGAAGCGAATCATTGCCGTCTTGCAGGGTGAAGGTACTGTTGAACTGCCAGTCATCGCCGATGACGATGGTATCGGTGCCGGAGGTAGAGCCGGTAAAATAGTCCTCTTGGGTATAACGGTCGCCAATTGTGACGTTGTTGATACCGGCCGCCCCGCCCATCCCCAGCAGCCCGCCGACATGGACGTCATCGCCAAAGGTGATGGTGCGGTCCACAAATGTCCCGCCCAGGCCGATATTGCCGACCATGCCGGGCGTGCCGCCGATATATGTGCCGTTTCCGGCCACCAGCGTGATCTGCATGTGGTCGCCAGCAAGGCCGCTGCCACCGATCGAGATATCGCCGGTATTGACGTTCTCGCCCAGGATCACCGTCTTGTCGCCGAAACCTCCGCCCATGAAGATATGGCCGATATTCGAGCCATCGCCGACCTCAACCGAGTAGTCGGGCCCCGAATTGCCCATGGAGAAAGAACTGCCATGGGTATCGGCATTGGCGCCAAGCGTGACACTGCAATCACCAAGCGCGGCGTCAAAGTTCATATTCACGCCGGCGGTATACTCAAAGTTGGCGCCCGCCTTCAGATCCAAACCTCCAGATCCGGCATAGACGGGACCAGTGATGGTGGCATTGTCGCCGAGTGTAATATCGATCTTGGAGCTGGGGCTGGGGCTCGGATGGTTGACGATCCCACCGATAGTGACGCCATCGCCGCCTGTCACCGTGGCCTGGATCTCATTGGGGTCGGCGCCGCCCGTCCCAGTAAGGGAGCCGACGGACGAGCCGTCCGCAAGATTATAGTCCACAGATGCGATACTGGGCACTAAAGCGGTGTTGAAGTTAATGTTTGAAGCCTGCACACCCTCTGCAACATTCACGGTCGGCGCAAGTGAAGAGCCTGCGAAATGGATATCAAGTACATTGGAATTGCTGGAGTTTATTTCAACGATGAAATCGTGCGGTCCAGCGTCTTCAGACGGTGTAAAAAGGATATCACCGGAAACGCCGGGGTCAATAATATAGGTTTCGCCGGGAACGACTGTATAGAGTCCGGGTCCTGTAATGATGATTGCCATGGGCACACTCTAGAAACGGGCGACTAGGTCGCGGCTGATGAACACAGGGTGCGGTGCAGCGAAAGGTCGTGGAACTTCCGCGGCGCAGACTAAATACGCATAAAAACATCTTTTTGGAATCTGTTATCGCTAACTTTCCGATTTATTTCGCCATGATGCCTCATGCCGCATTGACAATGCCATCATATAAATAAACAAGGAAGGTTTTTCTGGAAATCATGCTTCCTATGGGGGCTGATTTCCGTCCGGGAATCAGGCGTTCCAGACCATCCTGTTCGGGGCCTCCCGAAAACGTTGTTGAACCTTGGGCCGTGTCCATCGCTTTGTTCTCGGCGCGATTTTTAAAATGCAAAGAACAGGGCCATCCCAACGCCATCAGCGATTGAGCTGCCGCAAATGAACCCGGTCCCGCAGGCCTGCCACCACTGGGTTGAGACGGATGGGCGCACCGGTCGTTGCCGTAATTCCGGGGACGTGGCGATTGGCCGCAGGCTGAGAATTCGCCGGTCAGTCGGGTTTTGCAAGGTTTGAACGTCCCCGCACGTCGTTGCGAGACGGCGGGGCAAGCAGATTCACGGCGCCGAAACGCGTTGGTGCCGTATGATTCGGGATCGTGTCTGGGACGGATCCGTCGTTACGTGATCAATATGGCGCTGGCGTGACTGCTGGGGCCATATAGGGATCGGCGGCCGGTGCAACGGGGGCCTGTCCCATTTGCACTTGGCCGTTTGCAGCCTGTTCGGTAAGCAACTGCCCGGCTGTCTGCATATCGCGTCCCGCGCCCTGCATCGTCTCGCAACCCGCGACCGCCATTCCGGCCAGACACAGGCTGACCGTGATCATCCGACGCATGCTCGTTCCTCTCATTTTCTGCTCGTTTTGGGGCAGCCTAAACCAGCCGGAAATCCGCTCAAGCCAGAGACGGGATGGATGCTGATCATCGGCAAGGATTTTCTCGAATCCCAGGGGCCGCAGGCGGATCTTGGCCGATTCCCGCGCGCGCCGGCGCCGATTCCAAAAAAATTAACCCAAATCAAATGGAAGTCCGCGTAAGCGTGCCAGAGGTCGGGGAGGCTTACAGGGAGGAAATCATGGATCTGCAAATCCGCAAGACCATGCTGAGGACGCGCCGGAATGCCCTTCTTGCCGATCTTGCCGGCATCCGGGCCGCGCTTGACGATTGCGTGCCCGACGAAGGTGCGCAGGCTGCCCTTCAGGCGCTGGGCTCTGTTCAGCAGGCCGAGGCAGAACGAATCGAAGCGGCGCTTCAGCGTATCGACAGTGGCGAATACGGGCTTTGCACCGAGTGCGGCGGCAGTATCCAGCCAGAGCGGCTGGACCTGCTGCCCGAAACCCTGTTCTGTGCCGATTGCGCCGCACGGGCCTGGGGGGCAGGGGCTACATGCCCGCCTGAGCTTCCTGGCTTTCGCGGCTGATCGCCTGCCCTGCGCTTTGCAGATCGTTCCCGGCGCCCTGCACCGTCTGACAGCCCGCAAGAGCCAGCAGCGCAAGCAAAGGCGAGGCGTTAAGAATTCGACGCATGTTCAATCTCCTGCAAAGGTTTGTTGCACTCTCAACGCCTTCGTCTGATCGGGGTTCCCGCCGTTAAGGGGATCTTAACCTGTCGTCTCTAGACAGGCGGCATGTATGTGATTCTGTTTCTTGTCCTTTTCCTTTCGGCCTGCGCCTCACCCGCCCCGCAGTTCTTTGGTGCGGCGCGACACGATATTACGCTGGAAGGTATTCGCTTTGCGGTCTTTCACGACGGCGCGCAGGCCGAAGTGATCCGGCTTGGCTATCTTAACCGGCACGCGCGTGCTTCGGTGCCCGAACTGATGGTGATGGCTGCCGAGCAGACGACTGGCTGCAAGGTGATCGCGAACAGCCTGCGCAGCCGAATTCCCGGCGATACTGGAGAGGCGCGTCTGGCGCTGCGATGTCCGGGCGGCTAAGGAGGTCTGGCCGCTTCCAGCCTGGCGAAGGATCAGCCGAAAAACGCTGTCACTGCTGCTGCAACCTCGGCAGGATGATCGGCGTGCAACCAATGGCCCGCTCCGGCGATTACGCGGATTTCGGCTTGGGGGAAATGCTTGCGGATCGCCTCGATCTGCGGGGCACGGCAATAATCCGAATTCTCGCCGGCAAGAAACAGCGTGGGGCCGGTGAAGCTGCCCTCTGGCGCGGCTGGCCAACCCACCAACTGGGCCATCTGGTCGCGCAAGGCGCCCAAGTTGAACTTCCAGCGCGGCGGATCGGCTTTCAGATCCAGCGACTGCAGCAGAAAGGCCCGCACCCCCGTATCAGAGATATGTTCGGCCAGCCGTGCGTCTGCCGCGGAACGCAGGTGAATGCCGGCAAGATCCACCGCCTCCATCGCATCGATATAGACGCTTTGGCTGTGGCTATAGGCAAAGGGTGCTATGTCCATGACGATCAAGCGGCGCACAAGTTGCGGCTGCGTCAACGCCAGCACCATCGCAGCCTTGCCGCCCATCGAATGGCCCAGCAGGTCTGCATGTCCGCCCTCGGCCACGATCACCTTGGCAAGATCGTCGGCCAGCGCAGCATAGCTATGATCGGCGTCGTGAAAACTGTCGCCATGGTTGCGCATGTCGACCGAGATCACGCGCCGGCTTTCGCCCAAGCGCCGTGCAAGGCCGCCAAGGTTGCGTCCCGATCCGAACAACCCATGTGCCAGCAGCACCGGCGGTTGATCCGAATCCGTTCCCGTTATCGTCATGTTCAACATCATATGCGCAACCTAGCGGCACTGGTGCAGCGACGCCAGAGGCGCTAGTTTTGACGAAAACGGGATGAGGCGATGGGTATCGAAAAGATCCGGCCAATGGCCGACGAGGTCGCCAGCCTGATGGCGGCACGGTTCGGCGGTTTGCGGCGCGGCCAACAGGCCGATCTGGAAAGCATGTTGCGCAAACGCGGTGGTGCGCTGCCGCGACGGTTGCGGCGCGAGGCGCGCGTTCTGGCTGACGCCGACCTGAAATCCGGGCAACCAAAACTGGCGCGTCAGGTGGATTTCGATCGGATCGACCGGGCGTATAAGGCGCTTGTCGCCTATCTGCGGCCGTTGGGGCAGGGGCTGCGCTTGCGGGGCGGTGCGGCGAGCATTGCGGCAAGCGTGCTGTTCGGCCTGCTGGTTCTTGCCGCCATAGCCATCTGGATCATGTTGCGGCGTGGGTTGATCTGAAACCGCGTCTTGCCGACTGTGACCTCTGCGACGTGATCCGGCCACGACCCATCACAGTCGTCTGATAGGACCATATAGAAACTAGGGGCGGCGCGGGCTCTACGAAACCCGCGCCAGCCAGCAGCTTACAAACCGTTATAAAGCGGGAAGCGGGCGCAAAGCGCCTGAACCTCGGCCTTGATGCGGGCCTCGACCTCGGTATTGCCCTCCTCGCCATTGGTGGCAAGGCCGTCCACGACTTCGACGATCCAGCGCGCGATCTGGCGGAACTCTTCTTCCTTGAAGCCGCGGGTGGTGCCGGCGGGGGCGCCCAGCCGGATACCCGAGGTGACAAAGGGCTTTTCGGGGTCGAAGGGCACGCCGTTCTTGTTGCAGGTGATGTGGGCGCGACCCAGCGCCGCCTCGGTCGCCTTGCCGGTCACGCCTTTCGGCCGCAGGTCCGCAAGGCAAAGGTGGTTGTCGGTGCCACCCGAGACGATGTCGATGCCACCCTTCATCAGCTCCTCTGCCATGGCGCGGGCATTGGCGACGACCTGTGCGGCATAATCCTTGAACTCGGGCCGCAGCGCCTCGTCAAAGGCCACGGCCTTGGCGGCGATGACATGCATCAGGGGGCCGCCCTGCAGGCCCGGGAACACGGCCGAGTTGATTTTCTTGGCGATGTCGGCGTCATTGGTCAGCACCATGCCACCACGCGGCCCGCGCAGCGATTTATGGGTGGTGGTGGTCACGACATGGGCATGGGGCAGGGGCGACGGATGCTGGCCGCCTGCCACAAGTCCGGCGATATGGGCCATGTCCACCATCAGCCAGGCGCCGACCTCATCCGCGATCTTGCGGAATTCCGCCCAGTCCCAGATGCGCGAATAGGCGGTGCCGCCAGCCAGGATCAGCTTGGGCTTGTGCTCATGCGCCTTGCGACGGATTTCTTCCATGTCCAGCAACTGGTCCTGCTGACGCACGCCGTAGCTGACGACATTGAACCATTTTCCCGACATGTTGACCGGCGAGCCATGCGTCAGGTGCCCGCCCGAATTCAGGTCCAGCCCCATGAAGGTGTCGCCGGGCTGCAGCAGCGCCAGAAAGACCGCCTGGTTCATCTGGCTGCCGGAGTTCGGCTGGACGTTGGCGAACCCGCAGTCGAAAAGCTGCTTCGCGCGCTCGATCGCCAGAGTCTCGACGATATCGACATATTGGCAGCCGCCGTAATAGCGTTTGCCCGGATAGCCCTCGGCATATTTGTTGGTCAGCACCGAGCCCTGCGCCTCCAGCACGGCCCTTGAGACGATATTTTCCGAAGCGATCAGTTCGATCTCGTCGCGCTGGCGGCCCAGCTCCTTGCGGATGGCGTCGAAGATTTCGGGATCGCGGCTGTCCAGCGTCTCGGTGAAGAATCCGGTGTCGGTCATCTGGTCCTCATGCAAAAAGCGGCTTGCGGGCCTTCTAGCGCCTTTCCGGGTCGCCCGCTAGGATGGATGCGACGCCTTGGCGGTAGATCTTCCATGTATTCGCCGGGACTTGCTTCCCCGCGGCGGGTGGCCATGATGGCCGCATGAAAATGCATTTCATCGCCTCCAGCACAGAAACCGCCGTGACCGCCGCCGAGACGCTGTCCGCGCGCTACGGCCATACGCCGGTCCGTGACGCCGAAGTGATCGTGGCGCTTGGCGGCGACGGGCTGATGCTGAGCGTAATGCATCAAAATCGCGGCCTGCCAGTCTATGGCATGAACCGCGGCACCGTCGGCTTTCTGATGAACGCCTATTCCGAGGACGACCTGCCCGCCCGTATCCGCGCCGCCGAGGATACGATGATCAATCCCTTGGCCATGACCGCCGGCACCACCGACGGGCACGAGCATTGCGCGCTGGCGATAAACGAGGTCAGCATGCTGCGTGCCGGCCCGCAGGCCGCACGGCTGCGCATCAGCATCAATGGTCGCGTGCGGCTGGAGGAACTGATCTGCGACGGCGCGCTGCTTTCGACGCCTGCCGGATCGACCGCCTATAACTATTCGGCAAACGGCCCGATTCTGCCGCTCGGCTCGGACGTGCTGGCCTTGACGGCCATCGCCCCGTTCCGGCCCCGGCGCTGGCGTGGTGCGATTTTGCCCAAGTCGGCGATCGTTCGTGTCGATGTGCTTGATCCCGATAAGCGGCCGGTGATGGCCGATGCCGATTCGCGTGGCGTCGATTCGGTGCTATGGGTCGAAATCCGCTCGGAGAACTCGATCCAGCACCGGCTGCTGTTCGATCCCGGTCATGGGCTTGAGGAACGGCTGATCCGCGAACAATTCGTTTGAGCCCCGATTCCATTTGAGCCCGATTCCATTTGAGACTGTGCGCGGCGCGCGCTAAAGGGCCGGACATGAGCAACCGTCCCGATCTTCCCGCCGAAATCGCCCGCCGCCGCACTTTTGCGATCATTTCGCACCCCGACGCAGGCAAGACCACCCTGACCGAGAAGTTCCTGCTGTTCGGCGGTGCGATCCAGATGGCCGGGCAGGTCCGCGCCAAGGGCGAGGCGCGGCGGACGCGTTCCGACTTCATGAAGATGGAGCAGGACCGGGGTATTTCCGTATCGGCTTCGGCCATGAGCTTCGAGTTCGGGCAATACCGCTTTAATCTGGTCGACACCCCCGGCCACAGCGATTTTTCGGAAGACACCTATCGCACGCTGACTGCGGTGGATGCGGCGATCATGGTGATCGACGGTGCCAAGGGTGTGGAAAGCCAGACCCGCAAGCTGTTCGAGGTCTGTCGGCTGCGCGACCTGCCGATCCTGACTTTCTGTAACAAGATGGACCGCGAAAGTCGCGACACCTTCGAGATCATCGACGAGATTCAGGAAAACCTTGCCATCGACGTGGCACCGGCCTCTTGGCCCATCGGCATGGGGCGCGACTTTATCGGCGCCTATGATCTGCTGAACGACCGGCTGGAGATCATGGACCGCGCCGACCGCAACAAGGTGGCCGAGTCGATCAAGATTTCCGGCCTGGACGATCCGAAACTGGCCGAGCATATCCCTGCCAGCCAGTTGGAAAAGCTGCGAGAAGAGGTCGAGATGGCACGCGAACTGCTGCCCGCCTTCGACCGCCAGTCCTTTCTGGAAGGACATATGACGCCGATCTGGTTCGGCTCTGCGATCAACAGCTTCGGCGTCAAGGAGTTGATGACGGGGATCGGCGAGTTCGGCCCCCAGCCGCAACCGCAGAACGCCGCCGAGCGCCAGATAGCGCCCGAGGAAAAACCGGTGACCGGCTTCGTCTTTAAGGTGCAGGCCAACATGGACCCCAAGCACCGCGACCGGGTGGCTTTTGTCCGCCTTGCCTCGGGCCATTTCGAGCGGGGAATGAAGCTGCTGCATGTGCGTTCGAAAAAGCCGATGGCGGTGTCGAACCCGGTGCTGTTTCTGGCCGCCGACCGCGAATTGGCGGAAGAGGCTTGGGCAGGCGACATCATCGGTATCCCGAACCACGGCCAGCTTCGCATCGGTGACGCGCTGACCGAGGGTGAGGCGCTGCGCTTTACCGGCATCCCGTCCTTTGCGCCGGAACTGCTGCAGACCGTGCGCGCCGGAGATCCGATGAAGGCAAAACATCTGGAAAAGGCGCTGATGCAATTCGCCGAAGAAGGCGCGGCCAAAGTCTTCAAGCCGATGATCGGCTCGGGTTTTATCGTCGGCGTCGTGGGGGCGCTGCAATTCGAGGTGCTGGCGAGCCGGATCGAGATCGAATACGGCCTGCCGGTGCGTTTTGAATCGTCGCAATTCACCTCGGCCCGCTGGCTCTCGGGACCCAAGGACAAGGTCGAGGCATTCGCCAACACCAACAAAGGTCATATGGCGCAGGATCATGACGGCGATCTGGTCTACCTCACGCGGTTGCAATGGGATATCGACCGGGTGCAGCGCGATCACCCCGACCTGAAGCTGACGGCCACCAAGGAAATGATGGTCTAAGCGGTCACGAAACTGCGGGGCGCAGGTTGGCCCGGCCAATTTGGTTCGCTATGGTTACAGGCGACGCGGCGCACGGCCGCGCCGCATGCGGGGCCGGTCCTAGACCACCGTCACATCCATCGTCACCTCGGCATTCAGAAGCTTGCTGACCGGGCAGCCCTTTTCGGCCTTGCGCGCGCATTCCTCGATCACCGCCTTGTCGCCGACACCCGAGATCGTGGTGTTCAGATGCGCCGTCTTGATGGCGAAACCGTCGCCTTCCTTGGCAAGCCCGATCTCGGATGAGGTCTCGATCCTGACATTGGTGATCCCCTCTTCCTGTAAAAGCGCCGACAGTGCCATGCTGAAACAGGCGGCATGGGCCGCGCCGATCAGTTCTTCGGGGTTGGTGCCGGGCAACCCTTCGAAGCGTGTGTTGAATCCATAAGGCTGGTTGCTCAGTACCCCCGACCTGGTGGACAGCGCCCCCTTGCCGTCCTTGAGCCCGCCTTCCCATTTCGCCGAACCGGAATTTACGATCATCACCATTCTCCTTTCATCCAAGACCCTGTCCGGTGAACGCACGATCCCTTGCGCGGGTTCAATCGGGGGCCTATCCCGCATCGGGAACCTGGGGGGAAGGGAGGGCGCATGCCGGTGCATGAACTCGCGGCGTTGGGTGCGGCGGCCTGTTGGGCGATCACCGGCATCCTGTCGCAATCGGCGGCGCAGGCGCTGGGACCGTTCGGTTTCAACCGGCTGCGCCAGGCCATGGTCGCGGTCATGCTGGCGATGATCGTGATCGCCGCGGGGCGCTGGCACGGGATATCGGCCGAGGATCTTTGGCGCCTTTTGTTATCGGGCGTGGTCGGGATTTTTCTTGGCGACACCCTGCTTTATGTCGCGCTGATCCGACTGGGTCCAAGGCGCTCCGGCGCGCTTTTTGCGCTGAATGCCCCCATGGCGGCGCTGATGGGCTGGTTGGCGCTGGGCGAGGAACTGTCGACGGCAGCCATACTGGGCGTGGCGCTTTCGACCGCGGGTGTCGCCATGGCGGTGCTGGGCCGGCCCGGACGCTCCGGCGGACATCGGTTCGAGGCGGTGCAAGGCTCGGTCTGGGTCGCCTCGGGCTTTGGTCTTATGGCGGCGGCGGGACAGGCGCTGGGATCACTGATCGCACGACCGGTGATGGCCACCGGCTTTGATCCCTATGTCGCGTCGCTGGTGCGGGTGGCCGTGGCGGTGGTATGCCTGATCCTGCTGATGGCGCTGCCGATCCGTGCGGTTCAGCCGTTGGGCCGGCCTAGTCCGCGCATACTGGTGCTGACCGCGCTCTCGGGCCTGATTGCCATGGTGACCGGCATGACGCTGCTGATGTTCGCGCTGCAGGGCGGCAAAGTCGGCATCGTCTCGACGCTTTCGGCGCTGTCTCCGGTCCTGATCCTGCCGGTGTTATGGGCGATGACCGGGGCGCGGCCCTCGGCCACCTCCTGGGCGGGGGCGGCAATCGCGGTTGCGGGCATGGCGCTGATCTTCCTGCGCTGACAGGTTTGTCATTTGCCGCCCGCATCCGGTCGCGCTTTTCTTGGCGCATTGCCGTAACCCCGGAGAAAGCCATGCATCCCGCCATCTTTGCCCTTGCCACGCTATTCGCCCTGCCTGTCGCCGCTCAGGACCATGCGACGATGGATCATGCCGGCCACGGCGACAGCCCTTCGACCGCCGGCTACCAGCAGGCGATGGAGCGGATGCATCAGGACATGGCGGTGGATTACAGCGGTGATGCCGATATCGATTTCATGCGCGGAATGATCCCGCATCATCAAGGCGCCATAGACATGGCCAAGGTCGCACTGGAACATGGCAAGGACCCGGAGGTCCGCAAGCTGGCCGAAGAGGTCATCAAGGCTCAGGAGGCCGAGATCCACATGATGCAACAGTGGCTGCAGGACCACGATCCGGCCGAATAAACCCTCGTTCTTGCGTGCACAAATATCCTGGGGGAGCCGTTCCAGCCCCCGTCGAGGGGGCTGGAACGGCGGGGGCAAAGCCCCCATGGCTCAGCCCAAAAGGCGCTGTGCCTCCTGAATGGCAAAGCGGTCGGTCATGCCGGCGACATAGTCCAGAACCACCCGGGCACGCCCGGTTTCGTCTCCGGCGGCCTCCGCAGCCCCGAACCAGGTTTCCGGCATTTTCGAAGGGTCTTCCAGAAACAGCGGAAACAAGCCGTTCAACATCTCGGTGACACGCTGGCGCTCGACCACGACCGAGGGTGCGCGATACATGCGTTGGAACAGGAACAGCTTGATCGCCTTGAGGTTCTGGTAGAGCGGTTTCGAAAAGCGAATGATCGGCCCTTCCATGTCGCGGATCTCTTGCGCGCTTTGCGGCTGCAGGCCGGCAAGGCGGTTCTGTGCCACGGCGATCACGTCCTCGACCATCACGCCGAACACCCGTCGCAACGCTTCGTGCCGTCGCCGCATCGGCTCAAGGCCGGGATGCAGAGTATCCACCACCTCCAGGGCTTCACCGACCACGGGCAGTTGCGCCAGATCCTCTTCGCTGAAAAGCCCTGCGCGCAGCCCGTCATGCAGGTCATGGTGATTATAGGCCACATCATCGGCCACGGCCGCGACCTGTGCCTCGGCGCTGGCATTGCTGTGAAGCTCCAGATCCCATTCCGCATTCACCTCGGCCAGCGCATAGGGCAGGGGTCCGGTGACCGGGCCGTTGTGCTTGGCAATGCCTTCCAGGCTCTCCCATGTCAGGTTCAGCCCGTCGAAATCGGCATAATGGCGCTCCAGTTTTGTCACGATGCGTAGCGCCTGCGCATTGTGATCGAACCCGCCATAGGGCGCCATCAAGGCGGCCAGCGCATCCTCGCCGGTATGGCCAAACGGCGGATGCCCCAGATCATGCGCCAGCGCCACCGTCTCGGCCAGGTCGGTGTTCAACCCCAACGCGCCAGCGATGGTGCGGGCGACCTGCGCCACTTCGATCGTATGGGTCAGGCGGGTGCGGTAATAATCGCCCTCATGCTCGACAAAGACCTGGGTCTTGTGCTTGAGCCGGCGAAAGGCGCTGGAATGGATGATCCGGTCGCGGTCCCGCTGCCACGGGCTGCGAAAGGTGGACATGCGCTCGGGCCAGCGGCGGCCGCGGCTTTCTTCGGGCTGGCAGGCATAGGGTGCCGTCATCTTGTCCTGCGTTCCTTGCGGGTTTGTCGGGTGAACCCTATATTCCAGACCGGATGACGGAAACGGGAACGCGCCATGAACACAGGTCTGAACCTGCCCCCTAGGGTGACCGAACGCGCCTTTGCGCGCCTGGCCGAGATCAACGGCGCAGGCCCTGCACGCCCGCTGCGCATCGCGGTCGCCGGCGGCGGTTGTTCGGGGTTCCAATATGATATCCGATTGGACGACGCGGCCGAGGACGATCTGGTACTCAGCGCAGACGGCCAAAGCGTCGTGGTCGATCCGGTCTCGCTGCCTTTTCTTGCCGGTGCCACTATCGACTTCGCCGACGAATTGATCGGCGCGCGCTTCACCATCGAAAACCCCAATGCCAGCTCGTCCTGCGGCTGCGGCACGTCCTTTTCCATCTGATCTGGCTTTTCGATCTGATCTGGCCTCGGCGCACCGGGCCGGCTAGTGTCGCGCATATGAAGCTCGCGACATTCAACATCAACGGCATCCGCGCCCGGATCGAAACCCTCACCAACTGGCTTGCGGAAGCGCAGCCCGACGTCGTGGTCCTGCAAGAGATCAAGGCCCAGGATCAGGGCTTTCCTTTCGATCCGATTGCGGATCTGGGCTACAATATCGAAACCCACGGGCAAAAGGGTTTCAACGGCGTCGCCATCCTGTCGCGCTACCCGCTTGAGGATGTCACCCGCGGCCTGCCGGGCGATGAGACGGACGAACAGGCCCGCTATATCGAGGCGACGGTCGTCAGCCACCGCGCGGTGCGCATCGCCGGCCTCTATCTGCCGAACGGCAACCCGCAGCCGGGACCGAAGTTCGACTACAAACTGGCGTGGATGGAGCGGCTGCACCAGCATGCCAAATCACTGCTTGCCAGCGAAATGCCGGTGGCGATGATGGGTGATTATAACGTCATTCCCGAACCCCGCGATGCGGCATTTCCTGAAAAATGGCTGGACGATGCCCTGTTCCAGCCGCAAAGTCGCGCCGCGTTGCGCCGCATCGTCTTCGACGGTTGGATGGATGCGGTGCGCCTGCGGCACCCGGGCAGTACGCGCGGCCCGTTTACCTTTTGGGACTATCAGGCGGGGGCTTGGCAAAGGGACAACGGCATTCGCATCGATCATGTCCTGCTGTCGCCGCAAGCTGCCGATCTGCTGATCGACGTGGGCATTGACCGTGATGAGCGCGCCAAGGACAAACCCAGCGATCACGTCCCGGTCTGGATCGACCTGGACGCCTGATCTGCTTCTCTGTTGAAAAAATACCCCGGCGAGCACCTTGCAGGCCCCATTGAGGGCCGGCATAGCGGGGAAGGGGCAAGAGCCCTTGTTAAACGCGCTTCGCAGCCGTGTCCTCAGTCGCCGTCGTCGGGCACCTCGTCGTCATCGCCGAAACGGGCGTCGTCGTCATATTCGTCCTCGCCTTCGCCCACATATTTCGCGGACAGCGCGATCGAATGGTTGTCATGGATCGGGTCCATGACGATGTCCGAGGGGATCTCACCCGCCAGCCATTCGCGGATCTCATCCTTGGCTTCGCTGACATCCTGCCCGGTGACCTCGGCGATATAGGCGATGAAGGCGCGCTGGTCGCCGTCGATTTCCTCGAGCTCGCTATCGTCTGCCTCGGGCCATTTCTCGACAATGGCCTCGAAGAAGGCGGGCCAGTTATCGCGCACGTGAACCCATTTCATCGGTAACCTCCTCCGCCAAGTCCGCCCTGAACCATGCGCGAGGCACCAGAGATGTCCTCGCCCACGCCGGCAACCGTGTTGCACGCAGTAAGTGCAAGGACGGCCAGGACGGCTGCGATCCGACTGAATTTCATTTTCTTTCCTCCTGCCACCAGGTTTCTGGCATAAAGCCGGGCCAGTCACCGTAAAGCGGCGTGTTTTCAGGATAATCCAGGTCGGCGCGATGGGCCAAGCGGGAAATCCGTGAATAACTGACCGGGATGACATAGCGTCCGGCGGTTAATATCCGATCAAGGGCTTTGACCGCTGCGACAAAATCCTCATGCGTATGGGCGTGCCCCATCTCGGCGATCATGGCCTCGACCGCGGGCGAATCGATCCCCATCCAATTCTTGCTGCCCGGCGTGGCCACGCCTTCGCGTCCCCAATAAAGCCTCTGTTCGTTGCCGGGCGACAGCGACAGCCCGCGTTCATACCACGTCATGTCGAACTGATAGTTGTTCGTTCGCTCGACATATTGCGCTGCGTCCAGCAGCGTGACGCGCGGCTGGATACCCAGGTTGCGCAGGGATTGCACGAAGATATCGACGATCTGCCGGGTCTCGGCGCTGCTGCGCATGGCGCTGCCGGACTGGTTCAGCAGGATCTCGAAGCTGAAGGGATGGCCTTGCGCATTGCGCAACTCGCCGTCCTGTACGGTCCAGCCCGCCTGGCGCAGCAGTTCCAGCGCGGCGCGGATGCCCTTGCGGTCGATGGCGCGTTCCCCCCCTTCGGGCAGGGCATAGCCCTCGAGGGTGCCCGGCGGCAGGTCGTCCGCGAAGGGTGCAAGCAATTCGGCCTCGCGTCCGGTGGCGGGCTGGGGCTGCATGGCCAGTTCGGAATTGGCGAAATAGCTGGTGATGCGCGGGTCCTTGCCGCCGCTCAGCGTCATGTTGATGAAGCGATAGTTGAAGGCCTCGATCAGCGCCTGCCGCACCCGCCAGTCGGCGAACAGCGGGTTGCGGGTGTTCATCACCAGCCCCATGATGCCTGAGGGACGGCCATGGAGGATTTCGGATTTCACCATCCTGCCTTCGCGGATGGCCGGGAAGTCGAAGTTGCGTTCCCAGCGGGCGGCGACCAGTTCGCGCCAGACGTCGATCTCGCCGGCCTTGAAAGCCTCGAACATGGCCGAGGCGTCGCCGAAATAGTCATAGCGGATCACATCGAAATTATGCATGCCCTGCGTCACGGCCAGATTGCGACCCCAATAGTCGGGGTTGCGGCGAAAAGTAATCGCGCGCCCCGGATCGACCTTTTCGATGACATAGGGGCCAGACCCGATCGGGACCATCAGACTGGACTGGCTGAAATCGCGGCCTTCCCATTTCGCCTTCTTCAGGATCGGCCGCATTCCCATCAGCATCGACAGTTCGCGGTCGGAGGAATTAAAGGTAAAGCGGACCGTGCGCGGGCCGGTCTGCTCCATCTTTTCGACCTTGGCCCAGACGGCGGTATAGCGCGGATGCCCCTTGGTCCCCAGAACCTCATAGGACCACATCACGTCCTGCACCGTCACCGGCGTGCCGTCCGAGAATCGTGCCTCGGGGCGCAAGGTGAACTCGACCCATGTGCGGTCTGCATCGGTTTCGACACTTTCGGCCAGAAGCCCGTAAAGCGTAAAGGGTTCATCGATCGAGCGGGTCATCAACGACTCGGTCAGCAATCCGGGCTGGGTAAAGATCGGCCAGACCGGGTTGCCCATCAGAATCCAAGGGTTGAGCGAATCGAACGTGCCCGTCTCGGCCAGACGAATCGTGCCACCTTTCGGGGCGTCGGGATTGGCGTAAGGCAAGTGGGTAAAGTCGGGCGACAGCGCAGGTTCTCCATACATTGCAATGGCATGCATGGGTTCGGCAGGGCTTGCCAGCGGCATGGATGCAACACACAAACACAGCGCGATTCGCCGCCAGATCGCGGATTCGTTAGTAAATTTGAAGAATCGCATGCTCGATTGCCCTGATTTCCGGGTCGTTGGTTTTGCCCGGGTCCAGATTAACCGCCCGTTCACCATGAAGCAAACTTACGCCTTGGACTCAGGGGGCGAAAAGCGTATAGATAAGGCACTGCTCGATAGGTTTCTTGCCTGTATGAAACCTGCCTCATGACTTGCGCCCGCCTTGTGCGGGCGCTTTTTTTATGGGTTTTTCGTGCCGTTTCCGGGCTATTGGTCGGGTTGCAGAGCTCTGCATCCGATCACGCGGATGTCATCCGTTGGGGCCGTGGAAGTGCTGTCGGCCCCGCCCTTGTGCGGGTGTTGCTTTTTGCCCATGCTGCCGGCGAAGCAACAACGAGGGCGGCAGGAGACGGCGATGTTCGAGAAATTCCTTGGCGGTAAGACGGCGGTGGTGACGGGCTCCAACTCGGGAATCGGGCTTGGGATCGCGCATGAACTGGCGCGGGCAGGGGCCGATATCGTGCTCAACAGTTTTACCGACGCGCCCGAGGATCACGCGCTGGCGGAAAGCATGGCGCGCCAACACGGCGTCAACGTCCGCTATATTCAGGCCGATATGTCAAAAGGTTCCGATTGCCGCGCCCTGATTGAACAGGCCGGCGCGTGCGATATTCTGGTGAACAACGCCGGTATCCAGCATGTCGCGCCGATCCCGGATTTTCCGGTCGAGAAATGGGACGCGATCATCGCCATCAACCTGACCTCGGCCTTTCATACCACGGCGGTGGCGCTGCCGATGATGCGCAAGTCGGGCTGGGGCCGGGTGATCAACATCGCCTCGGCGCACGGGCTGACGGCCAGCGAATACAAGTCCGCCTATGTCGCGGCCAAGCATGGCATCGTCGGGCTGACCAAGGTGACGGCGCTGGAAACCGCGAAAGAGCCGATCACCTGCAACGCGATCTGTCCCGGCTATGTTCTGACGCCGATCGTGGAAAAGCAGATCCCCGACCAGATGAAGACCCATGGCATGAACCGCGAGGACGTCATCGCCAAGGTCATGCTGCAACGTCAGCCCTCGGGCCAGTTCGCGACGGTGGAGCAGATGGGCGGCACGGCGGTCTTTTTATGCTCGCCGGCTGCGGATCAGATCACCGGCACGACGATTTCCGTGGATGGCGGCTGGACCGCATTGTGAGACAGCAGATGGAAAGGCCGGGCCAACAGGGTTCCGACCTTTCCATGAATGGTTTGGCGCCGGCCTGTTCGAGCAGTTCGGTGCACCGGCCGGGTTTGCGGCCGATACGCGATCCCCAAGGCCGCAGTTAACCCCAGTCGGCTTCGAACTCGCGCCATTCGCCCTTGCTCATGCCGCTGTTTTCCTGCGTCACGGTCTCGCCCGCCAAGCGGCGTTTCAATGCCTCGGCGCCTTTAGCGGAAAGCTGCACCCCGCCCAGCCGGTAATCCTCGAAGGCGGCATAGGCGAAGGGCACCCAGTCCCTGACGATGCCGCACATCGCCTCGGCATAGGCGCGGATCTCGTATTGCGCATGACTATCGGCCCGCAGCCGCAGGAAGTGGAACAGGTTGTGCAGGTCCACCTTCCAATACCATTGCGTATAGACATTGGCGGGCAGGTTCATGCGGGCGAGTTCCCGTGCCAGACCCTGCTGGTTCTCCTGGCTCAGCATCTGCTCGTAATGGTCATAACTGCGCATCGCATCCTCGCGCAGGATGTCGAGGACACGGGCGGCCTCGTCCCCCTCCAGCACCTGGCCGCGGCCCTGATTGTTCACCGTCGATTGCGCGGCAAGCTGTTCGGGGGCGGGAATATAGAACTCGCGGTCCAGGATCGAATATCGTGCGGAATATTCGTTCACATTCGCGGTGCGGTGGCGAATCCACTGACGCGCGACGAATACCGGCAGTTTGACGTGGAACTTGACCTCGCACATCTCGAAGGGGGTCGAGTGCCAGTGCCGCATCAGATAGCGGATCAACCCCTCGTCGTTGCTGACCGATTTGGTGCCGCGGCCATAGCTGACCCGCGCGGCCTGGGTGATGGCGGAATCGTCGCCCATGTAGTCGATGACCCGGATCAACCCGTGGTCCAGAACCTCATGCGCCTTGTAAAGATGGTTCTCCATCCCCTCGGAAACGGCGCGCAGGGTAGGGCGCGGGGTGGCGCGCTGCTCGTCGATCTGGGCCTGTTGTTCGGGGGTGATGGGCATGACGGAATCCTCGGATGGTGTGACCATATCTTGTGGCACCTGAGCGGGATTCAATCAACCTGAAGTGTCGCCGCGGTGGGCAACCTTGGCGGACGTTGCGGTTGGCCCTGTGTGATGTCAGTCTGGCCCCGCAAACATGCCCGGACCGGATCCGCAAACAGGAAAGAGGAACGATGAATATCCGCTATCTGCATACCATGGTGCGCGTGCTCGACCTCGAAAAGACGATGGCCTTCTTTCGGCTTCTGGGGCTTGAGGAGACGCGGCGAATCGACAACGAACAGGCGCGTTTCTCGCTGGTGTTCATGGCCCCGCCCGGCCAGCACGAATGCCCGGTCGAACTGACCTATAACTGGGATGGCGACGACGGCCTGCCCTCGGACAGCCGGCATTTCGGCCATCTCGCCTATCGGGTCGGCAATATATACGAAATGTGCCAGAAGCTGATGGATGCGGGCGTCACCATCAACCGCCCGCCGCGCGATGGGCATATGGCCTTTGTCCGCAGCCCGGACAATATCTCGATCGAGCTTTTGCAAGAGGGCGAACACCTGCCGCCGCAAGAGCCTTGGGCCAGCATGGAAAACACCGGTCACTGGTAGGCGAAGAACCGAAAAGCGCAAAGGGCAGGCGGGATGTTCGCCCTTTGCGCGGGCTGCGCCGCTCAAGATACGCACCCGTCATCCGTAATATCGGGGGGCGGATCGGGGGAGGTGTCGGGCCGATGCGTTGGTCGGGTCGTGCAGTCCGGAGGCGCGGTTTTTGCGGACTTAGTAGATATAGCGAATCTGTTCGGACCAAAACCGTTCGATCCGCCGCCATAGCAGGTTCACCGCCTCGATAGGAGGGTCGTCCAGCACCCCCGACAGCTCCAGCCCTTCGGCGTGGCGGGCAAACATTCCTGCCATGCAATCGCGCACCTCTTGCCCGGCAGGGGTAAGCCGCACCCGGACCGAGCGTCGGTCCATCTCGCATCTCTCATGGTGGACGTAGCCCAACTCGACCAGTTTCTTGAGATTGTAGGAAACGTTCGAGCCTTGATACATGCCGCGGGACCGCAATTCGCCCGCCGTCACCTCGGCAGTGCCAAGGTTATAGATCAGCAGCCCCTGCACCGGTGTCAGGTCGGTCCGGCCCAATCGTTCGAATTCGTCCTTGATCAGATCCAGAAGAAGCCGGTGCAGGCGTTCAAGGGTCTGCAGACTTTCCAGATAAGCCTCGGTCCGGGTGGTCCGCTGCAGGGGCCGCAGGGCGGACACTGTTTGGGCAGAGCTGCGCTGTTGCATATGCGAGGGGTCCGTTCGTGGCTTCGTTTCCGCCACAATGCCGCAGATTTCCCAATCTTCGGTTAATCCCCGCGCGTCAGCTAAAATTGCGCCTATTTCTTCAGAAGCCTTGAATGAGCAAAGGATGCAACCCGGTCCAGGATGGGCAGCAGCGGGCCAGGTCCTGGGCGGGAATCGCCCAGCCGGGCGGTGATCCACGGGTAAAGGTCCTGATCGTTTTCATCCAGCAGCGCCTCGTACAGGTCCAGCTCGGCTTCGGTCAGCCGCTCCATCTCGCTGTCCGAGAACGGGCCGAGGATCAGGTCCATTTCCTTGGTGCCGCGCCGCCAGCTGCGCATCTTCAGCCGTTTCAGCCTTGCTTCGTTGTCAGTCACGCTTGCCCCCGGCTTGCCTGTCCACGGCGGCGCGCCTATGACGGGACGACCAGCCGCAGGATGAATTCGATGAGCTTATTGTCGCAGACGCTCGCCCGCGTCAAACCCTCGCCTACGATTGCCATCACCGGGCGCGCCCGCGAACTGGCCGCCGAGGGCCGTGATATCATCAGCCTTTCCGCAGGTGAGCCCGATTTCGACACGCCCGAACATATTCGCGAGGCTGCCAAAAAAGCCATCGATGCAGGCCATACACGCTATACGGCGGTGGACGGCATCCCTGAACTCAAACGCGCCATCTGCGACAAGTTCACGCGGGAAAACGGGCTGGATTATCTCCCCTCGCAGGTAACGGTCGGCACCGGCGGCAAGCAGATCCTTTATAACGCGCTGATGGCGACGCTGAATCCGGGCGATGAGGTGATCATTCCAGCGCCCTATTGGGTCAGCTACCCGGATATGGTGCTGCTGGCCGGCGGCACGCCCGTCATTGTCGAGGGCGCCATGGCAAACGGCTATCGCATCACCCCCGAGCAGCTTGAGGCGGCGATTACGCCCCGCACGAAATGGGTGATCCTGAATTCGCCCTCGAACCCGACAGGCGCAGGTTATGGGGCCGAGGATATGGGCGGGCTGACCAAGGTGCTGATGCGACACCCGCATGTCTGGGTGCTGTCGGATGACATCTATGAACATCTGGTCTTCGACGATTTCCGATTCGTCACGCCCGCGCAAATCGAGCCGGGGCTGAAATCCCGCACGTTGACCATGAACGGCGTGTCGAAATCCTATGCCATGACCGGCTGGCGCATCGGCTATGGTGCCGGCCCGCAGGAACTGATCGGCGCCATGGCCAAGCTGCAGTCGCAATCGACCTCGAATCCCTGTTCGATCAGCCAATATGCCGCTTTGGCCGCGCTGACCGGGCCGCAGGATTATGTTTCGGAAAGCCGCGCCGCGTTCCAGCGCCGACGCGATCTGGTGGTGGCGGGAATGAACGCATGTCCGGGTATCGACTGTCCGGTGCCGCAGGGGGCGTTCTATGTCTATCCCTCGATTGCGGGGCTGATCGGCAAGACCTCGGCAAGCGGTGCGAAGATCACGGATGACGAGGCTTTCGCCACCGCGCTGCTGAATGAAACCGGTGTTGCTGTGGTCTTTGGCGCGGCCTTTGGGCTTTCGCCGCATTTCCGCATCTCTTACGCCGCCTCGGACGCGGTGCTGGCGGATGCTTGCGCCCGCATCAAAGGCTTCTGCGAAGGGTTGCGCTGAAATGCCGCCTGCCTGTCGCCCCGGCCGGTCATCAGACTGACCGGGGTTGCGCGATGCGGTCTTAGTTAATGAAAAGCTGCGGCTTGGTCAGGCTTTCGGGGCGCAGGATGGCGTCTAGACGATCTTTCGGCAACAGGCCCTTTTCCAGCACCAGCTCATAGACGCCGCGGCCGGTCAGATGCGCTTCGGTCGCGACCTCGGTCGCTGCGGCATAGCCGATATAGGGGTTCAGCGCGGTCACGATGCCGATCGAGCGGCGCACGGTTTCCTTGAGCACGTCGCGATTGGCGGTGATACCGCGCACGCAATTATGCTCCAGCGTATTGCAGGCCGCGATCAGATGGCTGACCGAGCGGAACATGCTATAGGCGATCACCGGCTCAAAGGCGTTCAACTGCAACTGCCCGCCCTCGGCGGCCATGGTGATGGTCACGTCGTTGCCGATCACCTCGAAGGCGACCTGATTGACCACCTCGGGGATGACCGGGTTCACCTTGCCCGGCATGATCGAGGAACCGGCCTGTTTCGCAGGCAGGTTGATTTCATTGAAGCCCGCGCGCGGGCCTGACGACAGCAGCCTCAGGTCGTTGCAGATTTTGGACAGCTTCACCGCCACGCGTTTGAGCACGCCGGAAACCTGCACGAAGGCGCCGCAATCCTGCGTGGCCTCGACCAGATCTGGGGCGGTGACGACAGGGATCACGGTGATCTCGGCCAGTCGCGCCCGCACCCGCTCGGCATATTCGGGGTGGGTGGTGATGCCGGTGCCGATGGCGGTGGCGCCCAGGTTGATTTCGCAGATCAGGCTGGCGGCTTCGGCGAGCCGCATCTCGTCCTCACCGATGGTGATGGCGAAGGCGTTGAATTCCTGCCCCAGCGTCATCGGCACCGCCTCTTGCAACTGAGTGCGGCCCATCTTCAGGATATCGGCGAATTCGGCGCCTTTTTCGGCGAATGCGACGCGCAAAGAGGCAAGTGCCGCAATCACGTTCTGCAGCCCCCGCCACGAAGCCAGCCGCAATGCCGTCGGATAGACGTCATTGGTCGATTGGCTCATGTTCACGTGCTCGTTGGGGTGCAGGTAGCGGTATTCTCCCTTGGCATGGCCCATGATCTCAAGCGCGCGGTTGGCGATCACCTCATTGGCGTTCATGTTGGTCGATGTGCCGGCGCCGCCCTGGATCTGGTCGACGATGAACTGGTCGTGCAGCTTGCCGGCGCGGATCTCTTCGCAGGCTGCGACGATGGCGTCGCGGCGTTCGGCCGAGAGCAAACCCAGATCGGCATTGGCCATCGCCGCTGCCTGCTTGATCGAGGCCAGCGACCGGATCAGCTCGGGAATTTCGCCGATGGGCCGGCCCGAGATCGGGAAATTCTCGACGGCGCGCAGGGTGTGGACGCCCCAATAGGCGTCGGCGGGCACTTCTCGGTCGCCAAGCAGGTCATGGTCGATGCGGGTTGGGGTCATGTTCACCTCGGGGCGCAGGCACGCGAAGCCAGCCGCCAGCCGGAGGCCCTTCGCGCGATGCGATCTGTTTCAATGTGCGATGACAGGGCATCTCCTCCGCCCCGTTGTCAAAGATTTAGGCAGTGTCCCGGATGATTTCCAATGCCAAGTCGCGCTGGGTTATTCCGTTTCCGCATAATCATCGCCCAGTTCGCGCGCCGCCTGCCAGACCCGGCCGGTGATACCGCGCCCGCGTGCCGCGTTGCGGTAAAGCCGGATCTCCATCGGCAATTCCGGTGCGACCACCTCCAGCCGGCCTGCCCCGATCTCGGCCTCGACCAGCCGGCGGGGCAGCCAGACCATGCCATGCCCGGCGACAGCCATGCTTTTCATCGCCTCGGCCATGGATGCTTCATCGGTATGGGCGACATAGACCCGGGGCGCGCCGGGCTGGGCCAGCGCGATCCGGGCCATGGCGTTCAGAAATGAGCCGCGCGAATATTTCAGCATCGGCATGCCCTCGCTGTGCCATTCCTTGGGAAAGCCGGGTCGTGCGACGGCGACCAGCCGGTCATGACCCACGACCAGATGCGGAAAGACTGCCGGGTCCAGCGGGATGTTCACCTGCGGATGAGCATAGGTCAGGAAGAAGTCATAGCCGCCCTCGGTCAGCGCCTCGATGCAGCGATCGAAATTCTCGGGCTTGACGCGGCTGGTCATCTGGCCCGCCGCAGCCTTCAGCCGCATCAGCCAGCCCGGCAGGAAAGTCACCGTCAGGCTGTGCAGGGCGACGAATGAAATTTCCCCTCCATGCGCGCGGTCATGGTCGCGGAATTCGGCACGGCGGGCATTGATCATGCGTACGGCCTCTTCTGCCGTCTCTCGAAACAGGATGCCTTCGGGGGTCAGTGTCACCGGATAGCTTTCGCGTGACAGAAGGTCGGTGCCCAGCCATTCTTCAAGCGCCCGGATGCGGCGGCTGAAAGCGCTTTGCGTGACGCCGCGCAACTCGGCCGAGCGCGAGAAACTGTGCGTCTCGGCCAGCACCAGAAAGTCCTCGAGCCATTTGAAGTCCATGCGCCCCCCTTTCCTGCTGCTTTAACCGAGGCTTGCCGGTCCCGCTACAGAAAGACTTGCCGGGCAGAGGGGGTCTTGGCAATTGCGCGATGCTGCAGGATCAGAGCTTGCGCAGTTAACCGCATTGGTGGGGGATTTTTATGGTGCTGCGGGAGAGCATTGAAGGCACCTATATCTAGAAATCATCCGGTATCATCGGCAATCATCTGGCTTGATATTATACAGTTTTCCTGTTTCAATCAGCACCATCTGTAATCAACCTCTATCACTCCATACTATATATAGGGGTGGGCTAAGAGGGGGACTAAAATTCGGGCCGGAAAGGTGGGCTGTGAGGGCGACCAACAGACTTAGCGCCAAAGGGGCGGCTGCACTGGCCCCTGGCAAGTATGCGGATGGTGCGGGGCTGTGGCTGATCAAGAATGAGCAGGCGCGGGGCAAGTGGGTGCTGCGCGTGACAGTTTACGGCAGGCGGCGGGAAATGGGATTGGGCGCTTTCCCGGCTGTTTCGCTGGCAGAGGCCCGGCGCAAAGCCGATGCTGCGCGGGCTGTGGTTCGTGAGGGGCTGGACCCGATCAAGGAACGTGAGAAGGCCAAGCGGGAAGCGGCCCGCAATCTGCATTTCCTGAACGACATCGCCCGAGACTGCTTCGAGGCGCGGAAGGCTGAATTGAAGGGGGACGGCGCTGCCGGGCGCTGGTTCAGCCCTCTCGCCATCCATGTCTTGCCGAAGCTTGGTAAGATGCCGGTTGCCGATATTGATCAAACCGATATTCGGGATTGCCTCAAGCCGCTCTGGCACACCAAGGCATCCGTTGCTGAAAAGGCGCTGGGGCGCTTGACCCTGTGCTTGCGCCATGCCGCCGCCCTTGGTCTGGTTGTCGATCTACAGGCTACCGAAAAGGCGCGGGCGCTTCTCGGAAAGAGCCGTCACAAGATCGAGAACATTCCTTCTGTCCCTTGGCGCGATGTGCCGACCTTCTATGAGACGCTGGCAAACGGCTCTATCACGCATCTTGCATTACGCCTTCTCATCCTGACCGGCGTTCGATCAGCACCCCTGCGCTTTCTTCACGATAGCCAAATTGATGGCGATGTGTGGACAATCCCTGCCGAGGCCATGAAGGGCAGAAAGGATGCAACCAGTGATTTCAGGGTGCCGTTAGCTCCCGAAGCTTTGGCGATTGTGGAGGCTGCGCGGCGCCATGCCCGCGACGGATTCTTGTTTCCAAGTCAGCGCAAGGGCGTCATCTCTGACGCTACCATGTCTCGGATGATGGAGCGCCGGGGTATGGCCGAGCGCCCGCACGGCTTTCGGTCCAGCCTGCGCGATTGGCTGGCCGAGGCAACGGACGCACCGCACGAGGTTGCAGAAACGATGTTGGGGCATGTCGTGGGCGGCTCTGTGGAGCGGGCCTATCGCCGCACGGATTTTCTTGAACAGCGGCGTGTCTTGCTGGCGCGCTGGGCGAAGCACGTGACCGGCCAGTCGGGGCAGGTGGTGAAGATGGTGAGGGGAAAACCATGATTGCACCAGAGGGATACTTGTGTTGGTCGGATATTTTGGAATGCGTTGATATCTGGGCTGAGGAAGTCGAGCGGTGTCAGCGGGTTCGGATCGCAGAAAAGAAAGCAAACGACAGCCTTGCGCGTATGGTCCTGAAGACGTGGCTGCTTGCAAATTTCATGTATGAGTTTGAACCCATACTTTGTGGAAAAGATGGCAGCCTTCTTCGTGTGCCAAGATGGATGTGGTTTCATGCCGACAGACTTGATGCCTGCTCTATTGCGTCCCCTGTAGATAAACGCGGTGAGTATAACTTATATTTCACTCAGCACTCCAAGGGGCTTTTCAGTGAAAAGGATGTTGGGAACAGATTTTGTGCGCTGGACCCCCGAACCGGACTAATCCGGCTCCGAAACAATACGCGTAGCCTATTCATCTATGCATGGATGGATGAGGAAGACGCAGAAGCTGCAACACAGTTGGTCAACAAAATGATTGGAATGTCGGTATGTTGGAACCCAAAGGACCTGCCGAGCACCGATCAGGATATCCTTAGGGCAATATGGGGAGATAGCCCGTTTGAGACTGGGAGTCCTTCCGTGGAACACACAGAGGTCCGTATGCGTAAAGTGGGGCGCCCAGCGCTCACCCCCATCATCCTGAGCGCCTACGATGATTTATATCCGTGTGGCCATCACATCACTGGCCATAGCTGGGAAATTGTAGCGCGTCGGTTGTCAGATAAAGCGGGTAGATCTCTAAAGCCGGACACAATTGCGCGAACGGTAAACCGTCGAAGCCCATTAGATACGGAACAATCGGAACAATAGTGTTCTGACGGTTTTTAATATTGTTCCCTGTTTGCTTTTATTATCGATGAAGCAACCCTGTCAGCCAGTATCACTCGTAATACAGGCTGACCAATGACCACCATCGACCCTCTTTTAAAGGACCGCGAGGCCGCACCGCTTCTCGGCGTCAGCGTTCCGACCTTCTGGCGGCGTGTAGCCGACGGAACCGTTCCCAAACCGATCAAGCTGGGCGCTTTGTCCCGCTGGCCGCAATCCGAAATCCTTGAGGTCATCGAACGGGCAAAAGCCGCCCGCTCCGAGGCCGCATAACGAAACCGCCACCCTTGGGCAGTAGGGCGGCGGCGCATTCGTTTTGCGGTAGGGTTATACCGCAAATATAGCGCCCAGCGCCCTTGCCCGCAAGCCATGAGGCAAGGCTATGGCCTTCAAACAGCAATGGCCCGCACGGGCTTTCACCATTCGCGACGGGGAAACCGATCCCCGCGTTATCGTCGTCAAAGGCCGCGACCGCTGGGCTTTGGAACACCTGATCCACGCCGGGCCGAAAGGCTGCACCCCTATTGACCACCCCGGCCCCCGCTGGTCGGCCTATGTGTTCAAGCTGCGCAAGGCCGGCGTTGCGGTCGAGACGATCCGCGAACCGCATGAGGGGCCGTTCCCCGGCAGTCATGCCCGGTATGTTTTGCGCTGCAATGTGGCCCCCGGCCGGGAGGCTGCGGAATGACGGATCTGGGCAGCGTGCAGAAGAACAGCCGCGAGGAAATCCGTTTCACGGCAGAAACCTTCAAAGGCCACGATATCGTAAGCATTCGCGTCTGGTATCGCGATGATGCGGGTGAGATGCGCCCCGGAAAGCAGGGATTAGCCTTTCGTCTCGATCTGCTGCCGGCCGTCCTGGAGGCGCTGGGCAAGGCTGAGAAGGGCGGTGCGGTATGATGGCGCTCCGCATTTCCCGGCTCTGTGTCCGTTACGGCATCAGCCACGACCGCGCCGCCTTTCTGGCCGCTCTGATCTGGGGGGCCGGTCATGACTGAACAGGAACCCACCAACACCGAGTTGCTGGCCGCCGCGGCCGCTATCGCCCTGACTGGCCGTCGCCTGATCGACAACACCGACCGCACCAGCTTCCGCGACGTGGGCGAGACGCTGGACGCCCTGCATGAGCATCTGGCCGTGGCCGGTGGCAGCCTGCTTTTTCTCGCCCGCCGCCTTGGCTGCGAATCCGAGGTCGAGCGGATGCTGAAAGAGGGTCAGGCCCGCGTCACCGCCTTGCGCGCCTGTGCCGGGATGGAGGGCCGGGCATGAGCGCCGAGGTTTTCCGAATCCGCTATCTGCGCCGCCTTAACGGCCTGACCGAAGCACAGGCACAGGCCGTTGTCGCCCATGTCTGGGGGTGGCCGCAATGACAGCGCATCAGGTTTATCGTGCGGGCACGTTAAAACGGGTCAGACGCAGCGCCGCAGCCATCGGACAGTTGGATCGCCAGATTATCGACGTTCTGACGTCCGACCATCCCCAGAGCGTCCGGCATGTGTTCTACCGGATGACCGATCCCCGGTTGCCCGAGCCTGTGGAAAAATCCGACCGTGGCTATCGTCATGTTCAGGACCGGGTGAAGAAGCTGCGCCGATCCGGGCGGCTTCCATATGGCTGGATCGCGGATGCCACGAGGCGGGGATACCATACCAGCACCTTCGCCGGGCCCGCCGATTTCCTGCGGAGCATGGCCGGGCTGTATCGGGCGGACCTCTGGGCGCAGTCGCGGTTTTATGTCGAAGTCTGGTGCGAGAGCCGGTCGATTGCGGGCGTCATTCAGGACACCTGTAAGGAACTGGCGGTGAGCCTTTATCCCTGCGGCGGGTTTTCTTCGATTACGCTGGCCTATGACGCGGCGCAGACCATCAACTGGAAATGCGAAGATGGCCGGGATTGCGTGGTTTACTATATCGGCGACTACGACCCGGCAGGGGTGCTTATCGACCGTTCCCTTGAACGGGAGTTGCGCGAACATCTCGACCCGTCCGTGAAGCTGCATTTCATCCGTCTGGGCATAGATGAAACCCAGATCGCGCAATACGACCTGCCGACGAAACCCCGGAAGGAAAGCGACCGCCGCGCCCTGCATATTCGCGGGACAGTGGAAGCCGAGGCGATGCCCGCGCATATCCTGCGTGGCCTGCTGCGGGAATGCATAGAGGCTTTCCTGCCCGCCGACGCGCTTGCCGCCGTCAAGGTTGCCGAGGATTCGGAGCGTCAGCACCTTGAGCGGCTGGCCGATATGCTGGGGGCGTCCAATGACTGAGGCCGAGCGCATCACCCGCGCCCTTCGTGGCCGCTGGCATGGCCGCTACGGGGTGGCCTGCTGTCCGGTCCACGGGGACAAGCGCCCGAGCCTGAGCCTTGCCGATGGCGACGGCGGCAGGCTGCTGGCCCGTTGCCATGCCGGTTGCCGGTTCGATACCATTCTGGACGCCCTGCGCGGTCTGGGTCTGGTCGAGGGCAAGGGCGTCTATACCCCGCCCAGCGCCGCCGATCTGGTGCGCATCGAGGCAGCAGAGAGGGCCGAGGCCGAGAAGCGCGAGCGGCAGGCTCTGGCGGTCTGGGGCGAGGGCCAGCCCGTTCACGGCAGCCTTGCGGAAATCTACCTGCGGGGTCGCGGCATCACCTGCGACCTGTCCGACGCCCTGCGGTTTCATCCCGACTGCTGGCACCCCAGCGCCCGGCGCTTTCCGGCCTTGCTGGCCCGCGTCGATGGCGCGGCACGCTTCGCCCTGCATCGCACCTATCTTCGGGAGGATGGCCGGGGCAAGGCCGATGCCGAACCGGCCAAGGCGATGCTGGGCGGGGTCGCTGGCGGCGCTGTCAGGCTCACCGAGGCCGAGGGCGCGCTTGTGGTCTGCGAGGGTATGGGGTCAGACAGAATGCCGGATTTCTTCATCCACCTTAGGGGTTAGCTCCAGACGGCATTGCAACATCAGCCACATGACCCGGCTGTAACCCATGAAATATTGAGGACCATCATGGCGGCACCAGACCCGTGGGGCATCAGCATAGAGGAAAGGCCGAATGGCGGCTGGGCCGTCCAGTGCGATGTGTTCATGCTGTCAGGCCGCACGCAGCGGCTGGGGCGCGCCAAGCGGATATTGTCGAACCTGCGCCGGGATGGCTGGTCCTGCAAATGGTGCGCTAAGCCGATTCCGGAATGGCGCAGGGCCGATGCCGTCTATTGCTGCGAGGGGTGCAGGAAGCGGGCTGCCCGGTCGCGGAGGGCGAATGTAGGGATACAAATCACTTCGGAACGGCATAGCACTCGACAAGCTTGGTGACCGCTTCAAGGTTCTTTCCCAGCGTCATCGGATCGAGCGTCGGAGCGTTATCTTCACCGAGGACGGGCTCAACTCCGTTCTGGAACATAAACAGCTTGGTTATCTCGCCTCGCACCGCGAAGTTCACGTTCTGCGGGATATCCCCTGTCGCATCTGCAACCAGTTTGGCATCGAGCTTCGAGACAACCACACCGACCACCCGCCCCGCGGCATCAACCGCGGGGCCACCCGAGTTGCCCGGCTGCACAGGTGCCGAAATTTGCATCCGTATCGCGTCCCCTCCCAAGCCTTTGAGGCTGCTGACGCTTCCTCGCGTGACATTCAGGCCGGAGAGAAGCCCCGCGAGCGGATAGCCCGCAACGGTGATATCGGCGTTCAGCCCGGCAGGCCGCGGAGCGAATTTCGCCACCACTCCG